>UQZU01000001.1 GCA_900545665.1 uncultured Collinsella sp.
TACGAGATGCAGCGTAGTCTCGTGGGCTCGGAGATGTGTATAAGAGACAGTGCTCCGCCTGACCGCTTTCAAGCTCGTTGTGGGTCGAATTTGGGTCGAATTATTCCGCGTACTTTTCTTTCGTAAATCTATGAAAACATCAAATGACCTGAAGTTATATTGACTTCAATTTGGGTCGAAATGTCTGAATGAAACAACGTCGTAGCGACCTCATAACCCGAAGGTCGGTGGTTCAAATCCGCCCCCCCGCGACCATGAAACTTCAGGTCGGAAGCATAAAAGCTCCCGACCTTTTTCTTTGTCTAGGGGTTTCGGCATCTCTCGTTCTTTGGGTACCTCGAGGCGGGCAATCAGATAGATGCTTACGAGTATCATAGGGTCTTTTTACGTCGCGGTCGTGTCTCGTACTGGTGCGCCGCTCTTTGTGGGACGTGTCACTTTGCCATAGGTTGTCCGGCGGCGGGGCGCAGGTCGTTCCCCGTGGCGTCGCTCCTTTCGACGCTACGCTGCCTGGCTACTCGTTCCACTGGTGCTTTTTCATGTCGACGCAGCCGTTGTCTCGGAAGGCGACTCCTTCCTCCGTCAGTAGTGCTCGCTGGTCGGGGAAGTTTGGCGCGAGGCGTCCCGCGTGGTTGACGACGCGGTGGCAGGGATAATCGCCGTAGCGATCCGCCTCGCTCAGCACCGCTCCGACCAGGCGAGAGTTTTTCTCCCTGCCGATGAGGCGCGCTATCTGACCGTACGAGGCGACGCATCCCGCCGGAATCTCTGCCACGACGGAGAGAGTCTCATAAACCAAATCTTCGTCCAGGACTTTTCCCATCGTATCGCTCCCGTGTTCGCTTTTGCCTTCGGGGGCGCGGCGCCGATCACCCGTGCTGCGATTTTCGCAGCTCCCCTTACCGAAGCATCGAGGGAAAGCGCGTGCGTGTCAAGGTTGTCTGGTCCAGTTGCTGGCTCGATGCCTCGAGATGTTCGCCTCAAGTGCGACCTGCCCCTATTGGAAAAGGATGCCGAAGATGTATTTGGTGATGGCGGAGCGGCGGATGACCCCCACGAGTTTGCCCTCGTCATCAACCACAGGAAGCTTCTTGAACTTCTTCTTCGCCAGCAGCGCGGCGACGCGGGCGATGCTCTGCTCGGGACGGGCACACACTACCTGGCGCGTCGCGAAATCCATGACGCAGCGATCCTTCAGGTCTTCGATGCGCTGCTCAAGGCTCTGATCGTCGAAGTACAGCATGGACGCGTCGCCGCCCGTGAAGATGGTGTGAGCGCGATGCTGCGCGATGGCTCCCATGACATCGCCGTCGGAGATGAACCCGACCACCTGGTTGCGCTCATCGATTACGGGCATGCTGCTCACCTCGTTTTCGGCGAGCATGCGCACCACGTCGGAAATCGTGCAATCCTGCGTGCAGGTGAACGGCTCTTCAATCATGATGCTCGAAACGGGCGTCCCCTCGAGCTCGAGCGGGATGCGCTCGGACAGAATCTCGGACATCGCTTATGCCTCCTTCGTTTTCGGTGCGGTTTTCTTGGTGCGCACGCTGAATATGGCGCAGATAAGGGAAACGAGGCCGATTGCCGCGCACACCTTGTAAGCGACGCCCGCGCCCACGGCGGTGGCTACTTGGATGCTCGCATCGACGCCGACCGACGCGGTGACGCTTGTCATGACCGTGATGATGAGCGCCGTGCACAAACCGCCGGCGACCTGGCGGCCGGTGTTCGCGATGGCGTTGCCGTGGGCGATCATGTCATTTTTCAAGGCATTGACACCCCATGTGTTCACCGGCATGTTCGCGAGCGACTGGCCGGCGGACTGCAGCATGCAGAACAGCGCAACCACCAAGATGGGCGTGTTTACCGTCGAAAGCGAGAGCAGGAACAGGGCGCCGGTCATGAGGGCCAGGCCGACGATCGAGATGGCACGCGGACCGAACTTGTCGAACACCACGCCGGAGATAGGGCTGATGATGATGCCCACCGCCGCGGCGGGAAGCATGGCCATACCGGTTTCGAAGGCCGAAGCGCCAAGCGAGGTTTGCAGCAGCAACGGCAACAGCGTGTTGGTGACCAGGCTTGCGGCGTTGATGAGCGTGACGATGATGGCGGCCACGCGGAACTCGCGCGTCTTGAGCGTGCCCAGTTGAAGCAGCGGGTCCTCGATTTTGCCCTGGCGTACGACGAACAGCACCAAGCACACGACACCCGCGACGATCGAGCCGAGCACCACGGGGTTGCCCCAACCCATCGACGAGGCGCTCGAGAACCCGTAGAGAAGTCCGCCGAAGGCGATGGTGGAGAGGACGACCGAGGGCAGGTCGAGCTTGGGGTTCTTCAGCTCGCCCACGTTTTTCAGCATGAACACGCCCAGCACCAGCACGAGAATTGCGAGGGGGACGATGGCGCCGATCATGGTGCGCCAGCCGTACGTGTCGATCACCGCACCGCCTACGACGGGGCCGACCGCGGGACCCGCCGACATGACGATGCCCGCCATGCCCATAGCCGTTCCTCGTTTCTCGACGGGGAACACCAGCATGGGAACCACCGAGACAAGCGGCATGAGCACGCCTGAGCCCGCCGCTTGCAACACGCGACCGATGATGAGGAACAGGAAATCAGGGGCTGCGGCGCACAGCAGCGTGCCCAGCGCGAACACCAGCGTCGCCCCGAAGAATAGCGCGCGGGTGCTGAACTTGTCGATAAGGAACGCCGAAACGGGGACCATGATGCCGCTCACCAGCGGGTATATGGACATGATCCACTGGGCAGTCGAGGCATCGATGGCGAAATCGGACATGATGACCGGCAGCGCAGGCGACATCACCGTTTGGTTCAGTAGCGCCAAGAAGGCACCCAGGACGACGACCGCGACGATGCGGATCTGGGTACCGGTAATGCGCCCATTGGCGGGCGCGACCGTACAATTATCAGACATAAGCTTCCTTCGTATCTATTCGATTCTTCGCCGAAGGCGCGCCGGCCCACGGGCGAAATAACATGCACGTGCTATGCGTGCATCAGATACGACAGGAAGAAAGCGGCTGCTCAGAGCGCACTTGGGGAACAACAGGAGAGGCCCCGTATACCAGGGGCCGCCGAATTGCGATGTATGCTTTGGTCAAATCCTTCATAGCGGGGAGGTATTCTAGCAGCCGTCTTCGCCCCTTTCAAGGGATGTAACCCAGACGTTGATTTTCTTCACCGAGGCGCCATCGTTGACGGGTGGCGTGCTTCTCTATCGCCACACCGCGGGGCGAGGGAACGCCGCGGCGAGCTTGTACATCGGCTATGTGTGCAGCTGCGAGCGTGTCGCCGGCGCGCGCTGGGCGCCAGTCCGATCCGGCCGACTCTTGCCGACGGTCGGTCGCCGTCCTCCTCCATCTCCGCCTGCTCTGTTTTTGCTCGGCTCCCTTGTCGTATCATGGACGGACGAGAATTGAGCGAAGGCGGTACGTATGAACATCCAGATATTCGGCACGAAGAAAAGCTTCGATACTAAGAAGGCGCAGCGCTATTTCAAGGAACGTCGTGTGAAGTTCCAGTTCATCGACTTGAAGGAAAAGGGGATGAGCAAAGGCGAGCTCGAAAGCGTGGCGCGCGCCGTCGGCGGGATCGACGCTGTGATCGATCCAAAGGCGAAAGATGCCGACACGGTTGCGCTCGTACAGTATCTTGCTGCCGACCAGAAGTTCGAAAAGGTGCTCGATAACCAGCAGATTCTTCGTGAGCCCATCGTTCGCAACGGCCGCCAGGCAACCGTTGGCTACGAGCCTGACGTGTGGAAGGGCTGGGAATAAAGCGGCTGGGAATAAAGTGAAGCGCCCACGCCCGTGGTTTTATCCACGGGCGTGGGCGCTTGCGTAAGACGTCTCTTGTCGTTTGAGCGGAGCGCCCCGGCGGCGCTGAACAACGCGCCCCGGTGACGTGGCTGAACTCGGGGCTCTTTGTGCCGCACATCTATGAGAGGGAATCGATGCGCACGGACGCTACTCCATGTAGCCACCCTGGATGGCTGAAACTGCATGTTCGGTAAAGAACTTGAGCGTGCCGGAGGTGTAACGATTAGCCTTGGGCTTCCAAGCGGCTCGGCGCTCGGCCAGGACGGCGTCGACCTCAGCCGGCTCCATCTCCTTGCCGGCGATGCCCACGATGGACAGCGAGCGCTCGGGGATGTTGATCTGGATCAGATCACCTTCCTCGATCAGGGCAATCGGGCCGCCCACGGCAGCCTCGGGCGAAACGTGACCGATAGCCGGGCCCTTGGAGGCGCCGGAGAAGCGGCCATCGGTGATCAGGGCAATGCTCGCACCCAGCTCGGGATCGCTGGCGATAGCCTCAGTGGTGTAGAACATCTCGGGCATTCCGGAACCCTTGGGGCCCTCATAGCGAATGATAACGGCATCGCCGGGCTTGACCTCATGCGTCAGGACGGCGTGAATGGCGTCCTCCTCGCAGTCGAACGGACGTGCCTTAAGCGTGGCCTGGAACATCTCGCGCGGAACGACGGTGTGCTTGACGACCGCGCCCTCGGGAGCAAGATTGCCGTGGAGGATGGCGATGGAACCGTCGGTGCCGAAGGCCTGGTCAAACGGACGGATGATGTCCTCGCGCTTGAGATTCCACTTCTCAAGGTAACGACCGCACTTCTCGTAGTAACCGTTGTTCTTGAGGTCCTCGAGGTTCTCGCCGAGAGTCTTGCCGGTGACGGTCATAACGTCGAGGTGGAGCATCGACTTGATCTCCTCCATAATGCGCGGCACGCCGCCCGCATAGTAGAAGAACTGCGCCGGCCACTCGCCTGCGGGGCGAACGTTGAGCAGGTAGTGGGCGCCACGGTGCAGGCGATCGAAATCGTCGGCGGACATCTCGATGCCAAACTCGCGGGCGATCGCGGGAATGTGCAGCAGCGAGTTGGTGGAACCGGAGATGGCGCCGTGGACCATGATGAGGTTCTCGAAGGATTCCTTGGTCACGATGTCGCGGGGGCACAGGTTGTGCTCGGAGAGCCACACGGACTGACGGCCAGCCTCGCGCGCAAACTCACGCAGATCGGAGCTGGTTGCGGGCAGCAGGGCCGTGCCGGGGAGCATAAGGCCCAGGGCCTCGGCGGTAACCTGCATGGTCGACGCGGTGCCCATAAAGGAGCAGGCGCCGCAGCTGGGACATGCGTTGTGCTTGGCAAACTCAAGCTCCTCGCGAGAGATCTCGCCGCGCTCGTAGCGGGCGGAAATCGCGCCGAGCTGCTCCAGGGTCAACAGATCGGGGCCGGCATCCATGACGCCGCCGGTAACGACGATGGAGGGGATGTTGATGCGACCCATGGCCATGAGGTTCGCAGGCAGGCCCTTATCGCAGCTGGCGACAAAGACGCCGGCGTCGAACGGGGTGGCCTTGGCATGAATCTCGATCATGTTGGCGATCATGTCGCGACTGGGCAGCGAGTAGTTAATGCCGTCGTGGCCCTGGGCCTCGCCGTCGCAGATATCGGTGCAGAAGTAACGGGCACCGTGACCGCCAGCCTCGGCAACGCCGGCACGGACCTCCTCGACCAGCTCGAACAGGCCGGCAGAACCCGGGTGCGAATCGCCAAAGGTCGACTCGATGATGACCTGCGGCTTGTCCAGGTCCTCGATCGTCCAGCCGGAGCCCAGACGCAGCGGGTCCATCTCGGGGCTGATGGTGCGGAACTTGCCAGAACGCGGCTGCAGCTTGGCAACCAGGTCGGCTGCCTCCTGCTGAATCTGTGCCTTGGTCTTCTCGTCCATAATGCTCTCCTCTTTTGGTTTGAACGGTTGTACCAATCGTTGGTTAATGAATCAGGTGAAAATGGGTACCGAGCGATGCACTCGGTGAAAGATGCTTAGCTACGCGAACTAGGCGAAGAACGAAATCACCAGGGCGCAGGCAAGACCCGAAAGGCCGATGAGCGTCTCCATAACGGTCCAGGACTTGAGGGTTGTCTTCTCGTCAATCTCCAGGAACGAGGAGCACATCCAAAAACCGGCATCGTTGACGTGCGAGAGGGCCGTGGCACCGCCGCAGATAGCAAGACAGATAGCGGCACGCATGAGCACCGAGGCTCCTGCAACCGCGGGCATGGCGGCCATAATGCCCGATGCCATGGTCATAGCGACGATGGAGCTGCCGACAGAGGCACGCACCATGACGGCAATCAAAAAGGCAACGACCACCAAAGGCAGTGGTGAGGCCTCGAGCACAGGGCCGATAACCTGCCCCAAGCCGCAGTCCTGCAGCATCCAGCGAATGACGCCGCCACAGGCGATAACCAGCAAGATCATGCCGACGGGCTTAAGAGAGCGGTCGAGCAAGGCCTTGAGCTCGGCGCCGGAGTAGCCGCGGCGCGCGCCCAACAGATACATCGCAACGAGCGTGGCGAGCGTCAAAGCGACGAACGGCTTGCCCAGGAAGGCAAGGATTGAGGCGACCTGCCCGGGCATGGAGATGTAAGAAGACAGCGTGCCAAGCAGAATTAGGCAAAGCGGCGTGAGCACGATCGCGAGCACCATGCCAAAGGAGGGAAGCTCCTTGTCGTCACTCGCCCCCTCGGCGGAAGTGAAATGCTCGGGAACGTCCGTAAAGATGCGGCCGCCCACGTTGCGGCCCCACACGACGCCGGCTACCGCCATGGCGATGAAGGCGGTGGGGATACCGACGAGGATCATGGTGCCCAGGTCGACACCGAGCGTGCCGGCGACCAGAACCGACCCGGCCGATGGCGGCACAAACGCATAGCCAGCGGCAAGTCCCGCGAGCAGCGCGATGCCATAGTAGAGCGTCGACTTTTTGGTCTGCGATGCCACGCTAAACGCAAGCGGAATCAAAACGACCACGCCGGCCTCAAAGAACACCGTAGTGCCGATGACCAAACCGGTGATGCCCAGCGCCCAGCTGGAGTGGCCCTGGCCAAAGGTATCAATGAAGGTCTGGGCGATCTTCTTGGCGCCGCCGCTCTCCTCCAAAATCTGGCCAAACATCGATCCCAGGCCAATGAGCAGGGCGATGTTTTGCAGCGTGGTGCCCACGCCCTTGGTGACGGTGTCTGCCACCATGTCGAGCGGCATGCCGGCACCGATACCGATCACGAGCGCCGAGACCATCATCGACAGCACGGGGTGCAGCTTGAACTTGATGATGAGCGCAAGCAGCAGCGCGATGCCCACGATGGCGGCGATGACCAGCCTGGTGGGATCAGCCATAAACGTTGGGTCTGACATCTTTCCTCCAATTCATCAGACCTTTTGAATTCGTCTGATGACTATAGCGTGTTTTGGAATGGTCTGATGTTTCATTTTGAAATTTGTTCGAAATACATCTGATGTATTTGGTAAACGGTCGTATTTGCGCTGCGAACGGTATATCTAAGCCGCCCGACTCAAATCCAGCGGCCAATATCGCATCCGTGGTGCGCTAAAATAGCTCAGATGAATTTTGTAATGAAAGGTATAGCTATGGCCCGCGCCGAATCGGGACTCCCCGAGCAAATATCGGAGAAAATCATTCAATTGATTCTGGATGAACACCTTGAGCAAGGAGATCGTCTGCCTAAGGAAACCGTGCTGGTCGAGCACTTGGGTGCCGGCAGGAGCACTGTTCGCGAGGCCATGAAGTTGCTGCAGTCGCGCAATATCGTGCGCATTAAGCAAGGTTCGGGCACCTATGTGGCGTCAAACCCCGGCGTTGCCGACGACCCGCTGGGCTTTACCTTTATCGACGACAAGCAGCGTCTGGCGCGCGACCTACTCGAGGTGCGCTTTATGATCGAGCCGCAGATGGCGCGCATGGCGGCCGAGCACGCAACCAACGACCAGGTCATCTGTATCAAAGAGCTCTGCGACGAATCCGAGCACCTGGCCGAGGCCGGTGAGGATTACTCCGCCGCCGACACCGCGTTCCACAATGCCATTGCCGAAAGCTGCGGCAACCTCGTTGTCCCCCGCCTGATGGGCGTGCTCAAGGCATCTGTCCCCCTGTTTATTGACGTGACCGGCAAAAAGCTGGTTGAGGAGACCATCCGCACCCACCGTGGTGTGGCCGATGCCATCGCCGCGCGCAACCCCACCGCGGCGCACGACGCGATGTATTTGCATCTGGTGTACAACCGCAACATGATCGCAGAGGGCACGCAGGAACAGAGCGAATAAACGTCCGCGCGGCAAGGGCGGGATCACCGTTTACCTTTTAAAAGTGAACGTTCACCTGATTTTAGGAGAATCTGATTTTTAAATCCTCCTCTTCTCCTATACTGACCTTGTATGAAAAGCAAGACTTATATAGATGAACGTTTCTTTTGAAAGGATCGCTATGTCTGATCTTATGGACAGCTTCCGCCTGGATGGCAAGGTCGCGCTCGTAACCGGCGCCACCTATGGCATTGGCATGGCCATCGCCGAGGCGCTCGGAGAGGCCGGCGCCAAGATCGCCTTTAACGCACGTCACGCCGACAAGGTAGCCGAGGCCGAGAAGCACTACCGCGAGCTGGGCTTTGAGGCCCATGGTTACGTGGCAGACGTCACCGACGAGGCCGTCGTCGCCGAGCTCATCGCCAAGATCGAGGCCGACTTTGGTACCACGCCCGATATCCTGGTCAACAACGCCGGCGTCATTCAGCGCACCCCGATGCTCGACATGAGCGCCGAGGACTTCCGTCGTGTCGTCGATATTGACCTCAACGCACCGTTTATCGTGTCCAAGGCCTGCCTGCCCGGCATGATCGCCAAGGGCCACGGCAAGATCATCAACATCTGCTCGATGATGAGCGAGCTGGGTCGCGAGACCATCGCCGGCTATGCCGCCGCCAAGGGCGGACTCAAGATGCTCACCAAGAACATCTGCTCGGAGTTTGGCGAGGCCAATATCCAGTGCAACGGCATTGGACCCGGCTACATCGCCACACCGCAAACCGCACCCCTGCGCGAGACGCAGCCCGACGGCAGCCGCCACCCGTTTGACCAGTTCATCATTGCCAAGACGCCGGCCGCCCGTTGGGGCACGCCCGAGGATCTGAAGGGCCCCGCCGTGTTCTTGGCTTCCGATGCATCGAACTTCGTCAACGGCCACATCCTCTACGTCGACGGTGGAATCTTGGCCTACATCGGCAAGCAACCGCAGTAAGACGTCTGGGCGAGGCGACAGACCTTATCGTCCACCGCCCGCAGAGCAGCCTCTCTGTTGGAGATGCCACGCAACATAACTAACAATTAATTTAGAAAATAGTGGAAGGTTATCTATCATGAAAATCGCTCTGATCAATGAGAACTCTCAGAACTCCAAGAACCCCATGATCGAGGCTGCCCTTAAGAAGGTTGTCGAGCCCATGGGGCACACCGTCTTTAACTATGGTATGTATGCCGACGCCGACTCCAAGCCCCTCACCTACGTGCAGAACGGCATCCTTGCCGCCGTGCTGCTCAACTCCGGCGCTGCCGACTACGTCGTGACCGGCTGCGGCACCGGCGAGGGCGCCATGCTCGCCTGCAACTCCTTCCCCGGCGTGCTGTGCGGCCACGTTGCCGACCCGCTCGACGCCTACACCTTTGCCCAGGTCAACGATGGCAACGCCGTCGCCATGCCCTTCGCTCTTAAGAACGGCTGGGGCCAGGAGCTCAACCTCGAGTACACCTTCGAGAAGCTCTTTGGCTTTGGTTCGGGCAACGGCTATCCTGCCGAGCGTGTTGAGCCCGAGCAGCGCAACAAGAAGATCCTCGACGGCGTGCGCGCTGTGACCATGCGTCCGCTCGTCGACGTCCTGGGCGAGATCGATCAGGACCTGGTGAAGGGCGCACTTGCCGGCGAGCACTTCCAGGAGTACTTCTTTGCCAACGCCACCGACGAGGCCATCATCGCCAAGGTCAAGGAGCTCCTGGGGCTCTAATCGCACGACCTATTGCAACTAACGCAAGCGACGGCCGTCCCACGTACGGGACGGCCGTCGCTTTTTGCTATTTACCGACTGACGCCGCGGAGACAGGTCCCCCATGCATCAAGGAGTTGACTAGAGCTCGCAGGCAACCTTGTAGCCATCGCCGATAGCGTCGCGGATGTTGCCGCACTTGTTGGCATCGCCCAGCACGTGGGTGGCAACGCCGGCAGCGGCAAGGTCGTCGGCCAGCTTGGTATTGGGACGATAGCCCATGGCAAGCACCAGCGTATCGGCATCGGCGATGGTGTGGACCTCGCCGTCCTTCTCGTAGCTGATGGCATCCTCGGTAATCTCGGTCACCTTGGCCTCGGTCAGCACGTGGACGCCCTTTGAGAGCATGCGCGTGATGAGCACCGCGCGACCGGCGCCGCCCTCGTTGGCGGCGAGCGTCTTGGTCATCTCGATAACGGTGACATCGCGATTGGCCGGCGAGAGGTCGTTGACCAGCGGGGCCAGGTAATCGGCCGTCTCGCAGCCGACGGTGCCGCCGCCGACGATGACGATCTTCTTGCCCGGGAAAGCCTTGCCGCCCAGCAGGTCGTCGGCCGTCATAACCTGCTTAAAGCCCTGCATGAAGGCCGGAACGATGGGCTCGGCGCCATAAGCCAGGACGACCTCGTAGCCGGCGTAGTCGCGCTGAATGTCCTCGGCAGTAAGCTCGGTGCCAAATACGCACTTCACGCCGGCCTCGGCCAGACGACGATACTGATACTTGATCACACGGGTGAGTTCCTGCTTTGCCGGCGGAACGGCTGCGATGCGCATCTCGCCGCCCGGCTCGTCCTGCTTATCCACGAGCACCACGTTGTGGCCGCGCTTGGCGGCAATGTAGGCTGCCTCCATGCCCGCAGGACCAGCGCCCACAACCAGTACGTTCTTGGCCTCGGCGGCAGGCTCGTAGCCGGCCTCGTCGCGCTCAACATCGGGGTTGACGGTGCAGGAGATGCGCTTGCCAAACATAATGCCGTTCAGGCAGCGCAGGCAGCCAATGCAGGGGCGGATGTCGTCGGCGTTGCCGGCAGCGGCTTTGTTGCAGAACTCGGCATCGCACAGATTGGCGCGGCCCATCATGCAGATGTCGGCGGCACCGTCCTCGATCAGCTCCTCGGCAATCCAGGCCTCGTTGATACGTCCGACGGTGGCGACGGGAATGTTGACGTGCTTTTTGATCTCGCGCGAGCAGGCAGCGTGCGAGGCCTGCTGGGTACCGGCGGCGGGAATCGCGGAACCGCGCTTGATGGTGGTGCCGCCCGACACATGAATCATGTCGACGCCGGCCTTCTCCAGGCGACGCGAGACGTAGATCATGTCGTTGAGGGTCAGGCCGCCATCGGTGTACTCATCGCCCGAGATGCGGACGTCGATGATAAAGTCCTTGCCGCAGCGCTCGCGAATCTCGGCGATGACCTCGAGCAAGAAGCGCATACGGGCGTCGAGCGAGCCGCCATACTCGTCGGTACGCTTGTTGTAGAGCGGAGTCAAAAAGCCGCCGAGCATGCCGTGGGCGTGTGCCGCATGGACCTCGACGCCATCGACGCCAGCCTTCTGCATACGCACGGCAGCGTCGCCAAACTGATGCGTGAGCTCGTGAATCTCGTCGACCGTGATGGGGCGCGGTGCCTCGCGGGCGTAAGACGGGCCCACAAAGGACGGAGCGATCAGGCGCGGCGTGCCCGGAATGTTAAAGGCCATGTAGGCGGGGTGGAAGAGCTGCGGCATGATCTTGCAGCCATACTCGTGGACGGCCGCGGCGAGCTTTTCCCAGCCGGGGATAAACGTGTCGTCGTAGCAGCACATATCGCCTGGCAGGTAGGTATAGGTGGGCTCGACGGTCACGACCTCGGTGATGATGAGGCCCACGCCGCCCTTGGCACGAGCACGATAGTGATCGACCAAATCGTCGGTCACATAGCCGTGGTCGGCCAGGTTGGTGGATACCGGCGGCATAAAGACGCGGTTCTTGACCTCGGTCGTACCAACCTTGATGGGGCTAAAGAGCATCGGATAGGCGGAGGACTCCATACAGGCTTCCTTTCGTTTGAGCCGCGTGGCGGCACTTGCTGATTCCCCTATTGTATCAGCAACCGCCGCGTCCGTACCCGCTCGCACTCCCCCGCCTTTAATCCGATCCCCACAAAAGTTGTGGTGGAATACGGAGTAGATAAGGCCTTTGATAGCCAAAACAGTCCGTATTTCACCGCAACTAATGGATGGGATGTGTTAGAGACCCAAATAGGCAGTCATGCCTTCGACGGCGAGCTTGGCGCCTGCCACGGCATGAACCACGGTGAGCGGGCCGTTGACCACGTCGCCGGCGGCAAAGACGCCAGGCACGGTAGTCATGCCATACTCGTCGACCGAAAGCAGGCCGCGATGGTCGGTCTCCAGACCGCCCGTTGTAAGCACGAGCTTGTCCTTGGGCACTTGAGACGCCGCAATCACAACCGTGTCGGCGGACACGTGGTCGAGTTCTTCCTCGTAGCCCACCACGTTGTTGTCCTCGTCAAAGATAGCCGTCTCGAACACCGGACCGTTGTCGTCGATGGCGCAGATCGCCTTGCCGCACACAATCTCGGCACCGTCAAGCTCGGTCAGCTCCACCTCGTCATCGATGGCAGAGATATGGCGCGATCGGGCGTACACGGTAACCTTGCGAGCACCCGAGCGCAGGGCCGTGCGGGCAACATCCATGGCCACATTGCCGGCGCCGATAACCGCCACGTTCTGCCCGATCGCCACGCTCGTGGGGTCAACGAGGTAGTCGATGCCAAACAGCACGTTGCCGCGCGACTCGCCGGGAATACCCAGCTTTCGAGCTCGCCAGGTACCAGTACCGACAAAGACCGCATCGTAGCCGTCGCGCAGCAGGTCGTCGATGTGGAGCGCACCGCCGATGGTGGTCGAGGGGCGAACGCGCACGCCGAGCGAGCACATCACGTGGCGGTACTTTTGCACGAGCGAGCGCGGCAGACGGAACTCGGGGATACCGTACTCCAGCACGCCGCCGATCTCGGGCCGCTGCTCAAAAACGGTGACGGCGCAACCCAGCTGGGCCATCTTAATGGCCACGGTAATACCGGCGGGACCGGAACCGACCACAGCAACCTGTTTGCCACACGACGGCGCGGGCGTCCACTCCTTACGATCTAAATACGCTGTGGAGATGTAGTGCTCGATGCTCGAAAAATGCACGGGTGTGCCCTTACGGCCCTGAATGCAAGCACCCTCGCACTGGCCCGAATGGTTGCACACCACGGAGCAGACCGCGCTCATGGGATTGTTCTGGAACAGCAGCTCGCCCGCCTCTTCTAGACGACGCAGCTTGAACAGGTCGATGACCTGAGGAATAGGCGTCTGAACCGGGCAGCCCTTAATCTGGCAGAACGCCCTTTTACAACCCAGGCAACGATTCGCCTCTTCGACAATGTGGATAGCCACGCAACTCCCCTTTTTAATGCAATCCAATGGGGCGACGATAAAGACCCTTCACCGCCGCCCCCATACAGGTAATCTCAATCTGCCGACACGGCAAAAGCCAATGCTATAACTCGCGATGCGAAGCCCCGCAGCGAGCGGACATGTGCTCGAGTGTCGCCAGGCAGTCAGCCGCCGTCGCCGGCACGCTGTTCTCGACCACGCAGGGAATCCCAGGGCAGGCGGCGGCAGCCCAGGCCACCACGGGCTCAAAGTCATAGCGACCCGTCTCGCCCACGCCGTGGCACACCAGGCGTGAACCCGTACCGTCGCACCAACCGGCTTCGTCCTCGTTATCAACGACCTCAAAATCCTTGGCGTGCAGCACGCGGATCTTACTGCCGCATAAGTAGAGCATGCGCGCTGTGATTTCCTGCGCTTCGTCAACGACGCTGGGGTGCAGCAGCGACACCGGGTCGTAGATCACGCCGAGCGACGGGCTTGTGACGCGCTCCAGCACCTCACGGCAGCGATCTGGCGTGTTAACGGTCTCGTTCCAACCGGGCTCGATCAGTATTTGCCCGCCCACGGCCTCGGCCCGATCGCAGACGTGTGCAAGTCCGTCTGCAAACGCATCGAGCGCCTCGTCGGTCATGCGGTCGTCCGCGACACGGTTCTGCGCATTGGGGCGACCGGTCTCGGTGCCAACCGGGCATCCGCCGAGCATCTGGGCAAAGTTCAAGCACGCCTCGTACTCGGCAAAGTTATCCATGAGTTGTTGGCGATCGGGCGTCGCCAGATTCTTATAACAGCCGAGCACGGCGACCGAAACGCCTGCCTCGTCGAGCACCGCACGCAAATGGTCGGCAAGCTCGCGGGTCAGGCCGCCTCGATCGATCCCCATCGATGCGTAGAGCACCTTGCTCGGCAGCTGAATGCACGAAAAGCCCAGCTCTCCCGCCATGCGAATGCGTTCCTCGACAGTCCCCTGCGGAAGGTCGTGCAAACGTACACCCGGAGTAATAGCCCCCACGTTATTCACATCCCTTATGAGCGTTGATGCCCGGGGTGTATCCGCCAAACGGGTCCTCGATGGAGCACACGCCCGAGGGGGCAAGCGGATCGCGTTTACCGGCCAGCTTGTCGTGATGCATGGTCTCGATATAGGCAAGCACCAGCGGCGCCACACCCTTTGCATCATTTTTGACCACGGGCTCGCTCATGTAGTAATCAAACGTGCCCTCGCGGTGCGCGGTGTTGCCCAAGCCCGCGACCAGGCAGATGTTGTCAAGCGCCAGCTGACCATCATGCTCAGACAGGCAGGTCTCGCAGATGCCGTCGAAGGCGCGACGGCCGTACTGGTAGTAACGCTCGCCCAGCACGCCCAGACGCACGCCCTTCATGATGGCATTGGCAAAAATCGCGCTACCAGACTCCTCCAGGTAGTTGGGGGCGATATTGGGCAGGTTGATGACCTGATGCCACATGCCGGTCTTCTCGTCCTGATACGGCAGCATGGCGTCGATCAGGTCGTGGAACATCTTGCGAATCTCGTCCTTCTCGGCTGACATCGAAGGCGGCATGAGCTCCCAGGTATCGATGAGTGCCATGGCAAACCAGCCCTCGGCGCGCAGCCAGAAGTTAGCCGAAAGGCCGGTGACCGGGTCGCACCAGAACTGTTTGCGGCTCGCATCGTAAGCGTGATAGTACAGACCGTTGAGGGGGTTGCGCATCAGGTCATGCACGACCTGGAACATATGGAAGCTGTCCGAGCAGGCACGACGGTTGTGGAAGCTCAGCTCATACTGCATGTAGAACGGCTGGGCCATATACATGCCATCGAGCCAGATCTGGTTGGGGTAGACGGCCTTGTGCCAAAACACGCCCTCTTTGGTACGCGGCTGGGTTTCGAGCTGACGATAGATGGTATCCATGGCGGCGCGATACTTGGGCTTGCCCACCAGGTCATAGAGCTTGTAGAGGGTTTTGCCCGCATTAACGTTATCGAGGTTGTAATCCTGCGGGTTGTAATGCTTGATGGTACCGTCGTCCTGGACAAAGAAATCGATGTAGTCATCGGCAAAGGTCAGGTAGCGCTGCTCACCCGTGATCTCGTACAGCTCGATGAGCGCCTTGATCATGCAGCCGTCGATATAGTTCCAGGTGTTCTCCTTGCCGGCGCGAATCTTTTCGATATTCCAAGCCGGCGCCTGCGGCGTAGAGGTTTCGATCAACTGCTCGATATAACGGTCCAGGATTTGATTGCAACCCATTGCTGTCCCCTCTGACATAAACGATAGGTGAACGTTACCCCTAGTGTAACGCGAACGGGGAATATAGGGTGAACGTTAACCCTATATTCCCCGCAAACGGCAGACTTTTAGCGGCAAACGGCGGTGAGACCCGCGGCGATGCGATGCGCCAGGCGCTCATAGCCGGCAGGACTGTAATGCAGACCGTCCGGCATATAGAGCTCGCGGTGCTCTGGCAAAAACGGGCTGATGCCACTTTGCGCATACAGGTCAATCACCGGAACGGAGTAGCGGTCACAGACCTCGAGCATCGCCTTTACGTAGGCGACCTGCGTCAACCCCAGGTGATTGAGCTCATCGCTTGCCGGGATATCCTTCTCGTGCTTACCGCTCGTCTTGCACGGCGTCATAAACACAAGCTTTGCCTGGGGCGAACGCGCCGTGATGGTGCGGATCAGGTAATCGAGTGCACCATAGAACTCGTGCACATCGGTACTGCCCAACTCGCCAAGCGGCACGTTGCGGCTAAAGTCGTTGACGCCGCCAAAAACGATGTAGATATCGGCCGCATCGTCGATACCGTCAAGGCGCTCGACAAACGAATCGGTACGGTCGGCCTTGATGGCGATACGCGAACCCTTGATGCCAAAGTTCTCGACGACCGCGCCTCCCAGCAACGCGCCCAAATGCGAGGTCCACGAGATGTCGTTGCCTCCCCCACCGCAGCCGTTGTCGCCCCAGGTCGTTGAGTCGCCAAAGCAGCAAATGGTCGATTCATTCAAGCTCTTCGTTTCCATAATCTTCTCCTCATCCGCCCATCGGCGGTCATACAGGAACGTACCGTTTATTCGCAGCATGCCGAGGGGCTATGCACGAGCGCATTCCGCAACGTGCGAATCGAGCCATTCGATATCCTCGGCAAGATGTGTCACGCCCAGATGGTGTTCACCCGGACATACCTCGTGCCGCAGGCCATCTCTGCGACCCAGCAACTTGTAGGCATCGCGCACGATCTCGAGCTGCTCGTCAACATTTTTCAGCCCGCGCGAACCGTTCAGATGATCCTCTTCGCAGCTTTGCACCAGCAGCGGATGCGGCGCGATGAGCGAGGCAATATCGCCCATGTCGAGTAAGCGCCAAAGTCCGGGTGTGTAGTTGCAACTGCAATTGCCATTGAGATGCAGCAGCGAATCGTCGACACCGTACAGATAGCCCGAGACAAACGCCTTGCGCACACGCGGGTCGAGTGCGGCCAGGTACAACGTCATGTAGCCGCCACCCGAAAAACCAAAGCAACCCAGGTCATCCATGGCAATGTCGCCGCGCGCCTCTAGGTAATCGATCAAGCGCATGTTGTCCCAGACGTTGAGGCCCGCGACCGTAAGACCCAGTGGCTCGGCCATACGTGCTTGATTCAGACACGTACCGCGCAGGTAGCTGTTCTCGTCATCGCCCTGACCCTTCCAGTCACGACGGTATCCCCAACCGCGCGCATCAGGGCAGACGGTCACGTAACCCATGCGTGCCAAACGCAGACCGTAGTCGTAATTGAACTTACGCACGGCATCATCGACAGCCGGCACGCCCGCAACACCGGCTACGCTTGCAGCACCCGCTCCCTGATGGCCATGCGGGCAGATATAACAGCGTTTGAGTCCCCGCTCATCAAGCTTAGGATGAGACGGTTCCAACAGGTAGAACGGCATCCAAACATCGCGCTCGACCTGCAACATCGCATGGGTGCGCACGATGCCGCCGGCAACCCGCACGCGGCTGAGCTCACGAATCTCAATCGGGACGCGGTCCATAAGCGAAAGGCCCAAAACATCGTACAGACGAGTCCTGGTCGCAATCTTCCATGCCTCAAAATCTGCAGGAGTCTTGCCCGTAAAAGCAGCCGAACGCCCCTCGCGCTTCAGCCGGGCACGCAGCGCAGGTTCGTCTTCGCAGTACGTCTCGATGTGCACGGTGCGACCGTTGGCAGACAGTTCAGCCGTCTCAACCGCATCACCGTCGCCGCCCTCGGGATCCCAGCCATCCCCACCGGCAAGCACCTGCTCGCGAGCGTACCCGGCGGCAGCCATCACATCGAGTTCATTCGCCCACGGCACCCAGCCGGTAGTATCACCCGCCGGCCCATGCAGAATCGCGCCAGCATACTGCACGCAGTTGTGTGCCGCCGGCTTATTCCAATCCCACCAGCCTTCGCGCTTGATATGTCGCCCCAGCCAGCAATCGATCAGCACAGTTTGCGCCCATTCGCGCCAAGGACGACCCAGGTAGACCGAATCCGGCGCCACGCCATCCGGAGCTGTAAACGAACAGCCGTGGAACACAAAGCCGTGCGACTCGCCTTCGGGCGTCGACGCCGCCGTCACGTAGCCGTTCACGTCCATATCGCGGTTGAGCGAGCGAATCTCGCACCCCTCAAAGTAGGCACGCGCGCCGCCAAAGATAAAGTCGACATCGCCCTCGATCCGGCAACGTCGAAAATACTGGCGCCCCACCCGGCGCGGCGCATACTGTTTGGGTCCTATAAACCCGCCCGGTTTGGCCTCATGCGGCGGCAGCGGACCCAAAAACAGCGTGTCTTGGTGTCCCTTAATGCAGCAGGCATCGACAACCAGACGGTCGCCATCAGCATACAGGGCAATCGCTTGACCGACCTCGCGCCCATCGCCCGCATCGTTTTCGATCGTGAGGTTCTCGAGCCGTACGTCGTCGGCATCGACCAAAACGGTATAGGTCCTAAACGTGCCGAGCGTGCCGTCGACGCCCGAGCCGTCCTCCAAAGGCATCTTGGCACCCAGGCCGCCCATGATACGCACGCTATCGGCCGTCTCTCCCTCAATCGTCACATGCGAGCGATGAATCTCGACCCGCTCGCGATACTCGCCCGGCTCGATATGGATTGTCACCGGCCGTCCGTCATTCGGACAGGATTCGTCAATTGCCTCCAAGGCCTTAGAGATACTGTGATATGCCCCCGCACGCTCGGGCGAAACCTCAAAAAATCGTCTCTCACTCATCATCAGTCACCGCGTCCTTTCGTCGTAGACCGTCTACGTTGCAGTTTCGGCATATAAAAAGTTCGCGCAATGGGTCGGGAAGGCCCTGCCCATCGCGCGTCGCGACATACCGAATTTAATTGTTTAGGAGCAAACGCCTACGCACGGATAACCTTGTCGACGTTCTGGAGCTGCAGTTCCTCGCCGTCCTGGCCCTCAATAACCACATTTTGCAGGTCGAGTACCTTGACGTTTTGCGCGATGATGCCCTGGCGCACCATCGGCTCCACACCACAGGCCATGGCCGGCACAAAGGGCTCGGCATCGTCGGCAAAGGTAACGTGGACATCCTGGAACGTCAGGCGCGTTACTTTACTCTCGGGCAGGCCCGTGATGTAGGCAGCGGCCGCGTGGCAGTTAGTGGCCTCGATATCGCAAAACGTCGTGGCACCAAAGCCGGGCGTGCGGTCGTCGACAGGCAGCGTCTCGCGAGACTGCACGTAATCGGTCTTGCCGTCCTTGTCGCAGAAGTAGAAGGAGTTGACCACGAAGGGCGTGAGCACCTCATCCATGCGAATGTGCTCAAAGGTAATGCCCTCGTTGACGGCATCCTTGCCGCGCCCGCGGCGGGTCTTGACGCGCAGGCCGCGGTCGGTGCGCTCAAAGAGGCACTTGCTCACGGTAAGGTCCTTGATGCCGCCGGCAGCCTCTGAACCCAGGACCACGGCGCCGTGACCATCGTGCATGTAGCAGTGAGAGATCAGCACGTCGTGCGTGGCGGGACGAAGCTCGGGCTCAATGCCCAGCTTGCCGCTCTTGATGGCGATGCAGTCGTCGCCCACCGAGAACTGACAGCCAAGGATGCGGACAAAGCCGCAGCTCTCGGGATCGAAACCGTCGGTGTTGTGGGAGTTCTTGGGGCCCTCGATGGACAGGCAGAGCGCATCGACGTGCTCGCACAGGATGGGGTGGATGTTCCACGCCGGGCTGTTGCGGACGGTGAAGCCGGCCAAGCTCACGTTTTGGCACTCGGACAGGAAAATCATGCGCGGGCGGGCGACCTCGCGGCCCTCCTCAGGGCGGAAGATGTTCTTAAAGTCCTTGTTCCACCAGTTGTCCTCGGCAAAATCAGTCTGACCGTCGATCGCGCCGCGACCATAGATGCACACGTCGTGCACGCTCAGACCCGTAAAGGTAGAGCAGTAGGTCGAGAAGCTCTCGCCCTCCCAGCGGCCCAGGGGCAGCATATCGGTGCCAGCATACCCAGCACCCTCGTCGCCCGTGACCGTACCGGGGATGTAGGCAAGCGCCGCACGATCGTGGCGAGCCAGCAGCACCGCTCCCTCGGCGAGCTCGATGTTGATATTGCTCTTAAGGAAGAGGGACTTGATACGATAGCTGCCGGCGGGAATCAGCACGCGCCCGTCCTTGGGACAGGCCATGATGGCAGCCTGGATGTTGGTGGTGTCATCATGCTCGGCATCGCCCTTGGCGCCACAGTCGCGAACGTTGATGGTAAAAGGCTCAGCCGGCGTGGTGACACCTACGCTCAGCTCACGCTCGCCACAAACAAAACGAACCAGGTTGCGCTTGCCGGGGGCCAGGCCGTCGACATAGGTCTCGACCGTATTCGTGGTACCGGCGGGCTCGTCGTTGACAAAGATCTCCCACGTATCGGCACAGGTAAAGTAGCCGCCGTCGTCAAGCTCGATCACGGCCGCACGGGCGTTGCGCCAGATAACGTTCGTCTCCATGGATTTCTCCCTCAAAAAGATGCTCTAAAGGCAAATTGTACGCTGTTGAAAAAGGGCCGTGCCTGCCGGCGGAATTCCGGTGGCACGGCCCTGTGATTTGGACGATATGTCGGCCTTACTCGGCGGGGGTTACGCTACCGTCCTGGAAGCCAACGTTGTTGTGGGCAAAGCAGTCCTCGTACTTAAAGCCGGAGAGCTCCTCGCAAAGCGCCTTGACCTCGGGCTTGACGTCGGCCATCTTGCCGCCCTCCTTGACGCGGCGGATCTCGTCGCAAAGGACGTCGCACTGCTCCTTGTCAATCTTGATGCCGCGGGCAAGGACGGCCGCAAGCAGGAAGAAGCCGGCGCAGCCGATGAGCATGTAGCCGCAGATGTACAGAGGCACGGTGGCGGGCTGGGTCACGGCGTCGCTGTTGCCGGCGGTCTGAATGAAGCCGGAGGCAGCAAGGACGATGGCCCATGCGTTAACGGCGATAGCCTGGGCGATCTGCTGGCAGAGCTGCTGAGCGGAGCTGTAGATGCCCTCGCGACGACGCAGGGTGATGAGCTCATCGACATCGGGGATGTAGTTGAGCAGAACATCGGGCAGGTACTGGAAGCCGACGTAGAAGAACTTCCAGATGGCGAAGATGATGGGGTAGGCGATCATGGCGATGGCGACCGTGGAGGTGCCATTGATCTGACCAAAGGCGAAGTAGTTGTAGGCGATGATGCACGCAGCGCAACCGACGTTGGCCAGGTACCAAGACTTGTGGAAGCCCTTCTTGGCCATGAGAGCGACCCAGATGGCGGTGCAGACGATAGCGACGACCTTGCCAGGCATCTCCATCACGGACTCGTAGGACTTAGGAATCTGCAGGCAGTAGACGATGAAGAAGGACAGGCAGGCAGACCAGCAGGCAGCAGCGAGCTTCGTGGAGACCTGTGCGTACAGGACCTTGCGGAAGGACTTGTTGCGGAAGGTGGAGATTACGTCGATGAAGAACTTCTTGATACCCTCGCCGACGCTCTCGATCTTCTCCTGAGCGACCTCCTCGGGGGTGTGCTCCCACGTGGACAGGTACACACAAAGCAGCGAGATTGCCATGACCGAAGCGTTGATCGTAGCGATGATGAAGTAGCTGAACGGGTTGGTCTCGCCGAAGGTGCCAAAGCCGAAGCCCACAAGTGCAGCCATCAGGAAGCCGGCGGCGTTACCAAAGAGATGCTTGTAGCCGGTGAGGTACGTACGCTCCTTGAAGTCGTCGGTCATCTCGATGGTAAGCGGCGACAGGTTGGCGGTGCAGAACGTATACGCGACGTTGTAGATCAGGTACAGCACAAAGTAGTACGGGAAGCCAAACGGCGTAGCCACGAAGATGAGCGGCTCGGCGATCATCATCGGGATGGCCAGCAAGATCCAGAAACGACGACGACCAAAGATGCGGCCAATCTTGGTGGCATAGAAGTTATCGGCCACAAAGCCCATCAGCGGGCAAAGAATAGCGTTGACATAGATGGCAAACGAGCTGATCAGTGCAGCCTCGCCTGCGGACAGGCCACACTCCGTGGACAGGAACAGCACCATGTAGCTGTGCGTAAAGGTCAGGGCACCGGAATTGAGCATACCGCCCATACCAAAGCCCAAGCGCGTCCAGAATGTGATCTTACGCTTTTTTCCAATCTTATTAGTCATCGAGCTCCCTCTCTTTTCTCGATTGTCTTGCAGCAAGACATTGGAGTCCACACTGACATCTGTCTGCCCAGCGTTCAGGGTGAACGTTTAGTTAGATTATGCGCGATTGCTTATGACAGGTGAACGTTCACTTGAATAATATCCTTGAACGGTCGATTTTTACCGCTGAACGGACACAATTGAGATCATCACACCTATTTTCTGCTGGTAATGGTGCCATGCTGGACAGCCATGAGATAGGTGAACGTTTATCAGATTTTCCAACATATTCACTTAACCACGAAACGAAAAAGCCCCGCCGGGAACACTCCCGACGGGGCCGATGACATCGCGCTATGCTTGGGCGCACTTGCCGCTACAAGCAGACGCCGTCCTTCCAGATACTGATCTCGTGACAGCCACGGCGCTCGGCACTCGTGAGCTTACCGCTCGCCGTCTGTAGCACCAGCTGGTACAAATCGCGGGCGGCCTCGTCGAGCGTGCGCTCACCCGTGGCAATCACGCCGGCGTTAAAGTCCATCCAATTGGCCTTGTGGTCGCACAAACGCTGGTTGGTGAACACTTTGAGCGTAGGCGCCGGCGCGCCAAACGGTGTGCCGCGGCCGGTCGAGAACAGAATCACGTGGCAGCCGGCAGCCGTCAACGCCGTGGTGGATACCATGTCGTTGCCCGGACCGCACAGCATGTTCAGGCCGTGTTTAGTTGCCCGGCCGGCATACGGCAGCACGTCGACGATGGGGGCAGACCCGCCTTTTTGCACGCAGCCGCAGCTCTTGTCCTCGAGCGTGGTAATACCGCCGTCCTTGTTGCCAGGGCTCGGGTTCTCGTAGACGACCTCGCCGTGGCTAATAAAGTAGTCCTTAAAGCCATTGAGCATGTCGGAGGCGACGTTAAAGACCTGCTCGTTCTCACAGCGATCGAGCAGGATACTCTCGGCGCCAAACATCTCGGGCACCTCGGTAAGCACCGACGTGCCGCCACGGGCGACGACCATATCGCTCACGCGACCGATCGTGGGGTTGGCGGTAATGCCCGAAAGACCGTCGGAGCCGCCACACTTAAGACCAATGACCAGCTCGGAGGCCGGAATGGGCTCGCGCTTGGACTGCTTTGCCAGGTCTGCCAGCTCGGCCAGAATCTTGTGGCCCTCGACCTGCTCGTCGGCAACGTCCTGGCAGGTGAGGAAGCGGACGCGCTCGTGATCGAAGTCACCGAGCTCGTCGAGCACCTGCTGGTGTGTACAGTTCTCGCAACCGAGCGACAGGAACAGCACGCCGGCCGCATTAGGATGACGCGAGAGCGCCACCAGCAGACGACGCGTCTGGGCATGGTCGGCGCCGGTCTGCGAGCAGCCAAAGGGATGCGGGAAGTAGTAAACACCCTCCAGCGAGCCATCGACCAGATCCTGGGCCTGCTCACACATGGCACGGGCGACTTCGTTGACACAGCCGACCGTGGGGATGATCCACAGCTCATTACGCGTCGCGGCACGACCGTCGGCGCGGCGGAAGCCCATAAAGGTCTCGGGCTCAACGGGATCCACGACCGGATGCGTGGGGTTGTAGGCGTACTCGACCTCGCCCGAAAGGTTGGTCTTCACATTGTGCGTGTGGAGCCACTGACCGGGCTGGACATCGCCCGTCACATGGCCGATAGGAAGGCCGTACTTAATGACGTCCTCGCCGGCGGCAATCGCGCGCACCGCCATCTTATGGCCCTGCGGAATATCCTCCACGGCCACGACCTCGCCCACCCCGGGAACCGCGACGGCAGTGCCCTTGGCAAGCGGCGACAGCGCAACGATCACGTTATCGGCCGGATTGATCTGGATAGTATTCATTACAAATGGTCCTAACCCTACAGGTTGAGCAGAAGTCGAGACGCGGGCACGCCGTCCCGCGCCCGCGTCTGCGCCGGAAATTTACGCCTGAGCGTTGGCGAAGGCCTGCTTGGCGCCCTCGGCACGCACGACAGCGAGCGCGCTGACGACAAACTCCTCAAGACCTGCGATCTGCGTAAGGTCCTCGCCCCACATCTGCTCGTTGGTGAGCACGTCGTGCACCAGCTGGGCATCGTCGGCGCCGGCATGGGCGGCGTAGAAGTCGAGCACGAAGGCGTCGTCCTGAGCGGTGTACTCGGTGCCGTCGGAGCGACGCAGGTGCAGGCCGTCGCCCTCACGGGACACGAGCTCCTGCGTGTAGAAGGAGATGAGCGTAGCGAGGCTCGTCGCCAGGCACTTGGGCAGGTTGCCGGTCTCGGCAACGTAGTCCTTGAGCGTGGGCAGGTCGCGAGCGCGCCACTTAGCCGTGGAGTTGAGGCAGATGGAGAGCAGCGCATGATCAATAAACGGGTTGTCGAAGCGGTTTTCGACGGCGGCGGCAAAGGCCTTGCAGTCCTCGACATCCAAGTCGGCGGCAAGCGTCGGAATGACCTCGTCGTAGAGCATGGTGTTCATGAAGCCGCGAATGGTCTCGTCATGCATGCAGTCGCGCACGATATCAAAGCCGGCAACCCAGGAGCCCGGAACGAAGGCGGTGTGGGCACCGTTGAGGATGCGGACCTTGCGCTTTTTGTACGGGGTGACGTCGGGAGTCACAAAGACACCCGGAAGACCAGCCTTCACAAAGGGAAGGTTCTCGGCAAGCGACTCGTCGCCCTGGATGCCCCACATCTGGAAGGGCTCGCGCACGGCCAGGAAGGGATCCTCGTAGCCCAGACGCTCAGCCACCGCGGCGGCCTCGGATGCGTCGCGGATACGGCCCGGTACGATGGTGTCGACGAGCGTGGTGCAGACGGTGCAGTCGTTGGCCATCCACTGCGCAAACTCGTCCTCCCAGCCCCAGTCGCTCACATACTGGTTCATGATGCGCAGCAACTCCTCGCCGTTGTGATCGATGAGCTCGCAGGCGAGGACGATGACGCCCGGCTTACCGGCAGCCCAGCGGGTGTGGAGCACCTGGGCAAGCTTGGCGGGGAAGCTCGCGGGTGGCATGTCGTCGGCCTTGCAGGACGGGTCATAGGCGATACCGGCCTCGGTGGTGTTGGAGACGATAATCTCCAGGTCGTCAGAGACGGCGACCTCCATCATGGCGCGGTAGTCGTCCTCGCGGTACGGGTTGATGCAGCGGCTGCAAGCGCTAATCACGCGGGACTCGTCGACCGTGTTGCCGTCCTCCTTGCCGCGCACCAGCACGGTATACAGGTCGTCCTGGGCATTGATGCCGTCGGCAAAGCCAAAGGCACCGCTGATGGGCTGCACCATGACGACCTTGCCGTTCCAGCCGGTGGCCTCGTTGCCCATGTCAAAGAAGCGGTCGACGAAGGCGCGCAGGAAATTGCCCTCGCCAAACTGCAGAACCTTCTCGGGAGCATCCTTGGGCAGCAAATAGCCCTTGTAGCCGATCTTCTCGAGCGCATCGTAGCTGATGTTCTCCATCTGTGTCTCTCCTTAGATAGCTGTTAGCGTGCAAGCAAAACGGGGGCGCCGCGTGTGGCAACGGCGCTCCCGAGTTCGATGTGATTCGATGCAGGCTTATGCCTCGACGGTGTCCAAATCAAAGCCAAAGTAGCGGACCGCGTTGTTGTAGCTGATGTCGCGCACGATACTGCCCAGCAGCTCCATGTCGGCCGGGTACTTGCCCTGCTCGACCCACTCGCCGATCACGCTGCACAGCACGCGACGGAAGTACTCGTGGCGCGGATAGGACAGGAAGGAGCGGGAATCGGTAAGCATGCCCACAAAGTTGCCCAACACGCCCTCGTTAGCCAGAGCCGTAAGCTGCTCGCGCATGCCGACCTCGTTGTCGTTGAACCACCAGGCGGAGCCGTTCTGGATCTTACCGGCAGTCGGAGCCTCCTGGAAACAGCCCATGACGGTATCGATCATGGTGTTGTCGATGGGATTCAAGCTGTACAGGATGGTCTTGGGCAAGCCGCAGGTCTCCTGGATGGAGTTGAGGAAATCGGCGAGCTGGTCGGACGGCGTGTAGTTGGAGATGCAGTCATAACCGGTATCGGGGCCGAGCTTGGCAAACATGGCGCGGTTGTTGTCGCGCTTGCAGCCAAAGTGTAGCTGCATGGCCCAGCCCAGGCGGACATACTCGCCGGCAACGAACTGCATAAAGGCAGTCTTGTACTTGAGGACCTCTTCCTCGGTAAGCGGCTCGGCAGCCAGACCCTTGGCAAAGATAGCCTCGATCTCGTCGGCGGTAGCCGGGACGTACATAACGTAGTCGAGTGCGTGGTCGGAGGCGCGGCAGCCCAGCTCGTGAGCAACGTCGTAGCGCTTGGAAATGGCAGCCTTCATGCCCTCAAAGTCGCTGACCTCAACGCCGGCAACCTCGGAAAGGTGCTTGCAGTAGTCGGCAAACTCCTGGCCGCGCTCGATGCGCAAAGCGGCATCGGGGCGCATGGCGGGAACGACCTGAACGTCAAAGCTGTCGTCGGCTGCAATCTTTTTGTGCCACTCAAAGCTGTCGGCGGGGTCGTCAGTAGTGCAGATCATGCGGACGTTGGACTGCTTGATCAGGTTGCGGCAGGTAAAGCTAGCCTCGGCGAGCTTGGCGTTGGCAAGGTCCCAAACCTCCTGGGCAGTCTTGCCGTTGAGGACGCCCTCGTAGCCAAAGTAGCGCTTAAGCTCCAGGTGGCTCCACTCAAAGACGGGGTTGCCGACGCAGCGACCCAGGGTCTCGGCCCACTTTTGGAACTTCTCGCGAGCAGGGGCGTCGCCAGTGATAAAGCGCTCGTCGACGCCGTTGGCACGCATCAGGCGCCACTTGTAGTGGTCGCCGCCCAGCCAAACCTCGGTGATGTTCTCGAAACGCTTGTCCTCCCAAATCTCCTTAGGAGAAATGTGGCAGTGATAGTCGACGATGGGCATGCCCTCGGCAAAGTTGTGGAACAGCTCCTCGCCGGTCTTGGTGCTCAGCAGGAAATCCTGATCGTCCATAAAGTTTTTCATCAAACAGCCCCTTTGCTGGCAAGGCGGGCGCACGGCGCGCTCGTTATCCTTTAGGTGAACGTTCACTATACTAATCCATTGCACCTCAAAAGGTGAACGTTCACCTAACCACCACGGGGTGAACGGTAGATTTTGCCCGTTCAACGGTTGCTGGAGATGTGACTTGCATGTATTGCGGACTGTTTGGCGTCCCCGAACACCGAACTTGAGAGCTTTTGCTCAGGTGGGTCATGTCCCGATGTACATTTTTGGGAGTATTCAGCATTGGAGCGCGCCGTGTGCCATCCTCAGCGTCCTATTTGGAACGCAGATAGCGCCCGATCGGCATAAAAAGTGCCCCCGATGGCAAATTACGCCATCGGGGGCACTTAAAACAGTCGTTCTGCACCTCATTCAGGGCATGCCAATGCTGAATACTCCCAAAAATGCACGTCGCAAGAGGGGGTACCTGCTCAATCGGCTAAATACCCGCAAGTTCGCAGTAGCGATCGACATTGCTGGCAAATACCATCTCGACGGCGCCCTTCTGGACGGGCACCGTCGGGGTCCTTCCCCACAGCAGATAATCGCCCAGCGTCTTAGCGCCGCGATACGCCAGGCTCGTCGGGTCCTTATAGACAATATTGGTAAAGATACCGCGGCGCAAGGCCAGAGCACTTTCGGGAAACAGGTCGTTGCCGATCACCATGACCTGACCGGCCTTGCCGGTCGAGACGAGCGCGTCGGCAACCACTTCGGAACCAACGGCAAAAACGCTACAGATAAGTTCGGGGGCGTCCGGCGCACTCAAGCGCTTTTCGAGCTCATGCTCGAGTTGTTTGACTTGCGCATGGGCACCTGCAAGATCCTCAACCTGCCATGGAATATCACGTTCGCGCAGGTAATTGTGGAAGGCGCGGGCGGTTAGATAGTGCGAATCGGTATATGGGTCGCCTGTCAAAAGGAGCACGCGGGCGTCGGCCCCAGAAGCATGGACCAGGTTTGCCGCCTGCTCGGCCATAAGGCTGCCTGCCGTCGAATAATCGGCCAAGCTCGCACCCAAACGATTCAAATGCGGACGGTCGCCGTCGACAAGCTCAATCGTCACGCCCGCCTCGGCGATCTGCCCCAAAAGCTCAGTCGCACGATCGTCGCCCGGCGCATAGGCAAGCAAGCCATCAATCTTCTCGCCCACCTGCAGACGCTCGTCGATTTGCTCGAGTGCATCAGCGTAGCCGCCCACGCCAAATTCAACGCGCTCAACCGTAATGCCCCGGTCGATGACCTCCTGTTCAAAGCGATTGCAGCCTTCCCACAGGTAACGAAAAAAGTACGCTCCCTCGCGCGATGCGCGGGGCAGGCAAAACACCAGATTGATATCCTTGCGGCGCAGGCTTGAGGCACTTGTGTTGCGGTGATAGCCCATGGCCTCGGCCTTAGCGTTCACCTTGGCGCGCACGGATTCGCTCACGCCGGCCTTTCCCGTCAGAGCCTTGTGCACGGTATTGATGGAAACGCCAAGCTCGGCGGCTATGTCCTTCATGGTTACGCGAGCGCTCATGCGGTTACTCCGTTATAGATAAGTTGCCAATTAATAGTCCAGTTAACGATACCCCAAAAATACTCTTCGACTCGCCGTGCTCTCCCTCAAATGCACAAAGCGCCCCGCGAACGGATGCCCGCGGAGCGCTTGGATGTCCGGACCTTATTTGATACCGCGACCCAAGTCTTCGGCGATTTTGTCTACGCCCTTAAGTGCAGCGCACGTCTTTTTGTTGGAGCAATGCCCCGTGCAAACGCCACCCTGAGCGCAGTCGGCGCAGGTGCCCTTGCGGTAGATGCGCACGCACACGGCGACAAACGCAACGCCGATAACAGCCAGTACAACAATATCGATAGGTGCCATAGCAAGCCTCCTCTAGTTAACCACCACTTACTTTACCCCATTCTCCACCTACCAAAAAGGGACAGGTTTATTTTGGTCGGTTTTATCTGCGGAAACGCCACATCTTAACTTCTGGGACAAAGTAATCTGTCTCCCATGCACAAAAAGCCCGAGTGTCGCTGGGACACCCGGGCTCGTGAAAAGGGGCTAATCCTTATTCGGAATTAAGCGGAAACTGCGGCGGAAGCAGCGTTGGTCTCGTCCTCGTCGGTCCATGCATGCTTGGGCATGGGACGGAAGATCTGGAAGAGCATCGCAACCAGCAGCACGATGGCGACAATCGTCCAGATACCAAACTGCCCAAGGACAAGCAGGTTGTAGAACTGGTTGATGAACAGGCCGATCACCCAAGCAAAGGCGCACTCGTAACCGATGGCAATCGCGAACCACTTGCCGGAATCCATCTGGTTGCGGATGGCACCCATGGCAGCAAAGCACGGAGCGCACAGCAGGTTGAACGCGCCAAAGGCGACGCAAGCGCCCATGGTGGGGAACATGCCGGCAAACGCGGTCCACAGGCTCGGGTCGGTCTCGCCCGCGTCGGCAACGGACAGCAGCGAGCCGGCGGTGGCGACGACGTTCTCCTTGGCGACAAGGCCCGAGACGGACAGCGCTGTTGCCTGCCAGGTGCTAAAGCCAAGCGGGGCGAAGATCCAGGAGACCAGGTTGCCGAGCATGGCAAGCACGGAGTAGTCCATGAACTCCTCGGAGATGCCGTCCATCGCGGGCAGGTAGCCAAAGGAACCATTGTAGCTACCAAAGTTGGACAGGAACCAAACCACGACAGTGGACGCGAAGATGACCGTGCCGGCCTTCTTGATAAAGGCCCAGCAGCGCTCCCACACGTGCAGCGCCCAAGAGCGGATCGCCGGGAAGTGGTAGGCAGGAAGCTCCATAACGAACGGCGTCGGGCGACCGGCGAAGAGCTTGGTCTTTTTGAGCATGAGGCCCGAGGCGACGACGGCAAAGACGCCCAGGAAGTAGAAGAGCGGACTGATCCACGCGGCGGTGGTGGAAGAATCGCCGATGATGGAACCCATGAGCAGGGCGATGATCGGCAGCTTGGCGCCACAGGGAATAAACGTGGTGGTCATGACCGTCATGCGGCGGTCCTTCTCGTTCTCGATAGTCTTGGTGGCCATGACGCCGGGGACGCCGCAGCCCGAGGTCACGAGCATGGGGATAAAGGACTTACCGGACAGGCCAAAGCGGCGGAACACGCGGTCCATGATGAAGGCGACGCGGGCCATATAGCCGCAGTCCTCCAGGAAGGACAGCATCACGAACAGCAAGAACATCTGCGGGACAAAGCCCATGATGGCGCCGATGCCGGCCACGATACCGTCGCAGACCAGCGAATCGACCAGACCGCCGTCCTCGGTGCCACCCGCCACAAGCGCGTCGTGGACCATGGTGGTAATACCCGGAACATACGGGCCATACTGCGCCGGGTCGACCGAGTCGGCGTCGTCACCCGCGGCTTCGACAGCCTCATCGTATGCATCGCGGCCCTGACCGAGCACATACCAGCCATCGGTACCAAAGAGTTGGTCGTTGGTGAAGTCGGTCACCGTGCCGCCCAAGGTAGAAACGGCGATGTAGTACACGCAGAACATGATGACCACAAAAATCGGCAGACCCAGAATACGGTTGGTAACCACGCGGTCGATCTTCTCGGAGGTGCTCATCTTTGTCGGAGCCTTGGTGAGGCACTCGTCAATGATATGGGCAATCACGCCATAGCGTTCGCCGGTGATGATGGACTCGGCGTCGTCGTCGCAATCCTGCTCGCACTGAGCGACCAGCTGCTCCACGCGAGCGGCCTTCTCCTTAGTGAGGTTGATGAGCTTGCAGGCGTCCGCGTCGCGCTCAAACAGCTTAACGGCGTAGTAGCGACGCTTGTTGGCGGGAACGCTCGCCGGCAGGTTGTTCTCGATGTGGTCCAGAACGTCCTCGATGGAGGAATCGAACTTGTGCTCCGGCACCTGGCCCTTGGAAGCAGCGGACTTCTTGACCTGCTCGAAGAGCTCCTTGATGCCCTTGTTCTTAAGAGCCGAGATCATCATGACCGGACAACCGAGCTTCTTGGAGAGCTTGTCCGTATCGATCTTGTCGCCGTTCTTCTCGATCAAGTCGGCCATGTTGAGGGCAACGACCACGGGCAGACCAGTCTCGATAACCTGAAGCGCCAGGTACAGGTTACGCTCGAGGTTGGTGGCATCGACGACTTGGACGACAACATCGGGCTCGCCGCTCATGAGGTAATCGCGCGAGCATTGCTCCTCGGGGCTGTAGGGGGAAAGCGAGTAGATGCCAGGGAGGTCCGTGATGGTAACGTTCTTGTCGCTTAGGAGCTTGGCTTCCTTTTTCTCAACCGTGACGCCGGGCCAGTTGCCAACGTAGCCGTTGGCGCCGGTGATCAGGTTGAAAAGCGTGGTCTTGCCGCAGTTGGGATTACCCGCCAGCGCGACATGGATCTGAGAATCCGCCATTCAATCCTTCTTCCTTGTGTGCCTGCGCTGCTTTCTCCGCGCAGGCTGGATAATGTGCTTCAAATTGCAGCATTAAGTTAGAAATACCTAACTTTATCTGCAGAAATATGCGCCACGAGTCCTTACTGAACCTCGACGACGACGGCCTCCTCCTTGCGGATGGAAAGCTCGTAGCCGCGCACGTTGATCTCGACCGGATCACCGAGCGGCGCGACCTTCACGACCTTGAACGAAGTGCCCTTGATGAGCCCCAGGTCCATAAGGTGGCGGCGAAGCGCACCCTCACCGTGAAGCTTGACGATGGTAGAGCTCTCGCCCACCTTAACGTCACCCAACGTCTTCATCCTCTTGTCCCCCTTTCGGTTTTTATGAAATGCTGCAGACTAACCGACGGTCATGATGTGCATGGCAACCTTGGAATCGATACCAAAGCGTGCGCCCAGCACGGTGACGATAATATTGGCGCCACTCGAGCTCACCACGTGGATTTCGTTGCCCTCGACAAAGCCGAGGTCCTTGAGGTGGTGTTTCATGTCCTCATTGCCCTTTACACGGGACACGCGCACGGTTTCGCCCGCTTTTACCATCGAAAGCGGCATGGCCGGCATCTGCGGTCCGCAAGACATGAGTGGCTCCTAACGTCAGTTCGTCCTTAACATCGACACGGTAAAAGTTAACCACGCCTATGTTCGCTATAGTAAACTAACACGTGGTTAACTTTTTGGAAAGGGTCCGCATTCAGATTTCGAAAAAGTTTCCTATACGAAACAAAGGCGCCGCAAAGACTGTCTCTTTGCGGCGCCTTGCCATACCAATTGATGCAACAGAGGGGACTGCCCCTTTGTCACATTGTTGAGGTTAGAGCGAGAGGTTTCTGATCGACGTAACGCAGGAGGCCTCATCTACGCCCGAAACGCGAAAGATGATGTCCTCGCCGCACTCGCCGTAGAGAGCCATGAGTCCCATGACATCGCGGCCATCCGTGTGGCGATCGCCGATGCTGACTGACACGTCGCTACGATGCTTGGCAATGATGTCATAGAGCAGCGCAACCGGGCGGGCATGTAGTCCCAACGGATCTTTAATCGTCTTTGTAAACTCGACCATGTCCCCTCCCGCGGCATCGCACATTCGGCCGGCAAAACCCAGCCACGTGGTAGCTATTGTACCGTTAGATGCTTCTCGAGAGCTCCTCTGAACACCTCGTGGTCAAAAAGTGGCAAATATGAGTACTGTCACCAATTTAGTAGCAGCAAAATCGAGAGCAAATTGCCTAATTTGCGCGATTCGAAGAGGTTGAAAGCCGTCAAACGCCCTTTAAAGGGAGTTAGATAAATCGATTTTGAGCCCATTTTCGCTCAGAGCAGGCCGAAAAATATGGCACTTCTTTTGCAACAGTACTCATATTTGGCATTTTTTGACCACGGGGGCCAAGACCATGCCCCAAAACACAAAAGGAGGGGCCTCGTAAGGCCCCTCCTTAGGAAAGGGAATCGATTTATTCCACAGCCGTAGATTAATCCTAGCCGCTACTCCATCATATCGAGGACGGAAGGGCGAAGCTCGTTCTCGGCGGCCTCGGGATCGGTCTCGCGCAGGCGGTTGATGTAGCGGTTGTACCACATCACGGCAAGGCCCAGGAAGACAACCACGCCGCCGACGTTGTAGACCAGCGTCAGCCACAGAGGCTGATCGAGCGGAATGGTGCCGCAGATAAGCACGAAGCAGAAGACCACAAGCAGGAATGCAGCAATGACCAGGCCAAAGGTGCGCGAACCCATGCGGAAGCCACGGGGAGCAGCGTCGAAGTTCTTGCGCAACATAAAGTAGGCAAGCAGGATCAGCAGCGGCGGGAGCAGAGCGGTGGCAGCCGTCATGTTGGTGACGATCATGAGCAGGTCGTCGAGGTTACCGGAGCCCAGGGCCGGAATGATCAGGATGGGGACGACGATGGCGAACTGCAGCCAAGCAGCGCGGGCAGGAATGCCATGCTCGTTGAGCTCGACGATCTTGCTACCAAAGACGCCCTTGGGGATCTCGGTGAAGAACACCTTGATGGGAGCGGAGGTCCACATCATGAGGGAGCCCAGCGTGGCGGCGAGAAGGATCAAGCCGATGGCGCGCGTAGACACTTCCATGGGAATGCCAAAGTGGGCAAAGACAGCGCCGAATACGTCGAAGATACCGGTGGAGATGGCAACGCCGCCCTCGGGGATGAACAGGTTAACCAGCAGCGAAGCGCCTGCATACAGGAGGCCGATGGTCAGGCCGGCGATAACGACGGTGCGCACGAAGGCCTTGACGCCACCCTTAAGGTCGTTAAGGAACACGCCGACAGACTCAGCGCCGCCAACGCCCTGGATGATCCAGGCAAGCGTACCGAAGAAGCCCCACGCAGTTGCGAAGTTGCTCATGTCGGGAGCCATGTTAGCGGGAGTAGGAGCCGTAGCGAACTCAACGCCGCCAAAGGCAGCAGCCAGGGACAGCAGGATGAACACGGCGGTCAGGCCGAGAGCCGCGGTCGAACCGAAGGAGGAAATGGAGCCGATCCACTTAGCGCCCTTGGTCGAAACCCACGTGGCGATAGCAAAGACGACGATCTCGATAATGGTGATCCACAGCTGCGAAAGCTCGGCGTTGGCACCAAAGAACACGTAGCTCGCGTAGATGATGACGTTGGGCAGGACGGACGCAAAGAAGAACAGGTTAACAAACCAGTAGCTAAATGCCGTCAGGAACGCCCAGCGACCACCCATCGAGGTCTTAACCCATGCGTACACGCCAGACTCGGAGTCCTTGTTGAGGCCGACGAACTCGGCGGTAACCAGGGTATAGGGGACAAAGTACAAAAGCGTGGCGAAGAAGAACGACGGCGCAGCTGCCAAGCCGATGGCCGCGTTGTTGTTGATGATGTTCTTGATACCGAACACGGCGGCGACCGTCATGCCCAGCAGAGCGAACGAACCAATCGTTCCTCGTTTTTCAGAGCTCATAAGCCCTCCCAATCATCTGTTAAATGTCATCTAAAACCGTCCGAGCTGCAAGTGCAAACACGGATGGCGCACCTGCTAAGGGGAATGGGGAAAAGGGAGTCAACAAAGCCATCCCCCTTAACGGCGCGAAGCAAACGTCCAGGCGGACGAATACTACTTGTTGGGGAAGGAATAACCTTCGACTGTCACGTGCAGTACCACGACGCGGGGATCCGCGGCATCGGCCACGACACGGTAGGCCTCGTCAATTTCGACGACGGCAACGCCGCCGGCGGGAATCGTCACGGTCTCCCCCGTACCCTCAAAGCGCTCGCGATCATCGATATCGCTGTAGGCGCGCGTACAGGTAAGATCGGCCTTGGAAGCCACCTCAACGGTCAGATTGCCGTCGAGCGGGGCGAGCACGGCATGGTAGCGACGGTGACCGACCAGATCGGCAGTAGCCGCCTCGTGGGCGTTCACCCACCAATACACCAGCGAGTCGCCGATAGAGTACGCCACATCGTGCTGCAGTTCAGAAACGCCGTCGAGTGCCTGACCGGTACGCATCCACTTCTTGACGGACTTCATCTGGGCGTCGAAATCGGCACGCGAGTTAAAGATATGCATGACTTATGCCTCCTTAATGGGTGCCAGCGCCTGAGCCAGATCGGCAGACGTCAGCGGTCGCAGGGACACCTCAAAGCTGAAGCTCTCAAAACGGGTGCGATAGGAATCGAGCACCTCGGAACCCCAAGAGTTCGAGCCAAGGCCGAGCAGCTGGTCGTTGATGTTGACCGTAACCGTGTCGCCCGGGACAAGATCGTAGACATGCTTGGCGCTATCGATAGCCTCGCAGCTATAGGGCCATGCGGAGAACGAGAACGGATTGGAAGCGGCGTCGCTCGGACGCGTCACGACCAGACCGTCACCGTGGCTGGAGCGCAGGGCAACCCAGCGGGTACCCTCGCGGTTGGCACAGTCCTGAGGCATAACGTAGGGCGTGAACATGTCGTCGACCGTAGTGCGGTAATGACCGACCGGGTTGGCACGCAGCGAGTCCGGATAGTTCTCGCCCGGGCCGTGGCCATACCACTCGACGGCACGATCGCAACCGGGAACCTCAAAGGAGATGCCGATGCGCGGGATAATGTCCGAATAGTCGCCGTAGGGCTCGCCGGAAACCTTGAGGTCGACGCGACCGCTCGGAAGCACGGTGTAGACAAGCTCGACGCGCATGCCGAACGCGCGGACGGGAGGAGCAATACGTTGGCTCACGGTAACGACGACCGCATTGCCGTCCTGCTTCCAAAAAACCTTGCGGGTGGACGTCTGCATTACATCAATGAAGTTGTCCTTCCACAGGGAGTCGTACTCCTGGGCGTGGTTGTCGACGAGCGGATGCCAAAAACCAACCTGGGGACCAGAGGCCATGACGTCACGCCCGGATGCCTTCCACTTGCTCACGGTGCCGTTGACCTTGCTGAAGGTCAGCTCGCCGTTGAGGGAGTGAATGCGAATCTCCTGCTCGGTCTCCTCGACCGTAAGCTCAGAACGAGCTGGGGCGGCGATGGCCGGCGCCGGATGGTTTGCGATGGCAAACTGGCTTGCACCCAGCTGGAACATCGGCTCGCACCAGACGTGAGCGGCCATGGTGTAGGCGCGCACGGTCAGCAGGGTCTCGCCTACCGCGGCCTCGCGAATCACCAGCGGAAGCTGGACGGACTCGCCGGGGGCAACCGCACCGGGCATGAGCGTCTTGCGGCAAACCACGTCGCCGTCCACCAGGGTCTCCGCCGACAGGCAAACATCCTCGAGGGTGGTAAACCAACGCTTGTTGGTGACGGCCAGCTCGCCCGCCTCGGCATCGTAGGCCATGCGAACCGGGCAGATGACCTGACCATACTCAGTGAGGCCCGGGCTCGGCTGCTGCCAAGGGAACACCATGCCGTCGATGCAGAAGTTGCTGTTATTGGGGTAATCGCCGTTGTCGCCACCATACATATCGTAGGCAACGCCGTCCTCGGTCACAGCAGCCAAACCGTGGTCGCACCATTCCCAGATAAACTGGCCTTGGATGCAATCCCAGCGATCGAAGACCTCCTGGTACTCGGACAGACCTCCGGGGCCATTACCCATGGAGTGGCCATACTCGCAGTTGATGCGCGGCTTGGGGAACGGATGCTCACCAAAGTCGTTCATCTGCGACACACGGGAGTACATCGTGGAAATGACGTCGACGGTATCGGCGTTGCGGTCCTCCTCGTAGTGGACCGGACGACCATCGAGCTCGTGAGCCTTGGCGTACATCGCGCGGATGTTGCAGCCATAGCCGCTCTCGTTGCCCAGCGACCACATGATGATGCACGCGTGGTTGTGCTCCTGCATCACCAGGCGCTCAATACGGTCGACGTAGGCCGGCTCCCATGCCGGGTCGTCGGTAACCAGGGCGATGTTGCCGATATTCTCGAAGCCGTGGCTCTCCATATCGGTCTCGGCGACCAGCATGATGCCATACTCATCACACAGCTCGTAGAAGCGCGGGTCATTGGCATAGTGAGAGGTGCGCACTGCGTTGATGTTGTGCTGCTTCATGAGCTCCAGGTCGCGGCGCATGCGATCGAGGCCCACGGCGCGGCCCTTGTGATCGTCGTGATCGTGGCGGTTGACGCCATGCATCTTAAAGTAAGTGCCGTTGAGGTAGATATGATTGCCCTCGACCGTCACCTCGGCAAGACCCTGGCGATGCGGGACGTACTCGCTCACCTTGTCGCCGTCGTAGACCTCAAACGTAAGATCGTAGAGGAAGGGGTCCTCGGGATTCCAGAAGTGGGCATCGGTCACGCTGCACTCGGCATGGCCGTCGACGCACTCACCCGTAGCCACCACGTTCTCGCCATCGCTGAGCGTAAACACAACGCGGGAAGCGCCCTCGGCAACCGTATCGAGCGTGATCAGAGCGGCATCGCCCTCGCGGTGCGTGCGGAACCTAAAGTCGACCAGGTGCGCGGGGGGACGCTGCATAAGGTACACATCGCGGAAGATGCCCGAGGCCCACCACATGTCCTGATCCTCGATGTAGCTGCCATCGCTGTACTGCAGGACCTTGACCGCAAACAGGTTGTCGCCCTCGACGAGCGCGTCGGTCACATCGAACTCGGCAGACAGGCGCGAACCCTTGGTCATGCCGATATACTGACCGTTGACGTACAGCTCGCCATAGCTCTCGATGCCGTCGAAGCGAATGATCTCGCGAGCGCCGGCAGGAACGGCGGGAAGGTTGACGATGCGCTGGTAGACGCCCGTGGGGTCGTCGGAGGGAACGAACGGCTGATCAACCGGGAACGGGAAACCCTCGTCGGTGTAGGCAAGGTTGCCATAGCCGTCCACCTGCCACAGGTGCGGAACCTCCACGTGATCCCACTCGGGCCTGTACGTGGAGAGTTCCTCGTTGGAGACGGCAGCGGGGCCCTCAAAGAGGCGGAACTGCCACGAGCCGGACAGCTGGACAAACCCGCGCGACAGCTCGCGGCTGTACGTTGCAGCGAGATCGGCGGTCTCATAACCCATAAAGTACGCATGGGGTGCCAGGCGGTTCCTATGGGTGAGCGCTTGGTTTTCCCAATCGTTAATGGTGTCCATGGTGATGCTCCTTCGTCATCGTAGTGATTCTTGTGCAACCGGTTGTCCTTATCTTACGGGCGATGCAAAAAACTGTGCAACCGGTTGTCCGCTGAACGGTCGATTTGGTCGGATTAACGGTGCAACCGGTTGTACAACCGCGACACTTATGTCACCCTGAGTATCGAAACTCAGCGCAAGACATCGTTCTCAAGCTTGTATGCAACCGCCACGCCCGCTGATATCTCACCCATACGAGACGTATTCGATTGCGGCTTGGTTGCAAAACGACACCGGTCACCGGATATCATGAACGCTGTTCAGGCGCACTATAGTAAGCTGTATCCGCACCAGCCCGTATCAGCGACAACATCGACCGCATTCTCCAGGAGACGCCATGACCCAATCAGTTCGCACCGCACCTACGCTTGCCGAGGTTGCCGCAGCTGCCGGCGTGTCGCGCTCCACGGCATCGCGCGCTCTCAACGATTCGCCCCGCATTAGCGAGGAAACCAAAAGGCGCGTCCGCGCGGCGGCCAAGGAAGTCAATTTTGTCCCCAACGCTCGTGGCCGAGCGCTCGCTGTCGGGCGCACGGAAATCATCGCCGTGCTCGTGACCGAGCCCCTAAGTGAACTCTTCAGCGACCCCACTTATAGCGAGTTTTTGAGCGGCATTACTGAGGAACTGTCGGAGTCGTCCTATCTGCCCGTTATCTTGCAGGCGTCTTCTACGCATGAGCGCAACCGCGCACGCGAGCACTTTGAGCGCCGCTCGTTCGACGCCGTGATCGACGTCTCCCCCTACAAGGGCAGCGAGCTGCTCGAGGTACTGTGCGAGCTGGGCGTACCCACCGTGTTGTGCGGCCAGCTCGAGGGCCACCCCTATCGCGATGTGTTCTCGACAGTCTACTCTGACGACGAAGAGGGCGGACGCTTTGCGGCACTCGCCATAAAGGATCGCGGGCGCAAAGATATCGTCGCCGTGTTGGGACCGCAAGACAACCCCGCTGTTGCCGACCGCCTGCGCGGCTACCGCGCCGTCTTGGGCGAAGACCTCCCAAACGCAAACGTTATCTATACCGGCTGGAACAGCGGAGACGGCTATCAGGCCATGCACCAGATTCTCGCGCGCGAGATCGCTTTCGATGGCGTGCTCTGCGGATCGGACCGTATCGCGGCTGGCGTCATCACCGCACTCAACGAGGCAGGCCTATCCGTTCCTGCGGACGTTTCTGTCGTCGGCTTCGACGATCACGAGATTGCGGCGCGCTGCGTCCCCGCGCTCACGACCGTCCGCCAGCCCCTGCGCGAAGAAGGACACATGGCCGCCAACATTGCGCTCGACATGATCAAGGGTGCCGAGCCCACCACCTCCGTGATGCACATGCAGCTGATCCAGAGAGACTCACTATAAGAAACTGGGGGCAGGCTTTCCGCCAGACAGTTGTTGCGGAAAGCCTGTCCCGTTTGAGCGCTCATTCTGGGGCACAGTTTCCGTTAGACAGCTCAACCGGAAACTGTGCCCCATTATTTTGCCGAATACTGGGTCGCGCTTTCCCAAAGGACCCCCTTTGGGAAAGCGCGACCCCTTCTGGACGCAGATTCCGGGTTGTAGTTTCCCGGCGCACGACGGCAAGCCTCCAAACCATGACGTCACGACATAAAAAACGAGGGAAGGCACGTGTCCTTCCCTCGTTACAGGCAATATGTAGCCGCTTCCCTACATCAGGCGCAGACTGACGTCCTTGAGCTGGGCGCCGCTAACGGCACTCGGAGCGCCCGACATAAGGTCGGAGCCGCTGGCCGTCTTGGGGAACGCCATGACGTCGCGGATGGAGTCGGAACCGGTGAGCAGCATGCACACGCGGTCCAGGCCCAGAGCGAAACCGCCCATCGGGGGCGCACCAAACTTGAGGGCCTCCATGAGGAAGCCGAACTGAGACTCGGCACGCTCCTCGGTAAAGCCCAGGAGCTTGAGCATGGACATCTGCATCTCGGCGTTGTGGATACGCATACCGCCGCCGCCGGCCTCAAAGCCGTCCATGACAAAGTCGTAGGTGCAAGAACCGGCTGCCAACGGGTCGGCCTCGATCTTGGCGATGTCGGTCTCGGTCGGCAGGGTGAAGGGCTGGTGCTCGGCGGCATAGGCCTTGCGGTCCTCATCCCAGTGGAACAGCGGGAAGTTGACGACCCACAGGAAGTCGTGGCCCTCGCGCTTGATCTCGAGTGCGTTGGCCATGTGAGAACGCATGCCGCCCAGGATCTCGTCGGAGAGCAGGCGCGGGCCGGCGGCGAACATCACAAGGTCGCCGGGCTCGACGTCCATGCGCTCGCGCAGAGCCGCCATCTCCTCGTCCGAGAAGAACTTGACGATGGGGCTGTTGATGGAGCCGTCCTCGCGGAATGCGATCCAGGCCAGGCCCTTGGCGCCAAACGTGGAGGCCACGCCGGCAAGCTTATCGATCTTGGCACGTGCCCAGGCGCCGGCGCCCTTGGCGTTGATGGCCTTGACGACAGAGCCCTCCTCGTTTGCGGCAGTCGCAAAGACCTTGAACTTGGAGTTGGCGAAGATGTCGGTCAGGTCGACCAGGTGCATGCCATAGCGGGTATCGGGCTTGTCGGAGCCATAGGTGTCCATGGCCTCCCAGTAGTCCATGCGACGCAGCGGCGTGGGCATCTCGACACCCATGCGGCCGAAGGCATCGGCCAGGACCTCCTCGAGCGCGCTCATGACATCGTTCTGGTCCACGAAGGACATCTCGATATCGACCTGAGTGAACTCGGGCTGACGGTCGGCACGCAGGTCCTCGTCGCGGAAGCACTTGGCAACCTGGTAGTAGCGCTCGACGCCACCGACCATGAGCAGCTGCTTCAGGAGCTGCGGGGACTGCGGCAGGGCGTAGAAGTTGCCCGGCTGGATGCGGCTGGGAACGATGAAGTCGCGGGCGCCCTCGGGCGTGGACTTAAACAGGGAGGGCGTCTCGACCTCCATGAACTCACGGTTGTGCAGCGCCTCGCGAATGGCAAAGGTGAAGTCGGAGCGCAGCTTGAGGTTGGCCATCATCTCGGGACGGCGGAGGTCCAGATAGCGGTAGCGCAGGCGGGTGTCCTCGCTGGTCTCGATGCCGTCCTCGATCTGGAACGGCGGGGTGACGGACGTGTTGAGCACCTCGGCGTGGTCGGTCAGGACCTCGATCTCGCCGGTCGCGAGCTTGGTGTTGGTGGTCTCCTCGCCACGGGCGCGCACGACGCCGTGGATCTTGATGGGCCACTCGGGACGCATGGTCTCGGCGATCTTAAAGGCATCGCCATCGGAGTGCTCGGGGTCGAAGGTGAGCTGCGTGATGCCCTCGCGGTCGCGAAGGTCGCAGAAGATAAGGCCGCCGTGGTCGCGGCGACGGCTCACCCAACCGGTGAGGGTGACCTCTTCGCCCACGTTCTCGAAGCGAAGCTCGCCGCAGGTACGGGTGTGCATGGAATGCTCATCGATGGGACGGGTCTGGCTCATACCAGTGATCCTCCTTTATGGATCTGTGCCGCCCCGTGTCGTTCCGGGCGGCGTCGTACAGATTTGCCCAGCCTGCGTAAACCGCGCAGCCGGACATGGCGTTCTATCTTATCGCACCCACGTCGATGTACCGCGAAAAAGTAACTCTTGCCCAAAGACTTGACGGAGACGAAACAATTGACGCGGTCTGGCCGTCGCCCAGGCGCGCCGCGTGCGACAATGTGTCCCAATACAACTGCACTAGGAAAGGCCCGCCATGACTGCACGCCTCATCGTTATGGATATCGACTCTACGCTCATCAACCAGGAGGTCATCGACCTGTTGGGCGAGGAAGCCGGCGTGGGCAAGCAGGTAGCGCAGATCACCGAGCGCGCCATGCGCGGCGAGCTCGACTTTAAGCAGGCGCTCGAGGAACGCGTGGGGCTGCTTGCCGGCTTGGACGAGAGTGTGTTCGAGCGCACCTTTGAGCACGTGACGTTTACCCCTGGCGCGCTGGAGCTTGTGCGCTCGGCGCACAGCAAGGGCTGGAAGGTCGGCGTGGTAAGCGGCGGCTTTCACGAGGTCGCCGATAAGATCGTGGCCGCCGCGGGCATCGATTTTTGCCTGGCCAACCGCCTGGAAGTCGTGGACGGCAAGCTCACGGGAAAGTTGGCGGCAAACATTGTGACCAAGGAGTCCAAACTTATCCAGATGCTGGATTGGGCAGTTGAGTGCGGCGTCGATATGGCCCACACCGTCGCGATCGGCGACGGCGCCAACGACATCCCCATGATTCAGGCCGCGGGCACGGGCATCGCGTTTTGCGCCAAGCCCAAGACGCGCGAAGCCGCCCCGTTTGCCATCGACGAGCGCAACCTGATGCTCGCCATGGACATCATCCTGCACGACTAGCCGATCTGTCTAACAATTAAATCAGTCTGTCCTATAGTTTCCGAACAATTTTGTCTTAGTGTTCGGAAAAATACCTTTTGAGTGCTAGACTTTGCGCCGTCGAAGGGAACATATATGGATAAGCGAGATCTTGAGCAGTTGCTGAGCGATGTTGCCGGCGGAGCAGTCACCCCGGCTGTCGCCCTTACGCGCATCCAGACGGCGCCGACCGCCGATCTGGGTTTTGCGCAGCTCGATCTTTCGCGCGGGGTGCGCCAGGGAGCCGGCGAGGTTGTCTACGGCGCCGGTAAAACCGCCGAGCAGATTGCCGCCATTATCAAAGCATTACTCGATGCCGGCCAGGAGCGCATCCTGGTCACGCGCCTGGATGCCGAAAAAGCCGCGCGCACCGCTGAGCTTCTCGGCAACGGCATTGACCTGGGATATGTCCCGGACGCGCAGCTCGCCCTCGTGGGCGGCAAGCCCTCCCCTACCGGCAACGGACGCATCGTCGTCGCCTGCGCCGGCACGAGCGACTTACCCGTCGCCGAAGAAGCCGCGTTGACGGCCGAGTTCTATGGCAACGAGGTCGACCGCCTCTACGACGTAGGTGTCGCCGGCCTGCACCGCCTGCTCGCGCATGCCGAGGAACTTGCCCAGGCGCAGGTGGTCATCGCCATCGCCGGCATGGAGGGCGCGTTGGCGAGCGTTATCGGCGGTCTGGTGAGCTGTCCGGTCATTGCCGTTCCCACCAGCGTGGGTTACGGCGCAAGTTTTGGTGGCGTAGCCGCGCTGCTCGCCATGCTCAACTCCTGCGCTAGCGGCGTTTCGGTCGTCAATATCGACAACGGCTTTGGCGCCGCCTACCAGGCAAGTCTTATCAATCATCTGGGCGCCGGCACACCCCGCGCCCGCTAAGGAGCATTCCATGTCCAATCATCAGCACACGCTTATCATCGACGGCACCTCGGGCATCAGCGGCGACATGACCGTCGCGGCCCTGCTCGATCTGGGCGCCAGCGAGGAGCACCTGCGCGAACAGCTCGCCACACTGCCGGTTGACGGGTTTGAGGTTGCCGTTACACGCGTAAACAAGCATGGCATCGACGCCTGCGACTTTGACGTTCAGCTGGCAGAGGAGCTCGAGAACCACGATCACGATATGGCCTGGCTCTACGGCAACGAAGCAGCTGCCGAGCACGAGCACGAGCACCACCATCATGACCATGGTGAGCACGAACACTGCCATGAGCATGATCATGAGACCCACGGCCATGGCCACGAGGGCCATCATCACGCCCACCACCATCACCATCGTTCTTTGGCGGACGTCACCGCCATCATCGACGGCTCGCAGCTAAGCGATGGCGCTAAGCGTCGTGCGCTCGCCATCTTTACCGCGCTCGCCGCCGCCGAGGCCAAGGCCCACGGCAAAACGGCCGAGACCGTCATGTTCCACGAGGTAGGCGCCGTCGATTCCATCGTCGACGTCTGCTCTGTCGCCATCTGCCTCGATGACCTGGGTATTGAGGACATCGTTGTCGAGTCGCTCTCCGAGGGCCACGGAACCATCCACTGTGCCCACGGCCTTATGCCCATTCCCGTCCCCGCTGTCGTCAACCTGTGCCAGGCGGGCAATATCGCCCTCATGCCTGCACCAGTCGCTGGCGAGCTCGTGACGCCCACGGGCGCCGCCATCGTCACCGCGCTGCGTACGTCCGACCAACTGCCCTCACGCTACCACATCGAAGCCGTCGGCTACGGCGCCGGTAAGCGCCCCTACGAGGGTTGCTCCGGCACGCTCCGCTGTCTGCTCGTTCACGTGGATGCATAGCCATGGATGCCCGCAAAGAAAAAAGCCGCGCCGCCATCGTTGCGGCGTTCTCCGAGCTGCTACGCGAAGAGGACTACGGCAAGATTATCGTCGGCGACATCATCGCGCGCGCTCACGTAGGCCGTGCGACATTCTACGGTCTCTTTAAGAGCAAGGACGACCTACTGTCCGAGCTCGTGAGCGACATCTGCACCCACGCCCTCGACGACGATGGCACACCGCTCGACGACCCACTCGTGCAGGTCGAGCATATCCTCAACAACCTCTGGGAGCGCCGCCAGGGCGTTCGAGCCCTCGTAGCCGGCGCCGGCTCACGCGTCTTCGCCGACTGTCTCCGCAAGACCATCATGTCGCGCGCAGCCGAAACCGTCTCCGCCGATCCCACAGGCCCCGCCAGCACCATGGACCGCAGCTTCTTACTACACCACATAGCCTCAAGCTTCGTAGGAATGGTTCAATGGTGGGCCTGGCACAGCTTCCAAGCAGACAAAGCCGACGTAGCCAAAGACTACTTATCGGTCATAAAACCCCTCTTCAACTAAGTAAGAACATCATCCCAAAGCATCACCCCAACCCAGGGCGCCACGCATCCCAAAGTGTCACTCGCGCTTCACCGCCCCCAACAGCAACAAGCCCCTCCCATCCAAATCCAAATTCAGATTTATATGTTGGGCTGCTTGTTCCAACGCGGCCAAGATCCCGCAGCTGTCCGCATGGGGTAACTTCCCAGCGCATTCCGCAGGACGAAAGAACCCCCGCCGCACGAAGTGCGCAGCGGGGGTTCTTTCATGTCCGAGGACGCGCTGGGAAGTTACCCCATGCGGCCAGCGGACAACTATATAGCCTTGAACTAGAACATGCCCAAGAAACCGTGCACAAACAGCGCGGCCAAAGCGGCACCGACAAACGGAGCGATGCCAGGAACGAGCAGGCCGTACTTCCAGTTGTTGTCAGCCTTGTTCTTGATCGGCAGCACCTGATAGGCCATGCGAGGACCAAGGTCACGAGCCTGGTTCATGGCGAAGCCGGTGATGCCGCCCATGCCCATGCCAACAGCCCAAACGATCAGACCGACGCAGATGGCGAGCATCAGGACGTTCTCGCCAGCACGGTTAGCAGCAGCAAGGATGGCGCTGATGAACACAAAAGTGCAGATAGCCTCGCAGAAGAAGTTGCGGGCATAGTTGGTGCCCTCGGTGGTGGGGTTGGTCGAGAAGATATTGCGCTGGGCAATGGGATCGATGACACCATCGGAAGCCTTGAACTCATCGGCATACATCAACCACGCGATCACGGCACCCGCAAAGCCGCCGAGCATATCGGCAATCATGAAGGGGATGCAGCTGCTCCACGGCACCAGGCCCACGATGCACTGGGCAAGCACCATGGCGGGGTTCATGCACACGGCGCCGCCAAAGATAAACAGGGCGACCGAGATGCCAAAAGACCAGGTGGTGATTGCAAACATGTGGCCGGAGCCCTGATACTTGGTGCCCTTAAGCACGGTATCGCAGTGCACGCCCACGCCAAAGATGATCATGAGGGCCGTTGCGCCGAATTCGCAGAGGAGTTTGGTAAGCATAAAACCTTATCTTTCTTGTCGGTTATAAACGATTCGTTTAGGCCGCGTACTAGTGCTGTGCGACGACAACGCCCAGACCATCGGGAATGACGGCCACCTTGGCATCGGCACCCTTCATCTCAAAGGCGAGCTTGAGCGCCTCCTCGATAGTGTTGACCGGCGTCATGTGCATATCCTTGAGCATCTGGTGATCACACAGGTCGGTAACCATGATCACAGGGTGATGCGCCAGGATGCGGGCGAAAATCTGGCTCGTCCACTGGTCGGGCAGGGTCTCGTCCTTAGGACGGTCGATGCAGGCGCGCTCAAACTCCGCAGGATCGTTGTCGGCGATGTTGTGATAGAAGCCCTCGCCACCGTGACCGTCGGCACAACCGGCGACATCGATGATCACACCGCCCTCGGGAAGTGTGGCCTCGGCGGCGCACATGCCCTTCACGGCCTGATAGATGTTCTGGTCGAGCGGGTAGCCGCCGTTGGTGGTGATAGCAATCTCGCACTCGACGGGCTCAACGCCGGCAAGGCTCTTCACGAACTCACAGCCGGCCTCGTGCGCCTTGTGAATGTCGCCGGCAAAGGAGCCGATGACCTCGTGCTTGCCGTTGAGCACCACATTAAGCACAAAGGCAAGGTGAGCCATCTCGGCAGCGGCAAACATGTCCTCGCTCACGTGGTTGTGGCACAGGTTGCCGGCACGCGAGTGGGAATCATTCACAAACTGACCGTTGTGGTTGTACATGATGGTCTTGTAGCTGGCGATGCCAGGCAGGACGGACTTGCGGCTACCAGAGAAACCGGCAAAGAAGTGCGGCTCAATAAAGCCCTCGGCAAGCAGCAGATCGCAATCGGCAGCAATCTTGTTGATGATGCACTCGCCGCCAGAAGGCAGGGTGCCGATCTTTTTCATCATGCTGTCATCGGTCGCGACGTGCATAACGATTTCCTCGTTGGCAACGATCTCCTCGCCGTACTTGTTGACGAGCTCCTCGTGCGTCGACGGACGATGCATACCCGTAGCAACCAGAATGCGAACGCGTGCCTCAGGCGCAGCGGAATGGATGTGATGCAGCAGAATAGGCATCGTCACACGCGAGGGAACGGGACGCGTATGGTCGGAGCTAATGATGACAATATCCTTCTTGCCAGCACAAAGCTCCTCGAGCGAAGGCGAGCCATAAGGGTTGGCAAGTGACTCCTCCACAAGCTCTTCCTGCGATTTTGTAGTCTTAAACTCGTTTTGATGACCTTCCATCACACCCGCGAAGTTCTTATCCTCGAGCTCCAGATGCAACGTCTTGTGGTCAAACGGCAGTTCACATTCAAACAATGACGAGCGCCCTCTTCCTTTCAACTGACACACTAGATAAACCGTTGGAAGGATACGCCGCTCACCGAAAAACGCCACCGTCCACCGACTCATTAACACAACGTTCATATTTGACCCACAACAAAACGGCCGCGACCCCAAACGGAACCGCAGCCGTCACAGCTGTAAGGCGCAAAGCGCGCCTTATTCCCTTCAGCTTTAATCCCAGAAGACCGAGGACGAAGGGACCCGATGGGTTTCCCTCTGAATGCATTCCGCAGCACGAAGCCCCCTTATCCGCAGCTCCGAAGGAGCAGGATAAGGGGGCTTCAAGTGCGAGGACGCATTCAGAGGGAAACCCATCGGGTCCCGGTGAGAGCCACAGGGCTATCGATTACCCCGTGTTCTGCAGTCCTGCCGAGACGCCGGTCACAGTCGAAAGAATCAGGCTCATGTACTCGGCCTTCTTCTCCTCGGCCATCTCGTCCTGATTCATGCGCACCTCGCGAAGGGCGCGGACCTGGGCGATGGACAGAGCGTCGACGTAGGGGTTACGCACGCGAACGGCGCAGCCGAGCACGCGACGACGCTGCAGCGGCCACTCATCACCGACGATGGCAAGGACCCACTTACGGGTGAGCTGCATCTCGGTAAAGACCTTCTTGGACAGATCATCGCGGTCGCCCAGATGCAGATACATCTTGGCGATGCGCTGATCGGTCTTAGCAATCGACATCTCGATGTTGTCGATAAAGGTGCGGAAGAACGGCCACTCCTGGTAGGCAGCCTTGAGCTGGTCAAGATCGCCAAGCTGCTCGCAGGCGGTGCCCAGACCGTACCAAGCGGCCAGGTTAATGCGCGCCTGGCTCCAGCTGAAGATCCACGGGATGGTACGCAGGTCATCGAGCGACTTGGCGCCCAGACCGCGCTTGGCGGGACGCGAGCCGATCGGCAGCAGACCGACCTCGGTCAGCGGCGTCACGGTCGAGAACCACGGTGTAAAGTCCTCGGTGTTCAGCAGGTCCAGATAGCGTTCGTGGCTTGCAGTGTTGAGCTTCTCGGCCATATCCCAGAACTTCTGCGTGGTCTCGGTGTTGGTCTTCTCGACACTCGGGGCCGACTGCAAAAGCGTTGCGGCGGCAACGGACTCAACATGGCGCTGAGCCAGCGTGCGGTTGCCGTAACGGGCAAAGATGACTTCGCCCTGCTCGGTAAGCTTAAAGAAGCAGTTGACCGAACCCTTGGGCTGCGCCAGCACGGCCTTGTTGGCCGGGCCGCCGCCACGGCCCACGGCACCGCCGCGACCGTGCATGAGCACCAGGTCGATATCGTTCTTCTCTGCCCACTTGGCGATGCGCTCCTGCGCGGAGTGCAGCGCGAGCATGGCCGTGGTAGGACCGGCATCCTTGGAAGAGTCGGAATAGCCCAGCATGACCTCCATGCGGCGGTTGGTCTGGGCAAGGCGCTTTTGCACCACGGGCAGCGTAAGCATCTGATCGAGCACGTCGACGCAGCCCTCGAGGTCCTCGAGCTGCTCGAACAACGGGATCACGTCGAGCTCGGGGACATCCTCCTCGTGTGCAAAGGACAGGTGCGCCAGCTCAAAGACGTCGGCCACATGCTGAGCGCTCTTGGTAAACGAGATGATGTAGCGGTGCGCCATCTTCTTGCCGTAGCGCTTTTGGATGGAGCCGATAGCGCGGAAGGTATCGATGACCTCGCGCGTCATGGGCTGCAGGTCGCCATGGATACCGTTCTCGTGGATATCCTTAAGGGCGCGGGCATGCACCACGGAGTGCTGACGGAACTCCATCTCGACCATATGGAAGCCGAAGGACTCGACCTGCCAGATGATGGTTTGGACCGGGCCGTAGGCAGCACGGACGGCACCGCAGGCGGCCAGCGAACGCTGGACGACGCGCAGGTCATCCAGGAACTCGTCGGCGCTGTGGTACATGGTGTCGGTGATACGACGGACGGTGGCGTTCAGGCGGTCGGCCATGACGAGCATGACGGCGCGATGCGGCTCGTGCTCGGAGATCAGCTCGGCGCGGGCCGTGTAACGAGGGCTCATCTCGACCTGATGGTTCCACAGGTTAATGAGCTCGGCCGACGGCTTGCTGTAGGTAGCCTCGAGCGTGAGGTTGCGGCCGATGTGGCGGCACTTGTCCTCGAGCTTGAGCACCATGTGCGTAAAGTACTTGGCGGCGACCTCACGGCTCACCTTGGCGGTGACGTTGGGGTTACCGTCGCGGTCGGAACCGATCCAGCTGCCGGGATGGAAGAACGCCGGGCACAGCGGCGGCACAGTACCGGCCTTGTCGCCCAGCACCCAATCGTCAAAACGACGATAGATAACGGGGATAACGTCGAACAGCGTGTTATCGAAGATGTCGATGATGGTATCGGCTTCCTCGACCGGCGTGGGCTTCTTGAGCGCGATGGGACTCGTACGCACCAGGGCGTCGATCTCCTGCAGCATATGGCGCTCGTTCTCCACCAGGTCGGAGCCGCCCAGACGCGGACGCTCCTCCAGCAGGTTGGAGATACGGCGGATCTTGCCCTCGACGGCCTTACGACGGGCCTCGGTGGGATGTGCGGTAAAGACAGGGTGGAACTCGAGCTTGTCGAGCAGCTCGTTGGCACCCTCGACACCCAGCTCATTCACCAGCTGGTGATAGGCAACGGTAAGCTCGTTGGCAGGATCGACCTCGGTATCGGTCGACGCACCGGCCTCGCGCTCGCGCAGCTGCGCCACACGGTAGTTCTCCTCCGACAGGTTTGCCAGATGGAAAAAGCTCGTAAAGGCGCGAACGATGACCTGCTGCTTATCGAGCGGCAGGCTGTCGATCAAATCGACGACCTCACGAAATGCCACGGCAGTGGGCTCGTCGGCGGTGGGCACGCCCTGCTCGTCGACGGCTTCGTCGGCAGCGCAGGTACCGGGGTTGCCGGCATTGACCACAATCTCGGCTGTCAAAATCTTGTCGAACAGGTCCGCGATCTCGGGATCATACTCGCTAAGCACACGGCGCTCCAGGCGCAAGAACAGCGCCAGATTGTCGCGCAGCTCCTCGGGGATCTCGATCTCGGCGAGACGCTCCCTGGACTCGGCATTCGAGCCGATTCGGTTAACGAGGCGGTTGACCACGGCAGCGACGCGCGCCGCGGCTTCGGGTACAGACTGGTTGCTTAGGTTCTCAGCCACGTTTCCTCCCATTCCTCCTTCTATGCACGTAACATGCGGTATTCATTATAGGCGCTTGAGAAATACTTTCGACACTGATTGCGCTTTACCACACAAAAGTATTTTCTGCATTGCAAAGGTTTTTGCCCTAAATGGTCGTATTTCTCGGTGGGCGGCATACGTAAACGGGGGCATTCCGCATAAAAGCGAAACACCCCCGTAACAATCGCTCTCCATGAGCAGGGCACGTTAGCAGGCCCGAAGCTCAAAAAGATGCGCTACAGGCGCTCGCGAACCGCCTCGACGACGTTGTCCAAATCGGCGAGCACCTCGTCATGGCTCTGCATGTCGCGCACTTTGACCTTGCCGGCGGCAAGCTCGTCGCCACCCAGGACCAAGATGAGCTTGGCGCCTACCTTATCGGCTTGCTTAAACTGGGCCTTGAGCGAACGACCCTGATAGTCGGCCTCGGTCACGATACCTGCGGCGCGAAGCTCCTGCGTAATGGCAAAGACGTTCTGACGCAGCTCCTTGCCGGCGTTGGCGACATAGACGCACGGGGCCTCATCGGCACCCAAATCGCTGCCAAAGGCCTGCAGGGCCAGCAGGGCGCGCTCAAAACCGACAGCAAAGCCGACGCCCGCCGTGGGCTTGCCACCCTCGAGCTCGACCAGGCCATCGTAGCGGCCGCCGCCGCCGATGGAGCCGACGCCGGCGCCAGGGGCCTCGACCTCAAAGACAGTACGGGTGTAGTAGTCCAGGCCGCGCACCAAGGTGGGATCCTCGACATACTCGATACCGGCGGCATCCAGATAGCGCTTGACCTGCTCGTAGTGCTCGCGGCACTCATCGCACAGGTTGTCACCCATCAGCGGAGCCTCGGCCATGATCTCGCGGCAGTGGTCGTTCTTGCAGTCGAAGGCACGCAGCGGGTTGAGCTCGGCGCGCTCGCGGCACTCATCGCACATCTCGTCGGCGTGATCGAGGATGAACTGCTTAACCTGCTCGCGATAAGCCGGACGGCACTGGGCGTCACCCATCGAGTTGATGAGCAGACGAAGCTTGGAAAGATCGAAGCCCAGGCGCTTGTAGAACTCCATGAGCATGATGATGCACTCGGCGTCTGCCGCCGGATCGGGAGCGCCGAGCCACTCGATGCCCACCTGGTGGAACTGGCGCAGGCGGCCCTTCTGGGGACGCTCGCCGCGGAACATGGCCTCGGCGTAGTAAGCCTTAAACGGCGTGGAGCCCTGGGGCACCAGATTGTTCTCGACGACGGCGCGCACCACGCCGGCCGTGCCCTCGGGGCGAAGTGCCAGGCGCTGCTTGGGCTTGAGTTTGGTGTCGGTGCCCTCGGTAAAGACGCGCTCCAGGTTGGCACCGCTGAACACGCGGAACATTTCCTTGCGCACGACGTCGGTCGACTGGCCGATACCGTGGACAAACACGTCAACCTGCTCGATCGCGGGCGTCTCGATGGGTTTAAAACCAAACGGCTCGAACACGCCGGCCGCAATCTGCTGCATCTTTTGCCAGGCGCGCATCTCGGCGCCGATAAGGTCGCGGGTTCCCTCCGCCTTCTGTGCCTGCATGGGCAAACACCTTTCTTTTGTATCGCGTCATAGGTAGTGGACATTATACGGCACAAAGCAGCAACGCGGCGGCGCGCCTGACCGAACGAGGGTATGGGGACTCGTTCGGCCAGACGCGCCGCCGCGACAGCCGGTCCGCTTTCCTCCGACCCCTTCGGGTCACATGATCTGTTGGGGACGGAGGAAAAGGGATCATTTCGTAGGCCCGTGGCCGCCTTGGAAACCGAATGATGGTACGAGCATCCATTCGGCTTCCAAGGCGGCCACGGACAGAACGGGGCGAACAGAAAAGAGCAACGGACGTCTACTCCCCCACCACGCTTGCGCGCAGCTTGGCGGCGATGGGCTCCGATGCCAGCAGGAACACGAGCATGACCACGGAGCACGCCAGGCACACGATCCAGGTGCTCGCAAAGGAGCCCGAGACGGCAAAGAGCACGTAGACCTGCCACAGCTCACCGACAAAGCTCATGCCGGCAAGCACCGCCGAGGTAGCGATAACGGTAAGCGAGCCCAATACGCGGCCACTCACCTTATCGGCAACATGGCCGATAACGAGCGAACCCACGACACTCACCACGGTGGAGATGGCATTGGAGACGTTGTACTGCGCAAGGGAAATACCCAGGTCGCTGACGATCAGCGGCTGGAACAGGCTCATGCAATTGACAAAAATCGTGTAACACGTGGCCATGATCACGAAGCCGGAGGCCACCACGAGCCAGCCGGGGAAGAACTTACGCTGCTGGGGCATACTGCTCCTTTTAGACAAACGAATAGCCTGCGCCGGGCGCCGGTAGTGCCCAAGATTGCCTTGAAAGACAAGGGCATAGGCCTTACGGCCATGCCCGCAGGCTTGAAAAGCAAGGTTGGGTGCTACCGGTGGTCGGCGATATAGCCCAAAGCGACGGCGGTATAGGCCGCGGCACCGAGGGGAAGCTCGGCATCGTTAAAACGTGCCTTGGGATGGTGCTGGGCAAAGTGTTCGTCCGTGTCGGTTACGGCCGCGCCCACGGTAAAGTACGCACTCGGAATCTCGCTCGAGATAAGCGCGAAGTCTTCACTCGCCATGGCATGGAAAAGCGACAAGAAAGCCGCCTTGGGCAGCACTGCGCCCACGTAGCCAAGCGACGCCTGGGTCATATCGCTGTCGAGTACAAGCGGCGGAACATCCGAAAGCGTCTCGATGGTCGCCGGCGTACGATATGTTGCGGCAACGCCGTTAACGACCTCGGCGATGCGGGTCTTGAGGTGAGCCATGAGCTCAACATCAAAGCCGCGCAGCGTTCCCTCGAGCACGCAGGTGTCGGGGATGACGTTGGCCGCCAGGCCGCCAGCAAACTTACCGACGGTAAGTGCGACCTCCTTGGCCGCCGGCACTTCGCGAGCGATGAGCTCCTGAAGCGCCAGATGCACATGGACGCCGGCCGTGATGGGGTCGATGCAAATCTCGGGGCTCGAGCCATGGCCGCCCTTGCCCTGAAGCGTGATGCGAAAACCGTACACGCCCGAAAGCGCCGGGCTCCCATAGAGCACCAGGCCGAGCGGCGATTGGCTGTTGACGTGCATGGCAAAGGCAGCCTGGGGGCGCGGGTTCTGCAGCAGGCCATCGGCGATGGCAGCGCGCGCCCCTTCAAAGGTCTCCTCGCCCGGCTGGAACAGCAACTTCACCGTGGCGTTGGCCTCCACAAGCTCGGCCTCGCGGGCCTTGAGCAAACGGGCCGCACCGAGCAGTGCCGTCGCGTGCATATCGTGACCGCAAGCATGCATGCAGCCATTGGTGGATGCAAAGGGCTCGCCGGATTCCTCGACAACGGGCAGGGCATCCATATCGCCTCGGAGCATGACGACCGTTCCGGCCTGCTCGTCCTTGCACGTGCCATTGCCCTGAGCGGCCGCGGCCGCACCGGCACCGATCAGGCCAACGACGCAGGAACCGTCGACGAGCGTGGTATGGGGGATGTCCATCTCGTCCAGACGTGCCTGGATATAGGCAGACGTCTGCGGAAGATTGTTACCGAGCTCAGGCATCTGGTGTAGATCGTGTCGCCACGCAGCGAGCTCGTCTGCAAAAGCCCGAGCTTCTGCGACAAGACCGTCACCGATAGCGGTCTGCGCCGCTGTGGTAGCCTGAGGCGCTGGTTGCGGTTGAAAATCGGACAGAGCTGATGCCATAGAAGCCCTCCAGTAACGTTTTTGCAGCACGCACTTTGATAGCGTAAAGTGCAAGGTACAACTGTAAGGGCATGACATAAAAATGCCGCCCTGGGAGGGCGGCGCAACAAGTTGTTTACAATTGCGGGTGTGATTTTCGGCGCAAGAAATCGAAATGCGTCTCGCTCAAGATAATCGAAAGAAAGATGAGCGCGAAGCCGGCGAGCAGGCGCGAGGTGAGCGCCTCCCCCATCAGCAGCACCGAGAACAGCACGCCCGAAGGCGACTCCATCGAAAGGAGCAGTGAGCCCGTCGAGGCCGAGACATGCGCCAGGCCGACGTTTTGGATGAGCAGAGCCGCGCATGTGCAACCAACCGAGAGAAACGCCATCGCGCTGATAAAGCTCGGCGTCCACACGGACAGAGGCGCTTGGGTCTCGAATAGCAGCGACGTTGCCAGGCTCAGCACGCCGTTGCCCACAAACATCCAAAACGTGATGACGTTGATGTCCATTTTGCGACCGTACTTGGCAGTCACCGCCATCTGGATGGCGAAAAAGACCGCACCCGCCAGCGTAATGACATCACCGATGTTGAATTCAACGCTATCGAGCGCCACCAAGCCAATGCCCGCCAAGCACAGCAGCGCCGCGCCCAGGTTATAGCGGGTGAGTTTTTCGCCGCTCAGAAAATAGCTCGCGAACGGCACAACGATGCAATACGTGCCCGTCAAAAAAGCATTCTTGCCCGCCGTGGTGTGCGCCAGACCGACTGTCTGCAGGGCGTAGGCGGCCCACATAAGTGCGCCCATGCCAAGTCCGACGATAAGGTTGCGGGCGTTGAGGTGCGCGATGATGCGCTTGTGGAAGATGAAAAACATGACCAACGCCGCAGGCAGAAAGCGCACGTAGAGCAGTTCGAACACCGGAATGGTGTCGAGCGCGTCCTTCATGGTCGTAAAGGAGTAGCCCCAGACGACTGCCACCGAAAGCAGCAGGACTTTCCAGAACAGCGGCGAGCGAGCGCCGGCGCCGCGGGAGGTGCCGCCCGCGCCCAGGTCCTCGCGAGCAACAGGGCTATCGGGCATCATTTCGATATTGTCAGTGGCATGCTGGGCCATAGGGCATCCTCGCGCTCAATCTGGGCGTGGTGTCCGCACGCGCATGGCTGCGTGCCGCCTCATGGTCAAATAAAAGCAGGGCGCACCGGACCCCCGGCACGCCCCGCTACTGTAGCAACAACCGGCGTTGCATCGCAATCCAGCCCACTAAAGTACCGACTTGAATAACCTCGATGTTCCGTCAACGTCAGCGAAAACGGCCCCAAGCGAGCAAGGTGACGTGAAATGAAAGGGCGCTGACCTTCTGGTCGCGCCCTTGAAATTGAACGTCAGATTGCCGCTTGGGGCCGTTTGCAGCGTCGAGCCGTTACGCGGTTTGGTAAAACCGCGTAACTAGATTAATTTGGTTGATTCCAGCTTTTCGATGATCCAGTCGTTGGCTTTGATGACCGGGCGGCGGAAGACGACGCCCAGGGCCAGTGACGGAATCAGATAGCTCGCCAGAATGCCTAGCTCAATCCAATACTCCATATGATAGGCACCGGCCATGGCGGCATGCATGGCGTTGATGCCGTGGGTGAACGGCAGGAACGGATAGATCGCCTGGAACACGGGGCCGGTCATCTCGATGGGGAACGTGCCGCCCGAACCGCCGACCTGCATGACCAGCAGCACAACGGCGAGCGCCTTGCCGATATCGCCAAACGAAACCGTAAGCGTGTAGACGATATTGGAGAACACGAGACTCGCGACCCAGCCCGCCAGCACAAACTGCAGCGGGTCGTCGCACTGGATGCCAAAGAACAGGATGTCGCCCGCACACACGAGCGTTGCCTGCAGCAGGGCCAGACCGCCAAAGAACAGGTAGCGGCCCAGGTAGATCTCGTGCAGGCGCACGGGGATGAGCTCGTTGATAAGCTCATCGTCAACCGAGACCTTCATCATGGCCGCCAGCACAATCGAGCCCACCCAGAGCGACAGAATCGTGTAGAACGGTGCCATGGCCGAACCGTAGTTGCGAATCGGATAGACCGGCTTGCGATCGAGCGCGACGGGGCCGGAAAGCGACACGGCCAGACCCTCGGGATCATTGCCGATCATCGTCTTGATCGTAGCGAGGTCATCCGACATCAAGGCGCCGTCGAGCTCGTCCTTAAACGCGCTGATCTTGTCCGACGCCTCGCCCAGCTGATCAGAAGCCTTGTTGACCAGCTTTGCAGCCTTGGAGAGGCCCTTTGCCAGCGAACCGGACGCGTCGGTCAGGCCGCCTACGGCGCTATCCAGGTCGCCCGAGATGCCATCAAGCGAGTCCAGAATGCCCGAAACCGTCTTCTTGAGCTCCTTGGCCTTAACCGAGAACGTGGAATCGTAATCGGATTTGGCGCCCGCGATGCCGGCCTTGGCATCGGCGATGGCCTGATCGACCTCGGCACGCGAGTTGTTGACCTCGGCCATGCTATCGGAGAGAGACTTCGCGGTGGCCGCCAGATCCTTGGCGTTGTTGCGATACTCCACAGCAATCCTGCTCAGCGATGTTGCCACTGACTTGAGGCTGTCCTGGAGTTTTTCGTCAGTCACCTGATCGGCAAAGCTGCGGAGCTGGTCGGCCGTGGCGTCGATATCGTCGGCACGCGTGTTGAGCGCCGCCGCGGCATCGTTGAGCTGGGACACTGTAAGATCGACATGTTGATTCGCGGCATCAAATGCCTTCGCAAGCTCGGCGGACACGTTGTCAAACGAGCCCGTGCTTCCGTCAATCGCGGCATTGATGGCGTCGTTGGCGTCCTTCAGCGCTTCCTTGGAATCGCTAATACCGCTCTTGACATGCTCCATCAGCTGCTTCGTTGACTCATCGACCGTGCCCGTCTGCTTGAGCATGCCGCTCGCCGACGTCAGCGAATCGGACGTGGAGCTCAAAATGCCCGCCAGCGACGAAGCATTTGCCTGAACGTCTCGCAGGTCCTCAATCGAATCGCCAAGCGTCGAGGACAGGTTGGCGATAAAGTTGCTGACCTGGTCGGTGCTCATGTAATCGAGCAGGCTGGACACCGTCTTAAGACCGATGCTCGTAATGGTCTCGGTAAAAGTTTCGTTAACCTGGCTCTGAACGGCACTCGAACCCTTCTCGGTCACGATCTGCGCAATGGCGTTGGCCTTCTGGTTCTCGTAAAACTCGATATCGGCGTGTTTCACGTCGGTCGAGAAAAGCGTCATCATGTCGGAGCTAAAGCTCTTGGGGATTACGACGGCCGCATAGTAAGCGCCCGACTTAACGCCCTCGATAGCCTTTTCGCGATTGTTGAGCACAACCCAATCGAAGCTCTCGTTGCCGCGTAGGGTGGCGGTCACGTTTTCGCCCACGTTAACCTCGACGGGGATCAAATCGCTCTCGTAACCCTCATCGGTGTTGACCACGGCGATCTTAAGATTGCCGGTGTTGCCGTACGGATCCCAGCTGCCGGCGATGTTAAACCACGCGTACAGACACGGTACGATAATGAGGCCCATCACGACAACCAAGCCGATCACGGAGCGAGACACGTTTTGGACATCGCGCTTAAACAGATGCAGGATGTTCTTCATTTATGCCTCACCTCCTTTGGAGTGCTTGCCAAGCGCGGTGGTATCTCCATCATTTGTGGCTGTGCTGTCGCTGCCCTGAGATTTATGGTGCGAGCCGATATGCGGCAAGCGGCCCGTGGACTGATCGCCGCCCTTGGCACCACGCTCGCTGGCGTTGAGGCCAAACATGTGGCGGGCGGCAGGAATGGCGGCCGTGTGTTCGCGCATCTCGCGACGCAGGTCCTCATCCGAAAGCGCCGAGATGCGCATCTGGGTATTGAGGCTCGCTCGGATATATTCGATATTGATCAGCCAGCCGCAGATGGCAATAACCGAGATGATCCAAATGACAAGCAGGATGATCTTGCCGTTATTGTCGATATCGAGAACCGTCGACAGGACAAAGAGCAGGACCTGAACGCCCACCACGGCGGCAAAACCGCCCTTGATGTAGTACGGGTAGCGATGTTCAAAGGCGACCGCATGATCGAGCAGTTCGCGACGGTACGAATCGGAATCGAGCATGACGCGCATGGCCGTGCGCAGCGAGTAGCGCTGGCGCGGCAGGTCGTTGGACTCGCAAATCATCATACCGGTCGTGGAGAGCTGTTTATCAAAGAGCAGGTTAAGGTTGAGCAGCAGCGGACGCAGCTGCAGGCCGATAAAGAGCGCCACGATCAAGAACACGCCCAGAATGCACAGGTTAAACAGGTAGTTAAACGAGTACATGCCGCCGACCGTCTCGCGCAGCAGATTGATGCCGTAGGTAAAGGGCAGCAGCGGGTGCAGCCACTGGAAGAAGCTAGGCATCATCTCGATGGGGTACATGCCCGACGAACCCGGGATCTGCACGATAACCAGAATGACGCCGATTGCCTTGCCGATGTGCTTAAACGTAGTGGACAGCGCGTAAATGATGTTGACGTACGTAAACGAGATGGCGATGCCGCCCAGCACGAACAGCAGCGGGTTGACGCACTGTACGCCAATGACCAGATCACCCACCGTAACGATGATGGCCTGCAACGCGCCCAGGATCACCATGAGCAACCAGCGGCCAAAGTAGCCTTGGCGCGCCGTAAAGCTGCCAACACCTTCACGGTCGACCTCGAGCTTGTAGATGGCGATGAGCACATAGCCGCCCACCCAAAGCGCCAGATTGGTGTAGAAGGGAGCGATGCCCGAGCCAAAGCTCTTGACCGGATAGATCGACTTGGACGTCAGCTCGACCGGAGAGGCCATGAAATCTGCCACGTCATTGACATCGACGCCCATAAGGTCGGCGAGCTCGCCCATAGACTCAGAGGTCTGCAGCGCCGCGATGTCATTGGCTGCGGTCGCAAGCTTGTCCTGGACCTTGGCAAGCGAGGAATCGGTCTGGGACAGCGTGGTCTTGGCCTGGCCGAGCGTAGCGTTAAGCTGCGAAAGCGTACCGCGCGCGCTTGCAATCGTGGGCGTGAGGCCAGATACGATACCCGTCAAATCACCCGAGACGGCGGCAAAGGAATCAAGCGCGCTCGAGGCCTTCGGCAGCGCGTTTTGACCCAGGTCCGTCTGGGCCTGGCCAAGGTTGGTCGCACCGGTCTGAATTGCGTTATTGATAGCTTCGCTGGCACCCGAGACAGCCGCGGCGTCATTCGCCATGGCGCTCGACTGCGCGGACAGACCGTCCTTGATGCTCTGAAGCTTTTCATTCTGCTCTCGAAGCAAATCGATGGTCGATACAATGCGCGCGTCAATTTCCTCGGAACCTGTCGACGTGTCATTGGCGAGAATCTCCAAGTGCCCGATAACGGCCTTATTGTGGTCGATCGTCGCTTGAAGAGACTCGAGCGAGTTGTCGATACGGGTGGTCGTAGATGTGACCGCGCCCGTCAGCTTGCCGATGGCAGCGTTCGCAGAGGCCGACGTCTTGGTGAGCGCAAGGCTGCCTTCCGAGAGCGCCTTGGAGAGCGAGGTGATGGAGTTGCCCGCCGTGGTGCGAGCTTCGCTCAGCAGGTCGTTGCTCTGGGAGATCGCCTGCGTCAGCGACGGTGCCTGGCCTTGCAAGCCGGCAAGTGCCGCATCAGCCGAGGCGATAGCGCCACTCGTCTTATCGATGGCGGCATTCATGTCGCCAATCGAATCGCGCACCTCGCCCAAGGTATCGGATGCCTCGGAGACAGAACTTGCCAACGAATCCTGAGTCTGGGTTGCCTTGTCCTTTAAATCGACTCCGGCATCCTTGGCAATGCTGGCAACGGTCTCGCCCACCGTGGAGACAAATTCCGAGTTGATCTGCTCCTCGATGGTGCTTGCACCGGTGTCGGTAACCTTGGGCGCAATAGCGCTCTTCTTCTCATTGACGTAGTACGTAAGCTTGGGCTGATGGTAGTTACCGTCGAGCATCGAAACCAGGTTATCCGAGAAGTTCTTGGGGATTACGATGGCCGCATAGTACTCACCGCTCTCGACGCCCTCCTTGGCATCGGACGCCGAATCGACGAAGGTCCAGCCCAGCTGATCGTTCTCCTTGAGCTGATCGACAACCTGGTCGCCCGCGTTGAGCTCGCCCACCAAGTCGTTTTGGGTGCCCCGATCGTTGTTGGCGATGGCAATCTTGATACCCTGGGTGTTTCCGTACGGATCCCAGTTGGCCACGATGTTGTACCAGGCATACAGCGAGGGAATAACGCACACGCCAAGGGTAACCACCAAGGCGACGGGGTTCACAAGCAGTCGCTTAATGTCGCGCTTAAATATCGCAAAGGACACCTTTGCATTGGATAGTTTGCTGCCGAGACTCACGCTTGGACCATCCATCCTGTCGTTAAATCGAATCGTACTATCGACAACCATTGTACGTAGGCGCTTTAGCGTCTCAGAGCACAATGGTATTGAGTTTTGCGGGTAGCAATATACTACGAAGACAAATTAACGTACAGTTGTACAGTATCCTAAATTTCAGCAGGTCACAAAACCACAACCCCGACAAATAATTGATCCCTTGGGGACGGAGGAATCATTCAAAAGGAAACGAGAGTGGAAAATCTCCCACTTCAAGCCCGCATTCGAGCCAAAAGTGGGAGATTATCCACTCTCGTTCTAATCTAGTTACGGTGCCGTATCCCCGAACTACATCAAGTTGCAAACAGCCGCCGCGAAGGCTACGGGGTCCTCGGGGAGGATGCCCTCGACCAGCAGAGCCTGGTCATAGAGCAGACCGGAGTACTGCTTGATCTTGTCGGCGTCGCCTGCCTTCTGGGCAGCGACAAGCTTGTCAAAGACCGGGTGCTTGGCGTTGAGCTCGAGCACGCGCTGGCTCTTGGGCATGCCGTCGGGCGCGCCCTCGGGTCCCTTCTGGAGCACCTTCTCCATCTCAAGCGAAAGCGGGCCCTCGGTGGTGATGCAAGCGGGGGCATCGGTCAGGCGCGCGGAGACGGCAACTTTCTCGACCTTGTCACCGAGCGCCTCCTTCATAGCGCTAAAGAGGTCCTCGTTTTCCTTGGTGGCGTCCTCGGCCTCCTTCTTCTCGTCCTCGGTCGCCAGATCAAGATCACCGGTTGCGACGTTCTTGAGCTCCAGGTGACGATCCTCAACCTCGGGCTCGGCACCATCGGCCACGGCCTTCTCGGCAGCCTCGCGGGCGGCATCGTCCTCGTAGATCTTGGGCATATCGGCGGCAACGTACTCACGCATAGCCTGGAAGGTGAACTCATCCACGTCCTGCGTCAGCAGCAGCACGTCATAGCCGCGGTCGAGCACGCCCTTTACCACGGGCATCTTGGCCAGACGCTCACGCGAGTCGCCGGCGGCGTAGTAGATGGCCTTCTGATCCTCGGGCATGCCCTTGGCATACTCGGCCAGGGTAATCATCTTCTGTTCCTTGGCAGACCAGAACAGCAACAGGTCGGCGAGCTCATCGGCCTTCATGCCATAGCTCGAGTAGATGCCGTACTTGAGGCCGCGGCCAAAGTTCTCAAAGAACTTCTCGTAGGCCTCGCGGTCGTTGTCACGCATATCCTCAAGGTCGGCGGTGATCTTCTTTTCCACACGCTTGGCGATGGCCTTGAGCTGACGGTTCTGCTGAAGCGTCTCGCGCGAGATGTTGAGCGACACGTCGGCGGAATCCACGACGCCGCGGACAAAGTTGTAGTAGTCGGGCAGCAGGTCGTCGCACTTCTCCATGATCAGGACGTTGGAGCTGTAAAGCGCCAGGCCCTTCTCGTAGTCCTTGCTGTACAGATCGAACGGCGCGCGTCCCGGCACAAACAGCAGGGCGTCATACTCGAGCGTGCCCTCGGCGTGGAAGCTGATGGTGCGCGCAGGATCGTCAAAGTCGTGGAACGTGGACTTGTAGAACTCGTCGTAGTCCTTCTGCTCGACATCGGAGCTGCGCTTCTTCCAGATCGGTGTCATGGAGTTGATGGTCTCGAGCTCCTGGTAGTCCTCGTACTCGGGCTTGTAATCGTCGCCGGCGTCCTCGGGCTTGGGTTTCTGGCGGCTCTTGGACACCATCATCTGAATCGGGTAGCGCACATAGTTGCTGTACTGCTGAATCAGGCTCTTGAGACCCCACTCGGTCAGGAAGCGATCGTAGGTCTCGGCCTCGCCGTCGGCATCGAGCTTCTCGTTCTCGCGCAGCGTCAGGATGACATCGGTACCGTGCTCGGCGCGTTCGCCGTCCTCGATGGTGTAGCCCTCAAGACCGTCGGATTCCCACACATGGGCGACATCCTCGCCATAGGCGCGGCTGACGACCTTCACATGGCTGGCGACCATAAAAGCCGAGTAGAAGCCCACGCCAAACTGACCGATGATGTCGACATCGGAGCCCTGCTGCTCGGCGTTCTCGGTCTTAAACTCCTCGGAGCCGGAATGGGCGATGGTGCCCAGATTGCGCTCCAGCTCCTCGGCGGTCATGCCAATGCCGTTATCCGAGATGGTAATGGTGCGGGCGTCTTTATCAAAGGAGACGCGAATGGCCAGGTCGCCCTGGTCGATCTTGACGCTCGGGTCCTGCAGGCTCTTAAAGTTGAGCTTGTCGACGGCGTCGCTCGCGTTAGAGATAAGCTCGCGCAGGAAGATTTCCTTATTGGTGTAGATGGAGTTGATCATGAGGTCGAGCAGTTTTTTGCTCTCGGTCTTAAATTGACGCATGTGCAGTCCTTTCGCGCTACCCCCGTCCGCAAAAACGGCCCGGTCGCCCGAGCCGCATCGCAGACCTGCTATGTTCAGACTTAGATTTTATAACCCATTAGCGCGCATATATACATACGGAATCGAAAAACTGTATGTTGAAACGACCGTGCGGCGGATGCCAAGGAGTGTCCCCAGCTGCCGGCAGAAAAGGAACGTCCCTATCTGCCATCTACGCGCTTGGCCATCCAGACATGGGGCTGGCCCTCGTCTTCGTAATCTACCGGGGCAATTTGCGTGTAGCCCGCCTTTGCATAGAGCGGCAGCACGTATTCCTGCGCATGCAGCTTAATAAGCTTAGCGCCGGCATCGCGTGCACACGAAGCACTGGTATCGACGATCGCACTCGCCAGTCCGCGACGACGCATAGCCGGCAGCACGGCGACGCGCCCCATAATGTAGGTCTCCCCCGCCGCGACACCTTCGTCCAAGTCGCACGCCGGCGACACCGGAGCCTCTGCGTCAGCCGCGTGCTCAAGCTCTTCGGGAAACACGCGCGAGCAACCGGCAAGCTCGCCGTCTACATAGAGCGTCACATGAATGCAGTTCGGATCCTCGTCGATAGCGTCGAACTCATTCTCGTAGCCCTGCTCGTCCATAAAAATGACGCGGCGCACCAACGCCGCGTCATCAAAGCATCCCGTCTTAAGTTGGATATCCATGGCTGCCCTTTCATTCAATGCGAACGTTAGGGACAGATTTTAGCGAAAATGAGCTCCGCGCACGCTAAACTTCGCGCGAGCCTTCGCCAGGCAATCGTAATGACCCACGTTATGGGCATCGCTCGCGATGAAGCTGTACAGGTTCTGATCGAACAGGCGCTGTGCCGGCTTTTTCTCGCGACCAAAGCGACCGCCGGCAATAAAGTCCGCCGAAGCCTGCAGCTTGCAGCCCATATCGACCAGGCGCTCCGCCACGCTTACATCCTTTTGAACCGCACGATAGCGCTCAGGATGAGCGATGATCACCTGGTAGCCACGGCACTGCAAATCGTAAATCGTGTTCTCGTACTCTCTAAACGCATACGCATCGGCATGCGTCGAAAGCTCGAGCAGAAACTCGTTGGTCCCATCGAAATGCAAGTGCTCCGCGGCATCGATACCAAGCTCAACGAGCTTTCGATGGTTGACCTCGAAGCCCATCTGGAGCGGAAAACCGTCAGCGTTATCGCGCAGCAGCTCAAAGGCATCCCACATCTTGTCGTAATCAAAATAGGGATCACGGCAGTGAGGAGTGCAAACAATTCTGGTTACACCAGCCCGCTTGGCAGCCTCGAGCATCGCCAAGCTCTCATCGAGATCGGCGGCGCCGTCGTCTACACCCGGCAAGATATGGCAATGAATGTCACGCATAGGTCAACCTTAATCAACTAAACGTTTGCTCGGTTGGTGAAGATGCCCTTTTTGGAAGTCCCCTGATCGTCGGAGCCCTTCTTCACCTTCTTACCGTCCTTGGTGTAGTAGGAGTAGTAGTACTCGCTGGTCTCGGTCTCGCAGTAGTTCATAACGGTACCGATGAGCTTGACCTTCTCGGACTTTTTAAGCTGACCGATGGCGTTGAGCGCCTCCTCGCGCTTGGTGAAATCCTCACGCACCACGAACAGCGTGCCGTCGGTCAGGCTGGCAATCTCGGCAGCATCGATGAAGGTGCCGACCGGGGGAGCATCAAAGATGACGTACTGGAACTTGGCGGACAGCGCCTTTACCAGCTTGGCAAAGCGGTGAGAGACGATGATGTCGGCAGGATTGGGAATATGCGGCTCGGCATCGAGGAAGTAGAAGTTCTTCTGACCCGTCTCGACAATTGCCTGGTCAATGGAGATCTGCTCGGAAAGGACCGCATAGAGTCCGCCGCGCGAACGAACGCCGAGCATATCGGAAAGGGACCTGCGGCGCATATCGGCCTCGACCAGAAGCACGGACTTGCCGCTCGTGGCGATTGCCTGAGCAAGGTTAATGGAAACCGTAGACTTGCCCTCGTTGGGAATCGAGGAGGTAACGGTGATGGTGCGGATGGGGTCGTCCACGCTCGCAAAGCGGATGTTGGCCAGAAGGGTCTTGGCGGCATTCTGTACAACGAGCTTGTCGGTGTTCTTTGCCTTAGCCATGCCTATTTACCACCTTTCATAGCCGGAATTCGGCCAACAACGGGAATGCCCAGGAGCTCTTCTGCCTCTTCGGCACCGCGGATGCGGGTATTGAGCATGTCTGCCAAAACGACATAGGCGACTGCGATAAAGATACCGGCGAGGAACGCGACGGCAATATACAGCGTGCGCTTGGGGCCGCTGGGGGCTTCGGGGGTCTTAGCCTCGTCGATAACGTTGATGCTCTGGGCAGCGCCGACGTTCTGAGCGACCGTACTCACCGAGCTGGCCATGGCCTTTGCGACCTTAGCCGTCTCCTTGGCATCGGTGCCGGTAACCGAAAGCGTAATGACACGCGTGGTGGTCTCGGAGGAAACAGACACCTTGTAGTCATCCAGATCAGTGAGGCCCAGTTCATTGGCTGCGCCGCTCTTAACGCTATCGCTATCCAGCAGCGTGGCGATATCGTTGGAAAGCATCTGACTCGCCGAGAGATCGTTGTAGCTCATCTGACCGCTATCGTCGGTCTTGGCGAGAATGTACATGCTCGTCGTCGCGGTATAGGTGTTGTCCATCGCAACGAAGGACACGATGCCCATGGCGATCGCGCAGACCACCGGAAGGGTGATGACCAGCTGAAGGTGCTTCTTCAGCAGCTGGAACAGTTCGAGAAGGGTCATGCAGCTTGCCTTTCATTTCCCCAGTTCGGATTGACAAAACTGTCCGTATGTTATCGCATCTTTTTACCGAGACCAAACTCTATACATAAGAAACAGGCTCTCCTGTAAAAATGTCGGAAGCAATCGTAAAATTGCACAACAACGCCGCACCCGAAAGTCAAATGCGGCGTCTGCATCAATATCTATGTTGTATCGCTATGCGAATGGCTCGTCCTGCCGTATGGGAAACGTCACCGTAATGGTGGTTCCCACGCCCAACTCGCTCGACAGATCGAGCGTGGCGTGATGATACAGGGCCGCATGCTTGACAATTGCAAGCCCCAGACCGGTTCCGCCGCGCGCCTTGGACCTACTCTTGTCCACGCGATAGAACCGCTCAAATACCTTGCCCTGTTCTTCAGGCGCGATACCGATTCCCGTGTCGGCGACCGCAAGGAACGGATGGCCTTCGTCGTTGGTGCCGCACTGCAGCGTAACCGCACCGCCGGGTCGATTGTAGCGGATGGCGTTGCTCGCCAGATTATAGATGAGCTCGTCAATCAAGCGCGACACGCCTTCGATGACCACAGGCTTGGTCTCATGACTTATCGTCACATTCGCTTGACGGGCGACCTGTTCAAGACGCTGCTCAACCGCGTAGATGGCACGCGAGAGCTCAATAGGCTCCGTGGAACCAATGGGCACCGCCTCGCCCTCAGTTGCACGCTCGGCCTCGTCCAAGTTAGACAGCGTAAGGATATCGTTGACAAGCGCTGCCAAGCGGCCCGCCTCACGATAGATGCGACCGCCAAAGTTGCGCAGGTCGCCCTCGCCCTCGACCATGCCGTTTGCGATGAGCTCGGCATAGCCCGAAATCGCCGTAAGCGGCGTCTTGAGCTCATGGGTGATATTCGCCGTGAACTCGCGGCGCATACGGTCGTTGTCCGCTAGCACCGCCATTTGGCGCTTGAGTTCCTGGCGCTGTGACTCGATACGCTCAAGCATGGGGACCATCTCGGCATAGGCGTGCTCATAGCTACGGCGTGGGTGGTCCAAATCCACCTCTTGCAACGGCGCGATGATGGCACGGGACTCGCGGCGCGCCATAAAAAACGAGAGTACCGCACCCGCTGCTGCGATAAGCAGCATCGGCGCCACCATCGACAGCAAAATCGCCGTAACGCCAGGCTGGGCCTGCGCCAAGCGGACAACCTGGCCGTTATCAAGGGCGACGGCGCGATACAGCATAATCTCGTCGAGCGTAGAGCTTGCGCGCTCCGCGGAACCCAAACCACTCTCAAAGGCCTCGATGACCTCGGGGCGATCGCCATGGTTGGGCAGTGCGGAAGGCGACGCCTCGTTGTCGTAGGCAACCGATCCATCCTTGTTAATCAGCGTGATTCGCAAGTCCTCGCGATCAAGGCTACGCAAGAACGGGATGGGCTCCTGCTGTTCGTCGAGAGCGGCAGCAATGAGCTCGGTTTCCTGCGCCAGATTGGTACTCGTGGCATCCGCCAAGGTGTTTTGCACAAAGAACGCACCCAGCACCGTAAACGCCACGATAACCGCCATGGCGCAGACAAAGATCGTCACAAAAACGCGGTGCGACAGCGTATGTTTTCCCTGGGGGGCGAAGACCACGGGTTACTCCTCCGATGCGGTGGCCGCGGTGTCGTCACCTTCGGCACCATCACCGGCAGAAGGCTCGGCCATGCGGTAGCCCACGCCGCGCACGGTCTCGATGGCGCTGGCATGCTCGCCCAGTTTTTGGCGAAGCGTCTGCACGTGCACGTCAACGGTGCGCGAACCGCCGTCGAAGTCCCAGCCCCACACGCTCTGCAGCAACGACTCGCGGGTAAAAACCACGCCGGGCTTGCGCATGAGGTACTCGAGCAGGTCGAACTCGCGCAGGGTGAGCTTAAGCGGCTCGCCGGCAACGGTCACCTCGCGATGGCTGGGCGAGAGCACGATGTCGCCCACGCTGAGCACATCGCTCGCCTGCTTGACCATGCCGCCGCGACGCAGCAGTGCGCGGCAGCGGCTCGCAAGCTCCATGAGCGAAAACGGCTTAGTCAGGTAATCGTCGGCACCGCCATCGAGCGCCATCACCTTGTCGAGCTCGGTATCCTTGGCGGTAAGCATCATGATGGGCACCGTCGCCGTCAGGCGATCGGCACGCAGTCGACGCATAATCGCCAAGCCATCGGTATCGGGCAGCATGATGTCGAGCAGGACGGCATCGGGTACCCGTCGCGCCACGGCAGCCTTAAACTCACCGTCGCACGAAAAGCCTTCGGCCTCAATCCCCTGCTTGCGCAGTGCATAGACCGTCAAATCCCTGATGTTGTCATCGTCCTCGACGTAATAGATCATGTTGAACCCCTTTGCGGCCGGCATGACCGCATCTTAACCCTAAAGGTACCTTTACTAGATGGTATCAGCCAAAACGTCCCGTCAAATAATCCGCCGTGCGCGGATCGGTCGGATTCTTGAAGAGTTGCGCGGTGGGCGCGTGCTCCACCAGCTCACCCAGCAAAAAGAATGCGACCGAATCGGAGATACGCGCCGCCTGCTGCATATTGTGCGTAACGACCACGAGCGTGCAGGTCTCTTTGAGCTCGCAGGCCAGCTGCTCCACCACCAGCGTCGACACAGGGTCGAGTGCCGAGGTCGGCTCGTCCATCAGCAGAATGTCGGGCTGCACGGCAAGTGCGCGGGCGATGCACAGACGCTGCTGCTGGCCGCCCGAAAGACCCAGACCCGACTCTTTGAGCTTGTCCTTGACCTCATCCCATAGCGCAGCGCGACGAAGGGAGTCCTCGACCAGCTCATCCAGCGCAGCGCGATCGCGCACACCCATACCGCGCGGACCATACGCGACGTTGTCGTAGATGCTCATGGGAAACGGGTTGGGGCGCTGGAACACCATGCCCACGCGCTGGCGAAGGCGGCAGATGTCGTAGTCGCCCAGGATATCTTGACCATCGAGCGCAATCTTGCCCTCGATGCGGCAATCCTTGATGCCGTCGTTCATGCGGTTAAAGCAGCGCAGCAACGTGGACTTTCCGCAGCCCGAAGGCCCGATGAACGAGGTGATCTGCTTGTCGCGGATCTTGATATTCACGTCCTTGAGCGCATGGTGGTCGCCATAGAACAGGTCGAGGCCCTCGACATCGATACGCGTCGGCGAGGCGGCAAGATCCTCTGCCGTGGGGCGAGTCGCATCCCCAACCTCGCGCTCGCGCGCGGCCTCGGCCTGCGCTTTCATGAGTTCTTCAAGCTCCGTGGGCTCCACAGCCGCAGCAGCCGTCATACCGCATACCTCCACATCGATATCAATTCAGCAGTATCGATAGTAGGAATCGCGGCTCATATGCACGTGAGCGCATTGTCAAGTGTTTGTAAGGGCACACTGGCTATGCGGCGGGCAGCTCGATGGTGAATATCGTGTGTTCGGGCGTCGATTCACATGCAACGGTACCGCCGTGCGCGCATACGATCTCCTTGGCGATGGCAAGCCCCAGTCCAGCGCCGCCGCGATTGGTCGCACGCGCCGCATCCAGGCGATAGAACTTCTCAAAGATCACCTTGAGCTTTGCCTCAGGGATGGGATCGCCCTGATTGATAAAGCGCACGCGCACGCCACCGCCGTCCCGGCGTCTGGCCTCGATCGTGATGGTCGAGCCCTCATAGCTATAGGCAATAGCGTTTTTCATGATGTTGTTGAACACGCGAGCCATTTTGTCGCCATCCACGAGCACCGTCAGGTCCTCGCGAATATCAACTTGGACTTCCTTATGCTGCTCGTTGAGGATGGGATAGAACTCGTCAGCCACCTGAGCCAGCAGCAACCCCAGATCAACATAGCCGCGCGTGAGCACGATATCGTGGAAGTCAAAGCGCGTGATATCGAAGAACTCTTCGATGAGCGCATCGAGCCGGTGCGCCTTGTCGAGAGCCACGCCCGTAAAGTGCGCACGTTGCTCAACCGGCAGCTCAGGAGCCTCTTGCAGCAGCGAAAGATAGCCCACTACGCTCGCAAGCGGGGTGCGTAGGTCATGTGCCAAGTACGTAACCAGATCGTCCTTGCGATGCGACTCGTCACGCAGAGCTTGCTGCACCTTGCGCTCACGGTCACGCACGCGGTTAAGGGCGCCCTCGACCTCCAAGAAGTCGCCGTCGATGTTGTCCCAGGTGTCGGGGTGATCGATCAGGCGATCTTGAATACGAGCGGCCAGCACACAATCGGCATGCTGCTCGCCCTGTTCGTAGCCCTGGTAGTACAGGGCACGGCCGCACAAGAACAGCACGCACGCGGCAAGCGCCAGCACAAAGCCAAGCATGTTGAATACAAAGCCGGCATCGAACAGCACCGGCCCTTCGATGCCGCCGAGCGCCATGGCGCCAATCGCCAACGTCATGGCCCACGCGGCGCCGCCAATCACCACGCAGCGGCACACGATCTCAAATCGATCGATCAGCAAAAAGCCGACAAGCAGCACCGCCAAGATTCCGACGATGTTGTCGATGCCAATCAGCAGCAGGCTCAGCAAAAAGAGCAGCACCGTTGCAAGCGCGCGGTTGTCGACGACCGACCTCACGTATTCAAAGAGCCGATCGGGCACCTCGAACGCTTGCCTATCGTCTTTTGTCATATCAAGATCCTCACAAGCGAAAAGCGTTATTCGATGATGTAGCCGACGCCCCAGACGTTTTTGATAAAGCGTGGCTTTTGTGCGTCGTCGCCGATCTTTTCGCGCAAGTGGCGAATATGCACCATCACCGTATTGTTGGAGCCGGGCATAAAATCCTCGCTCCACACCGCGCGGAACAGGTCCTCCACGGCCACCACGCTGCCGCGATGCTCGACCAGATACAGCAAGATTGAATACTCGGTGGGTGTGAGGCGTACCGGTGAACCGTCCACTGTCACGGAACGAGCATCGCGGTTGATCTCCAAGCCGTCGAGCTGAATGGTCGGCGACTCGGCCGCCTGTGCACGGCTACCGTAGCTGGTGTAGCGGCGAAGCTGAGCGTGCACGCGCGCGATGAGCTCCAGCGGACGGAACGGCTTAACCACGTAATCGTCCGCGCCAAGCGAAAGGCCCCCGATCTTGTCTTGCTGGGCATCGCGCGCCGTCAGCATGATCACGGGATAGGTATGGCTGGAACGGATCGTACGCAGCAGCTCAAACCCATCGATATCGGGCAGCATGACATCAAGCAGCGCCAGATCGAACTCCTGCTCCAAAATCGCCTTGGCAGCATCGGCCCCGCTATAGGCAATCTGGACATCAAAGCCCTCTTTTGTAAGGTAGATGCCAACCAAGTCGGCGATGGCCTTCTCGTCATCAACTACCAAAATGCGCTCGTTCATGCGTGCTCCTCTCGCGCTCCATTATGCCTGAGGCGACGCACGCCACACACAACAAGCGTGGGTGATTAAGTCGGCCTTAAGCACCCTTGTGCCCGTTCGGGTGCGGATGTGGGCCAAGCGCGCACGCGATGATCGCCGACGCCGGCAAACGATATACTCTAGTTTCAGAAGAGACCATCCCGTCGAAAGCGAAATCTGTGAAGTCCCTCACCTCTTTTGCAAAGCGCTCAGCCCAGCTTGCCGCCGGCTTTGTCTGCGCTATCGCCCTTGCCGCCGGCGTGCCCACCGTCGCCGGCGCCCAAGTGCTCACGACCGACAATGTTTGCGGCAAAACCGCCGATGTGCGCGGTATCACGGCCGAAAACCTGCCCGATATCGATGCGACCAATGCCCTCGTCATGGGCAAAGACGGCACCGTCTACTATGCCCGCGGCGCCGATGAGCAGGTCAAGATTGCCTCGATCACCAAGGTCATGACCGCAATCCTAACCGTCGAGAATTGCAAGATGGACGAGAAGGTCACGGTGAGCAACGCCGCAGCCACCGTGGGTAATTCGACCGCCGGCTTGCTCGAAGGCGACGAGCTTACCGTGGAGCAGGCACTACGCGGTCTGATGATTCCCTCGGGCAACGACGCCGCCATCGTGCTCGCCGAATATGTGGGCAAGAAGATCGACCCCAAGACCAAAGACGCCGAGGCCACATTTGTGAAGGCCATGAACGAGCGCGCTAAGAAGCTCGGCTGCACCGGTACGCTTTTTGAAAACCCGCATGGTCTGGACTTTGATGAGTGGGCTGGCAATATGCACTCAACCGCACACGACGTAGCGCTGATGATGCAGGAGGCCATGAAAAACGACACGATCCGCGAGGTCGTAGCGAGCGAGGATTCCTGGATCGAGGTCACGGGCGCCGACGGCACCGACCATTCGCATTCCATGGACACGCATAACTATTTGCTGGGCCAAGATGGCAACATCGGCGGCAAGACCGGCACCACCGACGACGCGGGCTATTGCTTTACGAGCGCCTACAACCGCGACGGCGACGAGATCTACACCGTTATTTTGAACTCCACCACCACCGATCAGCGCTTTACCGATACCGCCACCCTTGCCAACTGGTACTACGGCCACAAGGTGACGGTCGCAATCGCCAACACGCAGGAAAAGACCGCCAACGGCAACCCGCTTATGGCGCGCATTGGCCAAACCGACTGGACGGATAAGACAATCGACGCCACACTCGCCGATCCTACGGCGCAAGCGACCGTGTTTTCCCTTGCCGGCGAGGTGACCGAAAAGGTTAGCTACGACGATCTTTCGGGCACGGTGCATGTGGGCGACAAGGTGGGCAGTGTTACTCTCAAGCAGGACGGCACCAAAATCGCCGTTATGGACCTGGTTGCCGACGAGGAAGGCGCAGGGCCGAATCCCATTGAATGGCTCCTCGTGAAGCTCGACCGCCTGGGCCGCCGCATCGACAACCGGCCACTCACGGCAGAGAGCGAGACCGTCGCCAAGGCGCCCGAGATGTAAGATCGAAGAACAATACACTCGCTGAAAGGAGGCGTCCAACGGGGCGCCTCATTTTTTGAGGGTTCGAATCCCCAGCTAACGTGGTTCAACTAAAAAAGGGCCCCCGATGGGACCCTTCTTTAAAGTTAAACTGGCGGAGAGCTGGGGATGTCCGGGCATGCTACGCATGCCCTCCGGCTTCAAAGCCTGGCGGCTTTTCGCCCACGGGCTACAAACGCCTTTCGCGTTTGCTTAACGCCCGCGCCCTCTCGGGTTCGAATCCCCAGCGCCCTTTCTCGATAATAAAAAAGGGCCCCCAATGGGACCCTTCTTTAAAGTTAAACTGGCGGAGAGCTGGGGATTCGAACCCCAGATGCCCTTTTGGGGCATACTCGCTTAGCAGGCGAGCACCTTCGGCCTCTCGGTCAGCTCTCCGTAACAGCCGTTCTATAGTAACCAAACAGCCGAAGTTGAGCAAGAGGGAATTTTCTAATTGCCTAGCGGCCTTTCCTCCTTGCAGTTTTCGCCCCTACCCCAGCGAGCGGTTGAGGGAGCCGAGCTCGTCGTTGCCCATGGTGCGCCACATTTGGAAGATGCAACCGCGTGCCAGGAAAAAGAAGCCGTTGTCGACCAGTTGCACAGCGGCATCTGCCAGCTGATTCGTCACGGCGGACACTGGCGGCAACTCAAGTCCAGCCTTGCGGATAGTCTCGACCGCTTCCTCGAACGTCGGAGGCTCGCTAACGCCCATCTCGTTCATAAGGCCCTGCATTTCTTCCAGCGCGCTACTGCCCGACTCCTCGCCGCGCGGCACGAGACGGTAACAAGCCAGCGCCAGGTCGAGCTGATCGCAATTCCAATAGGCAAACGCCAAGCGATAGAACAGGTAGCCGATTGCAGAACGATCGCTGGCAATACGTAGGCCGTGGCGCGCCACCTCGATAATCTCGTCAAAGCGCTCCAGACGCGCAAGCACGTTGATGAGCGCAAAGTGCGATTGCATGGACGAGCGCGCCAGATCGTAAAGATGGCGCACCTCGGGCAGCGCTCGTTCAAAGTCCTCTTGCTCGGCGTAAAAGCTGCAGATCTCGTGCTGGGCAAAGTACAGCGCATCGGGCGCACGAAGGATTCGCACAGAGCGGTCTTCTTCCAACACCGGTAGCACCATGCGCACCAGCTGGTTATCGCAAAACTGCGTTTGAACCGGACCTGTCGCCAAAAGCTCGGCGACGGCGCACTTAGCCTCCAACTCCTCGACAAGACGGGAAAAGCCTTCAAAAGCACCTGTACGGTCGACTTTTGCCTGCTCGCGCAATTCAACAACACGGGCCACGTATGGGTCATCGTCCTCTTCCATGACCTCCAACTCGTCAGCCTTATCGGCGAGCAGCAGATCGCGCAGCGCCGGCGGCAGTGTGCGATGGTCATCACGCGGACGAGCATGAACCTCCGCAGGCTCAATCGTCTCCGGAGCGGTTGACTCATACGCCTCAAGCACACGCTTGCACGGCATATCGTCCATGTCCATGCTCTCAAGATCCTTGGCGACAGGCACGCAATCGGCCAGATAGGCCGCGCGCCCAAAGAAATACGTTGCGACAACGCGCTCGCCCTGCTCACTGTCGGGAGCAGCAATCTGCACATAGCAGCGCGTGATGCAGGTGCCCGCGGCAAAACACGCTGCCGCAAGCGTGAGTGCCACGCGCGCATCGTGCTCCGCGGCCCAGATCGCACGCGTGTCCTCTTCCAGCTCGCGCCAGGCGTCATCTTGAGCGTCGTATTCACGTTGCGGCATGGCATTCACGACAGAGTGCCCAAACCGAACGAGCATAATCCCCTCGGCAACGTTTGCCCGATAGGTATAGTCGAGCCGCGTGACCACGTTGAGCGCCTCGACAATACGCGCGAAGCGGGTACGCACATCCCACTCACCGCCCGGCTGGCAAGCCACCGTACCCGGTTTGCCCCACGGGTTATCGCTCGAGGCCGTATCGAGCAGTCGGGGAACATCGTTGGTCGTCTTGGCGATATGCCACGCATCAAAGAGCGCGCAGCCCTCAAGGCTCGGCGAGGATGCCACAGGGGCCAATCCGGCCCCGATGCGCTCGAGGATGCCGGAGAGGCGGTTGAGACGGCACTCGATGGCAAGCAGCATGTCAATCTCGCCCTGGTCCAGCAGGCTACGATCAAAATTGAGATAGAACAGCTTCGACCGGTCGATGCGCGCTAGGCTCATTTCGGACTTGGCGGCAATGGTGCGCAGACGGGGCAAGTCGACCTCGCTCATAAGGGCGGCGGCATAACGCTCGATACCGCTCGGATTCTCGGCATGGTCAACGCGGTAGAGCAACGTCTCGATAGCGTCAGGTAGCGGTGCCGTGTTAAAGCCCAAAAACACCTCGACCGGCTCGGGCAACTTTACGAGCTTGATCTTGTCGACAACGTTTTGCATGTCCGCATCGAGACCGTCGGCGTCCGCCGTGTTCGCAACAGCGCTTTCGGAGTTGGCAAATATCACGTAGCGCAGGAACATCGATGCCATGAACTCGCCGTAAGGAAGGGAGCGGGCCGAATTCCATGTATCGTGATCGGACTGCTCGCGCATGGGGCCTTCGGGAGAGCCGACGGTTCGCGCGCACGTACGCATTGCACCGCTGGCTTCCCTTACCATAATCTCACCAATACTGGAATCCGACTCGTCAAGGACCAGTTCCATGTCGGGATCGTTGGGCAGCGGAGCCTCGCTAACGGGGCGGTCCACCTTGTACACCTCACCCGAAACGCTTACGTAGCCCAAAAGCGACACATGACTTTTGCCAACGAATTCGACGACATAACAAGATTCATGCTGGTCCTCGCCAAAGAGTTTCCAGACCACGCCATATGAGCGTCCCGCAGGCTGCTCGGGCATCGCCGGAAAGCGCTTCTTGGGATCGAGAAACCTGAGCTTGTATGTCGGACGCTCTGCCACGAAGTATCACCCTGATCGGTCGTTGAGAGAAGAAGTGGTCGCGGATGGGCCGCGACACCTACTCGGAATCTTACACGAGTCGACAGGAAATCGTCCGCTTCACGCCCGCGCCCCGACCGAGGTTCGGACCCATGCGACGTCGTCATAAAAGAAAAGCCTCCGTTTCCGGAGGCTTCAAGTTCAATTGGCGCGGCGTATAGGATTCCGCGCATCCGCTGCGCGGATCCGCACCGGCTTCGCCCGCCTGCCGGCGTGCTCGCCCGCGGGCTAAAAACGCTCCGCGTTTTCTTTACGCCCGCGCCTCGACCGAGGTTCGAATCCATGCGGTGTTGCCATAAAAGAAAAGCCCCCGTTGCCGGAGGCTTTAAGTTCGATTGGTGCGGCGTATAGGATTCGAACCTATGACGTTCTGATTCGTAGTCAGACCCTCTATCCAGCTGAGGTAACGCCGCAGCGCAAGACATATAAAACCACTTTAGCTTATTGGAGTCAAGCACAATCTCAAACTTTTTTGTGGAACGCAGTTTTGTCATGCTGCTCCGCATATACCGCTGTTCCCCGTACGATCGATTGGCTTTTCGATCAGGTCGAACTTGGCATCAAGTTCCCTCAGGAGCGATCTCACCCGCTGGGCACAATCATAATCGGCAAACGAGATGCTCAGCATGCGCGCGACCTGGTTGGAAGTCCCAACTCCATAGAAGTGCTCCAGCGCCACAAGTCCCTCGTGCATCACAAAGGTCTCGACCACATGCGGCGACTCCTCAAAGCACCATTGTGTCAACGGACCCTCACTCGTCTGTCGAACCACCAGGCCACCCATGCCAGACGGCTCACACGTTACAAGCAGGTACTCCCCACCCTCGTCGCTCTCAAACAAAACCACCCGATCATCAAACAGCTCCATCGCGTCCCCTTTCTCTCGCTCTTATTTAGCAAAAGCATAGCAGGTAGATGGCTGTATACAGAACAGTTGTTCGTGTGTTTTCTATTGAGCTGTCCGCACGGCATGGTATGGACCTGCGCACGAAATAGGGCACCCCCGAAGGAGCGCCCTTGCATATCCCCTATGCAGCCAACTTACGCGACCGGCTCGATCTTCTCGAGACCACCCATGTAAGGACGCAGAACCTCGGGGATCGTGATGGTGCCGTCGGCGTTCTGGTAGTTCTCCAGAATAGCGGCCATGGTGCGGCCGGCCGGCAGGCCGGAACCGTTGAGCGTGTGCAGGTAGCGCGAACCCTTGAAATTCTCGGGGTCGCGATACTTGATGTTGGCGCGACGGGCCTGGAAGTCGCCGCAGTTGGAACAGGAGCTGATCTCCTTGTAGGCGTTGTAGCTCGGCAGCCAGACCTCGACGTCGTAGGTCTGACGGGCAGAGAAGCCCAAGTCGCCGGTGCACAGGCTAATCACGCGATACGGAAGGCCCAGCTGCTGCAGCAGGTACTCGGCCTCGGCGGTCATGCTCTCGAGCTCCTCGTCGGACTCCTCCGGCTTAGCGAACTTGACCATCTCGACCTTGTCGAACTCGTGCTGACGGATGATGCCGCGGGTGTCGCGACCGGCGGAACCGGCCTCCTCGCGGAAGCAGGGGGTGAAGGCGGTGTAGCGGCGCGGCAGAGTGTCGGCATCGAGGACCTCGCCGGCGTGTAGGTTGGTAAGCACGACCTCGGCGGTGGGGATCAGGAAGTTGTCGCCCGAGACGTGATAGGCGTCATCCTCGAACTTGGGCAGCTGGCCCGTACCGAACATGGTCTGACGCTTGACGACGATGGGCGGCCACCACTCCTTAAAACCACGGCTGGTGTGCGTATCGAGGAAGAAGTTGATGAGGGCGCGCTCCAGGCGGGCGCCGGCGCCACCGAGAACGGTAAAGCGGCTGCCGGAGAGCTTATTGCCACGCTCGAAGTCGAGGATGTCCAGATCGGTGCCCAGATCCCAGTGCGGCTTAAAGTCGAAGTCGAACTCGCGCGGGGTGCCCCAACGACGGCGCTCAATGTTCTCGTCCTCGTCCTTGCCGTACGGCGTGGCCTCGCAAGGAATGTTGGGCAGGTGAGCCATGAAGTCGTACTGCTCCTGCTCGAGAGCAGTGCGGCGCTCGGCCAGACCGTCAATCTTCTCGTTGACGGCGCGCACGGCCTCCTTGGCGGCCTCGGCCTCGTCCTTCTTGCCCTCCTTCATCAGGGCGCCGATCTTCTTGGACTCGGCATTGCGCGTAGCCTGGAGCTCCTCGACCTCGGTGATGACGGCACGACGCTCGTCGTCGAGCTCAAAGAACTTCTCGCGATCCCAAGACGTCTGGCGGTTAGCCATGGCGACATCGATGGCATCGGGGTTCTCGCGAACAAACTTGATATCAAGCATTAGATCCTCCGGCGATATACATTCCATTTAGGTTGCAACCTTGTACATGTATGGGCAAGTATATACTTATGAGCGTTTACGACCCAACTCAACTACGCAAGAAGGCACCCAATGGACGCAGTTTTTTCCTTTTTGTTTGGCACCCGCACCGGTTTTGCCATCCTTTTCGCCGGCGGCATCCTGTTATTTGCGATTCTTGCCTTTGTAATGGAGAAGCGCACCCATAAGATGTACGTCGACCGCGGACCCAAGTCCGAGGATGAGGAAGACAGCTTCTGGGACTAACCTGTCCCTAAATGGAAGGTTTTACTGAAGGGTGGCGTCGATGGCCTTGACCAGGGCGCTGCGCATGCCGGCATCCTCGAGCGCGATGACGCCCTTGATGGTGGCGCCGCCGGGCGAGCATACGGCATCCTTCATCGCCGCAGGATGCTGGCCAGTTGCAAGCTGCAGCTTTGCCGTACCCAGCACCATCTGGCTCACAATGCGATAGGCATCGGCACGCGGGATACCGTGCTTGACCGCCGCATCGCCCAGGGCCTCGATTGCCATAGCGACAAATGCCGGAGCGCAACCACCCACCGTGCCGCCCACAAACAGCAGGCTCGTATCGAGCTCGACCACCGCACCGAGCTTGCCAAGCAGATCAAGCACCACTGCGCTCTGCTCATCACTAAGCGTGGAAGCCTTCTCGCAAGCGATGACGCCCTCGTCCACCGAAACCGGTGTGTTGGGCACCGTCGAGATATGCGCAACGCCCGGCAGGACCTGCTCCCACTTGGCACTGTCCCAGGTCCAGGCAACCGACAGAACGACCTTTTTGGCAAGAGCATCCTTGAGCGGGGCGAATACCTTCTCGATCATGTACGGTTTGACCGCAGCGACCACGATATCGGATGCGGCGACGACCTCGGCGGCATCGTGGCAGGCGACCATGCCGCGCGCCTCGCAGCGCTCAACCAGTGCGTCGTAGCGACCCGCACAGGCGCACATGTCGCTCGCAGCTACACCGGCAGCGATCCAGCCATCGGCCATAGCGCTCGCCATATTGCCAAAACCGACAAATCCAATCTTCATATCGCATAGTCCTTTCAGACACATTCCTCAAAACGAAAGGTATTGTCCCACGCCATTGTTTCGTATTGCCGACCTATTTGTGATACGGCTCGCCACGGCTGATCTTGCAGGCACGGTAAATCTGCTCTAGCAGCACCACACGCGCCAGGTTATGCGGCAAGGTAATGTGTCCAAAGCTGAGCATCTCGTCGGCGCGGGCGCGCACCTCATCACTCACGCCGTCCGAACCGCCGATTACAAAGGCAATGTCGCTGCTGCCTCGCAGCATAAGATCGTCGAGCCGCGCCGAGAGCTCCTCACTCGAACGCTCCTTGCCCTCGATAGCCAGCAGGATCACATGCGCCCGAGACGGCAATGCAGCAAGAATTGCCGCCCCCTCCTTGTCGCGCGCGGCATCCACGCCGCCCGCCTTAGCCGGGTCGATATCGGCCACCTCGCGGATATCAACCTTGGCATAGGCACCTAGGCGCTTGGTGTACTCAGCGCACGCGTCCTTCCAAAAGCGCTCCTTGAGCTTACCGACGCAAACGACGGTGTATTTCACGCGCGTCTACTCCTTCGAATCGTTTTGAACTTTGCTGGCGGTCAGCATCTGCTCGAACATCGAGGCCGACTGCGAAAAGTCGCTCGGCAGCACGACCGTCGAGGTTTTACCCGTGCGAGCGAACTCCGTCATCATCTCGGACCACTGCGTAAACATGAACAGTTGGTTGGCCTCGTCATTGCCGACACCCGTCTCTTGGATGATCTCGAGCGAATCTTTGATACCCAGCGCGATGGCCTTGCGCTGGTTGGCGATGCCCTCGCCCGCCTTTTCCATTGCCTCGGCCTCGGCGGTCGCCTCGGTGACGCGCTTGATGCGGTCGGCCTCAGCGAGCTCCTGTGCCGCAGCGCGCTTGCGCTGGGCAGCGTTGATGTCGTTCATGGAGTTCTCGACCTCGGTCGGCAGCGCGATTTTGGTGATGAGTGTCGACACGAGGGTGAAGCCGTAGGCAGCCATCTGCTCGGACACGGTGGCATTAACGTCCTTGGCGATGTCATCCTTCTTGGCAAAGACCTCATCGAGTGTGTAGACGGGAATCGAAGAGCGCAGAGCGTCGGTGATGAAGTCACGCATCTGGTCGACGGGCTCCTGCAGCATATAGTAGCTCTTGTAGATGCCCGAATCTGCCGGGCCGGCGCCCATGTCATAGCTCACGTGGTACTGAGCAGAGACCTCAAGGCCGATGGTCACGTTGTCCTGGGTCTTAACGTCGATGCCAAAACCGTTTTTCATGGTGCGCAGACTCACCGTGGCGGCCTTGCGGTCGATCACGGGCACCTTCATGTGGAAGCCCGCGTTGACGATGCGGTTAAACTTGCCCAGACGCTCAATGATCACGGCATGCTGTTGTTCAACGACATAGCAGGCGTTAGGAAGCAGCAGCAACAGGATGATGATGGGAATCAAAAGGCTGGTAAGGGCGGCGATGATACCGGACAACAGCATGGTCTCTCCTCTGATAGGCACACGTTGGCACTAGGATACCCGCACGAAGCAGCAACATGACATCAACAAGAGGCCCATAACAAAAAAGCTCCCATTGCTGGGAGCTCTTTCATTTAATGGTGCGGGCGAAAGGACGTCCGCGTATCCGCTTCGCGGATCCGCACCGGCTTCGGCCGCCTGCCGGCGTCCTCGCCAGCTCGCTAAAAACGCTCCGCGTTTTCTTTACGCTCGCTCCTTCACAGGTTCAAGTCCCTGTGATGGGCCCATAACAAAAAAGCTCCCATTGCTGGGAGCTCTTTAATTTAATGGTGCGGGCGAAAGGACTTGAACCTTCATGGGGTTGCCCCCATACGGACCTGAACCGTACGCGTCTGCCAATTCCGCCACGCCCGCGTGCAGGAATTAGAATAACGGAGCGCCACCACGAACGCAAGAACTATTTTTGAAAAAGTTTGCAGGCATTCTCCCAAGCGGCTTGCGCGATTGCCTCAGCATCCTCGCCGGTACGATCGACACGGTCGTTGACCAGCGTGTTTGCCGTAATGGAGATCATTGCGGGCTCGCATTCAAGACCGCGGATGGGCTCCGGAGCCATATACGGGCAATCCGTCTCGAACAAAATTCGATCGAGTGGGGTTGCCGCAAATGCCTCGCGCACATCGTCGTTGCGCTTAAAGGTGGCCGCACCGCCATAGGCGATATAGCAGCCCAAATCCACAAAGCGCTCCATCGTGGCGCGGTCCTCGCCAAAACAGTGCAGCACACAACCAGCCTGGGGCACACCCACCTCGCGCAGTACGTTGTACGCATCAACGTGCGAGGTGCGCTCCCCATCCGAGTCCTCGTGACGCAGGTGCAGCTCCACCGGCACATTGCGGCGCACGGCAAGCTCGAGCTGGCGCGCCATGCAATCAATCTGCACGTTATGGGGTGCCGGCGCGATATCGTCGTCATAGTCCATGTGATAGTCCAGGCCGATTTCGCCAATACCGGCGCATAAGGGGTCATCAAGTGCGGCAACGACCTGTGCATGAACGTCGTCGGTATAGTCCGGCGCGCCATACGGATGCACGCCGGCAAGATACTTGATCTGCGGGATATCCTGCATCGGAAGAATCTCGCGCACCAGCCAGTCGCTATAGTCCGCCACGCTGCGCTTGTCGGCAATGGGGTCGAACATCGTCACCAACAGGTCGACGCCCGCGGCCTTGGCACGCAGGAGCGTCTCGGGCACATCCTTGCCCCAAAACGAAAGCAGATGTGCATGCGTGTCGGCAAGCGGCGCCAAGGGCACGGGACAAGCAACCGTCTTCTTTTTCTTGGTAAACGTCACGCGTTCGGCATTAGGCATCATGGATTAGCTCCCGGGCCAGACGGACAAAGTCGGCAACATCGAGCGTCTCGGCGCGCGTGGTGGGTGCGATACCGCAAACCTCAAAAGCGGCATCGAGCACGTCCTTGGCAAAACCGTTGGCGCTCATGGAATTGCGGATGGTCTTGCGACGCTGAGCAAATGCAGCATCAATCACGCGGGCCACAAATTCGCGATCGAGTCCTTCGGGTACCACGCCGTCAACACGGTCGATACGCACGACGGCCGAGTCCACGTGCGGCGCCGGCATAAAGCAACGCGGCGGCACCTCAAAGCGACCCGTCACCTGCGCATACAGGCCGAGCTTTGCCGTATAGCCGCCATAGGTCTTGTTGCCCGGCACTGCGGCAATGCGATCGGCAACCTCCTTTTGCACCATGACGACGGCGCGCTTGAGCGCGGGCATCGTCTGGAAGAACTGCAGGATGATTGTCGCCGCCACGTTATAGGGCAAGTTCGCGACAAATACCGTGGGCTCGCCGCCGGCGGCCTGCTCAATCTGCTCCGGGCCCACCTTAAGCGCGTCGCCCATGATAAAGCGGAAGTTGGCGTAGTCGGCGGCGTGAGCATCGAGCACCGGCTCGAGCTCGGGATCTGCCTCAATCGACGTAACGCACGCCGCCTCCTGCAGCAGGGCCAACGTCAGCGTGCCGCAACCCGGGCCGACCTCGAGCACGCGCTCATCGCCCGCAAGCTCAGCGAGCTCACAGATACGTTCGATCACATGGTTGTCGATCAGGAAGTTCTGGCCCAGGCGATGCTTGGTCGCAAGGCCAAACTCCTCTAGCAGCTCCCTAGTTGCCGTGGGGTTTGCCAAAGGCGAAGTTGTCATGGTTGCCTCCTTAACATGGTGGCTGCATCGTAAAGCAAAAGGGCATGGACCGTTGCGGCCATGCCCTTACAGCTAAACAGCAAATTGCCGATATGGCGCGCAGCGGCTTAGCCCAGACGCGGGAACAGCGGCTCGCCCTTCTCGACGGGCTGACCACCGGCAAGCAGGCCCCAAGCGCAAATGCCCTTGAGGTCGTCGCTCGCGGCCTCGTCCTCGCAGGACAGGCGGCGCAGGGCCTCGGCAGAAGTCTGGGGCATGAGCGGCATCAGCAGGTGAGCGGCAATGCGGATGGCCTCGAGCAGGTTGTAGATCACAAACGCCAGCTCGTCAGCCTTGGCCTCGTCCTTGGCAAGCGCCCAGGGCTCGGAGTCCTCGATGTAGTGGTTGGCGGCATGGATGAGCTCCATGACCTCGTCCTTAGCTCCACCATAATCGAGCACGTCCATCTTGGCCATGTAGCGCTCGACCAGACCATCGGCGATCTTTGCCAGCGGGTTGTCGAACGCATCGAACGATGCGGGCTTGGCGGGCGCGCAACCATCAAAGTACTTGCCGCTCATGTTGAGCGAACGCGAGATAAGGTTGCCCCAGCTGTTGGCCAGGTCGGCGTTGTAGACCTGCTCCATGCGATCGAAGCTGATGGCACCGTCGGTGCCGGGGACGACGTCGGTCATAAAGTAGTAGCGATAGCCCTCGACGCCCAACATGTCGATAACGTCCTGCGGAGCGATGGCGTTGCCGCGGCTCTTGGACATCTTCTCGGCCTTGCCGGTCTCGGCATTGCGCACGGTCAGGAAGCCGTGGGCAAAGACGTGCTCGGGCAGGGCCTCGCCGATGGCCATGAGCATGGCGGGCCAAATGACGCAGTGGAAGCGGATGATGTCCTTGCCCACGATGTGGAACTGCGCGGGCCAGCGATAGGCCAGCTCGGCACGCGCCTCGTCGGTGTCGACACCGTAGCCGACGGCCGTCATATAGTTGAGCAGCGCATCGAACCACACGTAGGTCACGTGACCCTCGTCAAACGGGACCTGAATGCCCCAGTCAAAGCTCGTACGGCTCACGGAAAGGTCATTAAGGCCGCCCTCGACAAAGCTACGTACCTCGTTCATGCGGAACGCAGGCTCGACAAAGTCGGGGTGCTCGTCGTAAAGCTTGAGCAGCTTGTCCTGGAAAGCGGAAAGCTTAAAGAAGTAGGACTCCTCCTGCACGCGCTCAAGCGGACGGTGGCAGTCGGGGCACAGGTGCTGGCCGACGCTGCCGTACTCCTCGTCGCCCTTCTGGACCTGCGTATCGGTGAAGTAGGTCTCGTCAGGCACGCAATACCAACCGTCGTAGCTGCCCTTATACAGGTAGCCGGACTCCTTCATGCGCTCCCACAGGTACTGCACGGCATGATGCTGGCGCGGCTCGGTGGTGCGGATGAAGTCGTCGTTGGAGATCTCGAGCTTGCTCCAAAGCTCCTTGAAGTGCGGAGCCTGGCTGTCGGTCCACTCCTGCGGCGTCATGTTGTGCTTGGCTGCGGCCTCGGCGACCTTCTCGCCGTGCTCGTCCATGCCGGTCAGGAACTTGACGTTATAGCCGGCGGAGCGACGATAACGGGCCTGAACGTCGGCGATGATGGTGGAATAAGCCGTGCCCAGGTGCGGATCGGCGTTGACGTAGTAGATGGGCGTCGTGATAAAGAACGAAGGCTTACTTTGATCCATGGGGTTTGTCCTCCAGAAAAACGTTGCATACAGGGGATGATTCTAGCGCAAGGGCTGGATATCCTCCATCTATTGCATATCGAGCACCATGGCATAGACATCGCGCTTACGGCGCGAGTACTTCTGCGACAGGCGCTTGGCCACCGCAGAGGCGGGCTCTCCCTCCTCGAGCGCGGCGCGGATATCCTCGCGCAGAGCCTCGTCGGAATCCGCTGCCGCGGCGCCAACCGGCACGATACCGGCCTCCTCATCTTCGCTCGGCGGCGCGATGACCAGCGCAATCTCGCCCTTTACCTCGCCGCGAGCACGCAGCTCCTCGGCGAGCTGGGCGGCGGGCCCGCGCAAGACCTCCTCGTGCAGCTTGGTGAGTTCGCGGCAGACGGCAACCTCACGTTGGGGAAAGACCTCCGCCACGGCCTCGAGCGTCGCCACGATGCGATGTGGAGACTCGTAGAAGATGAGTGCGCCGGGCACCACGGCAAGACGCTGCAGTCGGCGCACGCGGTCGCCGTGCTTGCGACCCAAAAAGCCTTCGAAGAAGAAATGCTCGCAGGGAATGCCGGACGAAACGAGCGCCGTGACGCAAGCAGAAGGCCCGGGAATAACTTCGACGGGCACATCGGCCTCACGTGCCGCCTCGACCAGCGCCTGGCCGGGATCGGACACGCTCGGCATGCCGGCGTCCGAGGCAAAGGCGAGGGTCTCCCCCGCCAGCAGGCGGTCGACCAGGCCGGCGGCGCGGCTGGCGATCACATTCTCGTCGCAACGGACAAGCGGCTTGGAAATGCCCAGGTGCATCAGCAGCTTTGACGTCACACGCGTGTCTTCGCAGCAGATGACATCGGCAGCGGCAAAGGCTTCGCCAACGCGCGGGGACAGGTCGCCCAGGTTGCCGATGGGCGTGCCGACCACATAGAGTTTGCCCGTATGGGCGCTGTTTTGCGTCATATCAACCTATTCAATCATGCCGCGCTCGAGCGTGCCGAGCGCCGCGCGGGCGTCCCATGCTGCAATGCGCTTCTCGGTCTTCCACGTTTGGAAGAACCAACCGGCAGCCGGCGCAAACGAAGCCAGCTGATTGGCGATAAACACGCGTTCGTAGGCATTGCGGCCCTCGGGCGTAACCGACGAGTTGGCAAAGATCGCCGCGCCCGACCATTCGCCCACCAGCACGGGGAACCCAGTTGAAATCGCTTCTTTAAGCTCGCGCTTGTTACGCGAAATCGCCGTCGTCAGCCCGCGGGGGCTCGTGATGTCGAGCGCATGCTCGTCGCGGTAATGGTACAGGTGAAGGTCCATGTAGACGTTCTTGTACTTGGCGCCGCGCATAAAATGCTTCCACTCGCTGGGATGCCCCGACGACGAGAAAACGACGATCTTATCCTCGGGCATATACGAACGGACGAGCTCGTAAGCATCGCGATAGAAATTGCGCAGGTAGTGAGCAGGAATGCCATCCGTCATGGTGAAGAGGCTCTTGCGGACACTCATCTGCGGCGTATCCAGCAGCTCAATACCCAGCAGGCTCTCGGCCTCGCCGTAGCGATCGGCCAAGCGCTCGAGCACGTCGAGTGCGATATGACGACCGTTGGTGGACGAATGCCACTCGGCAACAGCCTCTGGCGTGGCGGGCGAATCGTTGGAATCGCCCTGGCCACCGGGCACAGTCGCCAGGTCAAGCAGCACGCGAATGTTGTACTTGGCAGCCCACTCAATCGCGCGGTCGATGTAATCGACAACCGAGATGTAGGAGGCATCGGACTCCTGTGAGCCAAAGGCATACCAAGGCACCGGCAGGCGCACGGCGTTGAGGCCGATCTGCGCCATGCGACGGAAATCGTCCTCGCTCACAAACGTCTCGTAATGACGGCGCATGCGCTCGTTATAGGCGGCGGTGCCCATGGCCTCCTGCAGCTCGGCCGCGTTGGATGCACCGGTCGCCGCGTATAGCGACGGGGTCACCCAAGGCTCGGGAATAAACCAGCCAGAGAGATTAACGCCGAGTATCCTCTCCATCACTGCCCCCTTCGGATCGTGCAGGCCGAGCCTGCATCGTATTGCATAGGAAAAGTATCGTTTTGAGTATACCCGCGCGTGCGGACAGACGACCGAACGGTCTGTAAAGTGGCGCAAAAGCGGGAGGAATATCTGGGCGGGCCCGAGATGGCGCGCCGAGATGTACATATGCGCCGGAAGTAGGCGGCCGGAAAGCGCATCCCGTTCTGAGCGCGGGATCTGGGACGCAGTTTCCACCAAAGACCGCAAAAGGAAAGCACATCCCATTCTGACGCCGGATTCCGGGTCGCGCTTTCCCAAGCGGCCTCAAAGCGGAAAACGCATCCCACTCTGAAGCCAAATTCCGGGACGCAATTTCCGCAGAGTCCTCGATAAAAGAAAAGGACCCCTTTGCAGAGGTCCTAGTCAATTCAAGGTGGCGGGGAAGGGAATCGCGTCCGCGCGCTGCGCGGACGGACCGCTGCGGCGCTTACGCGCCTTGCGAGCTGCGCTGGCAAACGCTTACGCGTTTACTCAGCCCCGCGCCCTCACGGGGTTCGATTCCATGTGGGGGCTGCATAAAAGAAAAGGACCCCTTTGCAGAGGTCCTAGTCAATTCAAGGTGGCGGGGAAGGGAATCGAACCCCTGACACGAGGATTTTCAGTCCTCTGCTCTACCAACTGAGCTACCCAGCCATTTGAGGTGTGCCTTGTTTCAAGGCTTGATTAGTATAACCAAGGACGCGTTCCGGTCAACCGAGAATTTTAAAAAAGTTTTTGAGCACAGCCTCGGTTCTATAAATCGGCACGTCAGAGGCATCAGCCGGCAGCAAGAAGTTTTTCACTCAGAGCCGCACGGGCAAACTCACTTGGCGTCATCCCCTCGGCAGCCGCCCGTCGACGAATGGCCTCCTTCATTCCCAGAGGAATCTTGACCGACAGCGTTGCCGTCCCCTCACCTGAGAGCGGGGGCCGTCCATGCACGATCCCACCAACGGTGTGTTCGCCATCCGGAAACTCTCCGCGCTCGTACGACTCGCACCACGCGTCAATCATTTCATCCGTTACAACCTGACCATTAGCGGCCGTATACGTCTTGCCCATCATCGACCCCTTTGCCGAGCCTGTTCAATCTCCTGCCAAAATTTCTTCTGGACTGGAGACAGGGCATGAATAATGAGCCATCCACGAATTAGTTCGACCGCAACAAGTTCCACACTTCGACCATCTGGAAGCCATCCAATGGCAAGCCATCTCGGCGGCTCGTCCTCCGACTCGCGGCGAATGCACTCAGTAACCGCGAACCAGGCACCAAGCACCTGCTTTTCCGTCAAGTGTTTTTTGGCGTTCGGATGGATCTCAACATCCATGCATCTTCTCCTCCATCTTACCCAATTTCGTATGACAAAAGTCCGCCGTCGTCAATCTCTTACGCCGGCACTTGTTGGAGGGCGGGAGGTGTAGCGAGGATTGAAGGGCGTTCCAATACCGCCCAGGCACCGGGACAGGAACACATGTGCCAAGGACGGACGTTTTCGTAGCGCGCGAGGATATTGCCGTCGCGATTGATGAAGGCGATGTCGATGGGATAGGCCATAAAACACGTGTGGACTGAGGAACAGTGCGGAAATGCCATGACAAGCGGCAGGCCATTGGCGGCAACCGGACGCCGTCCCAGCATGCCGCGCAGGCGCACGGCAAACGACTCCGCCACCACAAACTCGGCCGGCGTCCAACCCAGCCTGTTGAGTGCCCGCGCGTAAGCGATGTAGGACGAGACCGCGGTCACATGACCACCCCCGGACGCCACGGATCGACCGTCACCGCGCACTCGTGCGACAACGTTGTCGGCGCCCCCAGCGGAACGCCAGCGATGCTGAGAGAAGTCGGCCACGGCTCATAGTGCATGGTGCAGGTGTAGGTCCTAAACGTACCGGATAGGGAGAGCAGGCCACCATCTGATGCCTCCGCGCCTTGCTCGCTCGACACTTCGATCTGCAAGTCATAGCCTTCCATGGCATTCAGAATTTGAGTCTGGACCGTCACCGAGGCATCGGCAGAGTTCTCGTCACCCTCCCCGCCCGGCGCCACAGCGTGCGCCAACACGATGTCGGGCACCACGCGGTCGAAGCGCGCGACAGCGCTGGCAAAGATCATGACGTTGTACACGATGAGTGCCAGCACCAGCAAAACGGGCGTAACCACTGCCATCTCAACCGTCGCTTGGGCGCGCTCCTCGCGCAGACGCATGCGGATACTCGTTACGACCCACCGCCCAGAGCGCCAACCAGCGTCGCGACATCGACGGTAAGTGGGATGGAGCCGCCGCCGGGCAGAGGAATCTCCGCAAGCGTGAACACCGTACCGCTAATGGTGCGTTCGACTTGATATTCCAACGCCTCGCAAAGTGCCTTGGGATCGGTCACGCCCAACGGAATACTTCGCAGTTTGTCTTGCGCTTGAGAAAGACCCGCAATGTCAGACCCCGGACTCTTAATGACATTGGCGGAATCGGTCAGCACCGGCTTTCGCAGGCGCAAGTCGCACGGTTCCAAACCCAGCGCCGCCACGGACGCCGAAACGGTATCGCCGAGCCACGATGCAATGGAGCCCAACGCACCGCTGCCCCCTCCTAGGTCTTTAATCATCTCGTCCATAAGTTCGTCGGCCGAACCTTGGATATCACCGTATCCCACGAGCAGCCGTCCCCAAACATCCATGACGCCGTCGAGCACGCCGGCAACGCCGCCCGAGCGTTCCTTCAATGTCGAGAAAAATCGCGAAAGCACGTTGTTTTGCGCCGTCGCCTCATCGGGCGCCAGCACCGCGGCAGAGATAGCACCGCGATCGCCAAGCCTGACTGCCGTGTTAAACGAGGAGTTGAGCTCATCGGGGCTCGAGATGGCACCCGAAACCGCAAAGGCAACCACGCCGTTGCGACCGGGCGGAGCGATACGCGGACGCTCGCCCGAAAGCGCTTTAATGGCCTGGTCAAACGCATTGCCCGCACGGTCGGCCTCATCCTCGGTCTGACGCTCGAGCTCAAGCTCTTTGTTGCGGCATTCGACGTAGTCTTCCAGGGCCTCTTTGAACTTATCGAAGTGGTACTCGAAGCCCCTTTCGACAGAAGTCGTTGCAATCGCAACGTACCCTAAAGACGACACACCGAAATGGCATTCGCTACACGTTTCGTGACCGTCAAAATCTGCGACGGATGCCAGCCCACCTGGCTTTCCTTTTTTGTAATTTGGACAGTCAGTCCCATAATGCAAATAGGTAACTTTATCTACTTCACTCGTGGGCCAACACGCATCGGTATAGAGTTCAGTCGCCCGCGCCTCATCTGGATTTCGCGGAAGGAAAGGGATGTGGGCGGAAACTTTGCCGTCCTTTTCAGTTATATATGCCCGCTCGACTTCTTCGCTCGCATAAGCGAAGAATACCTTTCGTGCAGCAGAATCTGCCTGTTTTTCCGGACCCCCGCCAAGCGGTTTCTCATTTGCCAGGCGCTGGCGATAGTAGGCCTTCGCGCGATCGAGCGCCACTTGCGGTTCCCATGTAACGCTCGAAGCGTAATGCGGATTTTGAGCACCAGAGAGATCCGTCAGGCTTTTCGCACGCTCCCACATGCAAGAACAGCTGCTAACCGAGCCCTTGTCAGACCCACCACAATCCGCCAGCCAAGCGCGCTCTTTAGCCTTCGCCGTGTCCTCAGAAGCCTTCCGCAGCTCCTCGGCCGCACGCTCTAAATCATCTGATGTGTCTTTAATGGTATCGGTCGAGATCTCTGACCCTTTGAGCGCAGCGAAGTCCGACTCGGATGTCCTGGGCACAGCAAGCGCCGTACCGGTATAGGTCACACTATCGGTATCCCGCGCCGACACCGCCTGCGTGGCACGCGCGGCAATCAGATACGGCAAAGCCGTCTCGATTTTCTGTAAGCCTTCCGATGCGCTTTTGGCAAACTTGTTACGCGTTTTAATGATCTCGATCCCGGTGTCGATCATATTGCCGGCAACTGGTTCGGCACCCGGGATGAGGATGGCGACCAGGCCCGTCCCGATCGTGGCAAACCCCGCTAGCCCCAGACTCAAGATGCTCGCATCAACCACCGTGGCAGCCGTGTGATAGGACGACACTACGTTGGCACCCGCCAGCGCGCCGCTATCGGCCGCCACCTGGGTATCCCCGGCACGCGACATGCTCCATATCGCCGCGGTCGACGAAAACAACAACGTGAGCACCACTAGGATGACCACGGCAGAAGAAAGCGTGGTATAGGCGCTGTCTTCGATAAACAGATCAACACCGGCGCGGCCCATAAAGCCGCCTCGCTTGCGATGGCAGCTCGGACGGCGCGTCAAAACGCATCTAGACCAGAAACGCTTAATCCCATGCAGCAATCCACGAATCATAATCTCCCTCCAGCCATTCGGGACGCGATTGATACGAGACATCGACCTTGAGCTCAACGTAGCCGCCCTCGGCGGTACAACCCATAGCCTGCGCAAACGCACCGATCACAGGTAACGGCTTGACCTCGCCGGAAACGGACACGGACGAGACGCCACCCGCACCGGCCCGGCCAAGCTCGATATCCCACGACAACGGCCCGCCGGCATGAAAGATCGAAACGTTGGGCACTGCGGCAAGCCGGCGGCGGGTGAACTCCTTAAGATCGTCGTCCTCCGCCGTCGTCGTGGTCATGAGCCGCGCGGTCTCGGCGGCGGCAGACTCCATGACCGCGCGCGTATAGAGCAGGCACACTGGTTGCAGTGCGAGAAGGATGAGCGTCAGAAACGTCGGCAGCAAAAAAGCGGCCTCGACCGTAGACTGCGCCCGGTCCTCGCGCGCGATATCAATACAACGCGATGTCCTTAGCACCCGCAGCGGCGTCGATAACCGACGTCGAGGCAACGCCATGAGATGCCGCCCGCTCAACCAGCGCCGCCAAGCGCCCATCGGTGCCAGCACGCCAAAGCCCCGCGATCGCCAGCACGATCGATAACAGCGCCACTGTAACGATGGCGTATTCCACAGTCGCTTGGGCAACCTCTTCACGCAGAACGCCATGCATTTCACGATCCCTTCTTTGAGCTTATTGTTTGCGGGACCAGACGCACGGCGCGCAGACGACACGAAGCATCGCCGGCATCCGCGGCAACCGTCACCATATCGACCCAGCCGCGCCCATCGCGCACGATGGCGCCCCATACGTTGCCCTTAATATCGAGATAGCCGCTCAGGGCGAGCTGGGCCGTTGGCACCTCGCGGTAGGCGCGTAACATATCCGCCGCTGCCTCGGTCATCGGTCGGTCCTCGGACCATGCAAGCCGGACCGCAATCGCGTTGTCCTCAGGTGAATCCGTCGCAGTGCCAGACCGCTTGTCGAGCGTCCGCAGAAAGGTTTGCGCCGTGACAGCGACATCCGAATCGTCCGCATCTCGCATCTCATCTTTTTGAGACGCCACCGCCGAATCTGAGCCCGAATCGAAGGCGGCCCCAGGACGCTGCTGCCGCGCGGCGTTAAGCCCCCAAAGCACCGCCGCTATCGCCACGGTCAGGCAAGCAAACACCAGCAGCACCCCGATGGGGCGCTCGCCCTCTACAGGCTGTTGATGCCCTCGCTGATAGCGTTCCATAGATCTTGGACCTTGCCCTTAAATGCGACAATGGCAATGATGGCGATCACCACGAGCACGCCGACCAAGATAGCGTATTCGGTGGTGCCCTGCGCACTCTCCTCCTGCAGTAGCTCCCCGGCATGCTGGCGAGCGCGAATTGACTGGCAAACAGCCCAGCTCCAGACCTTGCCAGCAACGTCAGTCATCGTGTTCATGTATTCCTCCCTACATCATCCCGCCTGCTCCCAACAGCGGGCCCAATATGGACAGAAGCAACGCCGGCAAGATGAGTGTGCCGGTGGGAATCAGCAGCTTGATGGGCGCACGCTCGATCTCGCGCTCGACCGCGGCGCGATGAGCCGCACGGATCTCGCGACTTTGAGCGGCCAGTGTCTCGGCAAGTGGGGCACCCAGGGCGAGCGCCTGTCCCACCGTGATGGCAAAGGTCTCGAGCGCTCGCACGTCCAGGTCGCGCGCGGCGGCCAACAACTCGTCCTCACGCGTGCCCACGCCCACCTGCCACGCCATGCAGGCCCGCTCAAGTCGAAGAGCCAGCACTGACCGGCGGTTGGCGCAGAAAATCTCAAGCGCCGCATCAAACGAAAGACCGGCCGAAAGACCCAAGCGCACAACATCGATCATCTCGGACACTTCGCCGAGCGATACTCGCGCCGGGCCGCCCGCTCCAACCGCGCCCTTCATTCGCGCGGCCAGAGCATCGACCACCGAGCGACCCGCGGCAGCGACCAGCACCGCCTCGCGCTTGCAGGCCTCTGCGATCTTGCGTGCATCCGCCCGATCCAAACCCGTCGCGACAAATACACTCAGAGCGCACAGGCAAGCCGCAACTGCAACCGGGGCGCTCATAGCTCCACCCGCATAATGCGCCGGATAACCACCAGGGCAACGGCGTTGAGGGCAAGACCCAGCACCACAGTGCCCGCGCCGGCAGGCGTCGCAAGACCGCGACGAAAATCTGCCGAAAGCAGCGCCAACACCGCGCACATGCCCGTCGGCATCGCCGCGACCATATGCGCAGACATGCGAGCCTGCGACGTCTTAACATCCAGGCGGCGCTTGAGCTCAATGCGCTCCCCCACCATGCTCGACGCCTCGGACAGTAAGTCGGCAAGCGGAGCACCGGTGCGCTGAGACACCTTAAGCGCCAAGGTCACAAGCGAAAGGCCAGGGGCGTCGATGCGCACGAGCAAGTCATCGAGCGCGTCGGTCGCCGAGATGCCGCAATCGATTGCCGCCGCCACCCGCAAAAACTCGGTATGCACCGGTTCTTGCGCATGAGCGCCCACAAAGCGCATGCCCTGGGCCAGTGAATGTCCCGAGGCAAGCGACATGGAAAGTGCGGTAAACGCCTCGGGCATGGTCTCTTCTGCATCGTGTTGCTCGCGCCGGCTCTCAAAGCCATCCCGAGCGGCGCCAGCGGCAAACGGAGCAACAAGTCCCAAGGCAAATCCGAGGGGCGATAACGACACCATCGTTAGTAAAATGCAGCAGACACCGCTCGAGAGCAGCAGAAACGCCAAACGCCCCGAAGCATCTTCGATCACGAGGCCAAGGCGATGCGCCGGAGCCAGCGATGCCCACGAACGGGCGATCTTTTTCAGCAGATCGTTTTCCACCAGCTCACGCGGCAGCTTCTCTGCCACCGTCTCGAGCGCCTGACGCGCCAGCTCCGCCGGCGGCACCTGCGGCACACGAGGTTCCGCCCCGCATGCCGTCGCAACAGAAAACCCTGCCAAGCCCCCTACGACAAGGGGCACAGCGACCTCCATTCGTCCACCTCCTCTTGTGTGAGCGTCCCCGACCGCAGGCCTTCTGCGATAAACGGCGGCTCGCGGTCAAGCGTCCAGGTGCGCTCGGCGGCATCGAAAGTCACATAGCGCTCGAGCTCTACGCCGCCCGACGCGGCGCGACGCACTCCCGAATACGAGGAGACGAAACGCCTGCCATCGGCGTGGCGCTCGGACATCACGATGCCGTCGAGCGCCATGGCAATCTGCTCCTCGATGAGCTCGCTCGGCAGATCGATGCCATAACGCGCAAGCAACGTCAGACGTACCACGGTCTCCTGTTCTGAGCCCGCATGAAGCGTCGTGAGCGACCCGTCGTGGCCCGTGTTCATGGCCTGCAACATGTCGCAGCACTCGGCACCGCGCACCTCACCCACCACGATGCGGTCGGGGCGCATGCGCAGGGCATTGGTCACCAGGTCGCGGATCGTCACCGCGCCCTCGCCCTCAATTGAAGCCTCGCGCGCCTCTAGACGCACCACGTGCGGATGATGCGCAAACTTGAGCTCGGCAGAGTCCTCGATCGTCACGATGCGCTCGCCGGTGGAAATCTCGCATGACAACGCGTTGAGCAGGGTGGTCTTACCAGATCCCGTGCCTCCCGCAACAGCCAGGTCCTGTCGCAGCGACACCGCGCACGACAGCAGCTGCGCATACCAAAGCGGCAGCGACCCCAGCCCCACAAGCTCGTCCAGCGAGCAGATGCGGTCCGAGAACTTTCGGATGGTGAGAATCGGTCCGTCAATCGCCACAGGCGGAATCACCGCGTTGACGCGATAGCCCGTTTTGAGGCGGGCGTTGACGATGGGGCTGCGCTCGTCGATACGGCGGCCAAGTGGCGAGATGATGCGGTCGATAAGCACACGGATCTGCTCATCATCCTCAAACGCACGCTCGATGGGGTATAAGACGCCGCCGCGTTCAAAGAAAGCCGAGCGGCAGCCGTTGATCATGATTTCGGTAACGGTGTCGTCCTCGATGAGCGGCTGCAACGGCCCCAAGCCCACCACGTCATCCAAAATCTCGTCGATGATAGTCTCGCGCTCGGGCGTCGCGAGATCGGTCGGCTCCTCAACATTGAGCGCCGCCTCCACCGCAGGACGCAATTCCGAGCGGGCAAGTGCCGGGTCGATATAGGCGCTGATACGCGCCACTTCGTCGTAACCCATGCGGTCCATCACGGCGCGCTTGGTGCGTCGTTTCACCGCGCGGCGATGCCCCGCATCTACAGGCGCTGCCGCCGCTGCAGCGCCGGCAGCCTTAATCCTCGTTTGCAGGCTCATCGCTGATCACCCTCGCGCGACCAGGGAAGGCGGATACGCGGGCGTTCGGTGCGCATTGCACGGTCGGCGACCATATCGCTCCAAGGGCCGACGGCGCACCCCAGTTCCACGAGCATCTCGCGCGTGGCCTCGCGCACGCTGGTCGCAAAAGCGCTGGTCTGCCCCACTGCCTCGTCAGCGCGCCCAAACGCCATGAGCGCGGCGAGATCCTGCCCGCCATCGGCGATACGAATCTTGGAGCTCAACGCACAGGCAATCTCAAAGCGCATGGCGACGTCCTCGTCTGCCCCGCGCGCACCGAACCGGTTGAACACGGCGCTCATGCGCGTGCGCGGCACACCTACTCGACTTGCCAGTTCAATGACGCGCGACGCCGATGTCGCGGACGACACCGCCGCATCGCCAACGACCAGGCAACGGTCGCTCGCCGCCACCGCAGCCGCCACGGCATCGCCCCAAAAGACCGAGGTATCGATAAAGACCACGTCGGATTCGCGACGCAGGACATCAAGCAATAGCTCCACCGGACGTGCCATGAGCTCGGCTTGCTCGGGCGCCGCGACGGGACCCCAGAGCGTAACGCCCGGCGCCACGCGCATCGATGTGGCTACGATATCCGGCTCGGTGAGCGCGCCCGCCGCCGACGGCTCGATAAGTGCCGCCATATCGCGCGGAGCATCGACGCCTAACAAGTCGTAAAGGTTTCCAAACATCAGGTCCAGGTCGAGCACGGCGGCACGCAAGCCCAACAGCGACGATGTGTGTGCCATGGTGGCAACGATCGTCGACTTGCCGCAACCGCCCGAACCCGAAATGGCGCAGATGACCGGAGCTCGATGCTGCGGAGCGGCAGCGTCTGCCGGCGGCATCGGAGGCGGCGGAGCGGGCGTCGGTGACAGCGTCCCCGTCTCCCCTGCCGCAACCACACGCTGCGTCCAAGCCGGCATGTCAGCTTGTTCGGTCTGCGAGGCAGGCTCGTTCTGTGCAATCTGCTCATGCCGCATCAGCGACAACTCGCCGCACCCGGCAAAGCCCTCAACTTCGTCGAGTTCATCCGCCAGATTCACGCCGTGCACGTATCCCATATCTACAGCCGGGGAGTCGCCAGCATGCTGCGCCGGCCCTCCAGCGTCATCGTATACAAGGGGGTTCCGGGGGCGCCGACCATGCTCGGCTTCCGCTTTTCCATAATCATCAACACGCGGGCCTCTTGTAGCGCGAGGCGCCCCGGGTTCCCTATCAACAAAAGCATCGGGCTCAATCGTCATGCGCCGATCGGAATCAACCGCTCCCTCGCCCGCGCGCCCGTTGCCGCATATACTGTGCGCAGCGATGACCTCGGTCGCCCCTGCGCGAAACAGCCCCTCGATATCCGACGGATCGAGTGCTTCTATCAACACGACCACGCGACTCACGCGGCCTTCGGCCGTCAGGCGCACAACAGTCTTGCGCACATCTTCGGTATCAAACAGAGACGCCGCGATGATGGCAGCCCCGCGGCGCGACGGAAACGCCCGCGCCATGGAAATCAGCCCGTCCAGGTCACCCACGCGAAGCACCTGTGCACCCGCATCACGGCCCTCGACTTCCCGCTGCAACAGCCCGTAATCGCCGCACGCGCAGCACGCAAGCCAGATCGCCTTCATCACTCGTCGCCTCCGCTCTTTTTGCCGCGCGCCGTGGCGGGAATCGTCAAGCTGACCGTTCCCTTGCCCGATGCCCCCAGCAGTTCCTTGACGTCTTCGGGGTCAGCCGCCAGCGTCACCCATTCGATCTTGCCCTCGCGCGTGGCACCGGAATCCTCACTGGTATCGATCACGTACGCGCCGCACAGTCGATCGGTTACGCCGTCTTTTTGCACATACACATCCACGTAGCTGCCCACGCCCGTGGCGCCGCCGACCGAGTGCTCGGCATCGACCGCCACCGAAACGGCGACTTTGCCCTTAGGCACCTCGAGCTTGTGGCTCTCGGCCTTGGTGTAGACATTGCAGATCACGGCGTTTTTGGGAATACGCGAAGTCGTCACGTCGCCGCGCACCCGGCGCAGCTCGGTCGCCGCGTCACGCGGCAGCAGACTCGTCAGCCATTCTTGGGTTATGACATTGGTCTCATCGAGGGTCTCGCCCACATCGATATCACGCGCCGCGACGCATACCTCGACGCGATCGCCACCGTACTTGGCCAAGGTCTCAGCCTGGACCTGTTCGGCTTGCGAGCGGATCGACGAGCCGTAAACCATGCAGAGCAGAGCAGCGAGCACGCCCGCGACCAGACTGATGGCGATGCGCTTGCTCTTGTTCACGGCCGCTCCTCTCATGGCAGTGCCGGGCGAATGCCCGTACCACCATTGTCTGGGCGGTCAGAGCGCAAAGCGGCGCAATCGCGATCTTGGTTTTCGATGTCAAACCAATCGCTGACCAAAAGCTGACCAGCCCGTCAAGCTCGTGGCAAGGTTTTGGCCAGCACGTCAGCAAACTGCATGTTTCGAGGCTTTTCCGCAGCAAAAAAGCCGTCTCCCGAACAGTTGGAAGACGGCTGTCATAGGAAAAATCAATTACAGATGAACATCGGGATCGAGCATTTGAGCACTCACGCGCATGGATGACGCCAGGTTTTGGAACGTTTCCAAACGCAGGCTGTCGATCTGCCCGGCGTCCTCGGCCTCGCGAACAGCGCAACCCGGCTCATGGGTATGCGTGCAATCGCCAAACCGGCACGCGCGCGATGCCTCGACAATCTCGGGGAAGGCGCGCGCCAGACCCCGCTCGTGACCCACGAGCGGTAGACTGCGCAGGCCCGGGGCATCGGCGATCACGCCGGCGTCGCCCGGCAGCGCCACCATCACGCGCGCGACGGTAGTGTGACGGCCCTGGTCGTCGCGTTCGCGCACACCGCCGGTCGCCAACGTATCGTGGCCCAGCAGCGCATTGAGCAGCGTCGACTTGCCGGCGCCCGACTCGCCCAGAATCATGGCGCAGCTCCCGGTAGGCACGCAGGCACGGACCTCGTCCAGGCCGCGGCCCTCGGCAGAGGACGTCACGATCACGCGCACGTCCGGACCCACCAGGCGGCGCACGCGGTCCAGATCGCGCTCGAGCTCCTCGGCATCGCAGCGATCAGCTTTGGTGAGTACCACCACCGGCTCGGCATCGCAGTCGAGCGCCAACACCAGCGAGCGCGCCACGCGGTCGAGCAGCACCTCACCGGCACCGAGCGCCTGCACGATTAGCACGCTATCCACGTTGGAGCAGAGCACCTGACGCTCTCCGCGGGCACGGCCGCGCCAACGCTCAAAGCTCGTACGGCGCGGCAGCACGCACTCAATCACACCCATATCGTGCCCGGGAGCGCGGCGCACCGCCACACGGTCGCCCACAGCGGGCAGCAGGACCTCGTCCTCGCCGCGCGACTTGGCAAACCCCACGGCATGCTCGGCACGAAACGTGTCATCGGCAGTCGCCACCAGTGGAAACCCGCGATCCAAGCGCACCACGGCGCCAAGCTGCATCTGCTCGGGTTCCTCGGCATGTGCGCAAAAATCGTCAAAGGCAGTCTGCTGGGCTTCATCGACCGGCAGGTCATCAAACGCCGGAACGTCCTGCAGCGCGTCGAGTCCCGGCACGCTTGCCAGCAGCTCCTCGGCAGACGCGGGGGCCTCGGTCGCAAGCTTCCGACGACGATCGCGCTTAGCCCGCGCCCCCGTCGTCTTTTTCTTCGCTTTAGCCTTAGCCTTGCCCACAAGCGCCTCCCAGCACCATAAATCACAACTGAGCAGGTATTTTAAATCAAAAAGAGCTGGCCGGGCAAAGCCCTAAATCAAAAAGAGCCGGTCGAGCAAACGCTCGATCGGCTCACAAACTTTCCCTCAGCTTACGGTCCCGAGAGGTTGTCCGAAGGCCCGACCGCCGAGAGGGGTTTCTTCTGAGCGATCCCGCAGCGCGAAGCGCGAGGACCAGCGAAGAAGAAACCCCGCAGGCGGTCGGGCCGGTGGGAGGGATGGCCTTTCGACCTACTCTTTTTCGACCGCGCGCATGATCGCCTTGTAGATCTCCATAAGCGGGATGATCAGGAAGGCCAGACCCAGCGCGGCAAGAACGCCCTTGAGCTCAAGCGTCACGGGGCCAAAGAACATCTCGGCAAGCGTCGGCTGCACGGTCACGATCACCGTCAGCACCAGTGCCAGCGCGGCGGAAGCCCACAGCCACTTGTTCTGCTTCTTCATGGTGAACAGCGACGCACGACGGCTGCGCATATTGAAGCAGTGGAAAATCTCAACCATGTTGAGCGTGATGAACGCCATCATCACGCCTTCCTCGTCGGCATTGCCGGCGATCATATCGGCGATGTGGATGTAGCCCATGTCAAAGTACACGCCCACAAAGAAGCTCGCCAGCACCAGCACGGTGATGATTAGGCCCTGGACCACGCAGTCCAGACCCATATTGCCGGCAAAGACGCCGTCCTTGGCGTTGCGCGGCTTGCGCTTCATGATGTCGCCCTCGGCGTCCTCCATGCCCAGCGCGAGCGCGGGGAAACAGTCGGTGACCAGGTTCACCCACAGCAGCTGCACCGGCTGGAAGATGGTAAAGCCGATAAGCGTGGCGATGAATACCGAGAAGACCTCGGCAAGGTTGGCCGAAAGCAGGAACTGAATGACCTTGCGGATGTTGTCGTAGATGCGACGACCCTCTTCGCAGGCACCGATGATGGTGGCGAAGTTGTCATCGGCAAGCACCATGTCGGCGACGTTCTTGGTGACGTCGGTGCCGGTGATGCCCATGCCAACGCCGATGTCGGCGCGCTTGATGGACGGAGCGTCGTTGACGCCGTCGCCCGTCATGGCCACGATCTGGTCGCGCGACTTCCAAGCCTCGACGATGCGTGTCTTGTGCTCGGGCTGGACGCGGGCGTACACGCCGTAATCCTCGATGTGCGCGTCGAGCTCCTCGTCGCTCATGCGATCGAGGTCGGCACCGGTGATGGCATGGCTGCGGTCGGTGACGATTCCCAGCTGCTTGGCGATGGCCACGGCGGTGTCGATGTGGTCGCCCGTGATCATGACGGTGCGGATACCGGCATCGTGCGCCTCGCGGATGGCGTCGGCGACCTCGGGACGAACCGGGTCAATCATGCCGGACAGGCCGCAGAAGACCAGGTCATGCTCGAGCGCGGCGGGACTGCAGTCGGCCGGGACCTCGGTGTAGGTGCGGCTTGCCAGCGCCAGCACGCGCAGGGCCTCGTCGGCCATGGCCTTGTTGGCGGCCACGAGCTCGGCACGATGCTCCTCGGTCAGGGGGACGACCTTATCGCCCTCGTAGATATGGGTGCACAGGCCGATCACCACGTCGGGCGCGCCCTTGGTGTACTGCTCATACTCGCCGTCCAGGGTCTCGACAACCACGGACATCATCTTGCGGCCCGAGTCGAACGGGGCCTCGCCCACGCGCGGGTGCTCGGCAGTCAGGCCAGTGAGGCCCGCCTTGCCGGCGTCGTTGACGAGCGCGCACTCAGTCGGCTCGCCCACGGCCTCGCCCAAGTCCTCGTCCCACTGGGCATCGGAGCACAGCGCCATACCGGCCAGGAACTTCTCCTTAGGCGCGGCGAGTTCGTGCTTGACGACGGTCATCTTGTTCTGGGTGAGGGTACCGGTCTTGTCGGAGCAGATGGTCTGCGTGCAGCCAAGGGTCTCGACGGCAGAGAGCTTGCGGATGATTGCCTGACGCTTGGACATCTTGGTCACGCCAAGCGACAGCACGATGGTCACGACGGCAACCAGGCCCTCGGGGATGGCGGCGACGGCAAGCGAGACAGCGACCATAAAGGTGTCGAGCAGGGCGGTCGGGTCGGTAAGAACGTTGCCCACGCCGTGGCGGATGATATCGACACCAAAGATAACGACGCAGATGACGATAACCATGATGGTGAGGATGCGGCTGAGCTCGGCAAGCTTCACCTGCAGCGGCGTGAGCTCTTCCTTGGCCTCAGCCAGGGCACCGGCGATCTTGCCCATCTCGGTATCCATGCCGGTACCGACTACGACGGCGCGGCCACGGCCGTACACCACGGTGGAGCCCATGTAGCACATGTTCTTGCGGTCGCCGAGCGGCACGTCATCGGTGCCGGTGGCGAGCTCGATCACGTTGGCATGCTTCTCGACAGGCACGGACTCGCCGGTGAGTGCAGCCTCTTCGATCTTCATCGTGGCGCTCTCGAGCACGCGGCAGTCGGCCGGGACGGAGTCGCCCGCCTCGAGCATGATCACATCGCCAGGCACGAGCTCGGCACTCGGCAGGTGCACGAGCTTGCCGTCGCGCAGAACCTTGGACTGCGCCGCGCTCATCTCCTGCAATGCCTCGAGAGCTTCCTCGCTCTTGGCCTCCTGAACCACGCCCAGCACCGAGTTGACGATAACGACGAACATGATGATGGCGACGTCGGCAAAGTCCGCCTCACCCTTGACCATGCCCGTGAGTGCACTGATGACGGCGGCAACGATCAGCATGATGACCATGGGGTCGGCCATCTGCTCAAAGAAGCGCTTCCACAACGGCGTCTTCTCGGCTTCCTCGAGCTTGTTAGGGCCTGTCTTGGCGAGGCGCGACGACGCCTCGTCGTTGCTCAGGCCGAGGTCCTCATCGACACCTTGGTCGCTGAGTACCTCCGCCGCGGCGGACAGGTATTCCTTTTGCATATAGAGTCCCCCTCCTGGGATTCGGGCCACTCAGCAGATTGATGCCCGATCATAATTCCCAGGAGAAGGGCAAGGGCTCATCAAGGCTGCCGTGCTGAGCGGCAGTTGATAGTGGAGCTATGGTACCCCAAAGCGGCGCGTCTAGCCAAAACATTCCAATTGGAAACACGGCTCGAGTGCAACGATGCAGACCGTATGATGTTCGACATTGATAAAACGTTTTTTCTTCGGTGCATCATCAAACTGAAATATCGCCCAGATAGCAGCGGTTAGAACGGTTGGTAAAGTTTTTGCATATACCGTTTATTCGCAAAAAAATGAACTTCTAATTCGGCATACGGTCGATTTTTTGGGGTATTCGGTCGGCATTTCGTTATAATCATCTCAGTTTTATTTCTTATGGTTTATCTATCAGCGCAAGACGATGTCAGATGGAGGTCTGAATGTACAAGCGCACCAAGATTGTATGCACCATGGGTCCCGCCTGCGATAGCGACGAGACCATCCGCGAGATGATCAAGGCGGGCATGAACGTCGCCCGTTTTAACTTCTCGCACGGATCCTACGACGAGCACCACGGTCGCATCGAGCGCGTCCGTCGTATTTCCAAGGAGCTCGGTCTGCCCGTCGGCATCCTGCTCGACACCAAGGGCCCCGAGGTCCGCACCGGCCTTCTGGTCGACGGCAAGAAGGTTGCCGTCAAGACCGGCGATAAGATCGTCGTCACCGCTCAGCCCACGTCCGAGGATTTCCACGGCACCTCTGAGCACATCTCCCTCGACTACCTGGCTCTGCCCTCCGAGGTCGAGAAGGGCTCCCTTATCCTGATCGATGATGGTCTGGTTGCCCTCGAGGTCGAGTCCGTCGACGGCCAGGACATGACCTGCGTCGTTAAGAACGACGGCCTGATCGGCGAGCGCAAGGGCGTCAACATGCCCAACGTCAACATCTCGCTGCCCGCCATCACCGAGCGCGATCGTCAGGACATCCTCTTTGGCCTGACCGAGAACATCGACTACATCGCCGCTTCCTTCATCCGTGACGGCGAGTCCGTCCGCGGCATCCGCGAGCTTTGCCGCGAGAACGGTGGCGAGCACGTGACAATCTTCCCGAAGATCGAATGCGCCCTGGGCGTCGAGAACTTCGACGAGATCCTCGAGGCTTCCGACGGCATCATGGTCGCCCGTGGCGACCTGGGCATCGAGATCAAGCCCGAGCTCGTTCCGCACATCCAGAAGGAGATCATCGCCAAGTGCAACGCGGCCTACAAGCCCGTTATCACCGCTACGCAGATGCTCGACTCCATGCAGCAGAACCCGCGCCCGACGCGCGCCGAGGTTGCCGACGTTGCTAACGCCATCTACGACGGCACCGACGCCGTTATGCTCTCTGGCGAGTCCGCTGCCGGTAAGTACCCGGTCGAGGCCGTTAAGATGCAGGCCAGCATTGCTCTCGAGACCGAGAAGTACCTCCCGGCTCACGCTCCGCTCGAGGTTCCGGCTGACGCTCACGGCACCCGCGTCGTCAACAACGTTGTGGGTATGTCCGCTGTGAACATGGCCACCACCGTTGGCGCCAAGTGCATCACCGTGCCGACGACCACCGGTCGTACCGCTCGCCTGATCTCGCACTTCCGTCCCAACATGCCGATCTGCGCGTTCTCCCGCCACGAGTGGGCCGTCCAGCAGATGATTATGTACTGGGGCGTTATCCCGCACCAGGCCGAGATTACCCAGGGCACCGTCAACGGCACGATCGTCAAGGCGATCGAGACCGCTAAGGAGCTCGGCTACGTCGAGGCCGGCGACCTGACCGTCGCCACCGCTGGCGATCCCCGCATGAGCGTCCAGCTCGAGGACAAGGTCTCCTCGACCAACGTCGCTTACGTCGCTCAGGTGCGCTAAGTCGTACTTGCAAGCACACTTGCATCGCAAAGGGCCCGGAAGGCGAAGCCTTCCGGGCCCTTTTTCTGTGCCAATGCCGGCGCACGGCAAAACACACACTCATTTCTTTACCAAAAGCGCGAAATCCACCCTTCGAGACCCAATGAATAAAGTCCCAAGCGCTAAAAGTGTTCGCCCGGTGGCAAACCCACACCTTAACCGACGCTGCTAAATCGTTTTAGCAAGAGCCGGATTGACCTGCTTTTCGGAAGTATGCGGCAAATTCTGATACCTCCGAGCACACCCCGTTTTTTCGCAACAAAATGCCTGATAAACTAGCCTCAAAAGCCAGGTCTGCTCACAAGGTTTAGATTTTGCCGCATACTTCCGAATTGACACTGGCATCGCACGGTCCAAAAGCATATTTCGACCAGGAGGACGTCATGGACCTGACGCTATGCGGTCAATCCGCTTTTTACTATCACCGTATCCCGCCACAGATATTAGGCCTTTACCCTGCCATTAGCCTTGGCAATATGGATCGCAGATGTTGCGGCCTCGGAAGTCATGCAGTTGTAAAAGACCTGCTTCACGCACCGCTTCACAGGATTGTATTCACTCGGGCACAATCCGGGTCGCGAAGCCTGTTTAAATCGCACCTCCTGACCCAAGAGCCGCCTCCCGGGTCGTTTAGGCAAACCGAGCATGGGTTTGATGTCACATCGCCCGAGTTCACACTGCTCAACCTTGCTACGCAGGTCTCACGCAACCAGCTGCTTATGGCGTGTTATGAGATGTGCAGCTCGTTTGCTGTGTATACACCCTGCAAACGAGCGCAACGGCAACTTGATGAAGCTATTTCGCTTAAGCTCATTCCACCCAACTGCGGCTGGGAGCGGGTTATCGACGTCAACGGCAAGGATACCAACCTGTGGAAGCGCACGCCGCTTCTTTCCGCAGCGGATATCGCCGCGTTCGCCAAGCAGGCCGCAGGCCTGCGCGGTGTTAAGCAGCTCCGCTGGGCCGCCGAACGCATGACAGGACAGACCGCCTCGCCCTTCGAAGTACAGACCTCCATGCTTATCTCGCTCCCCCGCGACGAGGGCGGCATGGGCATCAACATCGCAAACAACGTGCGCATCCCACTCAGCGACGCCGCGCGCTCGCTGTATGACAAAACCTGCTGCTACGCCGATATCCTCATCGAAAGCGCCACCGACAGCATGGGTGTCATCCTTGAATGCCAAGGCCGCTCCGCCCACGACAGCGAAGCCGCGAGCCTCTCCGATGCCGAGCGCGCCACCGCGCTCACAAGCATGGGCTACGACGTCATCCAAATTACCTTTGGCCAGATTAAGGATAAGAAGAGCTTCGACCACATAGCCGAGCTCATCCATAAAAAGGCTGGACTTTCCTACACCCCAAAGACCAAACAGGAGCGCGCCGCCGAAGTCACCCTGCGGCAAGAGCTACTTGTCAATTGGGTTGAGCTATTCACCGCCAAGCCGGCCAGCTAGCAGCTAGCAATCAGGGGGACTGCGGGAACGCCAGAAGCGGCAACGCGAGCCGCAAAGCCCGCCTCGGTCAGCTCGATGACCTCGGTAAACGTTGCGTCGAAGAATTTCTCGGTCAGCAGGCGGTATGGCGGATGGTCGGGCTCGCCGGGGTTTTCGCGCACGATCTCGTGCATAACGCCGATGGTCTTGAGCACATACTCCTTATGGATGGGATACTGCCCAAAACGCGTCGCCGCAGTATACAGGCGATCGGTCGCGCGCGGAATCGAAACAATGCCGAGCGTCTTGCCAAACCAGTCAAAGTCGCCTTGCTTTTTAATGCGGAACTCCTCGCACGGCTTGCCGCCGTGCGCCTCCAGGTACTGATTCACGCGCGTATTCCATACGGTATCGGCCACCAGATGCGACCAGACACCCAGTGTCAAATCGAGCAACGACTGCGCCACATCTTCGGATGCAAGCGAGAACTCACAGGCGCCGGGACCGGCAACCGGCTCGGCATCCCTGTAGCGCTGGGGATAGTGCACGCGATTCAGTCGCTCGCGCTCATCGACAATCGAGGTGGCCGCGGCTGGCGCACCGGTGGGCGAACTTTTAAGCAACGGTGCCACATAGGTATCCCAGAACTCATGCTCACGAGGCTTAGGGATAGGCTCGGGCTTTGCAAAGTGCGTAATGCGGTACGGGATGGGATCGGCGATGCCAGGGACCATATAGCCCACGAAGATATCCGGAACCACGCAGCCAAACAAAAAGGCATTGCGGTCGCGCACGCTATTGGCAAGCGCACCGGTGCGCTCCAGCAAACGCTCCGTCTGAGCGATATGAATGTTCCAGCTTGGCATAGCCACCCCCATAAAAAACCTGGATAACTATACCATCACGGCAAAGCCGCGCGGGCGGCTACGCACGCTCTACGCAGCAACTAGTCCGTAGCACCGCTTTCGGTTCCATACGACGGCGAAGGCGCCTCGATCACATGGTGATATCGATCGATATAGATTGCACGGGCACCCAGGCGTCGCACCAAATCCTGGTGATGTGTGCTCATCAAGACCGTCTTACCCGCCGCGACGTAGGCCAGCAAGAAGTTGACCACAATGTCGCATGAATCCTCGTCGAGCCCATTGGTAGGCTCGTCGAGGACCAAGATATCCGGGTTCATCGACACCACCGCAGCCAGCGCAACGCGCTTCTTTTGCCCGCCCGAGAGCTGATAGGGAGAGGCGTCGGCAAGGTCGGCAACCTGGAACAGCCCCATGGCATCGCGCACGCGGCGCTCGAGCTCGTCTGCCGGCAGCCCCATCTGCGCGGGACCAAAAGCAACTTCCTCGCCCACCGTAGCGCAGAACAGCTGAGCATCGGCATTCTGAAACACAAAACCTACGCGCTGATGAAAACGCTGAGCGGCCGCGGAATCCTTTAGAAACGCCTCATCGATCACGTGCCCGTCAAACAGGTATGCCCCTGCATCCACGAGTTCAAGGCCGTTAATAAGACGCATAATCGTCGTCTTGCCGCAGCCGTTGGGACCGAGCAGGGCAACGAGTTCACCACGGTCCACGCGCAGCGAAACGCCGTCGACCACCGTATGGCCCGCATAGGAAAACACCACGTCGCGAAACTCGATGAGCGGCGTTGCCTCGGCGCCAACAGCACCGCTCGCGCCCATCGCGTCATTTGTATCGTTTGCCAAAACGTCGCCCTTCCCCATTTGCATCCCCAGTCGGAACCAGCAGCGCCTACAGCACGGCGCACAACACTGTCAGCAGCGCCACGCCGGCCGCATAGGCCGCATCGCGCCAGCCAAACCTGGCGCGCGCGGGAGCCGGATACGCACCGGCAAAGCCGCGGCAAAGCATAGCCTCGTCCATCGCGCGGCTGCATTTCATCGCCTTGATAAAGGTCATGCCCATGATACCCGCGATCGAATCGGTACGCGAAAATCCCTCGGGCGCACGGCCAACGCTGCGCAGCATGACCGATTCGCACAGATCGTGCGCCGTGCGTCCCAGCACCTCGATATGCTTGAGTGCCATATCAAACGTAAAGACAACCTCGTCGGGCAGGTGCAACATCTTGAGCGCCGCCGACATGCGGCTCCAGGTAAGCGTCCACGAAACGCCCAGCACCAGCGACACATTAATGAAGGTCTTGAGCGCGATCTTGAGCATGGCGCCCGTGGCAGACGCGCCCAGCAGCAGGGCAGGCAATGCCAGAACCACCGCAAGCCCCGTGGCGCCGAGCGTCGGTACAATGGTCGCACGCAGCCCGCGTGCGGGGCGCACCGCGACCAGCACCAGCGCGATAGCCGCCATCAACATGAGGTACAGCGGGCTCTGCGTCAGACACACGCACAGGACGCAGACGAACATCCCCACCAGGCGCACCGGAGCCGAAACGCAAGAAAGGGCGCGGTCGACCATCGACCCGCCCTCGTGCGCGCCTCCACCCAGGCGAACCCGCTCAAGCAGGCTCGCCAGGTGCAGGACGTTCTTTTGCATCACACGATGCCGAGCCCCCACGGGCTCGTAACGCTGCTCGACCGCAAGCCAGCTAGGCAGCTCGGCTATTGCCATGAGCACCGCTTTCCTTAACCGTCAGCGAGATCAGACGGAATGCGATGGTGAGCACCGCCACGCCAATCACGCCGGACAGGATATACATGGCAGCCTGACCGGCAAAGCCAAGACCCTGCTCCTCGGAATAGGCCTGCAGGTAATCACCCGTAGGCAGAGCGTCGGCAAAGGTCGGGGTATCAAGGCCGACCGAAGCCTGCAGGCTGTCGTCACCAGCCTCCTGAACGGCGGTCGCGGCGCCCTCGGCGTCCCACTCGCCCCATGCGTCACCTGTGGCAAGCAAGCCGAGCGGCGTAGCCACGACAAGCACGGCAACCAAGATGAGCGTGGGGACCAGCGAGGTCTTCTTGGCAGCAGCGCCCTCGGCAGTAAGCTGGCCATCGACGGCCTCGGGCCCGACGATAACGCTCGGCGCCGTCTTCTTAATGAAACCGTAGATGGCGGCCGTCGCCACGCCCTCGATCACGCCGGCAACCAGCATATGCGGGATCAACATGGCCGGAATAGCCACGGACAGCGGGAAGGGGCAGTACAGCGGCGCGCCCGAAGCGTTGGTAAAGAGCATCGGCTGAATACCAAACTCGATTGCCGCGCACAGGGCCGCCAGGCACAGGCCGACCCAACCGCTCACGACGGCAGAAACCGAGGTGCCCCAGCTCTTGTCGTGCAGGCGGCTGTTGAGCGCACGGAACACGATAGCAGCGACAAACGGCAGCACAAAGGCCATGTTAAAGCAGTTAGCGCCAAACGACAGAACGCCGCCGTCGCCAAACAGCAGCGCCTGCAGCGCCAGCGCAACCGAGACAGCGATAGCCGCGGCCTCGGGGCCTAGCAGCAGTGCAATGAGCGCGCCGCCGACGGCGTGACCTGTGGTGCCGCCGGGCAGCGGCACATTGAACATCATAAGCAGGAAGGAGAACGCGGCGCAGATGCCCAGGAAAGCCATGTGCTCGCGATCGAGCGTGGCGCGCACTTTCTTGATGCAGTGGATCCAAACGGGCACCATCGCCACTGCCATGACGGCATCGGTCTGCGGGGACAGATAATTATCTGGAATGTGCATGTACGCCTCCCGGTTATCGGCGCACGGAATTGCAACGCCGCTTGAATCACCTTGTCAGTGTTACGTATTGTCAGATTCGTAACACGCCGCTGGCTATCATAGCAAAATGGCGCACTGCCGACAAAGCAGCACGCCGTTATGTAATGCGCGTGTCATATATGCAGGCTCAGCAGCGCCTTATACCGGGCATAGCAGTCACGTAGGATTCGGCAGCAGCCACCGCTGACCCATACCCCAGCGCAGGACCTAGCCGCGGACCTCGCCGTTTACGCCCTTGCACACCTTGGTGACGATCTTCTGGTGCGCCTTTTCGACCTCTTCGCTGGTGAGCGTGTGGTCGTCGGAGCGATACGTAAGCGCAAAGGCCATGGATTTCTTGCCCTTGCCGATGCGGACCGGATCGCGGTAGACATCGAACAGGCGCACGCCCTCGAGCAGCTTGCCGCCGGCACTCGTAATACGACGCTCAAGATCCTCGCAGGTCACAGTGTTGTCGACCACGATAGCAAGGTCGTGCTCAACGGCCGGGTACTGCGAGAACTCACGGTAGTTCTCCTGGTTGCGGGCGCCCTTGATCAGCTTGTCCAGGTCGAGCTCAAAGGCAACGACGACCTCGTCAATGCCCATAGCCTCGCGCGCCTCGGGGTGGATCTCGCCAACCCAGCCCAGCACGGTACCGCCCGAGAGCACCTCGGCAGCACGACCCGGCTGCAGGAAGGCATAGCTCTCGCCCTCGACGGGACGGAATCGAACCTTCTCGATGCGCAGCTGAGCAAGCAGCTCCTCAACGATGCCCTTGCCAAAGAAGAAGCGCAGCTTACGGTACTTCATGCTCCAGGACTGCTCGCTCCACTGGCCCGAGAGCACGCCCGCTACGGACTTGGTCTCCTTGGGCAGGCTGGCGTTCTCGCGACCGTGGAACAGGCTGCCGACCTCGTACAGATGCACGTTGGGCGTACCGTGGGCCTCGTTGTAGGCCACGGACTGCAGCAAGCCCGGAAGCAGCGAGCGACGCATCTCGGTCTGCTCGGCGACCAACGGGTTCATGAGCACCACGGGGCAACCGCGGCCCTCGGTGGACATGCCAATCTTCTCCAGGTCGCCCGGGGCAGCAAAGCCAAAGGTCGTGGTCTCGTTGAGGCCACAGGCGCGCAGGATCTCGCCGACCTTGCGGGTAAGCTTCTGCTCGCGCGTCAGACCGCCGATGTGGTTCTTGGCAGCCGGAATGGTTGCCGTGACGCGACCCATGCCCCATAGGCGCAGGACCTCCTCGATCAGGTCGATCTCACGCGGCAGGTCGGGACGGAAGCTCGGCGGCGTGACCATAAAGTCCTCGCCGTCGCGCTCGACGGTGCAGCCCAGGCGGGTGAGCGAGCGCTCGATAAAGTCGGGCTCGATGTCGGCACCGCAGATGGCGTGCACGCGGGCCAGGCGCAGCTTGATGCTGTCGATGGTCTTGGGCGCGGGGAACACGTCCACATAGCCGGGGGCGACCTCGCCGCCGGCGATCTCCTCGATAAGCGCGCACGTCACATTGGCGACGTCCACGCAGCCGGTCTCGTCGACCTGGCGCTCAAAGCGGATGGAGGCGTCGGAGATCAGCGACAGGTCACGGCTGGTGTGCGAGGTGCGGCCGGCGTTGAAGCAGGCGCTCTCGACCATCACATCGACGGTATCGTCCTCGATCTCGGAATCCATACCGCCCATGACACCGGCCAGCGCCACGGGACGCTCGCCGTCGGTGATGAGGCCCATGCCGGCGTCGAGCACGCGCTCCTCGCCGTCGAGAGTCGTGAACTTCTCGTCCTGCTGGGCGGCGCGAACCACCACGCGACGGTGGCCATCGCGCTCGGCAAAGGTGTCGAGGTCAAAGGCGTGCAGCGGCTGGCCGGTGAGCATCATCACGTAGTTGGTGATATCGACGATGTTGTTGTGCGGGCGCACGCCCAGGGCGTTGAGGCGCTTGACCATCCAGTCGGGCGAGGGACCGACCTTCACGTTGCGCACGATGCGGGCGACGTAGCGGTCGCACAGGCCCTCGTCGGCAATCTCGACCGAAAGCTCGTCGTCGGTCGCGCGGCCGGTCTCGACCTTGATGGCGGGCAGCTCAACGTGGAAATCGCGGTCGAAGATGGCACCGGTTTCGCGGGCCATGCCGATCATGGACAGGCAGTCGGGGCGGTTGGGCGTGATCTCGCAGTCGAGCACGGTGTCGCTCGAGCCCACGTACTCGGCAAACGGCATGCCGCAGGGCGTATCCTCGGGCAGGATCATGATGCCGGAGTGGTCGCCGCCCAGGCCGAGCTCGCGCGCGGAGCAGTTCATGCCCATGGACACGACGCCGCGAAGCTTGCTCTTCTTGATCTTGACGTCGCCGGGCAGGACAGCGCCGATCATGGCCGTGACGATGTGGTCACCAGCCTCGAAGTTCTGCGCGCCGCAGACGATCTGCAGCGAGGCGGGGTTGCCATCGGCGTCGAGGTTCTTGTCGCCCACGTCGACCGAGCACACATACATGTGGTCGCTATCGGGGTGCGGGGTCTTGGTGAGCACCTTGGCGGTCACCACGTGGTCGAAGGACTCGCCCACGGTGTCGATCGCCTCGACCTCGGTACCGGTACGGATATATTCGTCCGAAAGGGTCTTGGGATCCTCCGGAATATCGATCATGGTCTTGAGCCAGTCGTAAGAAACGCGCATCTAACTGGTCTCCTTTCATAAATGCGGCTTTGAGCCGGAAACTGCAACTAAGAAGAAAGCGTTCTAGAACTGGTTCAAGAACCTCATGTCACCAGTCATCAACGTGCGCAGGTCGGGCAGGTCGTAGCGCAGTGCCGCGACGCGCTCGGCGCCAATACCAAAGGCGAAGCCGGTGTACTTCTCGGGGTCGATGCCGCAGTTGATCAGGACGTTGGGGTCGACCATACCGCAGCCCAGGATCTCGATCCAGCCGCTGTGCTTGCAGAAGTTGCAGCCCTTGCCGCCGCACACGTGGCAGCTCACGTCCACCTCGCAGCTGGGCTCGGTGAAGGGGAAGAAGTGCGGGCGGTAACGCGTCTTGCGATCCTCGCCAAACATGCACTTAACAAAGTAGTCGAGCGTGCCCTTAAGATCGCCAAAGGTGATGCCCTCGTCGACGACCAGGCCCTCAATCTGGTTGAACTGCGGCAGGTGGCAGGCGTCGGCCGTGTCGGGACGGTAGACGGTGCCCGGGCAGATCATGTAGATGGGCGGCTTCTGCGACTCCATGGTGTGGATCTGCACGCCCGAGGTCTGGGTGCGCAGCAGCACGTCGGACTCACCGTGAGCGTGAGCCTCGGGATGCGCGACGCTGCCGGGGTTGTTGTCGACCACATAGAACGTGTCGCGAGCCGAGCGGCTCGGGTGATCCATGGGCGCGTTGAGCGCGGTGAAGTTGTAGTAGGAAGTATCGACCATGGGGCCGGACTCGACGGTGTAGCCGATACCGCAGAAGATGTCCTCGGCCTCCTCGATGATCTGCTTGATCAGGTGCTGGTGACCGATCTGCGGACGGATGCCCGGCAGCGTGATGTCGACGGCCTCGTGCTCGAGCGCGTGCTTGAGGGCGGCAGCCTTCATCTCGGTGGTGCGCTCGTCGAGCATGCCCTCGATCAGCTGGCGCATCTCGTTGGCGCGTTTGCCCATCATGGGACGATCCTCGGGGGCGAGCTTGCCCATCATGCGCATCAGGCCGGTGATACGGCCCTTGCGACCGAGCAGCTCAACGCGCGCAGCCTCGAGCTTGGCAGCGTCGTCGGCGCCTGCGACGAGCTCCTTGGCCTCTTCCTCGAGTTTGACCAGATCATCAATCAGACTCATGTCTTCCCTTTCGTCTCTCGCGCATCTCGCTTGCCGGGGCGGCTAGCACCCGATAGCTGCGGATGTGCGGCCCGGTTCGGTAACAAAAAACCGCCCTCGGGCATGTACATTGCCCAAGGACGGTTGAATTCCGCGGTACCACCTTGTTTGACCCGGCGGATGTCTGGCCCGCCGTGCCCACTCTGCGCCCCTTGTCGCGAGGCTCACGGCTTCCCTACTGGGGCTTCGCTGCCACCGGCCGCGCGCCCGTTGAGGTCGCTGCTCGGGAGTGAACGCTTGGCCCTTGCCACCGCAGGAAGGCTTGCAGCCCATGACCTTCCCTCTCTTGCCGGCGACACGGCGGGCAAAACCCTCTCCGTCAACGCATTGGGCTATAGGATAACACATTTCGCGGGCGCATCGCCGCGTTCCGTTTTGTTCGCGCTGGGTACAAGGCAGGTAGCTGTGCAAACTGGCCGTGCACCCGTCTGCGGCGCTCGGCCTGCGAGATTAAGGATGCGGTATGGGAAAGAAACTCGATAAGAAGGCCAAGGCCGCCGTGGCAAAGGCTGCCAAGGGCGTCAAGGCTGCTAAAGTCGACAAGGCCGTCAAAAAGTTCCGCAAACTCGAGGGCAAGCTGTGGACTCGCGAGTACCTGCTCAAGATTGCCGAGTTCGATGGAGCGACGATTGCTCCTGCCAACGGCGCTGCCGCCCGTGCCGACGCCATGGGCACGCTTGCCGGCGAACATCACAAGCTACTGACCAGCGAGAAGTCCGTTGAGCTCGTACGCTCGTTAGCGCGCGAGACGGTTGCAGGCGGCAAAATCGACGACCCGCAGCTGCTCGACGAGATCCGCGTGCTCGGCCGCGACCAGCGCGAGGCAAGCGTTATTCCTACCGAGGAGGCCGAAGCCTGGACCAGGCTCACCTGCGAGGCCGACGCCGTGTGGCACAAGGCCAAGACGGCCAACGACTGGGCGAGCTTTGAGCCCTATGTGGATAGAATCGTCGCCCAACTTAAGCATCAGGCCGAACTCATGGACCCCAAGCGCGACCCATACGACGTTTGGCTCGACCAGTACGAGCGCGGCCTTTCTGCCGAGAGCTTCGACGCGTTTTGCGAGGAGGTCAAGGCCACGGTCGTGCCGCTCGTGCACGCCATCGGCGAGCGCGGCCAGCAGCCCGATGCCGACTTTTTGCACGCCCGCGTGCCCGAGGCCGCCCAGCGCGCCATGAGCTTCGACCTGATGAAGCTCGTCGGCCTGAACCTGGACGACACCACGCTTGCCTTTACCGAGCACCCGTTTAGCGAGGGCTTTGCCGTGGGTGACGCGCGCATCGCGACACACATCTACGAGGACGATTGCATCTCCAACGTCTACAGCATCATCCACGAGGCGGGGCACACCATGTACGAGCTGGGCGTCAATCCCGCCTATGCGCGCACGTGCCTGGAGGGCGGCACCTCCATGGGCATCCACGAGAGCCAGAGCCGCTTTTTCGAAAACACCGTGGGTCGCAGCCGCGCCTTTATGGGACCGCTGCTCGAGGTGCTGCGCCGCCACGCACCCGAGGTCTACGGCGACGTCGACGAGGACACGCTCTACCACGCCGTGAACATCGCGCAGCCTTCGCTGATCCGCACCGAGGCCGACGAGCTCACCTATCCGCTGCACGTTATGGTGCGCTACGAGATCGAGCGCATGCTGTTTGCCGGCGAGGCCACGGCCAAGGACATCCCCGCGCTTTGGAACCGCTTTATGGATGAGTACCTGGGCATTCCCGTTCCCGACGACACGCACGGCTGCCTACAGGATACGCACTGGAGCGGCGGCTCGTTTGGCTACTTCCCCACGTATGCGCTGGGCAGTGCCTACGATGCCATGTTTGTGCCGGCCATGTGCCGCGACGGTGTCGACCTTACCGACGCCTGTGCGAGCGGCGACCTGACACCCGTCCGCGCCTGGCTGGGCGAGCACATTTGGCAGTGGGGACGCGCCAAGGACGCACCGGAACTCATCAAGGGCGCCTGCGGCATGGCGTTCGATGCCCGCTACTACTGCAGCTACCTGCAGGACAAGTTCACCACGCTCTACGAGCTGTAAAGCTTAGGCGACACGCCACCGCAAAGGGGCGCCGCGGGTTGGTTCCGCGGCGCCCCTTTTTCATCTAAGCCAGAGACCCGGCACTTGGGGACGTTCCTTTCATGCCGGCACAATAGGAACGTCCCCAAGTGCCGGGTGAAATTGAACGTCAGATTGCCGCTTGGGGCCGTTTGCAGCGTCGAGCAGTTACGCGGTTTGGTAAAACCGCGTAACTATAAAGCCTCGAGCGCGTTGGCGATGCGCTTCATGGCGGCGTCGGCGGCGGCTTGGTCGGGGGCTTCGGCCAAAACGCGGATCACCGACTCGGTTCCGCTCTTGCGCACCAGTACGCGGCCCTCGCCTGCCAGCGCGGCCTCGGCCTCGGCGATGGCGTTCTGCACGCCCATGTTCTCGAGCGCGGCGTCCTTGTCCGCCACGTGCACGGCCACCTGCGCCTGTGGCAGCAGCTTGCACGGAGCCGTGAGTTGCGAGAGTGTCTCGCGCTCGGCACGAATCACTTCCATCACGCGCAGCGAGGTCATAATGCCGTCGCCCGTGCGCTCGATATCGCCAAAGATCGTATGGCCCGTCTGCTCGCCGCCCAGGCTGTAGCCGCCCTCGCGCATCTTGGCATACACGTGACGGTCGCCCACGCCGCTGGTCACGGCGCTCAGTCCGGCAAGCTCCAGCGACTTGACCAGACCAAAGTTGCTGGCGATCGTCGGTACCACGGTACCGCCCGAGAGACGCCCGTGCTTGTTCAGGTACACGCCGCACACGTACAGGATCTGGTCGCCGTCGACCACGCGGCCGCGCTCGTCCACGGCCAGGCAGCGGTCGGCATCGCCGTCGTAGGCAAATCCCACATCCAGGCCCTGCTCCACCACGTGGCGCTGTAGGCGCTCCATATGCGTGGAGCCGCAGTCGACGTTGATGTTAAAGCCATCGGGCGCGGCGTTGATCACGCGCACGTCGGCGCCCAGCGCGTCGAACACCGGCTTGGCCACCGAGGAAGCCGAGCCGTTGGCGCAGTCGATACCGATCTTGACGCCCTGCAGCGAAAAGTTCGCACTTGCAATGAGCGAAGCAATGTAGCGGTTGCGGCCCTGCATGTAGTCCACCGTGGCACCGATGTGGTTGCCCGTTGCCAGCGGCACCTCGCTCTTGCCATCGATGTAGTCCTCAATGAGCTCCAGGACGTCCTCGTCCATCTTAAAGCCGTCGCTGTTGACGAGCTTAATGCCGTTATCGCAAAACGGGTTGTGGCTCGCGCTGATCATGATGCCGCAATCGAAGCAGCCTTCCACAGTCTGATGCGCTACGCCCGGCGTGGGGATCACGTGCAGCATATAGGCGTCCGCACCGCTCGCGACCAGGCCGCTCACCAGCGCCGCCTCAAACATATAACTCGAGCGACGCGTGTCCTTGCCCACGATCACGCGTGCCTTGCGCTCGCGGTTGGCGCCGTAATACCAGCCCACAAAACGGCCAATCTTATAAGCGTGCTCTACCGTCAGCCCAACGTTGGCCTCACCGCGAAAGCCGTCGGTGCCAAAGTACTTCATGCGCTCTCCTTACAAAATAGGGGCGAACAGATTGCCTGTCCGCCCCAAAATGGTACTCGATTATCTGCGCTACCAGAAAAACCCTACGCCGACGCGCTGTCGCGAGCTGCCTGGCATGTAGGAGTCTGACGCAGCGTAAGCGGCTTGTCCCCCGCCTCGGCCGACGTGGTCAGCGTATACGTGATCGTCGTCGTCTCGCCAGCATGCAGGTCAACGGTGCCCGAATAGAAGGGGATTCCATGCCACGTAGCGGCGCCAAGACCAAACTGTGTGCCCTCAACCGTAAGGTCACTGATGTTGCCGCCCGTCGGGGCAAACAACGAGACATTCAGGCGTTCGTCGTCACGCGCGGCATCGGGTGCGCTCGCCGCAACGTAGTCGGGCAGCTTGCCTGCCTCCTCCTGCGTCATGATGTTCGTCAGAGTAACGGTGATGCGATACGAGCACGTGCCGTCGCCGTTCTTGATGCCCTGGCCGATCTGCGTGTCGGCGTTCAGATACCAGTCGAGCTTGGAGAAGCTCAGGTTGTTAAAGTAAACGCCGGCAACGGGATCGGCACTCGGATCATCCGGATCGGGCAGCGAAGCGTCAATGCCCGTCTCTTTGATGGCATTCTGCTCATCATCGTTTCTCATCCAAGCAATCAGACGGCCCTCTTCGGCACCGCGCTCGAATGCACCGACAAGCTTTGTAACGTCGACGTCACCGATGCCACCGAGAATCTTGTCGAAGGCGGCGCTGGCAACAGCCGCAAAGATGCCGTCCGATTCCTCGACCGGATAGTTCCAATACACATCGTGCATGAGAACCTTCGCCGCGTTGGTGCCGTCGACAACCGTTCCGTCGGGCAGCGAGACATTACCGACCAGGCCCAGCAGATACTGCAGGAACACCGGGTCGATACCGATGACGCCATCAACGTCCTGTCCATACTGGGACTTCCACAGCGCGGCGACACGCTGCGAGTTGCGGGGCCAATCAGGCGAATAGGTATTGCCCGAGTTGTACAGGTTACTGTGGTTGCCGAACAGCGCCTCATCCTCTTCGTCGACGCTCTCGACTGCCTCATCCTCGCTGAGTCCAATGCGGGGAACAAACTCGCCAATCGACATCTGGCCGTCAGTGACCGAAATCAGGCCCTGCGAACCGCCAAAGCCGCCGCAAGCACGAATCTCGACGTTGTTCATGGCGTACATAAGGTAGTTGCGCGTCTGGCCGTTGGCGCCGAGCATCTGGGGAAGGACGGGGGCGACCTTCTCCGCCGCGTCAACCGCACCGTTGAGGGTGGCAAAGCCGTCCTTGGCCTTATCGACCAGCTCGGTCACCTGAGAAATATGAGTATCGCCAATGCCCTGGATCTTCTCGTTGGCGCTCTTGAACACCTTCGAGCTGCTGGAAAGCGAATCGGCGACCGCCTGCAGCGCGGACACGTTAATCATGCCGTCCTGGAACAGTTTGCCGGGCGTAGCCTGCGAAAGGTTATCGGCCATGGGAACCAGCGCATTGCTCGAGACATCGGACAGGGCGTCAATCATGGTGCGGGCCGCATTGATATCGCTGCCATACACCGGGATAAACGAAGCCGCCGCCCACGGCGGGCTCGAGGTCTCCGCCTTCATGCTGTTGCAGAGCTCATCGATCTTCTTCGCGTCGTCAGGCAGCGTCGAAAAATCGCCCGACGTGACCTTGTCCTTAAGGCCACCGACGATCTCGACAGCCTCCTTCGCTTCGCTCTTTACGGTCTTTGCCGAGTTAAGCAGCATAAAGCCGCTTGCGCCAAGCGCAACGAGAAGCACCGCGACTACAGCGGCAATAATGGCGCCGGTGTGACGCTTTTTGCGCTCGCCCTTGCGATGGCGATGACGGACCAGACCGTCAGAGGTCGAACTCGACGAAGCGTCGCTACCGTAGTTCAAGCCAAAATCGTAATAATCTTCCTTGGAACCCGAGCCCGCAAACTCGGCACCGCTATCATCCAGGCGGGCGAACGTGCCAGTCTCGGAGGCGCCGGTGTAGATCGTGCCAAGGTTGCCCGTAAGCCCCGCGCCACCGGCAGAGGGAGTATTGTTGTCGGCCTTGCCGGCATTAACGTTGCCGGCGGCATTCGCGGCGTTGGCAGCACCTGCGCTGTTCGCAGGTGCCGAAGGAGCCCCGCTCGGCTGCGACGCGGAGGTTGCACCGCCCGCAAAGACATTCCCTCTTGCACGGCCGGTCTTTTTTGCCTTTTGAGACTGCTCGTACAGAGCGGTAAACATCGCCGTCTCGCCCGGGGACACGCGCTTACCGGAACCGCCCTGTCCAGCGCCGCCCGGCGTGCCGGCCTTACCAGCCCCGTTCGGACGCGGCGGAACTGCAGGGCGGCCGCTATCGCTGCCCTTAAAGTGATTACCAGCCATAAAGAAATCCTCGCAATTGAGTCGCAATGAAAAAGTCCATAACGTTACTAGTTTATGGCATTTTGAGCATCGACAGCTAAACTCCAGACACGGACGTCAATTGGCGAAAATGCGGCACAACACCTTTTCTGTCTTGGCGGCGGTGCCAGCTACACCGTGAGGAACATCATCACGATGATCATGGCAAAGCCGATAAGGTCGGTTGGCAAAAACACCGTCCCCAGCATAACGGCACTGGTGATGGTCGCCGAAACCGGCTCCACAGTTCCGATGAGGCTCGCGCGCACCGAGCCGATGTCCTTAACGCCCTGCATATAGAGCATGTAAGCAAAAAACGAGCCGATAACCACGAACACCGCGAGCGCCTCGATGCCGGCAGCGTCGAGCGCCGGCATATGCGCCCAGGGCTGCACGAAGACGCACGAGACCACGCCCGCCGTGAGCATTGCCGAGCCCGTGACGATGGGGCTGCCGTATTCGGGCAGGATCTTGGCGGGAATCACCGCCATACACGCGGCGCTGACCGCACACATAAGACCTGCTGCCAGGCCAAGCGGCGAGATATTCAGGCTGGTGGGGTCGCCGCCGGTGGCGATTAAAAAGGTTCCACCCAGAGCCAGGCCAATGCCGATGACTTCGCGAGTACGCGGCATGCGACGATCGGTCACGCAGGCGTAGCCCATGATGATAACGAGCTGCAGGCACTGGAGCACCGTCGCGGTTCCGGCGTTCGTCAGGCGCACGGCCGAAAGATAGCAAAACTGGTTGAACAGCAGGCCAAAAGCGGTAAAGAGCAGCAGCTGCTTGCGATCAGCGGGCGTCGTCCAAAGCTTGACCAGGCGTGCGCGGTCGCGCGTGACAACCACAGCCATAAAGAGCAGGCCGGCGAGAATCTGACGCACGCTCATAAGCCACAGCGTATCGACATGGTAGGTATCGAACAAAAAACTCGCGCTGGTGCCCGAGAAGCCCCAAAACGAACCGCCCACCAGCGTAGCCAAAACGCCCGTGATCATCTTGCGCGACGACGCATCGTTAAGGCGCTCGCGCCAGGCGCGACGGGTGTTGCGGCTGAGCTCGTCGGTGCCCTCGGGCACATCAATGTTCGATATATCGGTCATCGGCACCGAAGCCCCTGCGCCTTCGACCTGCTCGACACACTCTTTGCTCATTCCACTCCCCCGAAACAGCCTGGAAACAATTCGGCTTACCTTACCACGGCGAAGTCACCAGCTGGAGGCTTGTCCGCTTATCGGTAGGACAATTCCGCAGGCGTCTTTCCATAGCTCGATACCGCAATGGCCTTGCATTATGCGACAGCCAAATCGCGGCAGCAGGCACTTTTGAGATGGATATGACAAAGCCCCCGAATTCCACAATGTAAGCGATTTTTAAAAATGTTCTTGCCACCGAGTTCAGGCTCCGTTATATTATCCCTTGCGCGCTTGCGTACCCTTGATCGGGCGTTTAGCTCAGGGGGAGAGCGCTTCCCTGACACGGAAGAGGTCAGAAGTTCAAATCTTCTAACGCCCACCAAATGTTCGCAGCTCAGAGGCTATGTCCTCTGGGCTGTTTTGTTTTATGTCGCCAAATCCGCCGGCAGTTCCAACCGCCCAACTAGCCAAAAGCCGACCATCTACTTGCCGATATATCCATCGGCATAACCAATCAGTCCGCACCGCAACTTCTCAGCAAAACGCCGCGATGTCTGCGCCCTGCGGTATCCTTGGGCCACTTGCACCTGCAGCACCAAGGAGCCGCCATGCGCACCGAGCTCGATGTCCCCTTTTCGCACAAAGAAGAAGCCAAGGCGCTGGGCGCCAAATGGGACCGGACCAAGAAGGTCTGGTATGTACCCGGCGGCGTCAACCCCGAGCCCTTTGCCGAGTGGCTGCCCGGTGTTGACCGATCCGACCCCTCAGCGCCGTATATATATCTAGTACTGGGCAAGCGCGAGTGCTGGAAGTGTCACAAAGAGACCTCGGTCGCGGCCTTCGGCATTCCCTATCGAACCGATAACGACGAGAGCGTCGCCATCGCGCACGCGCCCAACGAGTCCGGGCACATTGCCATCGACACGGCCAACGCCAACGCACTCGCCATCGTGCCCGCTCTTGGCTGCGTGCCGGGCGAGATCCGCGACTACCTTCATAAGCGCTGCGGCTACAAGCCCGTAGGCGCGCGAGCCTCCAAAGCCCCGTCGCTCGGCAACACGTGCACCAGTTGCGACGCGCTGCAAGGCAGCCGCTATCTGTTCGAGGAGCCCTCGTCCCCGTTTGCCCTCACTGCCATCAACAAGCTGCCGGCACTGGAGTTTATACGCGTCGAAGTTGCCGGCGTCTTTGGCGTCCCGACCACGCGCACCGACTTTGACCAGGCGCTCTTTACCTGGGCACGCGACCATCACGCCGAGTTCCACAGGCAACTCGGTGAGGGGGTTTATTTGTAGAGACGGAGAAGCCTTCACAGCCAGCTCCTCCGCATCACCTATCCCTCGTCGCCGGCGTCATACACGATATCGAGGCCACAAACAGGGCATTTCTCCGGATACACCGGCATATGAACGCCTGTCTGTTTTCTCACTTCGTCGCTGAGTCTGTCGCGCGCATCGATGAACCGAATATCGAGACACGGTATTTGCGAGCCGCAGCAAGGGCAGGTGACGACAAACGACCCGCAATCAACCTCTACGCTCGGAAACATATTGTTGTCTATAAGGGCACACGGCAGTTTTCCGTACTTCCCCATCGCAATATCGCCTCGCCAGCTCATACACGCTCCCCTCTCGCTATACAAAACAGGAAGAGCATGCACCGGCGGGCGTGCGCGAGATTGTATCGCCACGCGATCCGATCAAACAACACGATCGTCAAAGAATACCAAAGCCAAATACGCTAATACGGCAGAAGCCCCGCCTTTTCACGCTTCTTTTCCGAGCGATCGAACTCAATGCGATGGGCCTCAAGAAACACCGTATTGGGTCGCCACTGACGCTCATTCGGCTGCCTTAGCGTCGCACCCGCAAAGGAAGCGTAGTCGGTCTTATCCAGCAGGTACGATCCGCACAGCCGATATTCGCCGCAAACAGGCTCAAACGAAATCAGGTGAGCATCAAATAGGGAATGAAGATCGCGCCGAAGCAGAATGCCATTGCTGGCAACCTGCGATTTGGGTCCCGAGTAATTCTCGATATGTGCAGCCTCCAGAGCTTCGCTGACGCCGCAGTCCGACACCGCGCAACGGCCGTCATAGGCGGCAACGAGCTGCTTGCGGAACCATTGCTGCCCCAATCGCTCGCGCCTTAACGCATAGCGGACCTTTTCGTCGTCGGTCGCACCCTGTCCGGCAAACTCAATATCGACGGGCATGTGCTTCAGATAACTCATGTCGGGTGCAAAACGAGGGTCCGGTCCGCCTTTATGAACAGGACCGTGCAGAACAAACCATCCGTTTTCGGGCTCGAACCGCTCAACAAACGCAAGGCCGAGTACCTTGTAGCCCACCTCGGTTGCAAATATGACTCCGACCGGAACGCCACATTCCATGCAGTTGAGCATTTTACGGTTATAGTCTTGGTCTCGAGAACCAACGGCGCCTGGCGCTTGAACCGAATACTTAATGACCCACGTGCCATCGTCCAAATAGAGCGGAGGCACATCGGTGTAGAAGCTCTTTTTAGAGTTATGGACCGAAAGCGCAAAGATCTTATTGGGATCTTGCTTCACCCGATCCTGGCCCGGCCAGAAGATCCCTGAATCCCGCGTTACGGGAAAGAAGTCCGAGCCAATTCTCAAACGATACTGATACTGAGGGCTATCTTCCTTGGTGTGGTGCGGAAGGCTGGTCCAAACGCCGCCGCGCTGTTCCTCACCCAGAAACCACTCCCTTGCCTCAACGTATTCGGAAGGCACGAGACTGCAGGCGCGGTCATAGCTTGGTCCATCCATCAACGGAACAGCAAGGTCAATGTCGTTCATCGCCAGCACCTACAACCATACGAACGCGAGTCATGCCCCTCAATAATATGGCCGGAAGTCAATTATTACGAGATCTCATTCCGCGATCGGCACATCGTTGATGCTCTCGGTTTGCCGCTGGCGCGCTTGTACCCCGCTACCCCACTTCCCTGTATACTGATGTAGCACGTGTTTCATCCGGGCTTGTTGGGCCGGATTGTTCATGAGAGGGTCTTATGGCTGCTTCGAATCCGCCTAAGGGGAGCGTTTCTTCTTCGTCCATCAAGCCGGTTACGCGCAAGGCTGTGCGTTGCCAGCGCGAGGTCGCTTGGCTTGTCACGCAGGCGGCGGGCAGGCTTGTGGCGACCACTCAGGACGTCAATGCGCCTACGCCGAGCTTTGTGTTAGCGGCGGCGCTGGATTTTGTGCGCCAATTGGAGCTTGCCGCACAGGATGCCAGCGGCCACCTCGACTACCAGAATGTTATGGCGCCCGACCTGCAAACGTTCTGCCACATGGCCAAGTTGCCCGCCGCACCCAATGCGCTTTCGGACGCAGGCTACATGTTTACGCTTTCGGGCGCGGACCTTATCCGCGACATCTATGCATACTGCAGCGAGCTCGCCGAGCGCCACGTCTTTGACGCGGCTGAAGTCAAACCGGGATATGTCATCAAGCTGGTTCTTAGGCTGTTCTTGATGGACGGGTTCGGGGCCATGCCGGCGTAAGCCGAGTCTTTAGCATCACCGTCGACTGAGCAACAACCGCTTTACCTTAGTGGGCGCCAATTGAGGGTCGATTATTGGGTCGCCTCGTCCACTAACGCATTTATTCCACGCGCTCTGACAGTCGATACTTGCGGTTGCGGCTTGTCAACGGCGCCGTCGGCTCAAGCTCGCCCTGCTCAATGAGCGCATTGACGCGTGCCCTGACCTGGGAAACCGTGAGTCCCGTGCGCTCCGCCAGTTCGCGCGTCCCCAATTCGCCGTAGCGCTTGAGCGCCGTCATAATCAAGTCCCCGCCATGATCGACCGGCTCGATCTTTGAACGGTAAAGTACGACCTTGAACCGATCGAACCCCGGGCAGAACAGGGGCTCGGCCAGACCATGCGCGCGCATGGCATCGAGCATCATCGGGATGCCCGAGCCATTGCCCTCAGCCGGCGAACCTGCGCCATCCGGCAGCGGGACAATCGACATGAGTTTCACGAGCGTCGCGTTACGGCATCGGGAGCTGCCGTCAAACAAGCTCTCGCGAGTCTTCCCTCCATAAAGGCCGCCGGGATTCGTCACCTCGATACGGTCGTCAAAAACGTCGACGGCGATCGATTGCCCACAGAACCGATCCCCGTATTCCCTGTGGATAACCGCGTTGGCGACTGCCTCGCGCAGGACCTCCTCGGGAATCTCCAGCGAGTCGATACGCGAGATGCCTTGGACGGTCGAGGTGCGGCGCAGGTTTTTGGCGACAGCCGCGACAGTATCCGAAATCATCTCGCCCAGGGTGCCCTCGCAGACTGTGCGGTCCATAAATCTTAGCGGTCCCGCAGCGCCCTTTTGAGTTCCCGCATGGACAGCCACATCAATGAAGAGCTTGGGATAGAACTGCTGAGGGTAAACGCCCGCGGCAAGGAGGCCGGCCTTGGTAACATTGCCCTGGAAGTCGAGGAGATTCAGGCGCTCCATCTTTGTCTTCTTGTCCGTCGCACCACGCATCGCTCGAGGCGTCAACGAATAGGCGCGTTCTATCGTGCGGTCGACCAGCGACTCGTCGAGATCGCCCACACTCGTGCCGGGCACCGCATCGCGATCGCTCGGAGTCGCTCGACCGTATGACGCCAATGCGAGCACCTCGGTCGATGAAAGCGGCACATCTTTGTCATCGATGCGTTTGTAGCTGCCACCTTGAGCGCCCCGCTCTATGACATAGCACGGCTTGCTCGACGGGTCGAGCTCCTCAATCGTGATGACCAGAACCACGGTGCCCTGGAGCTCCACGCGCTCAATGGTGTATTTGGGCGGATTGGCCAGCTTTCCGCGACCGCCAGCATCGCCCATGCCCGCCACGAATTGGTTGAGCACTTTCTCGGTCTCAAAGTTTGCAACTGGGACAAAACCCGCGCGCTCGCTCACTCCGAGCACGATGATGCCGCCGGCGGTGTTTGCGAAAGCGCTGACCGTTTCCCATACGTCGCGGGAAAGCGTCATGGCGCTCTCTTTTACTTCGACGCTAAGGTCATCCGAACCCATTCGCTTTAAAGACTCGAGCAAACCGGCCAGCTCGTTTTCGTTCATCTGCACGTCCTTTCGCTCGGTTCTGCGAAGAATGCCGCGAATAGATTTCCTTCGTCTCTCAGTTATCTCTCGTCTTTCTGTTATCTCTCATATTAGAGAGGAGTGAGAGATGAAAGATAAGATGTCTGTCATCTGTTTCATTTAAACATGTTTTCGCTGGTAAAACAATCTATATTGAGACAATACCATGGTTGCCTGTCTCTTTGCAGCATTGTTATCTCTCATATTTGTCTCTCATCTTTCTGTTATCTCTCGTATTAGAGACGAATGAGATATGAGAGATGTGCGGGCGACGGATGAGCGTGGATTTTTGGACGGTCGGGAAATGAGGGTGGATATTTGGACGGTTTTTGGGCTTTTGGCAGCCGATTTCGTCCGAAAATCCACGCTCATTTGATGGGCGTCCGAATTTCCACGCTCGTGTGTCCGAAAATCCACGCTCATCCGGCAGATTGGTCGAGGGCCCCATATGGGTATACTCTCGAGGATTCGACTCGATTCGCCCCCGCTGGGGCGTCAAAGGAGACTGCATATGCCCACCACCTCAACCGACCCGCGCGCCGCAGCCGCCGCGCTGCCGGCACCCGGCACCACCTGCCACGGCTTTGCCGTCGAGCGCTGCGAGACCGTGCCCGAGCTCGACTCGGACGCCTACGTGCTGCGCCACACCGCCTCGGGCGCTCGCCTGCTGTACCTGGCGTGCGACGACGAAAACAAGGCCTTTGCCATTGGCTTTAAGACGCCGCCAGCCGATTCCACCGGCGTGTTCCATATTCTTGAGCACTCGGTGCTGTGCGGATCGGCCAAATTCCCCGTCAAGGAGCCGTTTGTCGACCTGATCAAGAGCTCCATGCAGACGTTCCTCAACGCCATGACCTACCCCGACAAGACTATCTACCCCGTTGCCACCACCAACGAGCAGGATCTGTACAACCTGATGGACGTGTACCTGGACGCGGTGTTCAACCCGGCCATCTATACCAAGCCCACCATTTTTGAGCAGGAGGGCTGGCACTACGAGCTGGACCTGCCGGAGGGCGCCGAGGACGAGGGCGACGGCAGCTCCGCGAGCCTGCGCGAGGGCACGCTGCGCTATAACGGCGTGGTGTTCAACGAGATGAAGGGCGCGCTGTCCGACCCCATGAGCGTGCTGGACGACGCCGTCAACGCCGCGCTCTATCCCGACACCGCCTATGCGCACGAGAGTGGCGGCGACCCGTGCGCGATTCCCGCGCTCACCTACGAGCAGTTCCTGGACACGCACGCGCGCCACTACAATCCTTCCAACTCTTATATAACGCTCTACGGCGACCTAGATGTGGACCGCGCGCTGGCGTTTTTGGACGAGCGTTATCTGTCGCAGTCGAGTGCCGCGAGCCGCCGCATGGACGCCGCCGTTGCCGCCGGCGAGGACCCGTCTGCGCTGGCGCCCAATCCGCTGGACGTGCAGGAGCCTGTGACCTGCGAGTATAAGCGCATCGAGATGGCCACCACGCCCGAGAACGCCCTGGTGGGCCTGGGCCTGGTGCTGGGCAGCGCGCTCGACCGCAAGCGCACGATCGCGGCGGACATCCTGTTCGAGGCGCTGCTGGGCTCCAACGAAGCACCGGTTAAGAAGGCCATTCTGGCCGCCGGTCTGGGCGGCAACGTGGTGAGCTACACCGCGGCCGAGAGCCTGCAGCCCTACGAGCTCATCATGCTGCAAAACGCGCAGCCCGGTGTGGCGCGTGAGCTGCGTCGCGTGTTCCAGGGCGCCTGCCGCGACCTGTGCGAACATGGCGTTCCGCGTGAGCGCCTGGAAGCCATCATCAGCAGCAACGAATACGACCTGCGCCAGCGCGACTACGGTATCGCTGACGGCGTGGCCATTGCGTGCGACGCGCTGAGCACCTGGCTCTACGATGACGACGCCGCGACGCTGGCACTCAAGTACGGCCCGGTGTACGAGGAGCTGCGTGGCGAGCTGGACGGCAGCTATTTTGAGGACCTGCTGCGCGAGCTGGTGCTGCAGAACGATCACATGGCGCTGGTCGAGCTGGTGCCGGTGAATGCCGCCGAGGGTTCGGAGGGCGCCGAAGCTGCCGAGCTGGCAGCCAAGCGCGATGCCATGACCGATGCCGAGCTGGCCGACGTGGTCGAGCGCACGGCTGCGCTGCGTGCCGCACAGGAGGCGGAAGACACACCCGAGGCCAAGGCCACGCTGCCGCGCCTGCGCGTGTCCGACATTGGCGAGGCGCGCCCCGAGCCGCCGCTGGTCGTAGACACGACCGCGCCCATCCCCTGCTTGCGCCACGGCATCCCCACCAACCGTCTGGCCTACGCCATGCAGTATTTCGACCTGAGCTGCGTCGCGTTTGAGGACCTGCCCTATGTGACACTGCTCTGCCGCCTGCTCAAACAGCTGCCCACGAGCGAGCACTCGGCCGAGGAGCTCGACAACTTGCTCGCCGGCAAGCTGGGCTTTTTGAGCTTTACGACCGAGGTCATGACCCAACCCGACGTGGACGGCGTGCACCCCTACCTGCTGGTGAGCGCCGGCGCCCTGTCCGAGAAGATCAATGCGCTGGCGAGCCTGCCGCGCGAGGTGTGGTCGAACACGCTGCTGGCGGATGCCGACGCCGACCGCGTCCGCGACGTGCTCACACAGATTCGCATTGGGCTTGAGCAGGGGTTTATCAACAACGGTCACTCGGCGGCACTCGGTCGCGCGATGAGCTACAGCTCGCCTTCGGCCGTGGTGTGCGAGCAGCTTTCGGGCGTTGATTTCTATCTGTTCCTGCGCGATTTGCTCGAACACTTTGACGAGCGCCTGGACGGTCTGCGCGCCAAGCTTACCGAGCTGGCAGGTCGTATCTTTGTGGCCGACGGCTGCCTGGCGAGCTTTACCGGCAGCGATGAGGACTTTGACGCGTACTGGAATGCTGCGGGCGACCTGGGGCTGGGCGCGGGTGCGGCGGGCATTGCCGGCAACGACGCGCTCGTGGTGCCGAAGCCGCGCGACCGCCACGAGGCCTTTGTCATCCCCAGCGACATCTGCTTTGCGGCGAGCGCGTGCGATCCGCGTCGCTTGGGGCTCGAAGTGACGGGCGCCTGGGCGGTTGCTGCCAACGCACTCTCCTACGACTACCTGTGGAACGAGATCCGCGTGAAGGGCGGCGCGTACGGCTGCGGATTCCGCGCGGCCGGCGAGCGTCAGGCGGCGTTCTACACCTACCGCGACCCGGCGGTCGATCCTTCGATTGAGCGCGTGGCGCGCGCAGGCGAATGGCTCGGCAGCTTTGAGCCCGACGAGGCCGCCTTCGAGGGCTTTATCGTGAGCTGCGTGAGCGGCATGGACGCGCCGGTGAAGCCGTACGCGCTCACCAAGCGTCGCAACACGACCTACCTGGCCGGGCTCGATCCGCACGCACGCGAGGAGCGCCGCGCCCAAATGCTCGCCGCCACGCCCGCCGAGCTTCGCTCGCTCGGCGCCGACGTGACGCGCATCGCGGCCGATTCGCCGACCTGCGTCTTTGGCGGCCGCGACGTCATCGCCAAGAGCAACGCCGGCTTCAACGTAGTCGACCTGCTGGGCTAAGGCACCAAGGTAGATTTTTGGGACATGCCCGAGAATCTACCTTTTTCTTTTGCCGCAGTCTGCCGATTTGTCTCGATCTGTAACGCTAAGGCGGCAATATTGGCTCCAGATGTTACAAATCGAGACGTTTCCGGATGACGCCGGCCCTTTGTCTCAATCTGTAACATCTAGGTCCAATTTTGCCGAGTTACTGTTACAGATCGAGACAAACCGCCGCGAACACCCGCTCTTCGTCAAAACCCACGAAGGTGTCCATGAACTGCCCCCTTTGCGATGGTTTGTGTGGTGATTTGGGTGTTTACCCAGATAAAACCTGCCAAAATAAACCTGTCCCTTTTTGGTAGGTTTGGGAGAGAGGGCCGGGATGGACAAGGCTGAGTTGCGGCGGGCGGTGATTGCTCGGCGCGATGCTCTTGATTTGGACTTGCGGGCAGCGAAGTCTGCCGTTATCTGCGCGCGGCTTGTTGAGCTGTTGGATCGCTTGGATGCCGCGGCGCCGCACACCGTTGCCATCTATGCCGCGATGGGCTCCGAAGTTGACCCAGCCGCGTTTGCCGCTGCGGCCGCCAAACGCGGCTGGCGCGTGGCCTATCCGTGCATGCTCTCGGCAATTGATGCCGCAGCTTGTGGCCAGCGCATGTGCATGCGGGCAGTTGCCGCCGACGATGCGTCCGCGGCTCCGTTTATCGCCCACCCCACACGGGCTTTCGCGGCCATAAACATCGACAGCGGCCGCTTCCCTATCGTGCCTGCCGAAGCTCTCGACATGATCGTCATGCCGCTCGTAGCATTCGACCGCGCCGGCACGCGCCTAGGCTACGGCGGCGGCTGCTATGACCGCTACCTGCCCATGCTCTCGCCCGTATGTCAAATCGTCGGCATCGCCTTTGACGAACAGCGCGTCGGCCACGTTCCCACCGACGCCCACGACCTGCCGCTGCCCCACATCGTCAGCGCCTAACGGCTGGCGCACCTCCCGACGGCCTAGTGCTCCTCGCCGGCGCGGGCCAGGTCGTAGGGCGTGGTCTGGTAGACGTAGTAGTTGAGCCAGTTGGTGTAGAGCAACTGAGCCTGGCTGCGCCAGACGTTGCGCGGCTCGGCCGTGGGGTCGTCATTCGGGAAGTAATGCGCCGGAACCTGGGGGTTGAGTCCGCGCTTCACGTCGCGCTCGTACTCCAAGCGCAACGTGTCGGTATCGTACTCGGGATGGCCAAAGACAAAGAAGCGACGGCTGTCGGTCGACTTGACGATGTACAGGCCCACCTCGTCGGACACGGCCACGACCTCAAGCTGCGGCTCGGCCTCTACGTCCTCGCGGCGCACATCGGTGTTGCGCGAATGCACGGCATAGAAATGGTCGTCAAAGCCGCGGACCAGCGGGCTTTGCGGCTTCACCAGATAATGCTCGAACACACCGCTCGCCTTTGCCGGCAGGTCGTACTTCTGGATACCGTAATGATGGTAGAGCCCCGCCTGCGCGCCCCAACAAATGTGCAGCGTAGAGTGCACGTGCGTGGTGGACCAATCCATGATCTGGCAGAGCTCGGGCCAGTAGTCGACCTCCTCGAACGGCATCTGTTCCACCGGCGCGCCCGTGATGATCAGGCCGTCGTAGTGGATGTCGCGGATGTCGTCGAACGTGCGGTAGAACGTCTCCAGGTGGCCGGCGCTCACGTGCGTGGCCTCGTGCGTTTTAGTGCGCAGCAGGTCCACCTCCACCTGCAGCGGTGTGTTGGAGAGCTTGCGCATGATCTGCGTCTCGGTGGCAATCTTGGTGGGCATGAGGTTGAGGATGAGCACGCGCAGCGGACGGATGTCCTGGTGCAGCGCGCGGTACTCGGTCATGACAAAGATGTTCTCGCTCTCGAGCTGCGCGGCGGCAGGGAGGGCGTCGGGAATGCGAATGGGCATGAATGCTCCTTACGAGTCAGTTGCAGCTATGGTACAACGACCGGCCCCATCCGCGCGAGCACATCGCCCAGCGATGCCGTCAGCGGCCCAAATCACTCCAAAAGTAGAGATTAAGGCATGTCCAAAAATCTACGGCGCTTTAGCCTAGCAAAGTGGCAGCAGGACGCTACAATGGTTCGACGCGAAAAACTCGGCCGAAAGGATACGTATATGTACCAGACGCGTAAGATCGGTGTGGTCGGCCAGGGCCACGTAGGAGCACATGTCGCCAACAGCCTGCTCATGCAGGGCATTGCCGATGAGCTGTACCTGTGCGATATCAACGAGGCCAAGGTGACGTCCGAGGTCCAGGACCTGCGCGACTCCCTTTCGTTTGTCCCGTACAACACCAAAATCGTCAACTGCTACGACCACTACGAGGAGCTGGCCTGCTGCGACGTCATCGTCAACGCCGCCGGCAAGGTCGCGCTGGCCGCCGGCAACCGCGACGGCGAGCTGTTCTTTACCACCGACGCCGCCCGCACCTTTGCCAAGCGCATCGTCGACGCCGGCTTTGACGGCATCTTCGTGAGCATCTCCAACCCCTGCGACGTCGTGTGCACCGAGCTGTGGCACCTGACCGGCTACGATCCCAAGAAGATCATCGGCTCGGGCTGCGGCCTGGACTCCGCCCGCCTGCGCACCGAGATCTCCAAGAAGGTCGGCGTGAGCCCCAAGTCCATCGACGCCTACATGATCGGCGAGCACGGCTTTAGCCAGCTTGCCGCCTTTAAGGCCGCAACCATCGCCGGCAAGAGCCTTAACGAGCTTCAGGCCGAGAACCCTGACAAGTACGCCTTCGACCACATGGAGGTCGAGGAGCTCGCACGCAAGGGCGGCTATGTGACCTACCAGGGCAAGCAGTGCACCGAGTACGCCGTCGCCAACTCCGCCGCGCGCGTCTGCGCCGCCGTGCTGCACAACGAGCACGCCGTGCTTTCGGCCTCTACGCTTATGACCGGCCAGTATGGCGAGGAGGGTATCTTTACCTCCCTGCCGTGCGTGATCGGTGCCGAGGGCGTCGAGGAGGTCTACACGCTCGACCTTTCCGAGTACGAGCTCGAAGGCTTCCACAAGAGCTGCCAGCACATCCGCGACAACATCGCCCAGCTCGACTGGTGGGATGCCGAGGCCTACGACGTCAAGTAAGCCGCTGGCTACCGCAACCTTGCGAATCTATGCGCGATACTAAGCGGGCCGCGCCGGAAACCCACCGGCGCGGCCCGCTTTTTTTGACTCACGCAGTGCCCCTGCGAATCGAAGGTGAATACTTTTCCCGTTACTTAGTACTGCTCGATGCCCATGTAGCGACGAATCTCAGGGCTGTGGTCGAACACCTTTCCGCGGGCGGCGCGCAGCTCGCAGCTCATGTTGTAGAAGAAGATCGGCTCCAGGTACGAACGCACGCTGGCGGGCACCTCGCCCACGCCGTACTCGAGTGCATCGAGCACCATTACCGTATCGGTATGCGTGTTGAGGAACGCCAACGCGCGCTCCTCCATGGGGCGGCACTCGCCCGATCCGAGCTGCACAAAGTAGAACACGCCGGGCTCGGTGGCCTCGAAGGGGCCGTGGAAGTACTCGCCGGAGTGGATGTAGCAGCAGTGCTGCCACTGCATCTCCATGAGCGAGCAGATGGCCATGGCATAGGTCTGGCTAAAGTTGGGGCCGGAACCAAGGATATAGAAGAACTTGTGCTGCTGGCAGAGCTCGGCAAAGCGATCGCCCAGCTCGGCGTTGACCTTCTCGCGGGCGGCGGGCAGCAGCGCATCCATCTGCTTTAGGCCCTCGTACATGTCGGCGAGTGCCTCGTAGCCTTCCTGCTGGTCGAGCAGCTCGGCGGCGATCAGAGCGCCGATGCCCTGAGGCACCTCGGCCTGCGGCACGCCCTCGCCCCAGGGGTAGACCCAGGTGGTCCACTTGCCGTTGTCGATCTTGGAGCCCTCGCAGTCGGTGAGGGCAACGACCTCGGCACCGGCCGCCAGCGCCATCTCGCAGCCGTCGACGACCTCTTGCGTGTTGCCGCTGTGGCTGCAGGCAATAACGAGCGACTTCTCGCCAAGGCTCTTGGGGGCCATCAGGCAAAACTCGCGTGCCGTGTAGACCGTCGAGGTAAACGTGGTGGCCTCGCGCTTGAGCAGCTCGTTGGCCGGCATCAGGTCGATCATCGAACCGCCACAAGCAATCCAAAAGACGTTCTCAATCTTGCCCTTGCGCTCGATGATTTCCTGAACCAGATCATGTGCGTTCATCCTGATGTTCCTCCTTGTGGGGCGGCTTTGAGCGACGGCGGATCGTACCTGCTGTCGTTCTATGTTGTCCTATTTATAGCACGCACGATGACGCTCGTGAAGCCATTTCGCCAAACTTGTTCTATGTTGTTCTATCTGTGGATGTTAGATGTCGAACACGTAGCGCGAGCCCACGATCTTTTGACGCCCAAGCAGCAAGGGCCGCTCGTCCGCATCGGTAAAGTACGCCTCCATATAGAAGAGTGGCTCACCGATCGGGATCTCGAGCAGTGGCGCGACTTGAGCGTCGGCAAGCGCAATCTCCACGGTACAAGGGTCGGATTTGAGCGGCGCGCGGCCCGAATGCTCGGCAACGAGCGCAAAGATTGAGTTATCGGTGAGGTCCTCGTCGGCAAGCGTCTGCAGATAAGGATGGTCGGCCAGCACAAAGGCGTTGTTCTCGAGCATGACGGGCACGCCGTCTGCCGTGCGCACACGCTCGACCACGATGAGCTCGCAGCCGGGTTCCACCCCAAAAAACGCCGCGTCCTCGCGCGTCGCCGCAACCACCGTGCGCGACACCAGGCGTGCTCCGGCCACCATGTCGTTGGCAGCGCAACCCTCGGAAAAGCTCTGAACGTCACCCTTCTGGACAATCTTGCGCTTGAGCTTGGGCGCGCACACGAACGTGCCCCTCCCCTGCTGGCGGTTGAGATACCCCGCGCGCGACAGCTCCTCGATGGCGCGGCGCACGGTGACGCGTCCCACACCATAGGACTTAGCGAGCTCCATCTCGGAAGGAATGCGCGAGCCGGATGCGTACACGCCACGCGCGATCTCGCCCTTTAGGTCGTCCATAACCTGCTGGTACAGCGGAACGGCGGATACCTCAGTGCGCTCGGTTTTATCGTCGAATGCCATCGTTACGCTCCATCCCGTGCATGCTCGGACTCAAACTCTTCAATCGCCGCCATAAACTGCTCGCCAAAGGCGTCGGCCTTTTTCTCGCCAATGCCGTTGACCTGGATAAGCTCGTCGCGCGTCTGTGGACGCAGGCGGCACAGACCGCGCAGGGCCTTGTCGGAAAAGACCATATACGGCGCCATCTCCAGCTCGGTCGAGATCTCCTTGCGCAGGGCACGCAGGCGCTCGAACAACTCGGCATCGTCGCCCACGCGTGGGCGCTGATCCAGCTCGGCCTCCTCGCGCAGCAGATCGACGGCGCGGCGGGCGCGGGCCGAGGCCTTGCGCTTGGACGCGCGACGCTTAACGGTAAAGGCAAACGCCTCATCCTCGACCTCGACGGCACGCGGACCCAGCCCCACGACCGGGTACTGCCCCTGCGAGGTGGCCAGATAACCGCGGCCGCACAGCTGGCCGATGATGTCCTTGATGCGCCCGACCGATTCGCTCGACAGCTCACCGTAGCCGCGGTCCTCGTCCAGATGCATCTGGCGAATGCGCTCGGTGTTGCCGCCGTGGAGCACATCGGCGATGAGCGACTTGCCAAAGCGCATGGGACGCGTGGCCACATAGCGCACGGCAGCGCGGGCCATATCGGTGACGTCCTCGACCTCGAACTGCGTGAGGCAGTTGCTGCAGTTGCCGCAGCTCTCGACGTCGTCCGTGGCGGTGCCGCCCGTACTGGCCGCGGCATGCTCGGCCGCGGCCTCGTCGCCAAAGTAGCGCAGCATGTATTCGCGCAGGCAGCCGGTGGTATTGCAGTAGCCCTCCATCTGGCTGAGCAGACGATATCGATTCTGGAGCGCCCACGCGCGCTGCTCGTCGTCGAGCGCCTCATCGGCAGCATCGCCGCGGTCGATCAGAAAGCGGCGCATGCGAAAATCGTTGCCGTTCCACAGCAAGTAGCAGCTGGCCGGGTCGCCATCGCGGCCGGCGCGGCCCGCCTCCTGGTAGTAGGCTTCGATGCTCTCGGGCACGTTGTTGTGGATCACGTAGCGCACGTTGGGCTTGTCGATGCCCATGCCAAAGGCGTTGGTGGCAACCATCACCTGGATATCGTCGTCGATAAAGGCGCGCTGGCTTTGGCGACGGGCGTCGTTGCCCATGCCGGCATGGTAGCGGCCAACGCGAATGCCGCTGGGGCCCAGTGCCTCGGCAAGCTCGCCCGCCAGCGCATCAACTGTCTTGCGGGTCGAACAATACACGATGCCGCTCTCGCTCGAATGCGCGATCACGTAGTCGCGCACCCAGGCAGTCTTGGCCTTGTCGCCCATCTCCTCGCAACCAAAGTAGAGGTTCTTGCGATCGAAGCCCGTCACTACCGTCGCGGGGTTTTGCAGGCCAAGCATCTGCTGAATGTCCGCGCGCACACGCTCGGTCGCCGTAGCGGTAAAGGCCGCCACGATGGGGCGCTGCGGCAGGGAATCGATAAACTCGCGAATCTGCAGGTAAGCGGGACGGAAATCCTGGCCCCATTGGCTCACGCAGTGGGCCTCGTCAATGGCCACGAGCGGCACGCCAATGCCGGCGGAACCCGCAGCCTCCTGCGCAAAGGCCAAAAAACGCGGCTCGAGCAAGCGCTCGGGCGCCACATACATAAGCTGGTAGCGGCCCTCGCGCGCCCGCTTGAGCACGGTGTTTTGCTGGGCCGGAGTAAGGCTGGAGTTGAGATAGCTGGGTCGCGCACCCGCCGCGAGCAACGCACGGGTCTGGTCCTCCATAAGCGACAGCAGCGGACTCACCACAAAGGTGATGCCGGGCAGCATGAGCGCGGGCACCTGGTAGCAAATGGACTTGCCGGCGCCCGTGGGCATAACACCCAGCGCATCACGACCGGCAAGGATCGCATCGACCATGCGGTCCTGTCCCGGGCGAAACGAGGTGTAGCCAAAATAGGCGCCGAGCGTGTCGAGCGCCATCTGCTGCATGCTATCGGTCATGGTTTCCTAACGTTCAAGTCATCTGCCGCCGATTATACGCCGCCACGCGGACAGCAGCACACGGCCGCCGCCCAGACTAGTCGTTTAAGAACGCCCCCAACGGCTAAGGAGTGTCCCCAGGTGCCGGCAGAAAAGGAACGTCCCCAAGTGCCGGCCCGGCAACGCCGATGTTTAGGCGCGGACAGACACTATGACCCAATCCGAGGGCACTAAAAAGATAGGAGCCCCCGCTC
>UQZU01000002.1 GCA_900545665.1 uncultured Collinsella sp.
ACGCGCATAAAGAAAGCCTCCCATTTCTCATGTCCAAGAAATGGGAGGCAGTTCATACCCGCGGCAGGGCTTTTCTGTCCTCCTCCCCGCAACTCATCCCGAGGTAGTCATTGGGGACGTTCTTAAACGACTAGTCATTGGGGACAGTCTTGGTGCGCTCTGTTCGTCTTCCCGTTCGTTTTTTGCTCGGTGGGTATACTTTCTTTCGCATTAAACGCCGGACTGAGGAGGTATCCAAATGCCGGATAACGGGTCAATACAAAAAAGAGACGCGCACGAGATGGCTCATGGGCGTCCTGTCCAGATAACCGAGCACACGACGGTAACAGAGCTGCAGCCCAGCCTGTCCGATGTCGTGTGCGCAAACAAAAAGCTGCAGATTGGCTTTATCGTTGCGCTCGTGGTACTGGCGCTGTTGTCAGGCTTTGTAGCTCGTCCGCATTTTGCCGATACCAAGACCTGGGACTCCACCATCGAGGTCATCGATCAAAAGAAAGGCAATGTTTTGGCGCTCACGACCTCGTGCGTCGCCCTATCTGCGGGTATCACTGCGCTGCCGGGTGATACGGGAACGCCGGTTGCCGAGCAGCTCGCGCAGCTTTCAGGCAACCTTGGTATCGTGCTTGCCGTGCTCTACCTCGAGAAATACCTGCTAACCATTTTGTGGTCGGTTGGCTTGGGCATCTTAATCCCGTTTGCGTTGGTGCTCTTTGCGGTGTCGCTCGGCATTCACGGGCGCTGGAGTACGAGCGCCGTCCTGCGCCGTGTGGCGACACGCGTGCTGGTGGTTGCCGTGATCGGCATGGCGCTCGTACCCGCGAGCGTATGGGTGTCGCAGAAGGTCGATGAAACGTATCGCGTAAGTATTGAGCAAGCTGAGCAAAAGGCTGCGGACGCTGCGGATGTGGCCGACACCACGGACAAGTCAGCCGAGACCAGCTCAAAATCGAACAAGAAAAAATCCGAGGCCAAGGAGTCCAAAAACGTGCTCGAGCAGTTGACTGACGGGGCCTCGAGCCTTATTACGTCGGTGACCAGCGGCGCCAAGCAGATGACCGATGAGATCGTGCATCAGGTGACCGATCTGATCGAAGGCGTCATCGTGATGATCGTGACCTCGTGCGTTATCCCGCTGCTGGTGCTCGTGGCGTTCCTGTGGCTGGGACACGTACTGCTGGGGATTGATATTTCCGGCCCGGCGAACTATTTGACGGGCCGCTTTCTGAGTGCTCCGTCCAAGCACGCCAAAAAGGGTGGGCAGTCCGAGTAGCTAAAACAGCTGTATATACCGGGGAATACCGCCGAAGGGCGGCCGAGACACGTTCTTGGCCGCCCTTTTGTTTGTTAAACACATGGTCGCTACGTCCGCGCCCGGCTCAAACGGTCAGCAATCATCCGTGAACGATATTTGTTCAAAAAAGAACAAAGATAAACAAATAGTTGTTGCAGTTACTGTTCGAATGTGTTCAAATAAACATGAACAGTGAAGAACCGCACATTCAGATGCCCGGACCTGAACGCGATTCAACACTTCCAAACAGAAACTACGCACCTGCGTATCTCTCAAGGAGGATGTCATGAGGGTTGTAATCGCTTCCGATGCCGACGGTATGTCGATGAAGGAGTCCATCAAGGAGATGCTCATCGCCGACGGTCACGAGGTCGTCGACTATTCCGAGACCCCTGCCGCGGACTTTGTCGATTCCGCGACCGCCGTTGCCAAGGACCTGCTGGAGCACAAGGATTCCCAGGGCTTCGCATTCGATAAGTACGGCGTCGGCTCCTATATGGCCGCCGTCAAGATTAAGGGTATGGTCGTCGCCAACATTTCCGACGAGCGTTCCGCTTACATGACCCGCGAGCACAACGGCTCGCGCATGGTCACCATGGGCCCGGGCGTTGTGGGCACCGAGGTCGCTAAGAAGATCGCCCGTGAGTTCCTGCGTGCCCAGTACGCCGGCGGCCGTCACCAGATCCGTGTCGACATGCTCAACAAGATGGCCTAACGAGAGCCACCGAGAACTCGAACTTCTACCTCAACTTGTGAATTCAGACGAAAGGACGTTCTGATGAAGAAGACCATCGCAATCGGTTGCGACCATATCGTTACGGACGAGAAGATCTATCTGGCCGACCGCCTGGAGCAGGCTGGCTACAAGGTGCTCGACTGCGGCACCTACAGCCACACCCGTACGCACTATCCCATCTACGGTAAGGCCGTGGGCGAGGCTGTTGCCAGCGGCAAGGCCGACTTTGGCGTGGCCCTGTGCGGCACCGGCATCGGCATCACCAACGCCGTCAACAAGGTTCCCGGCGCCCGCTGCGCCCTGGTTCGCGACATGACCTCTGCCCTGTATGCCCGTCGCGAGCTCAACGCCAACATCGTGGGCTTTGGCGGCAAGATTACTGGCGAGTTCCTGATGGCCGACATCATGCTTGCCTTCCTGGAGGAGCCCTACGAGAAGACCCCCGAGCACGATGCCCTGATCGCCAAGATCGATGCCTGCAACAAGGCCGACGCCGAGGCTCAGGCCGACCCGCACTTCTTTGACGAGTTCCTGGAGAAGTGGGACCGCGGCGAGTACCACGATTAGCGGGTATCCGGCGTAATTAACTAGTCCGTTGACGGCTCGCGTTTCTGTGATGGGGCGCGGGCCGGTTTGCTATCAGCCCTATTGACTTGGTGGGCTGTCGTAAGAAAGGGAAGGCTCCTATGGAGTTTGTTCTTGATAACGGTTCTATCCGCGTAGCACTGAGCACGGCGGGCGGGTCGTTCACTTCTATTGCGGCCAACGGCCGTGAGTACCTGTGGCAGGGTGATCCGGCGGTCTGGTCGGGGCAGGCACCCATTTGTTTCCCGATCTGCGGTGGCCTTCGTGACGGTCACGCAACGACCATGGGCGGCCGCGAGGTAAAGCTCGCCCGCCACGGCTTTGCGCGCAAACAGGAGTGGAAGCTCGAGGAACAGAGCGACAACATGGTTGCGCTGAGCCTAAGCTCTACCGACCATGCCGAGTTGCTCGAGCAGTACCCGTATCCGTTTAAGATCGTTGCTCGCTACACGATCGATTCGGAAAAGGTGGCCGTGTCGTACGAGGTGACCAATGAGGGCACCGAGGACATGCCGTTCTTTGTGGGCGGTCACCCCGGCTTTAAGTGCCCGCTCGACGAGGGCGAGTCCTATGACGATTATGAGCTTCGTTTTGAGCAGCGTGAGGCCACCGAGCTCTGTACTGCCGTTCCCTCGACGGGCCTGATTGATGTTGAGCATCGCAGCAAGAACCCGATGGTTGGCCATGACCTGCCGCTGACCCACGAACTCTTTGACTTCGCGGAGACCATCTTCGACATGCTCGAGAGCCGCGTGGTTACGCTGACCAAGAAAACCGAGGACAAGGGCGTGCGCCTGACGTTCCCCGATATGCCGTACCTGATTGTGTGGAGCAAGCCCGAGGGCGACTTTGTGGCTGTTGAACCGTGGGGCGGTCTGTCCACCTGCTCCGACGAGGACGATATTCTGGAGCACAAGCGCGGCTGCCTGGTGGCCAAGCCGGGGGAGACCGTCACCCGCGGCTTTGAGATCGAGATCCTTTAACGAGCTATCGTATGTTTGGGGTGGGTCATGCCGCCCCGGAACAGGAGTTCAATATGATTCTGACTGTTACCATGAACCCGTCGATTGATACGCGCTATCAGCTCGACAAGCTGATCATCGACGACGTGAACCGCGTGACGCCCGAAAAGACTGCTGGCGGTAAGGGCCTCAACGTGAGCCGTGTGCTGCTGCAGCTGGGCGACGACGTGCTCGCGACTGGCCTGCTCGGCGGCCACATGGGTGCCTATATGGCCGAGCTTATGGATGCCGACGGCGTCAAGAACGACTTTGTGCCCATCGCCGGTGAGACGCGCATTTGCCTGAATATTCTGCACGAGGGCAATCAGACCGAGCTGCTGGAGAGCGGCCCGCAGATCGCCCCGGCCGAGCTCGAGGCCTTTACGGCCAAGTTCGCCGAGCTTGCAGCGAAGGCGGACGTTGTGACGCTTTCGGGCTCGCTGCCGCGCGGCGTCGATGCCGGCTACTATGCCGAGCTCGTCAAGATCGCCGAGAAGGCGGGCGCCAAGGTGCTGCTCGACACCTCGGGTGCATCGCTGGAGGCCGCGCTGGAGTCCGACGCTAAGCCCGAGCTCGTAAAGCCCAACCTGACCGAGATTAACGGCCTGCTGGGTACGTCCTTTACGACCGATGATGTCGATGCCCTGCGCGAGGCGCTTGCCGCCGATGACCGCTTTGCCGGTATTCCCTGGGTTGTCGTTTCGATGGGCGCTGCCGGTTCGGTGGGCTTCCATGAGGGTCGTGCGTTCCGCGCCAAGACGCCCGCGATTGCGGCTGTGAACGCGACGGGTTCCGGCGACTCGACCATCGCCGGCTTTGCGCATGCGATTGCTGCTGATGCCGACGACGTCACGGTGCTCAAGACCGCCAATACCTGCGGCAAGCTTAACGCCATGGATCCCAAGACCGGCCACCTGGTCATGGACCGCTGGGACGAGGTCTACAACAGCGTTGTCGTGACTGAACTGTAGGGTTACGCGGTTTTACCAAACCGCGTAACGGCGCGACGCTGCAAACGCCCCTAAGCGGCAATCTGACGTTCAATCGTCGGGCATGACCAAAAGGTCAATGCCCTCCTCTTTCACGTCACCTTGCTCGCTTAGGGGCGTTTTCGCTGTCGTTGCCAAGACACCGGCGTTGCCTTGGTCGCAAGTAGTCATTGGGGACGCTCTTTAATGACTAGTCGTTTAAGAACGCCCCTTAAGAATGACCCCAATGACTACACTCAAAAACGGCGCCCGTCGGCGATGTTGCCGGCGGGCGCCGTTGTCGTGTGGGCGGTTATGTCGTGGCCGCTGATGAGGCTCGAACCTGTATGCTACAGTGAGTCGATAAAGCGCTGTTGGGCGGCGCGGCCGGCTTCGTCCCACTTAAAGACGCCGGCGTTGTCGAGCACGTGGCCAAACACCACGCCGACCTCCTCGTGCAGGATATCGATGGCGTTGTCGGCCGTAAGCTCGTCGGCGCGGCGAGCAAAGACGTCCTCGGCCCACGCGGCATGGCTGCGGCAAAGGTCGTCGCCCTCGAGCGCGCCAGCAAGGTCGTAGCTGGCATCGGCCTTGGCCGCCAGCAAGTGCTCGCGGACAGCGCCGAGCTCGGGAACCAAGCGCGGCGGCAAAATGGCCAGGCCCATGACCTCGATCAGGCCGATGTTCTCCTTTTTGATGTGGTGGTACTCGGCATGCGGGTGGAATACGCCCAGCGGATGCTCGTCGGTCGTGATGTTGCAGCGAAGCGCCAGGTAGGCCTCGTAAATCTCGCCGCCGGCATTGCCGCGGGAGTCGACGCGGCGGATGACGGGCGTCACGGTGTTGTGCGCCACGCCGTCGGCTGTGTGCGCGATGACGCCCACCGACTCATCGGTCCACTCGCGCCAGGCGAGGATAATCTTCTCGGCGGCGTCGAGCAGCTGGGCGCGGTCGTGCGAGCGCAGTCGCAGCACCGAAAGCGGCCACTGCAACACGGTACCGCTGACCTGGTCAAAGCCGGGCACGCTAAACTGCGAGACCTCGGCGGCATGCATCATGGGGAACTCGTGCGCGCCGCCCTGGAAGTGGTCGTGCGACAGAATCGAGCCGCCCACGATGGGCAGGTCGGCGTTGGAGCCAATAAAGTAATGCGGGAACAGGTCCACAAAGTCGAGCAGGCAGGTCAGACCCTTGCGGTCGACGTGCATCGGACGATGCTCAGAGCTCATGGCAATGCAGTGCTCGTTAAAGTACGCGTACGGGCTGTACTGGAAGCCCCAGCGCTCGCCGTCGAGCTTAATGGGGATAACGCGCAGATTCTGGCGGGCGGGATGGGCGCCGCCGTCGGCTGCAGCGGAGCGTCCGGGATAGCCTTCGTTTTCGATGCAGAGCTGGCAGGCGGGATACTTCTCGCCCGTGTTTTTGGCGGCGCCGGCCGCGGCAATATCGCGCGGGTCCTTTTCGGGCTTTGACAGGTTGATGGTAATCTCGAGGTCGCCCCAGTTGGTGGGGGTGCTCCATTTGATGTTGCGCGCGATGGCGGCACGGCGCACGTAGCCGGCGTCGCAGCACAGACCGTAGAACCAGTCGGTCGCGGCGCGGGGCTCGTTGACGCCCATGCGTCCGTTGAACTCCTCGTTTACAACCGAAGGCCTTGGCATGAGCGCGCCCATGATGCGCATGGCGATGCGGTCGCGGCCCGATGCCGTGTCCTCGGCGGCGCCGTTGGCAACAGCCGCCTCGGCAAGCGCGGCAAGTGTGCCTTCAAGGTCAAAGTTGGGCAGGGTGTCGGGGTGCAAGAGCGAGAGTTTTTCGACCTGGAGCGCCCAGGCCATGTCGAGCGCCGGGCCCGTAGCACCGATGCACTCGAGAATGGTGTTATACGCCCAGATGCGATCGTCCTGGCCGATCATCGATCGGTGGATAGCGTACTCGATCAGGTTCTGCGCGGCCTCGCGCACGTCAGTCATTACATCCATGCCGCGTAAGCCCCCTTGTCAGAAATTGCGTAGTGGCGGGCAGAGCCCTCGCCCAGCCAGCCGTTCATCTTGGTGATAAAGGTGTCGACCAGGTCGAGCGGCACGAAGGCCTGGATGGTGCCACCAAAGCCGCCACCGTGGATACGGACGGCGCCACGGCCATCGAGCACGTGCTCGGCCAGTGCCAGGGCATACATCGAGGGCTGCTCGGAGCCCAGCTTGGCAACGACATTCTGTAGGTACATGGCAGAGCTGGCGCCGGACTCGCGCGTCAGGACCAGGAACTGATCGATGTCGCCGGCGTTCAGGGCAGCCCAGCGCTTATCGACCAGGCCGTTTTCGTACCAGTAGTGAACGGCGCGCAGGCAGGCGCGATCGCCCAGCTTGGCGCGCAGCTCGGGGAGCTTGGCGTCAAAGTCCGCCACGTTTACCTCGCACAGGCGTGCCTTGCCAAACTCGGCAGCGACGTCCTGCATCTCGCGCGGAACGGCGGCGTAGTCGTCGGTAGCTGCCACATGGTCGGCGCCAACCTTAACGAGCACGAGCGCATAACCGTGATCCTCAAAATTGAGCTCGAGCTTCTGGGTTTTAGGCTGAGCCTGGTCCTCAAAGTCCATGTAGGCAAGGCCGCCCAGGCACACAGCGGCCTGGTCCATCAGACCGCAGGGCTTGCCGTAATAGTTGTTCTCGGTGCGCTGGCTCATCTGGGCGAGCGCGACGGGCTCGATGGCGGGTGCTCCCCAGAGCGTCTCCATGGCGCGACCGTATGCCGCCTCGACAGCAGCGGAGCTGGAAAGGCCGCCGCCCGAGGGGACAGAGCAGGTGAAGGCGAAGTCGAAGCCCTGGGGCTCAACGCCCAGAGCAGCGATTTCGTGGGCCATGCCGCGGACGAGGCTCGCGGACGTGCCCTTCTCGGACTCCTGAACGTCTAGCGTGTCGAGCGCGATTTCAAACGTGGGATAGCCCTCGTCGGCTACGCGAACCTTGTTGGAATCGGTTGCCACGGCGATGCCGTCGACGGCGACATCGAGCGAGCCGGCGATAACGTGGCCGCCCTCGTGGTCGGTGTGGTTGCCACTGATCTCGGAACGGCCGGGCGCGTGCACATAGAGCACCTGGCGGTCGCCGATGGGGCCAAACTCCTCCTCAAACAGTTTGGTGAGCGTGGCGAATGTCTTTTCGTCGGGGGTGGTCATGGGAGTCCTTTCCTTGGCGCGCACGGGTGGGTTTTGCGTCGTTATGAGTACGTTAACAACTTGAAGCGGCATGAACCAAGTGTTCACAATACCGCACGTTACGGGCTATGTTAACGTACTCATAACACATCGCTTGTCACTTTTTGAGAATCTGGTAATCGGTAGAAATACAGCCGTGAACGGTACTGTCGTATGGACTTATAAAGCAGAAGAGATGCAGGTCGAAAAAGTAGAGTACGTTAACATGCGTCCGACGATAGCGGGCCTCGGCGCGGGATGTATTTCTGCCCGGGCCGGCATTCACGCTATTCAGATTTCGCAAGGGTGAAGGTGATCCTGTGGCAAGGCGCCCGTCCAACGATATTAGTTCGCGTCCGGTTTCCATGGCCGACGTTGCCCGCGCTGCCGGTGTTTCGCAGCAGACGGTTTCGCGCGTTGCCAACGGATTGCCCAACGTGAACGAGCAGACGCGTAAGCGCGTGCAGGCGGCCATGCAGGAGCTCGGTTTCCGTCCGAGCTATGCCGGTCGCTCGCTGCGCGACGGCCGTTACCATTCGGTCGGCCTGTGCGTCAACGATGTCACCAAGTTTGGCAACCTCTCAATGATCGACGGCATCGCCAGTGCTGCTCGCGAGCATAATTGCGCTATCACGCTGGTCGAGATGTCCAAGACCGAGGAGTTTTCGCTTGCCGAGGCCACGCGTCGTATGGCCGCATTGCCGGTGGACGGCATCATCATCGGCATGAGTCGTATGGCGCCCGATTTTGAGACGTTTGATCCACTGCCGGGCATTGGCACGGTCATCGTTACCATGTACGCGCACCCGCGGGTGACCACGGTCGATTCCGACCATTACGGCTGCTCTCTATTGCTTATGGATCACCTGTTTGAGCTAGGGCACGAGCAGATTCGCTATATTGGCGGCCCGTCATTCTCGGTCGACGAGCAATTTCGTCGCGCCGGTTGGCAGGATGCACTCGAGCGTAAACACATCGAGCCGGCAGAGCCGCTCGAGGGCGACTGGTCTGCCAACAGCGGCTACGAGGCCGGCAGGTACCTGGCCGAGCACGATCGCACCATGACGGCGATTTACGCGGCAAACGACCAGATGGCAAATGGCGCGATTGCAGCGCTGCGCGATAGCGGTCTGCGCGTGCCCGAGGACGTGAGCGTGGTGGGCGTCGACGATTCGCTCGATGATTTTGTGGCACACAACGAGCTCACGACCGTTCGATTCGATTTGCATCAGCGTGGACGCGAGGTGTTCGAGCACGCGGTTCCCAAGGCGGGGGCAACGGACAAAACCGTTGCCATTCGTATTCCCGGCCAGCTTATCGTTCGACATACCACGGCAGCTCCGCGCACATAGTTTTTGCAGGTCAATGGCGATTTATTCCGCCTCAATAACAATCGATAAGGATGCTGGCAGATAGCCGTGGCTATGAAGACGAGTGCTATGATAGACGGGCTCTTTTGTCTATCTAGGAGGCTTTGCCTGATGGAGATCACCAAGGATATCCGCTACATTGGCGTTAACGATCACGACATTGACCTGTTCGAGGGCCAGTACGATGTGTCCGAGAACGGCATGGCATACAACAGCTACGTTATCTTGGGCGACAAGATCGCCGTCGCCGATTCGGTTGACGCTGACTTTGTCGACGAGTGGCTCGGCAACCTCGAGGCCGTGCTCGATGGTCGTACGCCCGACTACCTGGTCGTTCATCACATGGAGCCCGATCACTCCGCCGGCATCGCTGCCTTTATGGAGCGCTATCCCCAGGCGCAGATCGTGGCCAGCATGGGTGCCTTCCGCATGATGGTCAACTACTTTGGCACCGACTTCCCCGAGCGCAAGATGGTCGTCAAAGAGGGCGATGTGCTCGACCTGGGCGGCCACAGCCTGACCTTTGTCGGCGCCCCCAACGTTCACTGGCCTGAGGTGATCTTCTCCTACGAGTCCACCGACAAGGTGCTCTTTAGTGCCGACGGCTTTGGCAAGTTTGGCGCCAACGACATCGAGGATCCCGAGGGCTGGGCTTGCGAGGCTCGCCGCTACTACTTTGGCATCGTCGGTAAGTTCGGCAAGTTCGTGCAGGCCGTCCTCAAGAAGGCCGCCGACCTGGACATCCAGATTATCTGCCCGCTCCACGGCCCCGTGCTGACTGAGAACCTGGGCTACTACCTCGACACCTATAACACCTGGTCGAGCTATCAACCCGAGGACGAGGGTATCACGATTGCCTATGCGAGCGTGTACGGGCATCTGAAGGCTGCCGTCGAGGAGCTCGCATCTGCGCTTGAGGCTCGCGGCCAGAAGGTCTCCGTCTTTGACCTGGCTCGTGACGACATGGCCGAGGCCGTTGAGGATGCGTTCCGCTACGACCGTCTGGTGCTCGCCTCCATCACCTATCAGGGTGAGATCTTCCCGTTCATGAGCACCTTTATCCATACGCTTGCCGAGCACGCCTATCAGAACCGTACGGTGGCACTCGTCGAGGCCGGCTCCTGGGCGCCCACCGCTGCCAAGGTTATGGCCAAGGAGCTCGAGGGCATGAAGGACATCACCCTGGCGCAGAACAAGGTGACCGTGCTGGGCTCGCTCAACGACGCCTCGCGCGCTCAGATCGAGGTCCTCGCCGACGAGCTTTCCAAGTAGCGACACGTTTACTTTTGACGCTCAACCACCACAACCACCACAAAGGGGACAGGCACCTTTGTGGTGGTTTTTGTTTAAGCGCCGGCGATGATGAGGGCTGGACGTGCGCTGTCGGTGGCCTCGGCGATTGAGGTGGCGACGGCATGATCGGGGTCACGGTCCATCACGATGGTGTCGACATCAGTCAGTTCGGCAAAGCGGTACATGCCGCGTCCGTTAACCTTGCTAGCGTCCATGAGGGCGACGCTTTGATGGGCTCCGGCGATCATAGCTGTTTTGGTCTCGGCCATCTGGGGAAAGTCGGTCGTAAAGCCGCAGCCGGGAACAAAAGCGCCGGGGCACATGACGGCAAGATCGGCGTGGACCATTTGGAGAGCCTGCATGGTAAGTGGGCCGTACAGATAGCGATGACCTTTGCGCAGTGCCCCGCCCAGCATGACGACATCGACCGAGGGCATGCTCTCGTCAATATAATCGGCGATGGTAATGTCGGCCGTGATAACGGTGATGCCGTCGTGCTGATCAAGGAGCCGGACGAACTCGAGCGCCGTGGTGCCCGAGTCGACGAGCAGCGTGTCGCCGTCATTGACGAGCTCGATGGCGCTTTGCGCGATGGCCTGCTTGGCGGCGACGTTGACATTGATGCGGCGATCCTGCGTGGAGACGGTCAGGCGCTTGTGAAGCGAAACGGCACCACCATGTGTGCGGCGCAGCTTGCCTGCTTCGGCGAGCGCGTCCAGGTCGGCGCGGGCGGTGACGGAGGACACGCCAAAGGTCTGGGCGATTTCTGCTACCTGCACCGAGGCGTTGTGCTCGAGCATTTCCATGATGGCGGCGCGGCGTTCGTCGGCAAAAGCACGGTTGGTAGCTTGGGTCATGTCTGCTCCATTCTCGGCTAAATTTGCAGGAATTGTGTTGACTCTATTTTCGTTCATTTTCTTTTTGAGTAAGAAAACACCTTTCGATTACTTATCTTTTCTATAAAAGAAAGACGCTCAACGCCCAAAATTCAATATCGAACACGCCCACTCGGCTCCAATTCCTTCCGTTTACTTTTCAAAAACGACGGTATTGACCTGCATGGGCTCAATATCTCGCACGTGCAAAGACGCTGAATTTCATACAATGAGCGCAGTAAAACGCAAGGAAAACGCCTTGTGAACAACTACGCCCGATGTCCAGATGCGGGCGAGGGAGAGGAGCAAACGCTCATGGCACTTGTTACCACCGAAAAGATGCTCAAGGACGCTCAGGCCGGCCACTACGCCGTCGGCGCGTTCAACGTTGAGAACCTCGAGTTTGTTATGGCCGTTCTGGCTGCTGCCGAGGAGACCAAGTCCCCCGTCATCATGCAGACCACCCCGGGCACCATCAAGACCGCTGGTCTGGACTACTTCTACGGCATGGTCAAGGCTGCCGCCGAGCGCGCTTCCGTGCCCGTCGCTCTGCACCTCGATCACGGCGATGGCTATGACCGCTGCATGCAGGCTTTCCGCACTGGCTACACCTCTGTCATGATTGACGGTTCGCACGAGTCTTTCGAGGACAACATCGCTCTGACCAAGTCCGTCGCCGACGCTGGCCGCGCCATGGGCGTGCCCGTCGAGGCTGAGCTCGGTAAGGTTGGCGGCAAGGAGGACGACGGTCCCGCGGTTGAGGGCGAGAGCCCCTACACCGATCCGGCCGAGGCCAAGGAGTTCGTCGAGCGTACCGGCTGCACCTCCCTCGCAATTGGCGTTGGCACCAGCCACGGTGTGTACACGAGCGATCCGCACATCGAGCAGTCCGTGGTCAAGGCCATCCGCGACGCCGTCGACGTGCCGCTGGTCCTGCACGGCACCTCCGGTGTGCCCGATGAGCAGGTTGCCGAGGCTGTGAAGAACGGCATCTGCAAGGTTAACTACGCCACCGAGCTGCGTCAGGCCTACACCAAGGGCTTCATGGCCTACATGGCCGAGAACCCCGCCTGCTTCGATCCCAAGAAGCCGGCCAAGGAGGGCATGCGTGAGATCACCGAGCTGGTTAAGATCCGCATGACCAACCTCAACTCTGTGGGCAAAGCAGAGTAACAGCAAGGGTACTCCGACTCGCTATATATCCCGGGGAGGGACGAGGGCTTAGTTCCCCAATCGTCCTCGGGCATGCAAAAAGCCTCGCTGCGCACTTCGTGCGGCGAGGCTTTTTGCCCCCTGCGGAAAGATTGGGGAACTAAGCCCTCGTCCCTCCCAGGTTGACCTACTCGAGGTCGTCGCCCTTGTGGCGTTGGGGCTGAAGAGATGGTGCGCGAGGGGCGCTTTGTTGATGAGGGGTTAGTATGCCCGGGCTTGGTTGGGGAATGACTTGTTTAGGGATGCTTGGAGTTTTTCGAAGGATGTCTGCAGGTTGAGGTGTTGGTCTGCAGAGCGTTTGGCTTTTGTGGTGGGGGAGTCGAGGAGGCCGTTTCTCTGTGTCGGGGGGAAGGAGAAAAGGTTTGCATGATTTAGGGATGGCTGCTGTGCTGCGTCATTGGAAGAATGCATGCTTATGCGGCCTCCTCGATGTCCACCAAAAGGTTGCGCACGGGGTGTGCTGCTAGGTCCCGTGCGTTGGCAGTATTATGCCGCGGCTGTTGCAAAGAAGCGCTAAAGAAAGGCTTAATGAGGTTTGACGTTGCTATGAAACCGCAGGTCAAAGCTATCGAGTAACACTCTTGAAAGGTTTTGAGCTTAAGGGCTTTCTAAGGTTTGTGGCGCGGATGTGGCTCGCCTGTGTGGGGCGTGTGGACGGCTCGTTCTTAGCGCTGCGGCTCTGCGGCCCGCACCCGCTCGATGACCTTTTCCATGGTGGCATCGATGCGGTCTTTCTTGAGCTCACATTCCCAGACGGTGATGGGCGTCCAGCCCATTTGGGTAAGTGCATTGATGGCTGCTCGGTCGCGCTCGACGTTGCGGCGAAACTTTGCCTCCCAAAACTCAACGTTGCGCTTGGGCTGGCTGGGGTTGCACTTGGGGCAGCGGTGCCAAAAGCAGCCGTTGACGAAGATGGCGATCTTGCGCCCGGGGAAGGCGATATCGGGTTTGCCGGGAACCTTCCATTCCAAACGATAGCCCGTGAGGCCCGCGGCGCGCAGGCGCTGACGTACGAGCAGCTCGGGTTTGGTGTTCACACGCTTGTTGCCCTTCATGGACTTTTTTATAGCGGCGCGACGGCGCACCAGTTCGCGCTCGTCGGCGGAGAGGTCCGAGGTATCGATGCCGTCGAGCAGACCAGGCTTGGGACGCTTCTTGCTGCGGCGCTTAGGTGCGCGCTTGGGCTTGGAAGCGGGCTCATCGGTCGTGGTGGCCTCGGCGTCGTTGACAGCGCTGTTGGTCTCAAGCCGATCTTCCTTCAACTCAATCAGCGCATCGATAAGCCCTTTGTCGGCGGGCATCCACTCAACGGTGGCAAGCGAGGTGCGCGGAATCCAGCGGATATCGAGCTGGCGGTCGTGCTTCTGGGGTTCATCGGATTCATCGGCGAGTGAGCAGTAGTAGCACTCCATGGAGAGATGAAAATCGGGGTAGTCATACTCAACGGTATAGAAATCGCGCAGGTTGGTGACTTTTACCTGCATCTCTTCCATGAGCTCGCGGCGCACGGCGTCTTCGGGCGTCTCGCCGCGCATGAGCTTGCCGCCTGGGAACTCCCAAAGTCCCTGCATGTCGCCATAGCCGCGCTGCACGGCAAGCAGCTCATCGGATCCTTCCTTGCGAATGATCCCAGCGGCAACATGAACAGTCTTCAACAGGAGTCCTCCCTCAACATCAACACATAACAGGGTGGCTACCCGTACCTTACACAACGGTAAGGCAAGCGTAAGCCATATCGATGGTAGCCGACTCGTCTTCTTGCGACTATAGATGCCGTAGACTAATTGCAAGAAAGGACTCGGTATGCAAACCACGCACATGGCGACCCCGGTACTGGAGGTCGCGCATCTCGAAAAGGTATATGGGGCGCTGGGCAACGTGACCCGCGCGCTCAACGACGTCAGCTTTACCGTCAACCGCGGTGAATTCGTTGGCATCATGGGCGCTTCGGGCTCGGGCAAGTCGACGTTGCTCAACTGCGTGTCGACCATCGATAGCGCCACGAGCGGCACCATCCGCATCAACGGGCAGGACGTTACGCGCATGAAGCAGGCCAAACTCTCGCAGTTCCGCCGCGAGGAGCTCGGCTTTATCTTCCAGGACTCCAACCTGCTCGATACGCTCACGGCACGCGAGAACATTGCCCTGCCGCTCACCATCGCCCGCACTAACTCGGCAGAGATCTCGACTCGCGTGCAGGATGTTGCAGCGCGCCTGTCCATCAGTCAGGTGCTCGACAAGTATCCCTACCAGATGTCCGGCGGTCAGCAGCAGCGCGTTGCCGCGGCTCGCGCGCTCGTCACCGACCCCACTATGATTATGGCCGACGAGCCCACCGGCGCCCTCGATTCCAAGAGCGCTCGCCTGCTGCTCGAGAGCCTGGAGGCCCTCAATCGCCGCCTGCGCGCCACCGTGCTCATGGTCACGCATGACAGCTTTGCTGCCAGCTACACGAGCCGTGTGTTGTTTATCCGCGACGGCAAGATCTTCACCGAGCTGCGCCGCGGCGACACCGACCGCCGAGAGTTCTTCGACCGCATTATGGAGGTCGTTGCCATGATGGGCGGTGAGGGCTCCGATGCTCTGTAAACTCGCTTGGGGCAACGTCCGCCGTGCCGGCCGCGACTACCTCGTCTACCTTTTGACGCTCACCCTGGGCGTCACGGTCTTCTATGCCTTTAACACCATCTCGATGCAGGTCGACATCGCCGGCATCGATGAAAAGGGCTTGGCGCAGGTTATGGGCAGCATGCTCGGCAACCTGACGTACTTTTTGGCCGGTGTCATGGCCTTTTTAATGGTGTATGCCAATAACTTCATCATGAAACGCCGCAAGAAGGAGTTTGGCCTGTACCAGGTGCTCGGCATGGGGCGCGGGCGCGTCGCCACGATCATGGCGCTCGAGACGGTGATTGTCTCGGTCGGCGCCTTTGTCGCCGGCATTGTGCTGGGTGTGGGACTCTCCCAGCTTATGACGTTCTTTACGGCCTCGCTCTTTAAGACACAGATCGCCAATTTCCACTTCTTTTTCTCGGTGCATGCGTTCAACCTGACCCTTGCCTGCATGCTCGTAATGTTTGTGCTCACGCTGCTGCTGAACCTTCGCGCCGTGCGTCGTACCAAACTCATCGAGCTTATGGGTGCCGAGCGTCGCAACGAGAGCATCAAGACACGCAACCCCTGGATCGCGATTGCCATCTTTGTCGTGGGCGTGGTGCTTGTGGGCGTGGCCTATTACCGTCTGCTACGTGATGGGTTCCCGCTAACCGCGACGGACAGCAAGCTGCAAGAGGCCATGAACCAGTTTGGTATTACGACCGCTATGGTTACCGTGGGCACCTTTGCCCTGTTCTGGGGACTCTCGGGCATGCTCATTAAGCTGCTGCAGAGCTTGCGCGGCGTGTATTGGCGCGGCCTCAACATGTTTACCGTGCGCCAGCTTGCGGCCAAGGTCAACACGGTGTGCTTTTCGATGGGCGTCATCGCGATGCTCCTGTTTTTGGCCATCACTTCGGTGACGTGCGGTATGTCGATTGCCAACGTGATGAACGAAAACCTGGAGCGCTATAACCCTGTTGATGTGTCTCAGACGTATGTCTATTACACGCCCGAAACGCTCGACTACTACAAAGAGTATGTCAATCCGTCTGAGGCCGATCGCATGGTGCTGGCTGATAGTACGGTCGATTTGTACCCCGCATGGCACGGCAAGGGCAAGTCGGCGGACAACAACGACGAGACCGGCAAGAAGGTCGATATCGCCGATGTTGCCGGCGAGCATGTACAGATCGATTCGTATCTGAGTTACCCGCTTGGCGGCTCGGATCCTTCGGTGACCCCAAGTGAGATGTGCAAGACCATGGGCGAAAAGCTTCCCAAGGCGTTCGGGGGTAGCAATGCCGACATGACAGGCCTGTCTGTGACGCCGGCAAGTCAGTACAACAAACTGCGCCAGATGATGGGCAAGGAGCCGGTGCACATCGGTCACGACCAGTATCTGCTCACGTGTGATATGGGCGGCGAGCTGGTCGACATGTACACCAAGTATATGGCTGGCGGCCATACCCTCACCTTGGGCGGGCATGAGCTCAAGCCCGCAGCCGATAAGTCGGACGAAGATACGGCGGCCATCGCCAACTCGGCGATGGGCAGTAATGGGGGTACCGTCGTCGTTGCCGACGAGCTGTTGTCCCAACTTAATCTGCAGCCGTATTCCAGTAGTCTGCTCGTTAACTACAAACAGGGGATGGATACGACCGAGGCAGACGAGAGTATTAAATACACTGTGCTCGACAATCTGCTCGTTGACGGCAAGGAGCCGGGGTCGTGGGGAACCTTCATCACACGCTCCGAGATGTACGCGCAAGCAGCGCAAATGAACGGTCTTATTAGCTACCTAGCCATCTACATCGGCTTTGTATTGGTCGTTGCATGCGCGGCGATTCTGTCGATTCAGCAACTCTCCAACGTGGCCGACGGTAGCCGCAGCTATCGTGTGCTGGCACAGATTGGCTGCGACGACCGCCAGATTCGCCATTCGGTGATGGCACAGCAGGCGGTATTCTTCCTGTTCCCGCTGGCAGTGGGCCTGACGCACTCCTTTGTGGCACTTAAGGTGATCATCGAGCTGGTGAGTATTTTCGGAAATATGAGCATCGGCGGCACCGTTGGCCTCACCTGTGCAATCTTCCTGGCAGCATACGGTGGCTACTTCCTGGTGACCTACCTCATGAGCACCGGCATGGTGCGAGCCGCCATAGCCACCCGCTACAGCGAGTAACAAGCGGGCAAAATCGTCACAAAATCAGAGGCGTATGACCGCCGCGAAGGGACCAGGGGCCCTTTCGCGGCGGTTTTTGCCTATCTGGGGGTGTCTCAGATGCAAGTGAGTAGACTTTTCTGAACCTGCCGAGCACATCGCGACAAATACTCAATAAAACCGCAGGTCAGAGCCATGTCGTTTTGGGGTGTGCTTGGTCTCCTGCAAAAAGCCTACTCACTTGGTTTTTCTGCTAGAAGACCGCCACGAGGGAAGGCAACTCCCTTACGGCGGTTTGGACGTTTGCCCAGATAAAACCTGCCAAAATAAACCTGTTCCTTTTTGGCAGGTGGTTTCAACTGAACGGCGGGCGGTGCGGCTTGTAGTCATTGGGGACGTTCTTAAACGACTAGTCAAACAAGAACGTCCCCAATGACTACCCCTGAGCCGCCATAGCCACCCGCTACAGTGAGTAACTCACCCAGTTTGGAATTATCGTAGGTTGAGCATAAGTCAGCGAAAACGCCCCTAAGCGAGCAAGGTGACGTGAAAGAGGAGGGAAGCGTACTTTGGTACGCAACCGACGATTGAACGTCAGATTGCCGCTTAGGGGCGTTTGCAGCGTCGAGCGGTCCGCCGTTCGTTAGAACGGCGGAACCAAAGGAGCAGCGTCGAGCCGTTACGGCGTTTGGTAAAACGCCGTAACCTACACCCGCTCCGCGATCTCGTGGATGAGGTAGTCGGTCTTTTCCCAGCCTAGGCACGGGTCGGTGATCGACTTACCAAAGACACCGCCATCGACCGGCTGGTTGCCGTCCTCAAGGTAAGACTCGATCATAAAGCCCTTGACCAGCTTGGAGATGGACTCGTTGCGGCGGCAGCTGTCGAGCACCTCCTTGCAAATGCGATACTGCTCCAACGGACGCTTGCCCGAGTTGTCGTGGTTGCAGTCGATGACCGCTGCCGGATTGGCATAGCCGGCGTGCTCGGTATAGCGCTCGGCCAGACGCTCGAGGTGCTCGTAGTGGTAGTTGGGGTAGGTGCGACCGTCGAGACCAATGTAGCCACGCATGACGGCGTGTGCGAGTGGGTTGCCGTCGCACTCAACCTCCCAGTTGCGGAAGATAAAGCTCTGGTGTGCCTGCGCGGCGTAAATGGAGTTGAGCATGACGGTGGTGGAACCGGCAGTGGGATTCTTCATGCCGACGGGTACCGAAATGCCGCTCGACACCAGGCGATGCTCCTGGTTCTCGACCGAGCGTGCGCCCACGGCAACATAGCTCAGCAGGTCAACGAGGTACTGGTAGTTTGACGGATAGAGCATCTCGTCGGCGGTGAAGAAGCCCGTTTCCTCAATAACGCGCAGGTGCATATGGCGGATGGCCTTGACGCCCTCGAGCAGGTCGTCGGGAGCCTCGGGGTTGGGGTTGTGCAGCAGGCCCTTGTAGCCGGTGCCCTTGGTGCGCGGCTTGTTGGTGTAGACGCGCGGAATGATGATGAGCTTGTCCTTGACCTCTTCGGCGGTCTTGGCCAGTCGGTTCATATACTCGAGCACCGAATCCTCGCGGTCGGCAGAGCACGGGCCGATGATGAGCACCTTACGTGCGTCCTCGCCGGTAAAGACTTTGGCGACCTCGGCGTCAAATGCCTGCTTTTTGGCGGTAAGCTCGGCAGAAAGTGGCATTTCCTCGCGGATCTCCATGGGGATCGGCAGCCTGCGTTTGAATTCCATGGCCATAGGGGTCTCCTCAATCTATAGAAAGAGCAATAAGCGGATTGTCGAATGCTCGGCATTATCCGCTGTCGCACGCTAAAGTGCAAGCCCTTGTCACCCCGAAACCTACCAAAAAGGGACAGGTTTATTTTGGCAGGTTTTATCTGGGTAAACGTCGGCGGATGCTGGGAGGGAGCGGCGCCGCGCGGGACCCTAAGGCTGTTGTCGGTTCCCCAGGAAATACCCTGTGGGCAAAAAATGCCAAATATGAGTACGGTTGCTAGCTTAGTATCATATTGCCTTCGCAAAATAATAGACATAACAGCAAAATATGTTCATTAACGCAAACACATATAAGTTCGCTATAGGGCTGTTTGATCATTTTGGGGACGCGCGTAAGCCGTGAAAGCGGTATTTGGGGCTGTTTTGGCTGTTACTAAAAGGGTAACAGTACTCATATTTGCCATTTTTTGCCCACGGGGCCTCGAAAGGGCTGTCAATCAGGTCCCAGGGGAGGCGGTTTGAGGGTCGCAGAACAAAAAAACGGGGGCACAGGTTGTCCTGCGCCCCCGTTCTCTGGGCATTGCTGCTGCTTGCCGCCGAATCTACGCAGCCTCGTCGAACTGCGAGTTATACAGATCGGCGTAGAAGCCGCCCTGGGCGAGCAGCTCGTCGTGCGTGCCCTTCTCGACGATGTCGCCGTCGCGAATTACCAAGATCACGTCGGCGTTGCGGATCGTGGACAGGCGGTGCGCGATGACAAAGCTCGTGCGGCCCTGCATCAGCGCATCCATGGCGCGCTGGATGAGCTCCTCGGTGCGGGTATCGACGTTGGAGGTCGCCTCGTCCAGAATCAGCGCCGGACGGTCGGCCAAAATGGCGCGGGCGATGGTCACGAGCTGGCGCTGACCCTGCGACAGGTTAGTGCCCTCCTCGTTGATCATAAAGTCGTAGCCACCGGCGAGCGTATGGATAAAGTGATCACAGCGCGCTGCGCGTGCAGCGGCTTCGACCTCGGCGTCGGTCGCATCGGGGCGTCCGTAGCGGATGTTCTCGCGGATGGTGCCGTTAAACAGCCAGGTGTCCTGCAGCACCATGGCAAACTCGCCGCGCAGCGCCGCGCGGTCCCAGTCGCGCACGTCGACGCCCTCGACGCGCAGCGAACCGCCGTCCACGTCGTAAAAGCGCTGCAGCAGCTTAATGAGCGTGGTCTTGCCGGCGCCGGTGGGGCCGACGATGGCAATGGTTTGGCCGGGCTGCGCCTCGCAGCTAAAGTCGTGGATGATGGTCTTGTCGGGCGTGTAGCCAAACTTGACGTGGTCGAACTCCACGTGGCCGGGGCGCTTCTCGGGAATCTGCGCGTCGGCCTTCTGCTCCTCCTCGGGCGCGGCCAGGAATTCAAAGACGCGCTCGGTGGCGGCAGCCATCGACTGCATCGTGTTGCTCACATTGCCCAGCTGCTGCACGGGTTGCGTAAAGTTGCGAACGTACTGGATAAAGCTCTGGATGTCGCCGGGCGTGGCATTGCCGGTCAGCGCGAGTTGCGCGCCCACCACGACGACGCCCACGTAGCCCATGTTGCCCACCAAACTCATGAGCGGCATCATCAGGCCCGACAGGAACTGCGAGCGCCAGCCACTAATAAAGAGGCGGTCGTTTTGGCGGTCGAATTCCTCGATCGAGGCCTCGGCGCGGTCGAACACCTGAATGACGTTCTGGCCGGCAAAATCCTCCTCGATAATGCCGTTGACGGCGCCCAGAACCTGCTGCTGCTCGCGGAAGTACGGCTGCGAGAAGTGAATCATCACCATCAAGATAATCGCAGCGGCCGGCAGCGTGAGCACGGTGACGCCGGTGAGCGGCAGGCTGATCGAGAGCATCATGATGAGCACGCCGATAATCTGCGTGACCGACGTGATAAGCTGCGTCACGCTCTGGTTGAGCGACTGACCCAGCGTATCGACGTCGTTGGTGATGCGGCTGAGCACATCGCCCTTGCTGTGGCCGTTGAAGTAACTCATCGGAACGACAGCGATCTTGGCGGCGATCTCCTTGCGCATGCGATAGCAGATCTTTTGCGTGACGCCGGTCATGAGCCAGCCTTGGATCAGGCTGCAGGCAGAGCTCGCTAGATACAGGCAGAGCAAAAAGCCGAGCGTCTTGGCGATCCAGGCAAAGTCGACATCGCCGGTGCCGTTGACCTTGGCGACCAAGCCCTCGAACAGTTTGGTGGTAACCTGGCCGAGCACCTTGGGCCCCACAATGTTAAAGATGACCGAGCACACTGCAAAGGCGACGGCGGCAAACACGGCAATCTTGTGCTGGCCGATATAGCCGAGCAGCTGCTTCATGGTGCCCTTAAAGTCCTTGGCCTTTTCGCCACGGCGCATGCCACCCATGCGGCCCATGGGACCACGCTGGCGGGTGGGCTTGGGAATCTGAGTCTTGGTCTCGTCTGCCATTAGCGCTCGCCTCCTTCCATGACGGCTGCAATTTCTTCTTGGGTAAGCCCCAGCTCCTCGGCGGAAAGCTGCGACTGTGCGATCTCCAGGTACGCCGGGCAGCTGCGCAGCAGCTCCTCGTGCGTACCGGTGCCCACCACGTGGCCGTCGTCGAGCACGATGATCTGGTCGGCGTGCATGATGGTTGCGATGCGCTGGGCCACGACCACGAGCGCGGCGTCGGTAACGTTTTTGGCAAGCTCTTCGCGCAGGCGCGCGTCGGTCTTGTAGTCGAGGGCACTAAACGAGTCATCGAACACCACAACCTCGGGCTTTTTGGCCAATGCGCGGGCGATGGCCAAGCGCTGGCGCTGACCACCCGAGACATTGGAGCCACCCTGGCTGATGGGGGAGTCGTAGCCGCCCTCGCGCTCGGCGATAAAGTCCTTGGCCTGTGAGATGCGCGCGGCTTGGCGCATGTCATCATCGCTTACCATGTCGCCGGCAAACTTAAGGTTGCTCTCGACGGTGCCCGAGAACAGGCGACCCTGCTGCGGAATATAACCGATACGGCGGCGCAGCTCAGAGAGGGTCATGTCACGCACGTCGACGCCGTCAAGCGAAATGCTGCCGCCCGTGACGTCGTACAGGCGCGGAATCAACTGCACGAGCGTGGACTTGCCCGAGCCCGTGGAGCCAATGATGCCGAGCATCTGACCGGCATGTGTGGTGAAGTTCACGCCGCTGATGACGTCGGCACGGGCATCGGGATACTGGAAGCTCACGTCGCGGAAGGTGAGCTCACCGCGCGGCGAGCTGGCCGCGGGCAGTTTGGGCGAGGCAGGGTCGTTGATGCTCGTGGGACAAGTGATGACCTCTTCCACGCGCTCGGCTGCGACCTCGGCACGGGGCAGGATGACCGAAACCATGGTGAGGATCATAAACGCCATGACGATCTGCATGGTGTAGGAGATAAACGCCATCATGTTGCCGACCTGCATCACGCCGTCGGACACGCCCTGCGCACCAAACCAGACGATGAGCACGGTGATGCAGTTCATGACGAGCATCATGAGCGGCATCATAAAGCTCATGGCGCGGTTGGTGTAGAGCTGCGTGGTCATCAGGTCGAGCGATGCCTTGTCAAAACGCTCGAGTTCATGTTCCTCGCGGTTGAACGAGCGGATGGGCATAAGGCCGTCGAGCAGCTCGCGGGCGGTAAGGTTCACGCGGTCAACAAAGCTTTGCATCTTTTTGAACTTGGGCATGGTGAGGCCCATAAGCACGCCGACGACGGCCGAGACCGCGATGATGGCAACGGCGATGGTCCACTCCAGGCCGGTATGGTTGGCCAGGACGCGCATGACGGCGACGATGCCCATGACGGGGGCCATCAGACACATGCGGATAAACAGAGTTGCGGCCATCTGGATCTGCTGAATGTCGTTGGTGCAGCGGGTGATGAGCGAGGCCTGGCTAAACTTGCCCACCTCGGCCGGCGAGAAGTGCATAACCTTGTTGAAGGTCTCGCGGCGCAGGTCGCGGGCGATGGAGCAGGCGGTGCGCGAAGCCACGGCACCGGTCAGGATGGTGGCGACGAGCGACACGAGGCACAGTCCAAACATCGTGGTCGCCATGCGGCTCAGGTAGGCGTTCTGCACGTCGGCGGGGTCGATGCCCTGCGCCTTGTACTCGTCCTGTACATAGCTCACGGCGCGCTGGGTGACGATGGAGCCCGACATGGAGCCCATTTTGTCCGCCATTTGGTTGGCGCCCTCGACGAGCTTGCTTTGGTCTACCAGACCGCCCTCGACACCCAGGCGCAGGCTCTTCATAGTGATCTTACCGCCGTCGGCATCAATCTGCTTTTGCATGTTCTGCGCCGCCGCGGCCTTCTGCTGCATCTCGGCGAGCTGCTCGGGCGTCATCGCTGCCATTTGCTCGGGGGTGGGCATGGCCTGGGCAGCGTTGTCGTCTTTCTCGCTGGACGAGCCCATCATGTCGCCCATGGAGTTGGCGTCGATGCCCTGGTTGAGCGAAAGGACAACAGTCTCGGGCAGGCTCATAATGTCGGCAATCTTGCCTCCATCGGCACGCTCTTCCTCGGTGCCCTCGTACGTTCGAATGTCGTTTTTGTCAGCCTTGCTAAACACGGCCTCCACAGCCTTGGCGTCCTTGGCGCTCATAAAGAGTTCGAGGTCGTCGAGCGATTCGGCGCGGATGGTGTCGGGTACGGGCGACGCGATGCCGCCTTGCTGCACACCCACGTCGACGATGTCGCTCATATAGGTAGGCAGCGCCAGATCGGCGTTGCAGCTGATTACGATAAGTACGATAGCTGCGAACAGTGCCAGGATATGTTTTTTAAAGAGCTTGAGAATCCTCACTCGGCATCTCTCCTTTCTTGATTGCGGTCGATAATTTCGTTGGCACGTCTAAGAAGGCGCACCATCTCTTGGGTATCTGTTTCGCCAAGCTGCTCGAGGAAGGCCGCGGTGCGGTCCTCGAATTCCCGACGTTTGATTTCGATAACCTGGAATCCTTTGTCGGTCACCGTGACGTGTACGCGACGACGGTCGGTCTTTGAGTGCTCGCGCTCGACCCAGCCCTTGGCCTCGAGGGCGCGCAGGATATTGGCGATGCGGGCGCTCGAGACCCAGGCGCGATCAGCGAGTTCGCTCGGCGTGAGCGAGCCGCCGGCGCGCATGAGGGCGCGCATGACGGCCATCTCGCCACCCAGAGCCTGGTCGGCAAAGCGCGAAACGCGCTGGTGCATGCTGCCAAATTCGGTAAAGAGCTGACGCCCAAGCTCATGGAAATCGGTATCTTCCACCGAAAACCCCTAACACTAGAAACTATTTTCGGTGGAAGATGATACACCCGCTCAACCATCCCATTCGGTGGATTTCTAGGCATGTCCCAAAAATCTACTTGGCCGCTAGGCAATATTAAGAGCTCATTAAGACTTAAAATCATTCAATTGCTGAAGCGTTTCAAAGAACTATTATGCCCGCGGTTAGGCGTGGGGTTGTCACCACCATGACGACTGGGACTCATATAATCGCCACGTGCGATGCTCCAACTTCCCGCAAGGAGACACCTTACATAAAGGGGGATGGAGTCATGGCATTTGACTTCACGGGTAAGACCGCGATTGTCACGGGTGGCACTCAGGGCATTGGCCTCGAGATCGCCAAGGGCATCGTCGCGGGCGGCGGACACGTCGCGCTCATCGCAAGGAACGCTGCTAAGGGCGAGGCCGCAGTGGCCGAGCTTGGCGAGGGCAACAAGTTCTATCAGCTCGATGTCGCCGATGCGCCCAAGGCGCGCGAGACCGTCGAGCAGATTTTTACGGACCTGCCGCAAACCAACATCTTGATTAACTGCGCTGGCGTCATCAGCACCAAGAAGTTCGACGAGATCGATGACACCGAGTGGCGCCGCACTATCGATATCAACCTCAACGGTACCTTCACTATGATGAACGCCGTGTACCCGCACTTTAAGTCGGCGCATGCCGGCACTATCGTCAACGTGAGCTCCGTTGCTGGCAAGATCGGCGGCGGCCTGCTTGGCACCGCTGCCTACGCGAGCTCCAAGGCCGGTGTCAACGGCCTTACCAAGGCGGTCGCCAAGGAGGGCGGCAAGTTTGGCGTTCGCTGCAACGCCGTGTGCCCGTCGCTCACGTTGACCGATATGACCTCGATTCTCTCTGACGAGAACTCTCAGCGCATCATCAACGGTATTCCTCTGGGCCGCGCTGCCCAGGCCAGCGAGCCTGCGCAGATGGTGCTGTTCTTCGCTTCCGACCTCGCCAGCTTCGTGAACGGCGAGATCGGTGACTGCGACGGCGGCATCGTCCTGGACGGGTAATACCCCGCGATGATTATTCGGCGACGGCTCCTGCGACTCGGGACCGTCGCCTTCTTTCTGACATAGGCGCGTGCGGCTACGATTCGCATGCATTCAAAGGAGATATATATGAGTGAATCGACTGCGGTGGAGGCGCCGGCGGCAAAGGAGCCGTTCTTTAAGATGTCCTCCATCCCGGGTGCCAATATTTTGGTGCCGCTTTTGCTGGGCTGCCTGCTCAACACGCTATTCCCCGACCTGTTCAAAACGCTCGGCAGCTTTACGCTTGGTATGACCCAGCAGGGCGCAGGCCCGCTCGTGGGCGCTTTTTTGCTCATCGTCGGTACGACGATTTCGTTTAAGAGCGCTCCTGCCGCCGCTGCACGCGGCGCCATCATCATCGCCGTCAAGCAGATCGTGGTCGTTGCCGTGTCGCTGCTCATCCTTTATGTGTTCAACGACAACCTGTTTGGCATCTCTGCCATGGTGATGCTGGCGGCTTGCACCGGCGCTAACAACGCTATGTACGCTGGTCTGATGGGCACCATGGGCAATGAGGCCGAGCGTGGCGCCGTCGCCATCACCACGCTGGTTGTCGGCCCTCCGGTCACGATGATCGTGCTCGGCGCTGCCGGTCAGGCTCCGATCGGCTGGTCGCTCGTGGGCGCCATCCTGCCGATCGTCGTCGGCATTATTCTGGGCAACCTCTTCCCGAGCTTTAAGAAGATGATGGCACCGGCACTTTCCGCCATCATCGTGCTCGTCTTCTTTGCCATGGGCTCGACCATGACCTTTGGCCAGCTCATTAATGGCGGTCTTCCCGGTATTCTGCTCGGCGTGATCTGCTCGGTGGTCTTTGCAATTCCCGTCATCGCGGTCGATAAGCTCACGGGTGGTACGGGTGTCGCAGGTGCGGCCATTTCGAGCTGCGCCGGAGCCAATGTGGCCACGCCTGCTGCCATGGCAAGCGTCAACGGGGCCATGTACGGTGGCGCCGTGCTCGCGACGGCTACGGCACAGGTTGCTGCCTGCGCAATCGTGACGGCTATTTTGACCCCGCTGGTCACCAGCTGGTGCTACAAGCATTTTGAGGGCCAGGGCAACAGCAAGGCAACGACCGACAAGGCCGCTGCAGCCGCCTAATGCCAAGCGGCAATCAAAGCTAAAAACTAGCTACGCCACAGGGCGGCCACGGGGGATCTCGTGGCCGCCCTGCAGTTTCTGTAGGGTCTCTGGGACACTTTACCCTGCTAAAGCTGGCATAACAGCTAGAGTGAACGTCGTACAAAGGCAAGGAAAAAATCAAACAAATCGGTGAACGGTAGTTGTTCGCGCTCGCATTTCCTGCGGATTTGTTAAAAACGCCCTAATGGTATAAAAAAAGAAACATATAACAGCCCTGATGAAGGGGGTGGCTATGCTATCCTTCTCAAACGGGTGAAATCTTGGGTTTTGGGTTGCAGTTCCAAGGTGGACAAACGTTTTCCTTGTGCTAACGCGCGACGGAAGGCGAATGAAGCCGGTAGTGCAAGCCGAAAATTCAAGAATTCAATAAGCAGCGGTGTGAGAGAGCGCCGCATTACACGTAACTAGGAGCGTGGTTACACAATGCAGGAGGCATGGGAAGGCTTCAAGGAAGGCATCTGGACGGGAGAGGTTGACGTCCGAGACTTCATCCAGAAGAACTACACCCCCTATGAGGGCGACGAGTCGTTCCTCGCCGGCCCGACCGAGCGTACCAAGGAGCTGTGGGGCGAGGTTCTCGACCTGCTGCTTAAGGAGCGCGAGCAGGGCGGTGTCCTCGATATGGACACCAAGATCGTCACGGGTATCGTGAGCCACCCCGCTGGCTACATCGATAACGCCCACCGCGAGAAGGAGACCATCGTCGGCCTCCAGACCGACAAGCCGCTCAAGCGCGCGCTGCACGTCAACGGCGGTATCCGCATCGCTTGCCAGGCCGCCAGCCAGCACGGCTACAAGGTCGACGAGAACGTTGTCGAGCGCTACACCTTCGAGCGCAAGACTCACAACGCTGGCGTCTTCGATGTCTACACCCCCGAGATGCGTGCTTGCCGCTCGGCTCACATCATCACCGGTCTGCCCGATGGCTATGGCCGCGGCCGCATCATCGGCGACTACCGTCGTGTTGCCCTGTACGGCGTCGACTACCTGATCAAGGACAAGGAGGCCCAGAAGGCTTCCACCCCGACGGTCATGACCGCCGACAACATCCGCGATCGTGAGGAGCTGCAGGAGCAGATCCGCGCCCTCGGCGAGCTCAAGATGATGGCCGAGACCTATGGTTTCGACATTTCCAACCCTGCTACCAACACGCAGGAGGCCATCCAGTGGATGTACTTCGCCTACCTTGCTGCCGTCAAGGAGCAGAACGGCGCCGCTATGTCCATCGGCCGTACCTCCACGTTCATCGACATCTACGCTGAGCGCGACCTTGCCAACGGTACCTTCACCGAGGAGCAGATCCAGGAGTTCGTGGATCACTTCATCATGAAGCTCCGCATGGTCAAGTTTGCCCGTACCCCCGAGTACCAGGCCCTGTTCACCGGCGATCCGCAGTGGGTCACCGAGTCCATCGGCGGCATGGGTGTTGACGGCCGTACGCTCGTTACCAAGATGAGCTACCGCTACCTGCACACGCTCGAGAACATGGGCACCAGCCCCGAGCCCAACATGACCATTCTGTGGTCGACCCGTCTGCCCGAGAACTTCAAGAAGTTCTGCGCCAAGACTTCCGTCGCCAGCTCCTCGATCCAGTACGAGAACGACGACCTCATGCGCGTCTATCACGGCGACGACTACGGCATTGCCTGCTGCGTGTCCTCCATGCGCATCGGCAAGGAGATGCAGTTCTTCGGTGCCCGCGCCAACCTGGCCAAGTGCCTGCTGTATGCACTCAATGGCGGTGTTGACGAGGTCTCCAAGAAGCAGGTCGGCCCCAAGTATCGCGCCGTCGAGGGCGATACGCTCGATTACGACGACGTTGTGGCCAAGTACAACGACATGATGAAGTGGCTTGCTGGCGTGTACGTCAACTCGCTGAACATCATTCACTACATGCACGACAAGTACTGCTACGAGCGCATTCAGATGGCTCTGCACGACAAGCACGTGCACCGCTGGTTCGCTACGGGCATCGCCGGCCTTTCCGTCGTGGCTGACTCCCTGTCCGCCATCAAGTACGCCAAGGTCCACCCCGTCCGTGACGAGAACGGCATCATCGTCGACTTCGAGACCGAGGGCGAGTTCCCCAAGTACGGCAACGACGACGACCGCGTCGACCAGATCGCTCACGACGTTGTGCACCAGTTCATGGAGTACATCCGCATGAACGACACCTACCGCAACTCTGTGCCCACGACCTCGGTTCTGACCATTACCTCCAACGTCGTGTACGGTAAGAAGACCGGCTCCACGCCCGACGGCCGCAAGGCTGGCCAGCCGTTCGCCCCGGGTGCTAACCCCATGCACAAGCGCGATAGCCACGGCGCCATCGCTTCGCTGTCTTCGGTTTCCAAGCTCCCGTTCCGCGATGCTCAGGACGGCATCTCCAACACCTTCTCCATCATCCCGAGTGCGCTCGGCAAGGAGGACCAGGTGTTCTTTGGCGATATCGACCTTGATCAGCTGGGCGAGTAACTATTGTTAGTGCTATACTAACAATAACGATTACTGATTAGCGCGACGGTTTCGGCCGGCGCCTATTAATCGAAGGAGACACATTATGAAGGTTTCTGAAGTTTCCGAGACTCAGGCCGATAACCTGGTCCACATGCTCGACGCTTACGCCGAGAAGGGTGGCCACCACCTGAACGTCAACGTCTTCAACCGTGAGACGCTGCTCGACGCTCAGGCTCACCCCGAGAAGTACCCGCAGCTGACCATCCGCGTTTCCGGCTATGCCGTGAACTTCCACACGCTCACCAAGGAGCAGCAGGACGAGGTCATTGCGCGTACCTTCCACGACAAGTTCTAAAGGGACTCAACTCCCGCAGGATCGCCGGGGCTGTTTGGGCTACCTCCCAAAACGTCCTCGGACATGCAAAGAGGCTCGCTGCGCACTTCGTGCGGCGAGCCTCTTTGCGTCCTGCGGAATGTTTTGAGAGGTAGCCCAAACAGCCCCGGCGGGGGTCCTGTGTAGTCACCCTTTAGGCGGAACTCTCCTAATTATTTGGATGAGTCGTTTACTTACTTGTACTGTTACCGTCTTCCCGCTCTTGTTGGGGTATGCTTTGTTCGTATGTAAACGTATGACATGTTGATGGGGGAGGGTGCTATGGCTCGCGAGAGTGCTCGTTCTAAGGATACGGCTAAGCCTGGCATCAAGGAAGTTGCGGCGGTGGCGGGGGTTTCGCCTACTACGGTATCTCGTGTGCTTAATAATCGTGGCTATATTAGCCAAGAGACCCGCGATAAGGTCCATGCCGCGATGAAGCGCATCAACTATACGCCCAACGATATCGCTCGTGCCATGCTCAACGGTCGCCTGAATCTTATCGGTATGATCGTCCCCTATGTCAGCAGTCCGTTTCATGCCCAAGTGGTTCAAGTCATTGAGCATACCCTGGCCGAAAACGGTTTTAAGATGCTGCTGTGCAATAGCGCCAATCGACCCGAGCTTGAGCGCTCTTATATCGACATGCTTCGACGCAATATGGTTGATGGCGTCATCGTCAACTCGCTTAATATCGGTGCCGAGGCGTATGCCGAGATGGGCTTGAGTCTGGTTGGTATCGACTGCGACCTTGGCGAGGCCTCTGTTCAGATTGCGAGCGACAGCTATGGCATCGGCGAACTTGCTACGCGTCGTCTTATCGATGACGGGTGTTCGCGCATCTTGTGCCTGCGCAACAATAGCCGCATGCGCATGCCTGCCAATAAGCGTACCGATGCCTACCACGATGTTGTGGAGCAGGCCGGTTTGCCCGCGCTTGTCCGTGAGGTCGAGTTCGTTAAGTCCGATGACGAAAAGAGTGCGGTCGTTGCGAAGATCCTCGATGAGAACCCCGATATTGACGGCATCTTTGCGGGAGACGACACGATGGCGGCTATCTGTCTTAACGTGATGAAGCAGCGCGGCTTGAGCGCTCCGGACGATATTAAGGTCGTGGGCGCGGATGGCGCCCGCCGCACTATGACGTTTATGCCTGACTTAACAACCGTTCGTCAAGATATCGATCGCATCGGAGAGCTCGCGGCGCAATCCATCATCGCTCTTGTTAACGGTGAAAAGCCCGAATCGAATACCAAGCTCCCCGTTGAACTCATTGAGGGCAAAACCGCGTAGTTCATCCCGTGCCAAAAGAATTCCTCAAACGCCTCTGATGACCGTTCGCCGGCATATGTCAACCGTTTGCCGACGACTGGAACTGCGAAAAGACGTATTGGTGTGAAAACGTTTGACATATGAAAACGATTGACATATCTTGCAGTTGTACCGAGTTAGTATCACGTGGGAAGGAAGTCTCGGATGCACAAGGTGTATTACCAGCCTGAGGGAATTTGGGTGGGCGACATCATGCCGTACGGCGAGGACGGCACGTTCTATCTCTATCATCAGCGTGACACGCGAAACCCCGGACCTTTCGGAGAGCCGTTTGGCTGGGCACTCGCGACAACCAAGGACTTCGTCAATTACAAAGACTTTGGCGAGAGCCTTGAGCGTGGCGGCGACGAGGAAGTCGACCAGTATGTTTATGCCGGCACGGTGTTTAAGGTGGGCGACAAGTACCATGCGCTCTACACTGGTTGCAATCGCGATAAGGTCAAGGCACGCTTGATGAAGCAGGTTCTTCTTCACGCAACGAGTGACGACGCCGTCAAGTGGGAGAAGAACATCGCCGAGACGCTGCTTCCGCCCCAGGAGGGTTACGATGACCGCAACTGGCGCGATCCCTTTGTGCTTTGGGATGAGGAGAACGAAGAGTACATGCTCATCCTCGGCACGCGCGTGGGCGAGGACAAGCGTCTGATGACCGGGCGTCTGGTCAAGTTCACCTCCAAGGACCTGGATACCTGGGAGTTCCAGGGCGACTGGTGGAATCCGGGCCTTTACACCATGTTCGAGATGCCTGATCTCTTTAAGATGGGCGACTGGTGGTATCTGGTGTTCTCCGAGTACAGTGATGGCAACAAGACCCGTTACCGCATGTCTCGCTCCATCAACGGTCCTTGGATCACTCCTGCTGACGATTCATTCGATGGCCGCGCGTACTATGCCGCGCGTACCGCATTTGATGGCGAGCGCCGCGTTATCTTTGGTTGGGTTCCTACGCGTGACGAGGGTGGCGATCCCAGCTCTTACCTGTGGGGTGGCACCTTTATGCCTCTCGAGATCGTTCAGCGTGCCGACGGAACGCTCGGCACCAAGCTCCCTGACAGCATGCTTGGCGCCTTTGGCGAGGCTAAGGCAGTCGAGGCCTTTGAGCTTTCCTGCGAGTCGGGCAAGGTCGAGCAGGTGCTCGCCGCGGATGCCGGTTCCACCTATATGCTCGATGCCGACATCGAGCTCGCCGGAGACGCTGCCGGCTTCTCGGTGAAGCTTGCCGAGGACGCCGAGTCCGGTCTTGCCTATGAGTTCCGCGCCAACCTGCGTGAGGGCAAGCTCGAGTTTACGGCGGCCCCCCAGTATCCGTGGTTCCAGGTCAACAACATGGGCCTCGAGCGTCCGTTGTTCTTTAAGGGCGAGGGCACTCATCATGTGCGCCTGGTCGTTGACGACGATATCGCGACCATCTTTGTCGATGATGTTGCGCTCAACGCTCGCTTCTGCAATAAGCAGGGCCAGGGTGTGGCACTGACGGTCACCGACGGTACGCTCAAGTGCGCAAATGCAACGATCGCGTCTCTGTAATGGCATCAAAACGTTTTATGATTTCGTAAGGGAATGGAGAGGAACATGGACTACAAAGTAGTGTCTCAGCAAGTCGTCGATAACGTCGGCGGTCTGGAGAACATCGAGGGCGCCACGCATTGCGTTACGCGTCTGCGTCTGGTGCTCAAGGATACGAGCAAGTACAACAAGGCCGAGCTCGAGAACATCGATGGCGTCAAGGGCGTGCTGTACAACAGCGGCCACCTCATGATCATCTTCGGTACCGGTACCGTCAACAAGGTCTACGATGAGTTTATGGCTCTGACGGGCGTTAAGGAGATCAGCGCTTCCGAGGTCAAGGGCGCCGAGGCGGACAAGAAGGGCAAGTTCTTCTCGGTCCTCAAGGTATTCTCGGATATCTTTATCCCCATCATTCCCGCTTTCGTCGGCGCTGCTATCATCATCGGCCTTAAGTCGCTGATCGTTGCCAACGGCCTCTTTGGCATGGAGGGCAGCCTTGCCGACCACAGCGAGTTCCTCAAGAACCTCGCAAGCTTCTTTGCCATTATCGCCACCACGTTTGACTACCTGCCTGTCCTGGTTATGTACAGCGCGGTGAAGCGTTTTGGCGGTAACCCGATTCTGGGCATCCTCGTCGGTATCGTCATGGTTCACCCGAGCCTTATGAACCGCAACACGTTCGTTATGGATCCGACGGGTGCTGAGTACTGGAACTTTGGTCCGCTCTCCATTCCCATGGTTGCTTTCCAGGGCGGCGTGTTCCCTGCAATCCTGACTGCCTGGTTTATGGCCAAGGTCGAAAAGATTGCCCAGAAGTACATCCCCGAGGTCGTTTCGTTCGTCTTTGTCCCGACCGTTACCCTGATTCTTGCTAACGTCGCCCTGTTCACCGTGTTCGGCCCGCTCGGCAACCTGATCGGCGACGTCCTCGCCGGTGTAATCGATATCCTGTACAACAGGATGGGCGTCTTCGGTGCCTTTGTCTTTGCCGCATTCCTGCAGCCGCTCGTCGTTACCGGTACGCATCAGTTCATCCAGGGTATCGAGGCAAACCTCGTCGCCACGACTGGCTTCAACTACATCCAGGCCATCTGGTCGGTTTCCATCATCGCCCAGGGCGGCGGCGCCATCGGCATGTACCTCATTCACAAGAAGCATTCCAAAGAGCGCAACATCTGCATGTCGTCCTTTATCCCGACGCTGGTCGGTATCTCCGAGCCCGCAATCTTTGCTGCAAACATGCGCTACTCGATCATCCCGTTCATCTGCGCTTGCATCGGTGCAGGCTGCGGCGGTGCCTTCGTGAAGCTCTTTGAGGTGCGCGCCATCGGTCAGGGTCTGACCGGCGTGCTTGGCCTGCTCATCGTCACGCCCGAGACGCTCGTGTGGTATGTGGCTGGCAATCTCATCGCCTTTATCGTGCCGATCGTCTTGATCTTTGCCTACAACAAGGCAAAGGGCGTGCCGACCACTGATGAAGAGGGCGCTGGTGCTGGCTTCGATGTCAGCTTCTAGTTGAGCCGTTCAGCGTAATCTGAGGATAAGTCCATTTGGGGAAGGGCGTTCGGCTCGTGTGAGTCGAGCGTCCTTCCCCATAGACGAGAAAGTCAACGGCGATGTTTAATCAAAAAAATAAGGTGACACGCGCGGACTATGAGCAGTGGCGTGCCGGACAGGATGAGACGGCGGGTCGCATCGCGTCCGACCCCGATAGGCTCCTGTTCCATGTGGAGCCTGAGCTTGGCTGGCTCAACGACCCCAACGGTTTGGTGCAGATCGGTGATACGTATCACATCTATCACCAATACGATCCATTCGATGCTGCGCATGGCGGTCCAGTGCTTTGGAATCATCTGACAACAAAGGATTTTGTGACGTACGAGAATCGCGGCCCTGTGCTGTTCCCCGATTCCGATTTGGATTCGAGCGGAGCGTATTCTGGTTCTGCCTTTGTACACGACGGCAAGATTCACTACTTCTATACCGGCAACGTCAAGCATTTTGACCGCGATGATTACGACTACGTGTTGACGGGCCGTGAGCAAAACCAGATTCATGTGGTTGCCGAGAACCCCGACGAATTGGGCGAGAAGCGCATAACTGTTGGGCCGGTCGATTACCCCGACGATATCGGTACGCACGTGCGTGATCCCAAAATCCTTGAACACGATGGTATCTACTACATGGTTCTGGGCGCTCGTACGAAAGACGACCGCGGCTGCGTGCTTGTCTATACCTCGAGCGATCTAGAGGACTGGAGCTATGCGACGCGCATTGAGTTGGGCGAGAAGTTTGGCTTTATGTGGGAGTGCCCCGATCTGTTTGAGCTCGATGGTGAGCTTATTCTCGTTTGCTGTCCGCAGGGTGTGTCCGCCGATGGATGGCGTTACCGCAATCCGCACCAGTGCGTGTGGTTTCCCATCGAGGCCGATTGGGAGGCGCCGAGTTTTAAGATCGCCGGGCAGGGCATGCCCCCGATGGTCGATGCCGGCTTTGATTTCTACGCACCGCAGTCTTTTGAGGATGCTGCGGGTCGGCGTTTGATGATCGGGTGGTCGGGTTGCCCCGATGCGACGGCAAAAAGCCCGACGGTGGCACGCGGGTGGCAGTGCGCGTTGACGGTGCCGAGAGAACTGAGCATGCGCGATGGTAAGCTCTGTCAGCAGCCGGTGCACGAGATTGAGAGGATGCGCGGCGACTGCGTTTGCGCGACAGGCGGTGAAACCGTTGAGGAGCCGGGCCGCCTGTTTGATCTTGTGGTTTCCTGTGAGGGCGCCCAGGTGATCGAGCTCGAAATCCGCAAGGGTGTCTTTGTGCGCTATGCAGACGGGATGCTTACCCTCGACATGGGTGACGAAGGCTATGGGCGCGACCAGAGGTCGATCGAGCTCAGCGAGCTTCGCGACCTGCGCGTGCTTTCGGACACTACGATGGTCGAGATTTTTGCAAATGGCGGCGAGGCAGCACTTACGAGCCGGACCTATTCGCCGGCGGTTCCGGCGATGGAGCTGCACGCCGAGGGTGCGGTATCGATGAATTTCTACCGCCTCGTGCATTAACCGTGCATGGAGTACGATTGGACTTGCTGGGCGGAATGTGTCGCAGTTACCGCGGCCAGCTACCGTTTATCGCGTATAGCGACCGTTTGCGGAATAAGTAACACTCCTTAATAAACCGTGTAGAATCTCAGGATGCACGGAGTTTTCCAGGGAGACGCTGTCCTTTGTTGTGTGCAAGGGGCGGCGTCTCTTTGGCGCTTGGACGCTGTTGTGCAACAGTGCGGCGGCGCGTGCCATGTATTGAAAAGCCAATGTTGAGATGGGTCGTGATAAGAATGGGCAAATACGTAATCGTGGTTGAATCTGGTTCGGATGTGACGCCGGAGCTCTGCGAGCGCTACGGCATCGTGCGCGTGCCCATGCATGTCACGATTGGTGACGAGACCGTCGAGGACGGCTCGATCGATCCGCTTGAGATTTACTCGCGCTGCAACGAGTTTGGTGTGATGCCCAAGACCAGCGGCTGTGCGCCGGCAGATTTTGCGCACGTATATGACCGTATCCATGCCGAGCAGCCCGATGCGACCATTCTGCATCTTGCGTACTCCGAGGCCACGACCTGCTCGCATCAATCATCGAAGATCGCCGCCAAGGGTCGCGACTACGTCTACTCCATGGACACGCGTTTTGTTTCGGTGGGTCAGTCGCTCGTTGTCGTCGAGACCGCCAAATACATCGAGGCTCACCCCGATGCCACCGTCGATGAGATCTTTGCATTTACGAATTCCGTCATGGACCGTGTGTTGCTGGGTTTTGTTCCTACGGACCTTGCCTTCCTTAAGGCGGGCGGTCGCTTGTCCAACGTCGCGTTCCTGGGCGCCCACCTGCTCAAGATTAAGCCCTGCATTGAGGTAACGGGCGGTAAGTTTGTGGCGACCAAGAAGTTCCGCGGCTCTATGCTCAAATGCGCCCGCGCCTTTATTGACCACATGGTTGCGAAGGGCGAGATCGACTACTCGCACATTGGCCTGGCGTATTCGGTAGGCCTTTCCCAGGAGCTGCGCGACGACATGGAGGTCTATGCGCACGACCTGGGCTTTAAGGACGTTACCTGGACTCAGGTCGGTGGCGTCATCTCGAGCCATTGCGGCCCGACCGCCTTCGGTGCGGTGCTCACGCTTAAAGCGTAAGGCCTGGCATCTATCGATTTCTATTGCCTCTGCGGCGGGCGGGTTGCGACAGCCTTCCCGCCGCTTTTGCGTAGGGTCAAATAGGACAACCCAATTGACCGCTAAACCGTTTCGCCATCATACGTATGGGCTAGAATGATTCTGGCATTTATGTAGCTAAAACCAATGAGAGGCAAGGTAGCGGGAATGGCAGAGATGACGCTCGAGGGTGTGGACGCTCGTCCTGAGGACTCCGCGTTTGCCCTGGGCCGCGTACATTCGATTGAAACGATGGGTACGGTCGACGGTCCCGGCATTCGCTTTGTGGTGTTTGTTCAGGGCTGCCCCATGCGCTGTGCGTATTGCCACAACCCCGACACCTGGTCGGTTAACGGCGGCACCATGGTGACCGTCGAGCACCTGATGGACGAGTTCCAGAGCAACCATGAGTTTTACCGCAGCGGCGGTATTACGGTGTCCGGCGGCGAGCCGCTCCTGCAGCCCGCGTTTTTAGCCGACCTGTTCCGCGCCATGCACAATAACCCTGATGGTCGCGTGCATACCTGCTTGGATAGCTGCGGCTATGCGTTCGATCCCGCGCATCCCGAGAAGTTCGATGCCGTACTCAACGAGACCGATATGGTGCTGCTCGACATCAAGCACGCCGATCCCGTTGAGCATAAAAAGCTGACCGGATGCGATCCTGCGCGCATTCTGGCGTTTGGCGATGAGCTGGCGCGTCGCAGGATCAAGGTCGTTATCCGTCACGTAGTGGTGCCGGGTATTACCGACACGGTGGAGGAGTGCGAGGCACTCGGTCGCCTGATTGCCCCGTGGCATAACGTGGTGGGCTTGGAAATGCTGCCGTATCACACGATGGGCGTCGTCAAGTACGAGCAACTGGGCATTCCCTATAAACTTGAGGGCGTGCCCCAGATGGATACCGCGCGCATGCCCGAGCTACGCAATGCCGTTATGACCGGCATGAAAAAGCGCCGTGCGGAGCTAAAAAACGCCATCGGCTAGCAAGTCATTTTGCTCCTCTACGATACCCGCGCTGCGCTGGTCTAGCGGCTTCGTATTGCGCGGTTGAGTCAAAATGCTGGTACCATACCGTGAATAGCAGTTTTCACGGGTTTGGGGGATGGTATGCCTACCATCGCAATCATCGGCGCACTCGAAAAAGAGGTTGCGCAGATTAAAGAAGAGCTAAACGGTGCCCATGTGACGCAAGAGGCGGGCTTGACTGTTGTAAGCGGCGAGCTCGACGGTCTGACGGTGGTCGCCACGACCGCTGGCATGGGTACCGTGAACGCCGCTGGCGCAACGCAGCATCTCATCAGCAAATATGCCCCGCAGGCCGTTGTGTTTTCGGGTATTGCGGGCGGCCTAAACCCTAAGCTCCATATTAACGACGTGGTTATAGGCAAGTGCCTGCGCTATCTCGATACCGACACGGCGCTCATTGCAGAGTCTGCACCGGGGCTCGAGGAGTTTGCCTCGACGCCGGCGTTGGCTGATGTTGCCGCCGCCGTGCTTGTCGAGCACGGGTTTGTGGACGCATCGCTGGATGTGGCGGCTGTGGAGAAGGACCCCAAACAGTTCCTGGTTGGCACTATCGCTACAGGCGACCGCTTTGTAACGGGCGATGCCATGCGCACCGCTGCGATTGAGGCCACGCATGCCGATTGCGTCGAGATGGAGGGCGCGGCAATTGCGCACATCGCGGCCAAGAATGGTGTCGATTGCCTGGTGCTGCGCGCTATCAGCGATAATTGTGACGAGGCATATGACGCGTTTTGTGAGCGCGAGTTCGATCTGGATGAGTACGCTCGTACCGCGAGCGGCATCACGCTTGACATCGCTCGTCGTATCGCCGCCGCGTAATAGCGCGCCCGTTTTGTAAAAATCTACGACCAAGGAGTGTCCATGGCCGATTCCATTAACTACCAGCTTGCCAAGTTCGTCGCCAGCTATGGCAAGGTTTCGCAGATTCCCGAGTCCACCTGTCCCGAGGTGAGCTTTGTGGGCCGCTCCAACGTGGGCAAGTCCTCCATCATGAACAAGCTCTTCGGCCGCAAGAACCTCGTCAAGGTTTCGAGCACGCCGGGCAAAACGAGCAATATCAATTTCTTCGAGGCCGACGACGTGCACTTCGTCGACCTGCCGGGCTATGGTTTTGCCCGTCGTTCCAAGGCCGAGCGTGACCGCTGGGCAGAACTTATCGGCGACTTCTTCGACTCGGAGCGCAGCTTTAACCTGGTCGTGTCGCTGGTGGACATTCGCCACGATCCCAGTAAGCTCGACCATGACATGATCGACTACCTGCAGGGCAACGAGTTCAACTTTATCGTCTGCCTCACCAAGGCCGACAAGCTCAGCCGCACCCAGCAGGCCCGCCAGGCAGCAGCCATCAAAAAGCAGCTCAACGTCCCTGCCGAGAACGTGATCATCACAAGCTCCCAAACCGGTACCGGCATCGACGAACTCAAAAAGCGCATCGCTGAGGCTTGCCTCTAATCGGGCTGCAACCCCTCAAAAGCTCTCATCTATATCACCTCAGTGATAGTTATTGGTAAACTATCACTGAGGTGATATTTTTTTGGAGGTCGATATGGAGCTTTGGCACGGGTCGGAGGTTGTTGTCGAACGTCCGTCGTTGGATAAATGCAGACAATTCAATGACTATGGGCGCGGGTTTTATTGCACGCCACATGAGGAAATGGCGATGGAATGGGCATGCCGGACCGAGTCTGATGGCGTTGCCAATCGATATGAGCTTGATTTAGATGGCCTTTCGGTCTTGGATTTGGAGTCTGGGGAGTTTTCAATCCTCAATTGGCTTGCAATTCTGGCGAACAACAGAGAGTTCAATGTTTCGACGCCAGTAGCACGCGAGGGGCTTCGCTATCTACTTGATAACTGTTTAATTGATACATCTCCTTATGACGTTATTCGAGGCTATCGTGCAGACGATTCCTATTTCTCGTTTGCAAGACAGTTTGTCAACGGCATGATTTCGCTCAGGCAACTGCAACTCATTATGCGTTTGGGCGATTTGGGCATCCAATACGCTCTTATGAGTGAGCGTGCGTTTTCAGTAATCAGATTCCGCGAATGGAGGCAGGCGTTGGGATCTGAGTATTATCCCAAGCGCTTTAAGCGAGAACAGAACGCGCGGCGCAAGTACCTGGATACTGTGAATGGATTCGACTCTGAGGGTGTCTACATTAGGGATTTAATGACAGGGAGGGTTGATTTAGATGATCCAAGAGTTGACGAATTGTGGACCGAGTAGAACATATCCCATCTATTACCTCGAGGATGCAATGAACAACCTCGGCGACTGCTTTGATTATGCCGTTAACGATTATGGAGCCGAAGGATCGGAAGTTGCTGAACTCTTTTGCCTGAGCGGCGTAGCTCGCGAGTTCGAACGCGGCAACGCATGGGTAGTGTCGGGAAAATCGGGCGTTGAGCTGTTCGCGCTTATCGCCGAAAGGTCGGGCTATCAATCAAGGCCGATGCCAAATCGAACCTACCGATTCGAAAAGACACCGGAATATTGGACAGGCTGGATATTGGCATACCTTCAGTGGCGCCTAGGAGAGTCTTTCGAAGATTTGCTGCATGTCGTTCCATTTGATGTGCTACGCAGTCTGTACTACCCCTGGCACGAAGCCTCGGAGGAACGTGTGGCTCGCCTCGTCTGCGATATGGCGAAGAAAGCGTCCAGGCAAACAAAACTTGCGTTAGCAAGAAAGAAGCTTAAGAAAACCCAACAAGATCTAGCATGCGAATCGGGTGTGTCACTCCGCTCAATCCAAATGTACGAGCAGCGCCAGAGAAACATCAATGAAGCTTCGGTAACAAGCGTAAGAGCCATAGCAAAAGCCCTCCACTGCAACATCGAAGATCTCCTAGAGCCAGTCTTCGAATACAAAGAAACCAGCGCCGCCTAAACCAATATATTGCCAAGGTTTGTATCTAGTAAGCGCTCCTTACCAGCAAGAGTCCCTACCAATAGATAGCGGCTTAAAGGGCCGAAATCGTATGAATGGCATTGCGACTTCCAAATGGGTGACTGCTGCTTGAAAAGCTATAGAAATAGGGGCCGATTTAACGGCCCCAAGCATCGCATAAATGGCATATACGTTTTATCAACTATTTCTTGTTTTTAACCCATTTGCAGATACGCCAAATAAGCACTCCGACGAGAATCCAAACGAGAGCGATCATAATGTCTGAGCGTGCAGGAATTGAGATCATTGAACTTCCTCAATTGATGTGAGTCTAGTTTGCATAGGTGTGGAGCGTGCTGCCTTCCATGGTCGCTTGCAACACGGCGATACCGGACGTCATCCCCATCGATTCATAGTTGAGTCGATATGTCGCCTGTTTCGAGTTCCATATAAAGGACTCGTTAGTTACCGTACAGCCGATAGTCGTATAGTTTTGTCCCCAAGCGCTGGTAATGAGCGAGTTCGCTATCTTGATCTTGAATTCGCGATAAATAAAAGGACTGTTGTAATAGATAGTCCAAGTTCCAGATGCGTTGTTGTAGTAACTGTCCCATATCAGGCTGGGTTCATTGGTTTTTTTAATTCCTATTACTGCAACGGTCCCATCCTTAAGCTTGATTTGATGAGACTGCTCGGGACCTTTCGTTAAATCAAAATCTTGGGTTGCGCCAGAAATTGCGACAGCATCGCTTTCTGCAGCATAAGCAGTCGAAGGGCTAAACGAGAAACATATCGGTAATATCAAAAGTATCGAGAGGAAAAACGAAGCTTTGAGTGTGCGTAACACTTTGACCACCTCCATACTGCGATGCCTAGTTAAATAGTAGCATAGATAAACAGTTTATTATGTGACCTAAAAAGCCCCTATCTGCCCGGCGTCCCTTCAAAGCGTGGGTCCCTGTAGACATCCTCAGCAAGGTAAACGCAGGGATGGTCGGGGTGTTCCCCTCAAAATTATTCCGCAGCGCGAAGGCCTCTCGTCTGTGGCTCCGTTGGAGCACAAGATTAAATCAGCGAATGCGATTATCCTGTCGAGGCTGCGCAGGTCCCCTTGGGGCTTCCCCTGAAAACAATCCGCAGATCGAATTGCCCCGTCGCGCGAAGCGCACGACGGGGCAATTCATGATCGAGGACGTTTTCAGGGGAAGCCCCAAGGGGACCGGTGAGAGCAATGAGGCAGGGCGCTACAGGTACTCGATTTGAGCGCCTTCCGTGTCGCACGTCAGAATGTGCGTGTCACACTTGGGGAACTGCTCACGCAGCTTGACCTGCAGGAACTTTGCCACGATGGTGTCGTCAGTCACGGCCATGAGGGTCGAGCCGGAGCCACTGATCCAGATGGTCTTGGCGCCTCCGTTAAGGCAGGTGTCGCGCACGGCGTTGTAGTCGGGGATGAGGCGGCGGCGATAGGGCTCCTGGATGCGGTCGTCGTTGGCGGCGGCAATCAGGTCAAGGTCGCCGGTCTCCAGGCCGCGCGTCATGCCGGCGATGCGGCCCATTTGCCATACGGCGGTGGAGAGTGGAATCTCCTGTGGCACAACCTTGCGGGCCTCGCTCGTATGCACCTCGTAGGGCGGAATCACGGTAATAAAACGCAAGCGATCGCTCACCTCGTAGCGCAGGCACTGGGGGAGCGAATCAGTCGGCGTAAAGGAGCAGACGGCGCCGCCCAGGATAGCAGGGGCGACGTTATCGGGATGGCCCTCGACCTCGGTGGCAATGCGGACGAGCTCAGCGCGGTCGACGGTGTGGCCTGTCAGTGCGGCGGCGGCCATAATGCCGGCGACGACGCAGGTGGAGCTGGAACCCAGGCCACGGGCGACGGGCACGTCGGTCTGAATGTCGATAGCAACGGGAAAAGCCGGCTCGCCCCACGCGGCCAGAGCATCGACAAAGCTCACATAGACCAGGTTATTCTCGTTTTGGAACTCCTCGGGGCAGCCCGTGATGGTGAGCTTGTCGGCGCGCTCGAAGGTGAAGTGCGAGTAGAGGCTAACGGCCATGCCGAGGGTGTCGTAGCCAATGCCCAAGTTGGCGCTTGTTGCTGGGACGGTGATCTTGATCATGTGAGTCCTCCTGGCGTGCCTGGCTGTTTAGTTCGCTGCTCGGGCAGTCCTGCGCAAGACGGAAAGCACATTAAGTGCTTTCCTTTGCGTGCGGAACTCGCGACGAACTAAACAGCCAGGCACGCTATGCGCGTTCGTCATCATCCCGGTGGGTGTCTGATAAAAGAAGGTGCGCCGGCTTTTGCCGGCGCTTAATAAGGGTTTTAGTTGGTAGCCATCTTTTTTGCTGCGGACTCGACGTAGCTTGCCATCTCATCGACGTCGCAGACGTCTTCGAAACGGACGGGCTTGGACTCGAGTTCGGCGAGCTGGGTCGGGGCAACCGTGTTGGTGGCCTGCTCGAGTACACGCATAGCCTCAAAATCATCCTCGGGAACGTCGAGGCCCAGGGCGTCGCAGCAGGCGCGCGGGAACTTGTAGGGGCTGGCGGTCGAAAGCAGCACGCGGGCCTTGGCGCCCTCGGCGGGAGCGACCTTTTCAAAGACGTGATAGCCGCAAGCAGTATGCGGATCGATCACGTAGCCATTTGCGTCCCAGCATCTCTTGATGGCAGCGCGGACCTCGTCCTCGCTGGCCCAACCGCAGCCAAAGACGCTCTGAATCTTTGCGAGCAGGTCGGCAGGAACCTCGTAGCGACCAGTCTGTGCCAGCTGCTCCATAAGGCCGGCAACGAGTTCGCAGTCGCCATCGGACAGGAAGTAGAGCATGCGCTCGAGGTTGGAGCTGATGAGGATGTCCATCGACGGCGAGATGGTCGTGAAGAACGGGCGGTTACGGTCGTAAACGCCGGTGGTCAGGAAGTCGGCAAGCACGTTGTTCTTGTCGCTCGCCACGACGAGCTTGGCGACGGGCAGACCCATGCGCTTGGCATAGTAGCCGGCCAGGATATCGCCAAAGTTGCCGGTCGGTACGCAGAACTCCACGGCGTCGCCGGCCTCGATGGCGCCGGCGCGCAACAGCTGCGCATAGGCGGCAAAGTAGTAGACGACCTGCGGTACCAGACGGCCGACGTTGATGGAGTTGGCGCTCGAAAGCACGGTGCCGGCGGCCTCCAGACGCTCGGCAAGCTCCTTATCGGCAAAGATGCGCTTGACGGCGCTCTGGGCGTCGTCAAAGTTGCCGCGGATGCCGCAGACGGCGACGTTGTCGCCCTCCTGCGTGGACATCTGCAGGTTCTGGACGCGGCTGACCTTGCCCTCGGGATAAAAGACGGTGATGCCCGTGCCCGGCGCGTCGGCAAAACCGGCGAGTGCGGCCTTGCCGGTGTCGCCCGACGTGGCGGTGACGATCATGATGCGCTCGGCGCCGCCGTCCTTGGCGGAAGTGCGGGCCATCAGACGGGGGAGCATCTGCAGGGCAACGTCCTTGAAGGCGCTTGTGGGGCCGCCAAAGAGCTCCATCACATAGGTCTGAGGGGCGTCAGCGCCCGGCGCAGCGTCGAGTTTGACGAGCGGCGTAACCTCTTCACTCGCGAACGTGCCGCGGTATGCCTCGTCGACACACGCCGAAATTTCTTCGGCCGTGTAATCATTCAGTAACATTCCCAACACATCTTGAGCGATTTCAAAGTACGATTTATCTGCAAGCGAGCTGATATCGACCTGCTGGGTGCCGAGCTCGTCCGAGACAAACAAACCCCCGTCGGGAGCGATGCCGGTACGGATTGCCACCTTACTTGAGCACGATAAAGTGCGTCCTCGTGTACTATGATAAGTTCCCATATAACACTGCTCCTCGGATGCCTTGGTCCCTAACGGTGAAACCATGGTATCAGAGCGCGCAAAATAGGTTCGCAGAGGCTTTTTAGAAAGGTAACCTCCAGCCCATGATTAAGATTGCCAAGTTTGGCGGCTCGTCGGTCGCCGACGCCGAACACTTCAAAAAGATCAAGGCCATCGTCGACGCCGACCCTGCCCGCCGTTTTGTGGTGGTTTCCGCCTGCGGCCGCCGCTTTAAGGGCGACACCAAGGTGACCGACCTGCTCTACCTGGTTAACGCGCACGTTAAGTATCACGTGTCGTGCGAGGAGCTACTCGAGGACATTGGCCAGCGCTATTTTGATATCGCTGACGAGCTGGAGCTCACCTATCCCATCCGCGAGGAGTTTGCGGCCTTTGCCGAGCGCGCCCGCTCAGGCGGCTACTCCACCGAGGAGCTTGTGAGCCGCGGCGAGTACTTTACCGCTCGCCTGATGGCCGAGTACCTGGGCCTGCCGTTCCTGGACGCCGCGACGGTCGTTGCGTTCCATCACGACGGTACGCTCAGCATGAATCGTACCTCCGAGCTGGTGCAGGAGTACGGTCAGCAGGGCGGCTTTGTTATGCCCGGTTTCTACGGCGCGACGCGTGAGGGCCAGATCAAGCTGCTCGACCGTGGCGGCGGCGATATTTCCGGCTCGATTCTGGCCAAGTGCCTGGGCGCCGATCTGTACGAGAACTGGACTGACGTCTCGGGCTTCTATTCTGCCGATCCGCGTATTGTTCCCGAGGCTCAGCCCATTGCGCGCGTTACCTACGAGGAGCTGCGCGAGCTTTCGTACATGGGTGCAAGCGTCCTGCACGAGGAGGCCGTGTTCCCCGTGCGCGAGGCGGGTATTCCGCTGGTCATCAAGAACACCAATGCGCCGCAGGACCCCGGCACCATCATTAGCGAGACGGCTGACGAGGGCGAGGCAGAGCCCATCATTACCGGCGTGACCGGCAAGCGCGGTTTTGTCGCCATTAACGTCGCCCGCGACCGCACCAAGCCCCGTGTCGGCTTTATGCGCCGTGCGCTTTCGGTGTTCGAACGCTACGACGTCTCCGTCGAGCACATGCCCACCGGTGTCGACCGCTTTGGCGCCGTGGTGCAGGAGCAGGATGTGCACGATTCGCTGTACTCACTCGTGGGCGACATCCAGCAGGAGGTCGAGCCGCTCGAGATCGAGGTTGTCGAGGGCTTGGCGCTTATCGCGACCGTCGGCCGTAACCTGCGCGGTCGCGCGGGTATCTCGGGCCATTTGTTTGGCATGCTTGGCCAGGCCGGCGTGAGCGTACGTATGATTTCGCAGAGCTGCGACGAGATCAACATCATTATCGGTGTTGAGGAGAAAGACTTCGACCTGGCGATTCAGACCATCTATCGTGCCTTCTCCGACGAGAACGGCATTGTGAAGGTCTCTGACCTGGAGGCTCCCGCGCCGGTCGATCCCGCTCTGGCTGCGCTCAAAAAGTAGCGACTGCTCGGTAGATTTTGGGGTCATGTCTCAAAAATCTACGGCGGGGCGTTTCATTTCGGTTTCGTTTCGACGGGGCGGGTTTCGTGTCCGCCCCGTTCTTGTATACACTGGCAACAATAATCGGCCTGCTCGGCGTGCGGGCAAAAGCCATAACCTTTAAAGGGGGAAGCATGAAACAGTACACGGTTGCTATTTTGGGCGCGACGGGAGCTGTAGGCACCCAGATGCTCGAGTGCCTCAACGAGCAGGAGTTCCCGGTTAGCAAGCTCAAGCTACTGGCGAGCGCGCGTTCTGCGGGCAAGACCGTCGAGTTCCGCGGCGAGCAGGTTGTGATCGAAGAGGCTTGCCCCGAGGCCTTTGAGGGCTGCGACATCGTGCTTGGAGCCGCCGGCGACGACATCGCGAAGGAGCTACTGCCCGAGGCCGTCAAGCGCGGCGCCGTCGTGGTCGACAACAGCCACGCCTTTCGCATGGATCCCGAGGTGCCGCTGGTCGTGCCCGAGATCAATGCCGACGACATCAAGTGGCATCACGGCCTTATCGCCAACCCCAACTGCGCGACCATTATCGGCCTGGTTCCCACGTGGCCGCTGCATCAGCTCGCTGGCGTGAAGCGCATGATCGTCTCGACGTACCAGGCGGCTTCGGGTGCTGGCGCCCCCGGCATGGCCGAGCTCGAGGCTCAGCTGGCCGCCCTGGGCCGTGGCGAGGAGATTCCCGAGCCGCGCGCGTTTGCCGCCCAGCTGGCGAGTAACCTGATTCCGCAGATTGGCGGCGTCAAGGAGGAAGGCTTTACCTCCGAGGAGATGAAGCTGCAAAACGAGGGCCGCAAGATCATGCACCTGCCCGAGCTGCGCGTGAACTGCACCTGCGTGCGCGTGCCCGTGCTGCGTTCGCACTCCGAGAGCATTACGCTTGAGTTTGAGCGCGACATTACGGTTGACGAGGCCCGTGCTGCGCTGGCTTCTGCCCCGGGTGTCAAGCTGGTTGACGACATGAGCGCCGAGGATGCGCACGATCGCTTCCCCATGCCGATGGACACCTCCGACCAGGACTTGATTTGGGTCGGCCGCGTGCGTCGCGACATCTCGAACTCCGAGGCCGCGCGTGGCATCACCTTCTGGTGCTGCGGCGACCAAATCCGTAAGGGCGCGGCAACTAACGCCGTCCAGATCGCTAAGCTGCTCTGCGAGTAGTGTGACCTGTCCGGCGGGGGCCGGGCTAGTTTTCAGAACGTCCTCGACCATGTGTGGCGCCTTGTCCTGCTCCTTCGGAGCCGCGGACAAGGCGCCACACTGGTCTGCGGAGTGTTCTGAAAACTAGCCCGGCCCCCGTCTGCGGTGACGCTGTTGCGAGCGGCCTGCGATGGGGCCGTTGTTGGTTGGGGCCGCTGGGCTGATGGGAGCACGTGGCTGTTGTGGGCCCTGGTCTCGGCGGCGGCCTCGGCGCTTTGCGCCTGCCGCCTTGGGGGACTGTGGGGCGCGGCCGGCAGCTGCGGCGCGTTCGCGCCTGCTGCCTGAGGTGACTTTGGGGTCGATTGAGGTTGTCTGCACAATTCGCGGTATTATGTTGCGGAGTTTTGAAAGGAGCCGCTGGTGGTCACGACGACGTTTGCTTCGCCTTTGGGCGAAATCTTGCTTGCCGCTGATGGCCGCGGTCTGACGGGACTTTGGTTTGAGGGGCAGGAGCATTTTGGCTCCACGCTTCTCCGGGAAGACTCCGAACATGTTGAAGGCGCCGATGCGGTTTCCGGTACCGGTGGCATGTCGTCGGTAAGTCCCGCAAATGGTGCGGCCTCTTCGGTGCTTGAGCGTTCGTGGGCTTGGCTGAATGCTTATTTTGCAGGGCAGGAACCTCGGTTTACGCCTCCGTTGCATATGATCGGCACGGCGTTTCAGCGTGAAGTTTGGTACGAGCTGCTTTCCATTCCGCGCGGCGAGGTTGCCACGTATGGCGAGATTGCCCAGCGTGTTGCGGCTCGACATCGTGTACCGGGAAACGAGGCACCCGTTGTGTCTCCCCGTGCCGTGGGGGCCGCGGTCGCGCGTAATCCCATTTCGATTATTGTGCCGTGCCATCGCGTGGTTGCCGCCGATGGTTCGCTCAATGGATATGCCGGCGGCCTCGACCGTAAGGAGTGGCTGCTGCGGCTTGAGGGCGCGTACGAGGCGTAGCGCTCGAACACTTTGCATAACTAGGACGCCGCGAAAGGACGAGTCACTGTCCCTTCGCGTTCGGCATGCGTCAAAGCGCTCGACACGTGCGCCTTAAGTTTGGCTAAGCCATATCCTGCGTATTTAAAAACGCGCAGGTTGAGCAGCTAAGGCTGCGCTAAGGCGGTTGACGGTACGCTATTATCGGCAGTATCAAAACTTGTATAGCCATGCGCCAAAGGAGCAACTATGAAGTTGATGCTTGCCGAGGACGAACCCGGCCTTTCCCGCGCTCTTACCGCGATTCTTCAACATAGCGACTACGAGGTCGACACCGCGCTCGACGGCCTGACGGCGCTCGAGTATCTACTCACCAACGATTACGACGCCGCAATCCTGGACATCATGATGCCCGGCATGGATGGCATTGAGGTGCTCAAGCGCACACGCGCCGCCGGTAAGCGTCTGCCCATCATTATGCTCACGGCAAAAAGCGAGGTGTCCGATAAGGTCGAGGGCCTGGATGCCGGTGCCAACGATTACCTGACCAAGCCGTTTGCCGCCAAGGAGCTGCTTGCGCGTATTCGTGCCATGACGCGTGCCGCGACGGCAATTGACGCCACGACGCTCAGCGTGGGCAACGTGCGTCTCGACACGGCATCGTGCACGCTCGTTGGCCCTTTGGGCGAGGAGCACCTGGCCAATCGTGAGTTTCAGCTTATGGAGCTCTTTATGCGCAACTCCGGCACGCGCATGCCCACCGAGCGTCTGATGCTCGGGGTTTGGGGTGAGGACGCGCCCGAAGGCGCCAACGTGGTGTGGGTCTACATCTCGTACCTGCGCAAAAAGCTGACGGCGCTTGGTGCCAACGTTGCGATTCGTGCATCGCGCAACCAGGGCTATTCGCTCGAGGTTGTTGAGGAGGGCGAATAGGCGTGAGCGCGAGTGCGTGGTGGAAGCGCATGGCGGCAAAGCTCGCCACGGGCGCGGATTCGGGTAATCCGGGGCGCGCCGATGCTGCCAGTGCAATGGGACGTCGCCTGCGTCGTAAGTTCATCCTGGTTGCCATGGGTGCCGTGACCGCCGTGCTTACGCTTATCATCGCCGGCATCAATATCGTCAACTACTCGCATGTCTGCAAGATGGCCGACGCTCGTCTGGACTATATCTTGGCGGGCAAGGACGGCATCGATTGGACGGATGAGCCCAAGACCGATCCCGGCGAGGATGTGGGCGCCGGTAAGACCGCTGCCGGTGACAGGGTGGTCATGCGCACCGGGCACTTCGAAGGTATGACGGCGGAGTCTCCCTTCGACACGCGCTACTTTACGGTGTCGATTGCCGGTGGGCAGGTGATCGATGTCAACACGGCCCGCATTGCCGCGGTGGGTGCCAAGCGTGCTGCACGCATCGCTGCAGGACTATATTCCAAGGGTTGGACCTCGGGCTTTTCTGGTAACTACCGCTATACGGTTACGGTTCAGGGCGACGAGACCGCCTATGTGTTTGTGGACTGCTCGCGCGAGCTTGCAAGCTTTCATTCGTTTTTGAGCGCGAGCGTGGCGATCAGTTGCATTGGCTGGCTGGCGGTGTTGGCAATTGTGGCGGGTGCCTCGGGCGCGGTGATTCGACCGATGGTCGAGAGCTACAGCAAGCAAAAGCGCTTTATTACCGATGCAAGCCACGAGATCAAGACGCCGCTGGCTGTAATTGACGCCGCCAATGAGGTGCAAGAGATCGAGAGCGGCGAGAGTGAGTGGACGCAGAGCATTCACGAGCAGGTCGCGCGGCTGACGGCGCTCACGGAACGTCTGGTGTTTTTGGCTCGCATGGACGAGGGCTCGGCGGGCTTTGCCATGACATCGTTTGATCTTTCGGAGGCCGTGGACAAGGCGGCGGCGCCGTTTGAGTCGGTGGCGGTTTCGCGTGGCAAGCGTCTGTCGACGTCGATTGCAAGCGGCGTGCGAGCCCATGCCGATGCCGCGGCGGTGGCGCAGGTTGTTGAGCTGCTGCTGGACAACGCCACGCGCTATGCGAGTGAGGGCAGTGTAATTGAGTTGAGTCTGCGTGCCGTCTCACGCGGTGCAGGCAAAGGTTCGGCCGAGCTTGTCGTTTCGAACGCCGTGGACGAGCTGCCCGAAGGCGACCTAGATCGATTGTTCGACCGCTTCTATCGTGCGGACGTGTCGCGCAGCTCCAAGACGGGCGGCTCGGGCGTGGGTCTATCCGTCGTGCGCGCCATCGCCGAGGCCCATGGCGGCTCCGCTACCGTATCCGGCCACGATCATCAGATCGCCTTCACCGTCTGCTTCTAAAACCTGCCAAAAAGGGACAGGTTTATTTTGACAGGTTTTATCTGGGGAAACGTCGACGGAGGAGGCTATGGGCTGAGGGTACGTCCCGGTTTCAGGTCTCGGAATAGGACGTACTTTCCCCTGGAGGGTCGTTCCGGAAACCGTATCCCAGTTTGACGCCTCGGAATGGGATGCGGTTTCCCCTTGAAGGCTCTAGCGGAAGCTGTGTCCCGGAATATCGCTGCGGAATGGGACACGCTTTCCGAATGATGCCTTCAACGGAAACTGCATCCCAGCTTGACGCCTTGGAACGGGATGCGGATTCCGGATGAGCCGCTTGCGGAAAGCATATCCCGGTTTAGCAACGAATTGCGGGACGGACGTTCCACGCGACAGGATCTAAGCGCCGGGACAGCGGCAGGACGGCCTTCTGCGCTCACTCTTGCAGGGCGTAGATCGACTTATCCATGTTGAACAGGTAAGCCATGACGCAGACAATAAAGAGCCCGGCAAAGCCGGCACCCATGCCGATAAGCAAAACGTGTTGCCGGGGTTTCGGAAAGGTATACGCCGCCCGATCCAATGCGAGACGGTTGCGCCGATCTGCACGGCAACGTCAAAACACAAGCGTTAACTGCGCGCCCTGCTCAACGGGCTGCTCCTTGTGCTCGCTCAGAAGGACCATTCGGTCTTCGTATTGCTTTTCGGTCATTTCGATAACGGTGACCTCTCCAGCGCTTGGAAGATTCAGCTTAAGGCGAGCGATATGCGCCGCTGCGGATTCGCGAGTTACCAACAGGCGCGAATACACCGAAAACTGCTCCATATGGTATCCGTCGTTAATCAGAAACTTTCGAAAGTCGCTATACTGCCGACGCTCGGCTTTGCTTCCCGTTGGAAGATCGAACAGAACCAATAACCTCATAACTCTCATGGCTCCTCCCTATTCAACAGATACCATCTCGAGCCCTCTTAGCTCGGGCAACAACAGCCTCTTAGGGTCCTTTTCGAGAACGGCAGTTCTGAGTGAAGAGAGCGTTGTCTCTATGCACTGCTGACAGCCGCAACGTTTTCCGTCGATAGTCATGACGTGCTCAAACACGCGAGCGAGCAACGCTTTGTCGCGCTGGCCCAAAGGCTCTGCAACGCCGTAGCTCATAACAATTAGATCGACGAGAGGGCGGAACGGTTCAATAAGATCGTCGACGAGATTGAATGCGTTGTAAACGCTGTGATGGTGAAGCCCTTGGGATACGAGCCATCCGCCGCTAACGGCTGCTCTTCCGATGCCTGCACGCAGGACGCTGTAACCATAATCGAGGGCGGAGCTCTGCATACTGTTACGTCTTGTTCCATCGGTGATGAGGGCTTTAAAGTACGCGGAGGCAGCTGCGCCTTCTCGATTGTCCGTGTCGCCCGAAAGAACAGTTTTGGCATAAGAGGGGAGAGGGCCTGTAGGCAACCCCATTTCTGTGAGAACCGCCGCTTGGTTGAGTATCTTTGCCTGCACGATCCGTTTCCAAAGCTGCTTTTTTAACGGAAGGCTCATGGCAAGCTGATCCTCGACGATGCGCGCATGGCGTGAATGGGCGCCCATGGGGAGCATAAGACCATTGGGCATATGATCGCGCCCGCAGATCATGACGCCTATTCCCGCGTCGTTGAGTTGTGACATGCAGGCGACCGTCAACGTGGTTTGATGGGATTCGACGATGACGACCCAAATGTCCTCGAGGGGAATGGTGGAGCTGCGGTCGTCCACGGTGATCATCAATAGGCCGTTCTTGATGCAGAGGTGGGCCTTGCTGTGGATAAGTATCGTCCGTTGGGCCATTTTGTCGACGACCTTCCCCGCATTAGCGCTACAATACAGCTAAGTCGAAAGCAGCTCACCTTGGGGAAGGGCGCGGCTCCAGACAAGGGGAGCCACTTAAGTGGCTTACCCGTAAAGTAACCCCCGTTCAATCTTCGGATTGGGCGGGGCGAACTTTTTTGGGCGAGTGTTAGCCAGTATTCCGTAAACGGTAGCTATGGATAGCATTTAGGCGGGTCCTTTTGAGCGTTTTTGCGCCTAAGGATTGATTCGATTGTGAAGATAAGTACATAAATCGCTGTGCCGAATACGGCTCGTTTCTTGCGTGAAGCGCGACGTGCCGACGTATTTTGTCTCGAAAAAATGAATCGCAGATGTAGATCTGAGGTCGAATCAGTCTTCTTTTTTGAGGCTTGAAACAGAAAAGCCCCTGTTAAAGGGGCTTTTCTGTGCGCACATAGCGTATCACCTTGGGGAAGGGCGCGTGCTCAAGACTCAACTGCTTCGCTCATTTACTCCTCGCTTAGCGTATCACCTTGGGGAAGGGCGCGTGCTCAAGACCAACCAGATGAACATCAAGATCAACACGGTAGCGTATCACCTTGGGGAAGGGCGCGTGCTCAAGACCAGTACGCGCACTCATGCGACTTGCGAACAAGCGTATCACCTTGGGGAAGGGCGCGTGCTCAAGACATGGACGGGCGTACCAAGGTGGACATTCCCAGCGTATCACCTTGGGGAAGGGCGCGTGCTCAAGACCATGGACGAGGAGGCGAGCGATTTCGAATAAGCGTATCACCTTGGGGAAGGGCGCGTGCTCAAGACTGTTATGCGTGCGTATCCGTATGAGGGCGAAGCGTATCACCTTGGGGAAGGGCGCGTGCTCAAGACTCGACAAGCGATCCGGCGAGAGGCCGTACTAGCGTATCACCTTGGGGAAGGGCGCGTGCTCAAGACTTCTCGTCCTCGTCCATGTCAGCTCCTTTCAGCGTATCACCTTGGGGAAGGGCGCGTGCTCAAGACTTGAACGTCTGGTCAGCCGTGAGCGTGATGAGCGTATCACCTTGGGGAAGGGCGCGTGCTCAAGACCAGTCGTCGCAAGTCTCGTTCCATTGCCGTAGCGTATCACCTTGGGGAAGGGCGCGTGCTCAAGACAAGCCGTCCGCGCCGTCGGTTTCCTCGAAGAGCGTATCACCTTGGGGAAGGGCGCGTGCTCAAGACGTAGGCATGGCAGACGAGCGTGTTCGGGACAGCGTATCACCTTGGGGAAGGGCGCGTGCTCAAGACGGCGAACGTCAAGTCGTTCAACGTGAAGTTAGCGTATCACCTTGGGGAAGGGCGCGTGCTCAAGACTAGGTGGAGAAGTTGCTGTTCGGTGCCTGGAGCGTATCACCTTGGGGAAGGGTGCGTGTTCAAGACTGGGGGCAGGCACACGGCGTCGACGCACGGAGCGTATCACCTTGGGGAAGGGCGCGTGCTCAAGACCATAATGCGAACCTCCTAGGCCCCTCGTCTAGCGTATCACCTTGGGGAAGGGCGCGTGCTCAAGACTGGAACCTCGACCACATCGACGTGTTCACCAGCGTATCACCTTGGGGAAGGGCGCGTGCTCAAGACCTACCATTCGACAGACTGGGAGCACGCCCGAGCGTATCACCTTGGGGAAGGGGGTCCTCAATCGAGCAAAAGGGCCCCGTACGTCAAAATGGGAGCGTACGGGGCGAGCGGTTACTTTATTTGATGGGAGATTCGCGGATAACAACAGGCGATAGGTCGTTGTTTAGTTGTCCAACGATGGGGCAGCTTAGGTTCAATCTAGTAAGCCTGTCAGTAAAAGACCAGTTGGCACTATTGATGTTGTAGCCGCTAAACCGTCCGATGAAATCGCCGATTTGCACCAGATCATCAAAGTATATTTCCAATGGTGGCTTCGCCATGGCGCTTTTCGGAACAGGCTTCCAAGCTTTTCGACCAGTGTGGGCCTTCGCAATTCTAGGCACATACGTCCCATCCTTAAGTGCAGGAATATCCGCCTTATAGACGGGGTCTGCGTACCAAGCGCCCTGCCCCTTCTTGGCCTCCGGGTCATGCCAGAGCCTCAGGCACAACATCTCGCTCACCTTGATGACCGACTTCTCGTCTGCCGATACAACGGCGTTGCCCATGACAATGTCTTTGTCGGAGCCCGCTTTGCGAGCGAGGTCTTTACCCTGTGCGTTGACGCCGGCATAACGATAGACCGTCTGCTCAAACAGCTCGCCCTTTCCCTTGCGCGGAACAAAGCGTGTGGGTACGACGAAATCGTGCGCCGCACGTACTTCGTTCGCAAAGGTCTCCCAGGGCATAACACTTTCGAGGGCCTTCATTATGGCATCGTGACGCTGAATCTCGTTCATACCTCTGGTTATGCTCCAGTGTGTCTCTTGGTTGAGCCGAGCGGTTTTAATCACGAGGCTTCGACTGCATGCTGCAATCACACAAGCATCGGTGGCATGGTGACGATCGTCCGAGCGATCCTTTTCGCCATTCGACCCAAAGTTTAGCCCCCACCTGCGACGCAGCCATGCGGTCGCTCTGCCAGTGGTAGGAACAACATGTGCCTTTGCGCCATCATCGGGGAACTGCAGGCAGTCTGCGAGATAGGCACATACCTCTCGTGACATATAGGCAGTATCGGTAAAGCTTCGAGCTAAGAAATCGCCCTCTTTGGCATCAAGATCTTTCTCCAACAAGAAGTTCTTTTTGCGACGGCTGAGTTTCTGATTTTCTTGAACGCGACGCTCAAAAGCATCCCATGAAGGCGCACCGTCGTGGGACATCCATTCGTAAGGCGTCTGTTCGCGTTTGTCCTGATTGCTTTTGGCGAGGACTAGGACTTTGTTGTTCCGCGAGTTTTCTCCTGTGCGAGAGAACGGCAGGATATGGTCGATCTGCGTGTAGGTGTCGTCGCTAATTAGGCGATCGACTTCGATTTTAGCGCCCGTGTAAAGGTCGAAGCATTCCTGCTCTTCCCACAGGCGGTACTTCTCTATCTGTTTGCCTGTGACCTCATCTGCCGTGCAGCCACGCAGTTCAGCAATTTGTCCGGCAATGCGCTCACGATTTTTCTCATTCTTCTTATTGGCCTTGGCAATCTCGTCTTTTGCGCGCTGAGGCAACCTGAGCTCTCGATCAAGCTCAACGTGGATTTCGTTTGGCACGCCCCACTTGCGGCAGATGGCGTTGACCACTTTTCGCATTTGCGACATGGAGCGAATGACGACCGGGTTGTTATTGGTTCGACCGGTGCGTTCAGCCCAGAGCTCATAGGGCATCAGGCGATCGGAGCGCTCGAGCTGGGCGCCAGCGATGCGAAGTCCCAGCAGGCCGCAGTCATTTTCGGCCTGCGTAAGGTTGAAGACCTCGGGCTCCTCGAGGCAATCGAGCAGCATGTCGAGTGCTTTTTTTGAACGGTTGCCATAGCCGTTAAGAGCTTTGGATGAATAGGGAAGCCTACAAAGCGCCTCGATTTCCGCTTCCGAAAGCGGCAGCCCCTGAAGCCTCTCCTGAAGTACGGGGAGAGCTGAAGAGTATGCCACCGCCTCCATAACGGCATCGGCGAGATCACGGTCATCGCGCAAACGCTGCAGGAGAATGGGGTTGGCTGCATTGAGGGTATTGCGGAGCACGCGCCATCCCTTGGGCTTGTACACCTCGCGTGTTTTTTCGTCGGCGGCTGGAACTCCCTTAAAGTAATCGCCGGAACTAAGGTCGAGCGCTTTTCTGAGGGCGCCGAATTTAACAGCACAATCTTTGTTGCCTCGAATTGGCTCGCACGAGAACAGGATTGCAATGCACTCATCGCGCTCCGTAGCGCTCAGGGCGCGAGAGGTCCCGTCATCGTGGATGATGGTGATGTTGCCGAGTGCCCCATAGGCTGAAACGAGTTCGCTCGTAAGCGTGCAGCGTGCGGCTCGTTTTTCTGTTGGGAAGTATGAGCAGTGTCCGACGAGGTCGTACGTGCGGCGGTCGAAGTCTTTGCGCGAACGCTCCCAATCGCAAACCTCGATATACGCGGCCTCAAGTTCCGGCGAAGCGTATTTGGAGCCAAAGGAGCGTTGAGCATCAAATAGGATATGAGTTTCTTCGATAAGCTGGGCGTGCGTTACACACTTGTCGTAATTGCCGCCGCGATTGCGACTTTGAGGTTGCTGAGCGAGCCATTCGCCAACGGTGCGGCACGAGGCCTCCGCAATTGCCTCCTTGTTGGCCGCAAGGGCAGATAGAACCTTGCCGCCTTCGCTTGATTTATCCTGATTGCCTTCTCCGTGGGGGATGTATCCACGGCGCTTGCAGAGGGAGTAAAGGACTAGCGCCCACTCGCGATCGCTGAGCAGGCGGTCAAGACCATCAACACGAAGCTTGAGCGGCTGCTTGTCGCCTTTTGTGGTGTGGAAGTACTCTTTGGTGGCGTCTTGGGGGATGAGGCCATGAGCCTTGAAGACTTGGAGACAGTGCTTCAAGCGCGCCTGGGTACGGTCAATGTTTCGACGGGTAGAGCGGAAGCCCCTGCGAATAACCGCAAGACTTTGGCCCGTTTTAGGATGAGTTGGAGAGTCAAATAATCTGACGCCCAAATCCAGGATTTCATGATTAGCTGTGTCGATAAGTGCGAATCCGCAGCTTGCAATACCTGGATCCATGCCAAGCACAAGATGCCTGGGAAGTCCGAGCTTCCCAATTTCGCGATTGATGGTGATCTCCATGGAGCATCCCTCTCTAATAAGAACTCTAGAGAACAGTACCATCGCGTGAGGACATGGGCCGAGCTTGTTAGCCGAGTGGTCATTTTGTTAGGCAAACGGAAACGATTTATACAGCCTTACATATCGGTTTCCGGATGATGCTGTTTGTTGAAATTGAAACCCGGCTGAATCCCGCCCTGAGATTGAATGGCGGGGCGGCGCTCCACGCTATTCAGCGCGCTTGATAGGATGACGAACCACAGTCTTAAGTTTCTCCGGCGCACACTTGCGTGGATCGGAGAGATAGATTTCGTGATGTAAACGGGTGTCTGAGAAGTCGGGGACATAGCCCTGCTCGGTCGTGTATTCATGCATGGCGTTTACGGTCGCCGGTTCGTTGTCGTAGGGCCCGGTGTGCATGCATTGAACGCAGAGACCCTCGTCAACTTTAAGCAGCTCGACGGCGGAAAAGTCCAGTTTCTTTTTGGTTGTGGCTTCCGCGACCGCCCAGTCAAAGTCATCTCGGGTGACGAAATCGGGCAGGCGGATGCACGAGATAAAGTTGAAATCGTCCTTGCGTACATAATCGATGTCGCCGCTCGGGGAGTCTTGCCACCAGAAACCCTCGAGCGGCGGTACCACAAAGTCGAAATAGCCCTCGATACTCCTTGAGCCTTTCTTCGACATCTTGATGGTATAGGCGATGCCGTAAAGCAGCGGCAGGGCGTTTTGATACTCGCCACCTTCGGTATTTGGGTCGCCCTTTCCGCGAACGGCAACGTAGCTCATAGGCGGGACAGTTACGATACTCGGCTTGCTTGCAGGTTTGTAGAGCTCCTTGCATTCCTTCTTAAAGTCGAACGCCATGTTGGCCGCCTTTCTGCGTATTGGCCTGCTTAGATAGCCGAATCATATCATAGAAACGAACAGCTGTTCGAATGATTTGGCTGACAGATTGAGATGCGTGCGTTGTGTTTGGCGGTCGGCCTGACCCAATCGATGATTTCTCTGCCTCCCCGGCGTCTCATCTATAGCTTCCATTTCCCCATATAAAACCCGCCAAAATAAACCTGTCCCTTTTTGGTAGGTGGGAAATGGGTAATACTAGAGAGTTATCCGACCAGATGGGAACCAATCGATGGCCTATATCGAATTTAAAGACGTCATCAAAGCATACGGCGAGGGCGATGCCCGCATCCACGCGCTCGACGGCGCGAGCTTTACGGTCGAGCGCGGCGAGCTCGCCATTATCCTGGGTGCCTCGGGTGCCGGCAAGACCACGGCGCTCAACATTCTGGGCGGCATGGATACGGCGACCTCCGGCACCGTGACGGTGGACGGGCGCGATGTGAGCTCCGCTAACGAGGCGCAGCTCGTGGAATACCGCCGCGCCGATGTCGGTTTTGTCTTCCAGTTCTACAATCTGGTTCCCAACCTGACGGCCCTCGAAAACGTTGAGCTCGCAGCTCAGATTTGCCCCGATTCGCTCGATGCCGAACAGACGCTTCGTCAGGTTGGCCTGGGCGAGCGCCTGGGCAACTTTCCGGCACAGCTTTCGGGCGGCGAGCAGCAGCGCGTGTCCATCGCCCGCGCACTGGCAAAGAACCCCAAGCTGCTTCTGTGCGACGAGCCCACGGGCGCGCTCGACTATAAAACCGGCAAGCAGATCTTGCAGCTGCTGCAGGATACCTGCCGCAAGCAGGGCATTACGGTCATCATCATCACGCACAACTCCGCGCTCGCGCCCATGGCCGATCGCCTGATTCGCTTTAAGAGCGGTCGCGTGGAGAGCGAGACGGTCCAGCAAAATCCCGTGCCTATCGAGACGATCGAGTGGTAGCGCCCATGGATCAGGACCGCCAAAACAGCCAACGCCGCGACGCGCGGAACACGGAGCGCGAGCAGGATTTTACGACCTACCGCACTGCCCAAAGCTCAAACGATATGGTGCCGACGGTTTTTCGCCGTGGCATCTACCGCACGATTCGGGGCAGTCTTAAGCGCTTTTTGTCCATCGTGGTTATCACCGCTCTCGGCGTGAGTGTGATGTGCGGCCTTAAGGCGGGCTGCGAGGATCTGTGCGATTCGGTCGACGCGTATTTTGACCAGCAGAATGTCTATGACATTAACGTGCAGTCGACCTATGGCCTTACACGCGACGATCTTGCGGCTATCCAAGAGGTCGACGGCGTCGAGACGGCTGAGGGTATCTACACCGAGACCGCCTACACCGCCGTGGGCACAACGCGCGAGCGAGTGGTCGTGCAAAGTCTCTCCAAGGAGAACATCGATCAGCCGGTGCTCGTGAACGGCGATTTGCCCGAGAGCGCCGATGAGGTCGCGGTGACTTCGAAGTTCCTGAAGGCTTCGGGCAAAAAGCTCGGCGATACAGTGAGTTTTGCCGCCAATGACGCAAGTTCATCGAACCAAAGCGCCAAGGATCAGTTTGCCGCGGGCGATTACACCATTACGGCCGAGGTCCTCGATCCCACTGATGTGAGCTCCGACTCGACAGTCAACGCCTTTCGCGCTGCTTCGGCGGCGGACTATAAGTTCTATGTGAGCGAGGACGCCGCGACATCTTCTTCCTACTCCGCGGTCCACGTGATCGTCGAGGGAGCCAAGAGCCTCAACTCCTATTCCGATGCCTACGCGGCAAAGATCAACAAGGTCAAGGACAATATCGAGAAGATCCGCGAGGAGCGTGAGAAGGCGCGCGCTAAGGAGCTGACAGTCGACACGCCGGCAAGCTTAGATGCGGCTGAGCGCCAGGCGAATATGCTCTTTGGGATTGAACAGGGCAACATCAACCGCATGGCAGAGGGCAGTGAGGAGCGCGTGCAAGCGCAGGCCGACCTGGACCAGCGTCGCGCCGCCGCCGACCAGCAGTTTGCCGATGCCCGCGCCGAGCTCTCTGACCTGGGCGAATGCACCTGGTACATCCAGGACCGCGGCAATATCGCAAGTTACTCGAGCGTGGAGAGCGATAGCTCGTCAATTGAAGCCATCGCCACGGTGTTCCCTTTCATCTTCTTTATCGTCGCCGTGCTCATCAGCCTCACTACCGCCACGCGTATGGTCGAGGAGGAGCGCACGCTCATTGGCCTGTACAAGGCGCTCGGCTACTCGCGCGAGCGCATCCTGTCCAAATACGTGGACTATGCGCTGTGGGCGTGCCTGATCGGCGGCGTGCTCGGCAATATCATCGGATTTGTGGGCCTGCCGCTGTTCCTGTTTACGGTGTTCGACGACATGTACTCGCTGCCCCAGATGCTGCTTTCGTACGATATCGTGTCGTCGCTCGTGTCGGTGGCGCTGTTTGCCGTGGGCGTGGTGGGCGCCACGATTATTGCCTGCCGCCACGAGATGGCCGAGACCCCAGCCTCGCTCATGCGCCCCAAGGCCCCGCGCGCCGGCTCGCGTATCTTGCTCGAGCGCATCGGCTTTATCTGGCGCCGCATGGGCTTTTTGAACAAGGTGGCAGCACGTAACCTGTTCCGCTACAAAAAGCGCGCCTTTATGACCATCTTTGGCATCGCGGGCTGTACGGCGCTTGTGATTTGCGGCATGGGCATTCGTGATACGTCGGTCGCGCTTTCGCCCAAGCAGTACGGGCATATCACGCGCTATGACCTGCTGGCGGTTGCCAATCCCGACGATTTTTCGCAGACGTGCGCGGCGCTCGACGAGCGAAGCGCAGCCAAGGATTCCGACGTGACCGTGACTTCGACGCTGCCGATTATGACCGACAACGTCACCTTTACATTTGGCGGCAAGAGCGAGACCGTGCAGCTGATCGTGGTGCCCGATGACCGCACGAACGACCTGGACGACTACGTGCGTCTCGAGGATGAGTCCAAAGAGCCTCTATCTTTGCGCGACGGAGATGTGTATCTGAGCAAGAGTTCACAGCTGGTACTGGGGATTCAACCGGGCGATACGGCACACGTCCAGGATTCGTCGCTCAACGTAGCCAAGGTCAAAGTCAGCGACATTTCGCTCAACTATCTGGGCAACACGCTTTACATGACGCAGGGCACCTATGAGCGCGCGTTCGGTCGAAGCGCGCGCCTTAACGGCGTCTTTGTGCTGCTTAAGGGCTCGTCGGCCGATCAGATTGCGTTTAGCAAGAAGCTTAAGAGCGACGGTTGGCTCACCATCTCGAGCACGGCTGAACATTGGCAGAACTTCGAGGCGAACTTCACTATCATCAATTCCGTCGTGGTGCTCGTGACCTTTATGGCGGCGTGCCTATCGTTTGTGGTGGTGTTTACGCTGTCCAACACGAATATCTCCGAGCGCGAGCGCGAGCTGGCGACCATCAAGGTGCTGGGCTTCCGCCGTGGCGAGGTGCACCACTACGTCAACAAGGAGACGTTGATCCTCACGGCGATCGGCGCTGCGCTGGGCGTGCCGCTGGGCGGCTTGCTGGCCGAGAGCTTTACCTACATTTTGCAGATGCCGTCGCTGTACTTTGACGTCGAGGTCGAGCCACTGAGCTACGTGCTCGCCGTGCTGCTGGCCTTTGGCTTTACGTTTATCGTCAACCTCGCCACCAATCGTACCCTCAACAAGATCGACATGGTCGGCGCCCTCAAGAGCGCCGAGTAACCTGTCCTGGGATTCAAGTTCTAGCGAGCTGCCGACGCGCCCGCAGCAGTATTTTTGCATAAACCGCTCCGCCAAATGCATACTTTGACGGGGCGGTTGCTTTTTGCCCACAGGTACCCCAGGGGGCGCCGTGCAAATTCCGGAGTATTCAGCGTCCCGGGGTCCGCGGGCGCGGGGGCGGGTGCACAAAACCGCGCTGAAAACCCCGATTCTGAGTCCCAACGCCTCTAGAGCCGCTCGTTTTTTTACAGGATGCGGCTCATGGTGCCTGCCTTTCGCCCAAAATCCAGTATGCAGGCACCCTCGGCTGCTGAATACTCCCAAAAATGCACGCCGCATCCTACCCCAGGCACCCGCAGCAAGAAGACGAATAGCCATGGCCTCCTTAGTTACCGCAGGAGGCCCCAGGGCTTACCTCCCAAATCTTTCCGCAGGACGGAAGGATCCCGCCGCGCGAAGCGCACGGCGGGATCCTGACATGTCCGAGGACGATTTGGGAGGTAAGCCCTGGGGCCTCCGATGAGAGCAGTTCCAGCCGAGGCTATTCGTCGCCGAAGCTGATGCCCAACGCCTTGGCCTCACGCACCAGATCGCTCTGGGGGTCGACATACTTGAGCTTGCCGGCGACATCCTCGAGCGGCATGTGGCACATCTTGCCGTCGCGCAGGGCAATCATGTAGCCAAACTCGCCGCGCAGGCAGCCAAGCGCGGCCTCGACGCCGCACTGGGTCGCAAAGATGCGGTCCTGGGCGTCGGGCTGGCCGCCGCGCTGCGTGTGACCGGGGATGGCGACGCGGGTCTCGCGACCGGTCTTGGCCTCGATCTCCTTGGCGATGTCGTACACGATTGACGGGCTCGTGCGCTCGGCGAGCTTCTTCTTGTACTCCTTCTTGGACAGCGCCGCGTCCTCCTTGGAGATAGCGCCCTCGGCGACGGCCACGATGGTAAAGCGGCTGCCGGTCTCCATGCGATGCTCGATGGTCTTGATGACGTTATCCATGTCGTAGGGAATCTCGGGAATCAAGATGACGTCCGCACCGCCCGCGACGCCGGCATACAGCGGGATCCAGCCAACCTTGTGGCCCATGATCTCGATAACGAACACGCGCCCGTGACTCGACGCGGTGGTGTGGATGTCGTCGATGCACTTGGTAGCGACGTCGATGGCGCTCGTAAAGCCAAACGTCAACTCGGTGCCCCAAGTGTCGTTATCGATGGTCTTGGGCAGGGCGATAACGTTGAGGCCCTCTTCGCGCAGGCGGTTGGCGGTCTTGGTGGAGCCGTTGCCGCCCAGCATAAACAGGCAGTCGAGCTGCAGCTTGTGATAGGTGTGGACCATCGCGGGCACCTTCTCGACGCCGTCGGCCTCGGGAACATCCAGGCGCTTGAACGGCGTACGGCTCGTGCCCAGGATGGTGCCGCCGCGGGTGAGGATGCCGCTAAAATCGGCGGGCGTCATGACGCGGAACCTGCTGTAGATAAGGCCCTGATAGCCGTCCTCAAAGCCATAGATCTCGATAGGTTCTTCGCTATTGGTCATAAGCGTTTTGACGATGCCGCGCATGGTGGCGTTGAGCGCCTGGCAGTCGCCGCCACTAGTAAGAAGACCGATTCTAAGCATGGTGAATCCTTCCGGGCAAGTTATAACATGCGCATAAGTTTACCCCCGCACACTGTTGATACGGGGGTAAAACGTGTTAGCTCAAATGTATGGAAATGTAAGCAACGTCAGGCCAGCGTAAGGACGACGGTGCCAGCTCCTTACAGCGCGAAGGCATCGATGTCGCCCCAGTGGCGGCGCAGCGTGATGGCGGCAGCGGGCTCGGTGTTGTCAAAGACGACCGACCACTGCGTGTTGCTGGTGATGTCTTCCGGATTGGGCTCTTGCGCCGCAGCGCGTAGGGCCTTCCAAGCGACTGCCTCGTTCTGGGCACCGACATGGGCGTCGAGGACATCGGCGATTGCGATGGTGCGCTCTTTACCATGGCCCAGCTCGCCATTCTTTTGGTTGGGCAGCACTTCGTCGCCATAGCAGGCGTAGAAGTTCGTAACCTGGCGTACGGGAGTCGCTTTGAAAGCACGGTCCGGATCGCGCGGATCCCACTCTACTACGCGCGCGTCACCGGCGGCGTCGTTGATAAAGAAGTGGTAATCGCGTCCGGCCATGGCGTGCATGTCGTAGGCGGAAAGCAGGTCGACTGCCTCTTGCGTGGTGGCGGCACGGTCGAGCACCAGGCGGATGGCGAGCGAAGTGTTGATGACGTGGCGCTGCGTGTCCTGGTCACAGGGCTGGGAATCCAGGGTGAGTACGGCAATGGACACGCCGCATTCGTTAACACCGTCGAGCTGGGCAAACGGGCCCATCAACGCCGCGGCGCGTCCGGTGACGGAGTCAAGCGGAGTGTTGGCGCCCAGGTTATTGAGGGCGGCAAAGCCGATGGAGGCATAGCCGCCGCGTGGGTGATTGCGCACCAGCAGCGCCGAGGTGTCGTCCTTAAAGTCGTAATTGCGACCGGTGCGCACGCGACCTTCGGCATCCACGGCGACAAAGGCGCTGCAGGCAAACTGGGGTGCCTGAACATGCGCCGGCACACCGGGCAGCACCTGTGCCACCACGGCATCGATGTAGGCCTGGTCGTCGCGCACGCCAGCGGCGATGATGCGATCGAGATCGTAGTCGTAGGCGATGTCGATTGCGTACAGGTCATAGCCATCCGCGTAGCCGGTCAAGCGTTTGAGCGACGCGGCGGACTTGATTTGCTTGCGATAAACGATAGCGGTGGCAGCGGCAAGGCCGACGGCGACTCCCGCGACACCGCAGGCGATGGCAATGTTACGTGGCTTCATGGCGGCTCCTCTCGTCCTGTTAGCGTAATTGTCGCAAAAGGTGCACGGGCATGATGGCTCAAGTTGGTGAGCGGCGCGGAATTAAGCACGGAATGAAGAGTGCGGCGCTGGCGTGGCGGGGTATGCTGGAGGGGACCATCAACCCAGCGAAAGGGGAGAGCATGACGGATCAGGAAACGCCCGAGCGCGCGCACGTGACGGCCGACGATATCGAGGCCGCCAACGACCTTATCGACTTTATCGAGGCATGCCCCAGCATGTTCCATACGGCGGCGACCATTATGGCCGAGCTCGACGAGGCGGGCTTTACCTACCTGCCCGAGAACGCGGCATGGGACATCGAGCCGGGCGGGCGTTATTACACGCAGCGCAACACCTCGAGCGTCGTTGCCTTTAAGGTGGGCGAGGACCTGGCTGCTACGTGGGGCGAGGACGGCGTTGCCGGCGACTATCATTTTCAGCTCACGGCGTCGCACAGCGATTCGCCGACGTTTAAGGTCAAGGCTGTGCCCGAGCTCGATGGCGCAGGTGAGACGTTGCGCCTGAACACCGAGGCCTACGGCGGCATGATCGACTACACCTGGTTCGATCGCCCGCTGGCGCTCGCGGGCCGCGTGTTGGTGCGCGAAGGCGACCGTATTGAGAGCCGCCTGCTTGCCACCGAGCGCGAGGTCGCTATTATCCCGAGCCTTGCCATCCACATGAACCGCGGCGTTAACGAGGGCTTTGCGCCTAATCGTGCTGTCGACCTGTGCCCGCTCATCAGCGCCGGTGACCTTAAGCAGGGCGACTTTGATGCTCTGATCGCCGACGAACTGGACGTTGAGCCCGAGCAAATTTTGGGCCGCGATCTGTTCCTGGTCAATCGTCAGGATGCGCGCATTTGGGGCTGGGCCGACGAGTTTATCTCGACGCCCAAGCTCGACGACCTGGCCTGCGCCTATACCTCGCTGCAGGCATTTTTGGGTGCCGAGAACGCGCACGACGTTTCGGTCTTCTGCTGCTTTGATAACGAGGAGGTTGGCTCCGAGACCAAGCAGGGCGCCATGTCGACCTTCTTGGCCGACGCGCTGCGCCGTATTAACGGATCGCTGGGCTTTGACGACGAGTCGTACCATCGCGCACTTGCCGCCTCGATGCTTGTAAGCTGCGACAATGCACATGCCGTGCACCCCAACCACGCCGAGAAGTGCGATACACGCAACCAGGTGGTGCTTAACGGCGGTATTGTCATCAAGGAAGCCGCCAACCAGCACTATTGCACCGATGCCTTTAGCCGCGCGGTGTTCCAGGCCATCTGCGATGATGCCGACGTGCCCACGCAGGCTTTCGCCAACAAGAGCGACATGGCCGGTGGCTCCACGCTCGGCAATCTGTCCAATATGCAGGCGAGCATGCATGCCGTGGACGTGGGCCTGCCGCAGCTGGCCATGCACTCGAGCTACGAGACCGGCGGCGTACGCGACGTGATGTACGCCATCCGCGCCCTCACCGCCTTCTACGAGCGCGACCTAACCATCAACGGCGCCGAAAGCGTGGAGCTCTAAAACCTACCAAAAAGGGATAGGTTTACTTTGGCAGGTTTTATCTGGGCAAATGCCGCAATGCCAACAGCTGGACAGAATTGTTAAGACACCGCAGGTTGGGCAAACGTCAGCGAGCGATGTCCAGAGCGAACAAGTTGGCATGAAAAAGGCAAGGCATAGACCTTCTGGTCATGCCTTGCCTTTTGAATGGCAAATTGTCGCTCTGGGCGGCGCACAGCGTCGACCGGTCCGCCGTTCGTTAGAACGGCGGAACCCTAGTGCTCGATCCAGCAGCGCAGGGTCTCGCTTGCCTGCAGGTGACGCAGATTCTCCGCTGCGATGTCGACGACGTTGTTGAGCGTGGCGGCCAGATGGAACCAACCGGAGACGTGCGGTGTGATGAGCATGTTGGGCGCATCCCACAGTGGACTTGTCTCAGGCAACGGTTCGGGGTCGGTGACGTCGACCGCGGCGCCGGCGAGATGCCCCGACTCCAGAGCGGCAACCAAATCGTCGGCAACCACAAGATCGCCGCGGCCACCGTTGGCAAAGAAGGCGTCCGGCTTCATCGCGGCGAAGAACTCGGCGTTCGCCAGACCGCGGGTCTCGGGCGTGCTGGGCATAAAGGATGCGACGATGTCGGCCTCGGCCAGACGCTCGGGCAGAGCGTCCATGCCGTCCATGTCCTCAAACACAATGGGGTAGACGAGCGGGTGGCGCTTGATGCCGCGGACGTGCGCACCCATGTTGCGGCAGAGCGTGGCAAAGTGGCCGCCAATGTCGCCCGCGCCCAGCACCAGCACATTGGCATTTTTGAGCGAGGTAACCGGCCCCAAATCCTCCCAGCGATGCTCGCGCTGCAAGTCGTGATAGCCGGGCAGGCGCTTCATCATGGAAAGGACCATGGCAAACATGTGCTCGCTCACGGCCTGGCCGTAGGCGCCCACCGAGCAGGAAAGCTTGGCGTCGGCTGGCACGGTGCCGGCGGCCAGGTAATCGTCATAGCCCGCGGTCTGCAGTTGCAGCAGCTGGAGGTGCTCGCATGCCGTAAGCATGGCGGGGTCGATGTTGCCCAGGATTACGTCGGCGTTGGCGACCTGCTCACGCGTGACGGCATCGGCGCTCGTGTAGATAAAGTCCTCGCCCGGAGCGCTCGACTCAAGAATTGCGCGATGACGGTCGTTGACAGGCAACAAAACCAGGATGTTCACAAGCAGTCCTCTCCGCTCGACCTGCCAAAAAGGGACAGGTTAATTTTGGCAGGTTTTATCAGGCAAAACGCTCAAATAAAACGCCGGATGCAAGACGGGCGTGCCCGTCGGCATCCGGCGCATCCACAGCTACCAGCTGAGCAGCTCGTAACCGTCCTCGGTCACCACGAGCTGTACCTCGCACTGGGCCGAATCGCTACCGTCCTTGGTGCGCACGCACCAGCCGTCGCCCTTGCTGATCTTAATGTCGGGCGCTCCGGCATTGACCATGGGCTCGATGGTAAAGACCATGCCCGGGGCCATGATGGTGTCCACATCGGGCGCCTCGGTGGTAAAGCCCACAAACGGGTCCTCGTGGAACTCCTTACCGATGCCGTGTCCGCCGTACTCGCGCACCACGCTAAAGCCGGCGTCCTCGACCGTCTTTTGCACGGCCTCGGCCATCACGGACAGCGGCAGCCACGGCTTGACGGCGGCCAGACCCGCCTCCACGCTGGCGCGGGTGACGTCGACCAGGCGCTGGCGCTCGGCCGAGACCTCGCCGATGCAGAACATACGGCTCGAATCACTAAAGTAACCGTCCAGGATCGTGGAACAGTCCACGTTGATGATGTCGCCCTCGTGCAGCACGTCCGTATCGCAGGGGATACCGTGGCAGACGACGTCGTTGATCGAGGTGCACACGCTTTTGGGGTAGCCCTCGTAGTTGAGGTCTGCCGGTGTGCCGCCGTGCTCGACGGTGTAGTCATAGATCATCTGGTCGATCTGGTTGGTGGTCATGCCTGCGGCGATATGCTCGCCCACATAATCGAGCACGCCCACGTTGATGGCTGCCGAGCGCTTGATGCCCTCGATATCGGCGGGCGTCTTGAAGAGCGTGCGGGGCAGGACCTCCCAGCCCTCTTCCCACAGGCGCTCAAGGCGCTCATCAAAGGCGCTATGGCATTTCTTATATTTTTTGCCGCTGCCGCACCAGCAGGCGTCGTTGCGGCCAGGCACGGGTCCTTTGTCATACATGGCTAACTTCCTTTCATCCGCAGCTAGTATAGCCCACTCACGCGTCCATAAAAGTTGCGGTGATATAGTTCCGATTTAAGCGGTTTAACAGCATAAATAGGAACTATATCACCGCAACTGATGGAGCGGGATGGCGGACACTGGCTGCTGCGTGGTTTTGCTAGTAGCTCACCTGGCAAGGGATGCCGAGAACGCGCACGCGCGCAGCAATGGCGTCGAGCACCTCGGGCGCCGCTTTGGCAAGGCCGGCGACCGGTGTCTCGCGCGCTACCGTGTAGATGGTTGCTTCTTGTGGGCGAATGCGCTCAAGCGCCGCGAGCCAGGGGGCAACGTACTCCTCGCTGGTGTTGTCGATGAGCTTGCCCTGATACTCGCCGGTCAAAAAGATCGTCTGGATAATAACGTGACCGTCAAAGCTTGCGAACGTCTCGATCTGGTGCTCGACGTCGTAGGGGCCAACGGGCTGGTCGAGCAGCTGGATAAACGCCGGGTCGATGGTATCGAGCTTGAGGATGTTGTCGTCGACCATCATGAGCGCGTCGTGCACCTCGGGGCGGTCGGCGCGCGTGCCGTTGGAAAGCACGGCGATCTTGGAGTTTGGGGCAAGCTCGTCGCGCAACGCGACGGCGCCGGCGATGGCCTGCGGAAACTCCGGTGCGGCGGTGGGCTCGCCGTTGCCTGCGAAGGTGATCACATCGGGGAGCTCGCCCTCGGCTGCCATATCGCGCAGCTTTGCCTCGAGCGCGTCGAGTACCACGGCGGTTGTGTTGTACGGCTCGTGGCAGGGGCGCTCGGCGTTGAGGCCGTTTTCGCAGTAAATGCAGTCGAACGTGCAGATTTTGCCGCTGGCCGGCATCATGTTGACGCCGAGCGAGAGACCAAGGCGACGGCTGCGAACGGGCCCAAAGATGGGGCTGGCATTCAAAAACGTAGACATAGGCATATGCTCCTCAAGACAATTGTGCCTAAGCATAGCATCGGCTCCAAAGCAGGGTGCGGGCTCTTGCTTTACAAGTTTCGTTTTTTCACGTCGCTCATTATGCCGTGTCATGAAAAGCCTCGGGTCGGGTAAAGTTAATCTGTTAACAAGGCGTAAAGCAATGCGGGTCTATCCAGCCGTACTGACGCGCAACTGGATGGGCGTTGATGATGGGGGCACAACATGGATTTTACGGTCGAGAATGCGGGCACCACGATTGCCTGTCGCGAATATGCCGGCCCGGATGTGTCGCCTGATACTCCTGCCTTGGTGTGCGTGCACGGCGCTTGTGTCGACGGCACATTTTTCGACGGTATCGCTTGTGAGCTCAGCCGCAACTACCGCGTAATTGCCTGCGACCGCCGCGGCTGCGGTGGCAGCAGCGATGCGGCAGACGGCAGCTATGATCTTGCCGCTCAGGCCGCTGACCTGCAAGCCGTGATCGAACACGTTGGCGCTCCGACAAATGTGCTTGCGCATAGCGCCGGTACGTTGGTGGCGCTGGAGCTTCTTCGCACCGAACCCCATCTCGTCGCCCGTGCGATTCTGCATGAGCCGGCTGTGTCGGCCGAAGGCGTCGGTATGGGCGCAGCTCCGGTTTTGCTCGATATGATTGCGGCTGGAAAGGTTTCAAGGGCGCTCCGGCTTTTCTTGGGAGCCCTCGGCGACTTGGACCCCGAGGCTCCCGGGACGACCGAAGCGGAAGCCAAACATGCCCTGCGCAATGGTCGTTGCTTTATGGCCAATGAATACGGAACAAATATGACATATGCTCCCGACTGGGAGCGCGCCCGCGCGTCAAAGGCGGTGTCGGCCGTGTTTTTGGGCGAGCTTTCGGTCGATACACCTCGCGAGGCTGGCACGCGAGCGGCTGCCGAATATCTCGATTGCCTCCTTGTGACGATCCCGGGCGCGCATAACGGTCTGCGCGATCGTCCCGTTACGGCGGCAAACGCCGTTCGCGATGTCTTGGAGCGTTAGCGCGCTCGATGACCTGCGGGGAGAGGGGCTGTTAGCGTTTCGTCATTGTTAACGAATGCGCCCATAACCGCGCACCCGCGGCTCCATTACCGCCGCTTGCCAGGTCATAAAAATGTAACGATAATCGCGCGTTTGCCTTCAGCTGTTAGATGTTACCCTTGTACCAATTGATATGCACCGTTGCCGTGCGTAACGATAGAAAGGGCCCCATATGCTCAATAATCACGAGGTCAATCTAACCGACGAGGAGGCTGCCGCTGAGGTCGCCCGCGTCGCGAAGACCTACCCCGTGGTGCGTTTGCTGTCGGCCGATCAGATTAAGAGCGAGCCTAACTGCCTGCTCGCCGGCGATCGCTGCCCTTGTCTGCGTCAGTCGAGTCTTGAGGCTTTGGCAGACTCCGATGAGGTGTCGGAGCAACTGCTCAACGATGGTGTTGAGTACCGCGCTCGCCTACGCCCTCTAAAGGTCGAGGGTGAGCCTCGTGTCTTGCTGATGGTGCGTCCGATCGATGAACAAGAGGCTGCAGAAGAGGACCTTGTCTACACCGACGTGCTGACGAGTGTGCGCAATCGCCGATATTACGAGGAAAAGCTCCGTAGCGCCCGCATGAATGCCGGCGTTGCGGTGATCGACCTTGACGATTTTAGGGTCTTCAACGATACGTGTGGCCGTCATGCCGGCGACCTTGCGCTCGGTGCCGTGGCGACGGCCATACGCAGCGGAATTCGTTCGACTGACGAGCTTGTACGCTATGGCTGCGACAAGTTTGTGGTCGTCATGCCCAATATTCCCTCCGATGACTTCACCCGTCGCCTGCATCAGGTATCCGATGCCGTTCGTTCCACGATTATTCCGGGCCATGAGTACGTGAGCTTGACGGCATGTGTTGGTGGCGTTCTCATTCATGGCGAGACGGTCGATGAGGGCGTTGGCCGCGCTGTCCAGTTATTGAACCGCGCTAAGGCAAAAGCCGGTACGGTCGTGACTGATGCCGATTCCATCGAGGCCTTCCAAAGCGAAAAGCCTTTGGTGCTTATTGTCGATGACTCCGAGATGAACCGAGCCATTCTCAATGAGATGCTCAAGGACGAGTATTGCATCCTTGAGGCCGCCAACGGTCGTACGGCGCTCGACATGGTCGACCGCTATGGCGATGAGTTGTCGCTCGTGCTGCTGGATATTGTCATGCCGGGCATAAGCGGCTTTGAGGTGCTGGCCGATCTGTCGCGCCGATCGGGTATCGACAATCTGCCTTTCATCATGATTTCGAGCGAAGATTCCGATGATATGGTTCTGCGCGCGTACGAGCTGGGCGCCTCGGACTATATCAACCGCCCGTTTGACTCCCGTGTCGTGCGCCGTCGTGTAAGCAACACTATCCGTCTGTACGCCAAACAGCGCCGCCTGACGAGCCTGCTGTCCCAGCAGTACAACGAGCGCGTCAAGAACAGTCGCATGCTCATCGACATCATGGCCGGTGTCATGGAACTTCGCAATGGCGAGAGCGGCAGGCACGTTACGAATATCGAAAAGCTGACCGAGCTGCTGCTTGGCTGTCTGGTCCAGCGTAGCGACACCATTTCCCTCGACAACGAGGAACGCTCCACGATTGCCCTGGCTTCGGCGCTGCACGATATCGGCAAGATGGCGATTGACGATGCGATTCTCAACAAACCCGGACGCCTTACGTCCGAGGAGTTCGAGATTATGAAGACGCATACCACGATGGGCGCCGACATGTTGCTTGAGCTGGGCCGACATCACGTCGGCAATGCGCTTATGGAATATGCGTACCAGATTGCGCGTTGGCACCACGAGCGCTGGGACGGCAAGGGCTATCCCGATGGCCTTAAGGGCAACCAGATTCCCATCGCCGCACAGGTGGTTTCGGTGGCTGACGTGTACGATGCGTTGACGAGCGTGCGTGTGTACAAGGACGCTATCCCGCACAAGGAGGCTATCCAGATGATCCTGGACGGTAAGTGCGGCACCTTTAACCCGCTGTTGCTCGACTGCCTGCTCGAGGTGCAAGACCGTATCGCTGAGACGTTGGCGCGCCCCGCCGACGTTGTCGCGTTTCCTACGATTTAGTTTGACCAAAGGAGTTTTAATCCATGATTTCCATGCGTGAGGCGTATGAGAAGATCGGCGCCAATTATGATGACGCGTGCGCTCGGCTGACGGGCGAGGAAATGCTTGCCCGCTTTGCCCTCAAGTTTTTGGATGACGAGAGCATGGACAAGCTGGAGGCCGCCATGGCGGCGGGAGACGCCGAAGGTGCGTTTATGGCAGCGCACACGCTCAAGGGCGTGAGCCAGAACCTGGGATTCGATAATCTGTACGAGCCGGCGGTCGTGGTGACCGAGGCGCTGCGCGGCGCCGATGCCGTTGACGGCGCTCGCGAGGGAATGCATGCGCTGCAGCAGCAATATGCGGCTACGATGTCGGCCCTGCGCGAAGCGGCTGAATAAGAGCTTGCGAGCCTTGGGCTGCGTGCCGGCCACATATAGGTAAAAGGGCGCCCCGCCGGACCATGTGGCCGGCGGGGCGCCCTTATCTGTTTTGTGGTTTGCGAGCTAACGGGCCTGCTTGACCTTGGCCGCCGCCTCGACAAACGACTTCCACAGGTTAAAGTCGGTCTCGAGCGTCTTCCACGTGTACTCAGGGTGCCATTGCACGCCTAGACAGAATGGCTGGCCTTCGACCTCGATGCACTCAGGAACGCCGTCGGTTGCCTTGGCGACTAAGCGCGTACTTTTACCCAGACGATCGACGCAGCAGTGGTGTGCGGAGTTGGTCTGGATCAGCCTGTGCCCGCCAAGCGCGCGCTCCAACAGCGAACCCGGCACGACCTCGACGGGATGCACGGGGTCGTTGAGCACGTGGGTATGGCGCCACTGCGTGCGGCCCTCGCGAGCACCCAGGCTCGGCATGTCCATGCACAGGGTGCCGCCGGTGGCGACGTTGAGCAGCTGCGTGCCGCGGCAGGTGGTAAAGAGCGGCTTTTTGGCGCGGAGCACCTCGCCGACCAGCTTAAACTCAAAGCTATCGCGGATCTCGCAGCAGAGGGTGGGGTCGTAGGGTCGATCATCGCCCCAGCGTTTGGGATTGACATCGGGGCCGCCGGGAATGGCGATGCCGTCGGCGATATCGACGTAATGACGGATGACCTCAATGTCCTCGGTGATGGACATCTGCAGCGGCAGGCCGCCAGCGGCAAGGATGGCATCGACAAAGACACTTGCGATTTTCTCGTTGGGGGAGAGCATCTCGGTTAAAAACGGCTCTGCCTCTTCCCAGCGCGGTGCGACGAGGATGAGTGGGCGGTCGGCGGGGGCGACGTCGACGTGCGGGGTGTAGGACGATGAAGTGCGAGTTCCGATCATAAGTGTAACTTTCGAGTTTGGATGGGCATGGCGGGCGGGTGGGCGGTCTGGTTAGTGGCCCTTGATGGAGTTGAGGAAGTCCTGGGCGCGCTTGGTCTGGGGATGGTCGAAGAACTCGTCGGGCGTGCCGGTTTCTACGATCTGGCCGTCGGCCATAAACACGACGCGGTCGGCCACGCGACGGGCAAAGTTCATCTCGTGCGTGATGACGATCATCGTCATGCCCTGCTGGGCCAGACGGACCATGACCTCGAGCACCTCGTTGATCATCTCGGGGTCAAGGGCGCTTGTGGGCTCGTCAAAGAGCATGGCCTTGGGTTGCATGGCGAGTGAACGGGCGATGGCCACGCGCTGCTGCTGGCCGCCCGAAAGCTGCGCAGGCACCTTATCGGCCTGCTCGGCAACGCCCACGCGGCCCAGCAGGTCCATGGCGCGCTCACGGGCCTCGTCCTTGGAGACACCCAGCACATCGACCGGTCCCAGCATGACGTTCTGCAGTACGGTCATATGTGCGAACAGGTTGAACTGCTGAAACACCATGCCCAGTTCGGCGCGCATGCGGGCAAGATCCTTGCCTTCTTGCGGCAGGGGCTCGCCCTCGATGAGGATCTCGCCCGAGTCGATGGTTTCCAGGCGGTTGATGGTGCGGCACATGGTCGACTTGCCCGAGCCCGAGGGCCCGATCACAACGACGACCTCGCCGCGGTCGACCGAGAGATTGATGTCGTTGAGGACATGCAGATCGCCATAGTGCTTATCGACATGCCTGAGCTCGATCAGCGGCTGATTGCCGGTGGAAGAGGTGCTCTGTGCCATGGTGCTCGGCTCCTTATGACTCGAAATGGTAAAGCGTTAGCGGATGATGGTCGCGCCGGTCTTGTGCGAAACGTAGACGGCGGCCTTGTTAATTGCGACGTTGATGAGGATGTAGATGACCGCGATTACCAGGTAGACCGACACGAGCGCGTCGTAGTTGGTAATGAGCACGCGGGCATTTTGCATCAGGTCGGGATAGCTCACCACGTAGGCGACGGTGGTGTCTTTGACTACGACTACAAGCTGCGAAATCAACGACGGAATGATAAACCGAATAGCCTGCGGCAACACGATTTTAAAGGTGATTTTGGCCCTGGAGAGACCGAGTGCCTGGGCGGCCTCGACCTGACCGCGCGGCACGGCGTTGACGCCGGCACGGAAGATCTCGGCAAGTACACCGGCTGCGGCGAGCGCGACGGGAAGCGTGAGCATCCAAAACGACGGTAGCGCGATCTTGTACTGGGGCAGCACCAAAAAGAAGAAGTAGATGAACAGCAGGCTCGGCACACCGCGGAAGAAATCGGTGAGCACGCGGCAAACCAGCTGGAGCGGCTTAATGTCGCTGGTGCGGCCGAGCATAAGGGCTAGGCCCAGCACCAGCGCGATGGCGCCAGCGGTGAGTGCGACTTTAACGGTGCCCTCAAAGCCGGCAAGCAAGAACTTCCAGGTAGTGGGGTGCGTAAAGAAATACCAATAGTGGACCGAAAGCTGGCCGGTCACATAAAAGCGCTGCAGTACCAGGGCGACGAGCACGGCGACGGCAACGAGCGAGATAGCGGTGCCGATGCGAATCTTGGCGCGCATCTTGGGGTCGGGAGCCTCGTAGAGCGCATCGCGCATGGTAAGTGCAGGGGAGGAATGCTTGCTCATCGGAGGATCCTCACCTTCTTATCGATGTAGTTGCCAACGTGGCTCACCACAAAGGCCGTGCCCAGGTAGCCGAGCGCCGAGATAAAGAACGCGGCGACGCCGCCAAGTGAGCGCGTGTTGATGTAGCTCACCACGCCGGTGAGCTCCTGCGGTTTAAGCGGCACCTGGCTGCCGAGCGCAGTGGTGAGCATGACGGCGATAAAGAGGTTGGTCATGGGCAGCACGCTCGAGCGCAGCGCCTGCGGAATCACGATCTTGGCGAGGATACGGTTAAAGCTCATGCCGAGCGAGCGGGCGGCTTCCACCTGGCCGACGCCGACGGTGTTGATGCCACTCATAAAGTTCTCGGAGCCAAAGGCCGAGCCCAAAAGGACCGTGGCGACGATAACGCAGGTGCGGTAGGGCAGGACGACCTTGAGCGGCGGCAGCGCATAGACGACGATAATGAGCAGCGCGATGCCGGGGATGTTACGGAAGACCTGGACATACAGGTCGCCAAAGACGCGCAGCGGCTTGAGCGGCGACACGCGCATCACGGTGACGGCGACGGCCAGCACCATGGCGATGGCAAACGACTCAAGCGTCATGCCCCAGGTTGCTAGCAGCGCGTCGATATAGTTCTGGCCATAGAGCGACCAGAGTTCGGAGAGACTCATGCGGACCTCCTGCCGATAAGGAAAGGGGCTCCCGTGTGTACGGAAGCCCCGACAACTCAGTGAGGAAACAGTTTACCGCAATAAAGCGCATCATGCGTTTCCATATGGTTTCGTTGCGGCCGTTACCAGGCTCGCTGCCTAGGCGCCGATCTCGGGCAGCTCGGGAACATTGGTGTCGCCCGTACGGTCGCCGATGCAGATCTGCCACAGCTCGGTCCAGGTGCCATCGTCCTCAATCTTCTTAAGGAAGTCGTTGACAAAGGCGACACCGTCGGAATCGAGCGGCAGGCCAATGCCATAGGGCTCCTTGCTGCCGAAGGGCTTGCCGGCGATCTTGTACTTGCCGGGCTCGCGGACCAGGGCGCTCTGCTGCATGTTGTTATCGATGACGTAGGCGTCAACGCGGCCCTGCTGGAGTGCCTGGCGGGCCTCCTCGTCGGTCTTGAACTCCTGCTGGCTGGCCTTGGGAGCGAACTCCTCCAGGATGGCGGGGCCGTTGGAGCCAGACTGGACGGCGACGTTCTTGTCGGCCAGGTCGTCGACGCTCTTGATGTCGTCGTTATCGGCGAGCACCAGGATAGCCTGCTGGGTGTAGTAGTAGGGACCGGCAAAGGAGACGAGCTTCTTGCGCTCGTCAGTGATGGTGTAGGTGGCAAAGACAGCGTCGACCTGGCCATTCTGCAGGACAGACTCACGGGTGTCGGAGGTCACCTGGGTGATCTCGACCTTGTTCTCGCCCAGGATGTAGTTGGACAGGAGCTGCGCGATACCGGCATCGAAGCCACGGGTCTTGCCGTCCTTCTCGTTGAGGAGGGAGAAGAGCGTGGAAGTCTGAACGCCACCGATCTTAAAGACGCCGGCGTCCTTGACGGCCGTGGCCCAGGTGCTGGCGGCGACGGCATCGTCATCGGCCTTGGGGCCGTTGTCGACGAGCTTGTCGAATGCCTTGGCGTCGAGCGTGGTGGAAGCCTCGGTATCCTCGGAGCTCTTGGAGGAACCGGCGGCGGAACCCTTGTCGGCCTCGGCGCTGGTGTCGGAGCAGCCGGCAAGACCAAGGCCGGCGACGGTTGCGAAGGTGGCGGCAACGAAGCCGCGGCGGTCGAGAACGACCTGCTGGGAGAGGTTCTTGCTCATGGTAGAACACCTTTCTCAATAAAATCCCTAGCGGTTGAGTAGAGTTATACCCTATCCCGCTCAAATGGGTCAACACGAAATAACTCAGAAACATACTTGTCTTATGGGTTATTCTGCCTACCAAAAAGGGACAGGCACCTTCGTGGTGGTTTTGGCCGATGCGGCGGCATGCCTTGTTGCTTTGTCTCGATCTGTAACATCCGCAGCCATTTTTGCCGAGTAACTGTTACAGATCGAGATTTTCTCTTCAGGGGAATTCGAATGTCTCAATCTGTAACATCTGGACGGTCAAAAGGTCCCTATCTGCTACAGATTGAGACAAAGGTCTGGGACTACAACGTCTTATCTCGATCTGTAACAGCTAGACGGGAATTCGGGCCCTAGATGTTACAGATTGAGATAATCGCGTCGTGAAAACAAAAACCTCCGCAGGGGTGCTTCCCTTGCGGAGGTTTTCTTACTCGTTGAGTAGCCTTACGGCTTCGGCGGCCATGTTCTCGACCGTCATGCCGTTCTGCGCGAGCAGTTCGTTGGGATCGTAGCGGTCGGGAAAGCCCTTGGCGATGCCAAAGGTGCGCGTGCGCAACGGCGTGCATGCCAGATAGCATGCCACGCGCTCGCCCCAGCCGCCGTCCAAGATGCCGTCCTCGAGGGTGACGACAACGCGATGCTCGGCGGCAAGACTGTCGAGGAACTCGCGGTCGAGCTCGGTTGCAAAGCGCGGGTTGACGAGCGTGGCCTCGATGCCGTACTCGGCAGTCAGACGGTTTGCCACGCGCTCACCCAGCTCAAAGAAATCGCCAAGCGCGAGCACGGCAACGTCGCGGCCCTGACGCACCACGTTGTAGCGAACGGCGCTGTAGTCGGTGTCTTCGGCGGGCGCAAGGTCGGGGCGGCTTACCAGGCCGATGCCCGGTACGCGGATTGCCACGGGATGCTCGCGGTGGTCGAGCGACCAGCTCAGCATGGACAGATATTCCTCCATGCAGGCCGGTGCCAAGTAGTGCATGTTGGGAAGACCGCCCAGCATGGAAATATCAAAGAACGAAAGGTGCGTCTCGGACGTGGTGCCAAAGATTGACGCACCAAACACCAAAATGGTTGCGGGGGCGTCATTGAGGCACAGGTCGTGCCACAGCTCGTCGTAGGCGCGCTGCAAAAACGTACCGTACACACCAAAGACTGGCTTGGCGCCCGAGCGCGCAAGCGCGGTGGCAAAGGTCACGGCGTGCTCCTCGGCAATGCCCACATCGACGAACTGTTTGCCGGCGGCAGCGCGAAGCTCGGGTGTAAAGCCCATAATGTAGGGCGTGGCGGCCGTGATGCCAACGACCTGTGGATCGCGCTCGATGGCGGCGCTGAGCGCCTCGCCCGTAATGTCAGCATAGGTGCGCGGCGCGGGCTCGCTCGGATGGCCCGGGCAAAGCTTGCGCCCAGTCGCCATGTCAAACGGACCCACGTGGTGCCAGCGTTCGGGGTCGCTCTGGGCCGGCTCAAAGCCCTTGCCCTTGGCGGTGGAGACGTGCAGCACGATGGGATGATTGATATTGCGCAGTTCCTGCAGCGCGTCGACTAGGGCCAACACATCGTTACCGGCGTCCAGATAGCGGTAGTCGAGCCCCATCGCGCGGAAAACGTTGCGCTCGCAGGTGCCGTTGCTGGCGCGCAGCTCGGCCAGATTGCGATAGAGGCCACCGTGGTTTTCGGCAATGGACTGGTCGTTATCGTTGACGATGATGATCAGGTTGCTATCGAGTTCGGCGGCATTGTTGAAGCCCTCAAACGCCAGGCCGCCCGAAAGCGAGCCGTCGCCAATGATGGTGATGACGTTGTACGCATCGCCCGCCAGGTCGCGCGCGTGGGCAAGGCCGCAGCCCAAGCTCACCGAGGTCGAGGTGTGACCCATAGCAAACAGGTCATGCTCGGACTCGTCGGGATTGGCAAAGCCAGAAGCCTCACCATAACGCTCCGGATCGATATAAGTGTACGCGCGACCGGTCAGCGCCTTATGGGCGTAGGTCTGGTGCGAAACGTCAAAGACAATCTTGTCGATGGGGGAGTTAAACACGCGATGGAGCGCGACCGTAAGCTCAACGACGCCCAGGTTGGGGGCAACGTGCCCGCCGACGGAGGCGGAGCTTTCGAGGATGGCGTGGCGAATCTCGTCGCAGAGCTGCGGGAGCTCGGCACGATTAAGAGCCTTGACGTCCTCGGGCGTTGTCGTTTGCGTAAGCAGCATCGTTGTGGGTTACTCCATGCGAATCGAGCATCGGCGCTCCCTCGGCCGACACAATTGCACAAGACAGTCTCGCACATTTTGGCGTTTGATATGTGACGGCGGCGCGGTAATTCGCCAACTGGTGGGGCAAAACGTTTTGTCCGATGCCATACTGATGTGTTCCATGATGTTTTTAGCGATTGTGCACAGGCCGTGGCTTGCCGCCGTGAGCCGCTGGAAGGAGGCAGCATGTCCGATGCCGCTCGTGCCGAGAAAATCGCGCACGAGGTCGACGATGCCGCCCGCCAGCTCGCCCAGGCGGGCCGCTTGGACCTGACGCGCGAGTTTATCCAGCATGGCGATGTGACGGTGTATGCGCATGTGACCTCGGTGGCACGGGCAAGTCTGTCCTTTGCCGAGCACTTGGGCCGTGCTGGCATTTCGATCGACCGTGCCTCGCTGCTGCGCGGAGCCTTGCTGCACGACTACTTTCTCTATGACTGGCACGATCCCGACCCAAGCCATCGGCTGCATGGCTTTCGCCACCCGTTTTTTGCCCTGGCACGTGCGGAGGAAGATTATGAGCTGACGCCGCGCGAACGGAATATTATCGTGCGGCATATGTTTCCGCTGGTGCCGGTGCCGCCGACGTGTCGTGAGGCGTGGATTGTGTGCCTAGCGGATAAATGGTGTGCTCTGCGTGAGACGGTCGCCGGTCGTCTGCGGCGCAAGGACGAGACAGACGATAGCGTGAGTAAAGCATCGAGCGAAAAGAGGAGAGGGTAGACGGTGGGGACCGCGATTGATATGGCGTTTGGCGGCGCGACGCTTGCCGCCTGTCCGCTCTCGGCGCTGGTGCTCTCGTTTGCCTTTTACGGTTTTTGCGGTTGGGCATGGGAATCGACGGTCTGCGCCATGCTCAACCACGGACGCTTTGCCAACAGTGGCTTTTTGCTGGGGCCGTGTTGTCCTATCTATGGTGTGGGCGGCATTGCCTGCTGGCTGCTGTTGCGTGGGATTCCGGATGCCTCGAGCCAGTTTGTCGCTGCAGCGCTCGTATGCAGCGTGATTGAGTACAGCGTAGGCGTGCTGTTGGAAAAAACAACGGGCGCTCGCTTTTGGGATTACTCGCACCTGCCGTTTAACTTGCACGGACGCATTTGCCTGTACTGGGCATGCGCGTTTGGCCTGGGTGCGCTGTGCATTTGCCGTTTAGTGGAGCCGGCATTGCTGGGGCTGCTTGGTCACCTGCCGGTGCTGATTGTGCGGCTGTCCGCCTTTATCGTCGCGGTCGCGATGATGGTCGACGCGGGGTGCTCGTTGGCCAGCTGGCGCCGCCTGTCAGATCAGCTGGAACGTGTGCGCGCCGACCTTGCCGACCGCATCAACGAGTCGCTTGCCGATGCCTCGGACTCAATGCTCGAACGTATTCCCGATTCTACGATTGACTCGGTGGCACAGACGCACATCCGTAGCCGTGCCGTTAACGCGTGGCTGGCCGAGCTGGGTGACGCCGCGCTCGATGCTCTGCGCGAGAAGGCTTCGATGCCGACGTTTATCGCGGATGGTGCTCGCGGCCTGGCGCTTGCCGCCCGCCGCGTGGCCGATGCCGCGCCGAACATGCCGCGTCCGTCGCTCAGTCGTCGCCTTGCCGGCAAGCGCATGAGCCGTCCGGTGCCAAGCGTGTCGCTCAGCCGACGCGACCTGCGCTTCTTCAATGCCTTCCCGCGCTTGCGCATCAACCGCTACGAGGGCGTCATCCGAGCTACTGACCTCCGCGACCGAGCCCGCGAGCTGTTCCGCCGCTAGCCGGGACGGGCGCGCTCACGGCTTCCTTGCTCGCGTATTTCCCGTTCGTTTCGCGTTCGTTGCCGCGCCGTTTCCAAGATTGCGGCACCGTTTCCATTCGACAACGCCGCGTTTAACAACGCCGTATCTGGTCTACACCAGTTGCCCCTCGGCCGCATTATGGGCGCCGACAACGTTCATGCGACCAAGGGAGAGCGAATGTACGATACGGGATCGACAACGTTTATGCTCGTCTGCACCATGCTCGTGTTTTTAATGACACCGGGCCTGGCGTTTTTCTATGGCGGCCTGTCCAGGCGCAAAAATGTCATCAACACCATGCTTATGTGCTTTGGCGCCATTGGCCTGGTTGGTGTGCTGTGGATTGTTGCCGGCTGGTCGCTGGCCTACGGCGGCGACGGTTCCAGCCCGTTTATTGGAGGCCTTGACCAGCTGCTGTGCCTGCCGGTACTCAACCAGGTGCTGCAGGCGGCCGAGGGCAATGCTGCGGACGGTGTCGTCTACCCTCAGATCATCAACATCGCCTTCCAGATGGCGTTTGCCATGATCACGGCAGCTATCGTCACGGGCAGCCTGGCCGGCCGCGTTAAGTTTGGTGCCATGGCGGCCTTCCTGGGCATTTGGCTGCTTGTGGTCTATGCGCCGCTTGCCCACATGGTTTGGGGCGGCGATGGCTCCTTTATCGGTGACATTATCGGCGCACTCGACTTTGCCGGCGGCGACGTGGTGCACATCTCGTCCGGTCTGACGGGTCTGATTCTTTGCTTGATGCTCGGCCGTCGTCGCGGTTTTGGCATGGTGAGCTATCGTCCGCATAACGTGCCGTTTGTGGCGCTGGGCGCCGGCCTGCTTTGGTTTGGCTGGTTTGGCTTTAACGGCGGCAGCGAGTTTAAGGCCGACGCCGTGGCGGCACTCGCCATCCTCAACACCGTGACGGCCAGCGCGGCGGGCATGGTCTCGTGGCTTGCCGTCGAGCGCGTGCACACCGGTCGCCCCACGCTGGTGGGTGCCAGCACCGGTCTGGTTGCGGGCCTTGTGGTGGTCACGCCCGGTGCGGGCTTTGTCGAGCCGTGGGCGGCGCTGGTCATGGGCCTGATCGTCTCACCTGTCTGCTACCTGGCCATCAGCCATCTCAAGACCAAGTTTGGCTACGACGATGCGCTCGACGCGTTCGGTTGCCACGGCGTCGGCGGCATCCTGGGCGGCGTGCTCACGGGCCTGTTCTGCGTGCCGGAGCTTTCGTGGACCGGTAAGGGTGGTCTGTTCTACACGGGCGATGTGTCACTGCTCATCTCGCAGATCTTGGGCATTGTGGTGACGGTCGTCATTGTGCTGGTGCTCGATTTGGTGATCGCCGCGGTGGTCAAGGCGCTGTTCCACGGCAGTTTGCGTGTGGACGAGGCCGACGAGGCACTGGGCTTGGATGCGAGTCAGCACGGCGAGAGCGCGTATCCTTCGTTCTCTGGGCTCGATTAGCAGCACGGCTTTCCCAGGCACCCGACCTTGCCCCTCAAACCGTCGCTTGCGTACCGAAGTACGCGGCGCTCCTCTTTCGGGGCAATCTCGGGCACCTGGAAAACCCGTGCCACATGAATGAGCGGTTCATTTCTTTTATTGAAGAGAGGAATTCATTATGAAAAAGATCACGGCTATCGTGCGTCAGGAAAAGCTTGAGGTTCTCAAAGACGCGCTGTTTGCTGCTGATGTTCGTGGTATGACTATCAACCAGGTGCAGGGCTGCGGCGCGCAACATGGCTGGAAGGAATACGTGCGCGGCAACGAGTTGCTTGTTAACACGATCCCTAAGGTGCAGTTCACGCTCATTTGTGCCGATGAGCATGTCGACGGCATTGTCGACATCATCTGTAACGCTGCACGCACCGGTGCCGTTGGAGACGGCAAGATCTGGGTCGAGCCGGTCGAGGAGGTCATCCGCATCCGTACCGGCGAACACGGCCCCGCCGCGGTGTAGGACAATCTTTCGCCTGACGGGCGTGCCTCTCTTGGGGTGCGCCCGTTCTCGTCTACAATATCGTGCAGACGAAGGAGAGGCATGTCCATGATCAAGATGTTTGCGAGTGACTTAGACGGAACGCTGCTGAACGCCCTGCACGAAGCGGATGGGACCATCCGCCGTGCCATTCGCGAGCTGACCGAGGCTGGCCTGCATGTGGTTCCCGCGGCCGGACGCTCGACGCTGCCGGTCGGCGAGCATGGCTTTACGGGGCTGGCGCTCGATGCTTGCTGCTCTAACGGATCCATCGTGCGCGACAGCCATGGCGAGGTGCTCAAGACCTGGACTATCGACCCACAGATTACCGAGGAGCTGCTCAAGGCATTCCCGGACATTTGCTTTGATTGCTCCACACCCGATGGCATGTTCTCGAGCGGTTCGTTCGAGATGCATCAGGCAGGCTTTAAAAAGGACAGCCCCATCAAGCGCATCGTGATGCGCGGCATGCGTGCACGTGGCGGGTATCACGAGGAGCAGTATTTCGATCAGTCGATCGGCGATATCTTGCGTCACGATGTATGCAAGATCAATTGTCGCGTGACCTCGCCCGAGCTGGAGCGCGACCTTAAGGCGTATTTGGCCGAGCGCTCGGACCGCGTGGTCAACGCGCCGTTCGATCCGGTGATGTTTGAGATCACGGACGTGGCGTGCAACAAGGGCGAGAGTGTGGCTTGGCTGGCGGGCTACTACGGTATTGCCGAGGATGAGGTCGCGGTCTACGGCGACGGCGGCAACGACATCGCCATGCTCAAGCGTTTCCGCCACAGCTACGCGACCAAAAACGCTAGCGATGCAGCTAAGGCCGCCGCGAGCGCGACCATCGGCAGCTGCATGGTCCACGCCGTCCCCAAACACATGCTTGCCACCATGCATAAGCAAAACTCTCGCACCGTCATCGAATAATGTGGCAAAGGGACGGTTCCTTTTTCACGAGGATCCTGCACCTTTGACATGCGAACATATATTCGTATATATAACTAAGTTTTGATAGAATCGGTATCGTTGGCGGCAGTTCCATGTGCCGGGCAGCGCCCTCCACCTGATGGGAGGTGATGCCCATGACCGATTTGATTGATTTCGTGAGACTTCTGACCGCTTTGGTCTCGTTCTTCACGGCGCTCGTCGGCCTTTCCGAGGCACTCAAGCAGCGTTCGAAGCGCAACAGAAGGGGTCGCCGCCGCTAAGGCGTTGACCCCCTAATGCAAACAACGGCGCTGCCCAGCTTTCCAGAACTTGGGCTGCCGTCGACACTATTCTACCCACGAATGACATTTTGAACAATCAGCAATGCCGCTCCAAAAGCCAGGCACAACTGGCACAACCTAGGCGGTCGCTGAATGTGACAAAGAGGCTGCCCCTTCGTCACATCCCAAATATTGCCTTTACGTGTTGATGCACACGGTGTGCAATAATACTCGCACTGTGCAATAGCGCACAGGCTGAGTAACAAGGAGGACGTTTGTCCCAGCTCGAGAAATGCGATCGCCGGTCCCTTCGCTCGCAGCGTGCCCTTCGCCAGGCACTTGCCAGCGAGCTTGCCGAAAGCGGCGACCTTTCGCGCATTAATGTCGCGTCGCTCACCGAGCGCGCTGGCCTTACGCGCCGCACGTTCTATTCGCACTACCGCGATATCCCCGACTTTATCAATCAAATCGAGGACGGCTTGCTGGCCGAGATCCGTGAGCGCATTGAGCTCATCACCGCAGCTCAGCTGCCCGATCTCTATCACAACATCGATGAGCTCGAGCCGGCACCCGGTTCGGTTGAGTTGCTGCGCTACCTTGCGGCCAACCGCGATTTAATCGGATCGCTGCTGGGCCCGGGCGGCGACCCCGCCTTTATTAAAAAGATCATCGATACCGCACGCGAGGCCGTGGTGCCGCGCGCACAGACGGGCATTTTGGGCTTGGCGCTGGGCACCTTCTTTGACTACTACGTCACCTATGTCGTGAGTGCCGAGGTCGGCATGATCCAGCGTTGGTTTGAGCGTGACCTTTCTGAATCGCCCGAGACCATGGCGCGCATTATGACGGTTATCGCCTTTGTGCGCCCCGGCGACCTGTATGGCCAACCCATCGATATCAACGTGCCGGAATACGGCATGAAGCTATTGAACCTGCAGCTCGAGGACGCGGTCGACACCACCGCAACCGTCGAGTCCAACAACTAAGAGGAGAGACAATGAGCAAACTCGTCGAGGGCATTAAAGACCGCGTGGTCGCTGCTGCACGCGAGGCCGCGCCCGCCGTGGTGGACGCCGCGCAGAAGGCCGCGACCGCGGCTGCCGAGAAAGTTGCCGAGGCAGTTGCCGATGCCAAGAACGCGGCAGGGGAGACGTCCGTCGCTAGCGAGCCCGCCACCGACGCTGAGCCCCTAGTCGCCACCGCCGCCCAGGCCCCCGAAGGCGCGATCTTCAACCCCGAGGCCGCCCGCGGCAACCTGCACCTGGGCATCGACGTGGGCTCCACCACCGTTAAGCTCGCTGTGCTCAACGACGACAACCAGATTGTCTACGCCAAGTACCAGCGTCACCACACCGACGTCCGCGCTTGCGCCCGCGACTTGTTCGAGGGTGCCGCGACCGTGCTGCCGACGGCCCAAATGACCTGCGCCATTACCGGTTCGGGCGGCCTGCTGCTGTCCCAGTGGCTCGACCTGGAGTTTGTCCAGGAGGTCATCGCCAGCAAGCGCGCTGTCGAGACCCTCATCCCGGCCACCGACGTCGCCATCGAGCTGGGCGGCGAGGACGCCAAGATCATCTACTTTGACAACGGCATCGAGCAGCGCATGAACGGCACCTGCGCCGGCGGTACGGGCGCGTTCATCGACCAGATGGCAACCCTGCTGCACACCGATGCCAGCGGCCTTAACGAACTCGCGGCCAACGCCACCACCATCTATCCCATCGCCAGCCGCTGCGGCGTCTTTGCCAAGACCGACGTCCAACCGCTGCTCAACGAGGGCGCCCGCCCCGAGGACGTGGCCGCCTCCATCTTCCAGGCTGTCGTGACCCAGACCATTTCGGGCCTGGCGTGTGGCCGTCCCATCCGCGGCAACGTTGCCTTCCTGGGCGGCCCGCTGCAGTACCTCTCCGAGCTGCGCCACCGCTTCTACCTCACGCTCAACCTGGACGAGGAGCACCGCATTGTGCCCCAAAACGCCCACCTGTTTGTGGCGAGCGGCGCCGCCATGGCGCACGAGTCCAACAAGCTCAGCACGTTCCCGCAGCTCATCGAGGCCATCGATGCCCTGGGTGACACACAGGGTGCCGAGGTCGAGCGTCTGGATCCGCTCTTTGCCACCGACGAGGACTTTGCCGAGTTCAAGACCCGCCACGACACCGAGGTCGTCCCCAAGGGCAAGCTCGAAGGCTACACCGGACGCGTGTTCATCGGCATCGACGCCGGCTCCACCACCATGAAGGCCGCGCTCGTGGGCGAGGACGGTCAGCTGCTGCACACCTGGTACGGCAACAACAACGGCGACATTCTAGGCACGGCCAAGGTCATCATGGCCGATTTCTACAACCACATCCCCGCCGGTTGCACCATCGGCCACGTGACCACTACGGGCTACGGCGAGGCGCTGCTCATCGAGGCCCTTAAGGCCGACTCCGGCGAGATCGAGACCGTCGCGCACCTGCGCGGCGCCAAGGCGTTCCTGCCCGGCGTCGAGTTCATTCTGGACATCGGCGGCCAGGACATGAAGTGCCTGCGCGTCAAGGACGGCGTTATCGAGCACATCATGCTCAACGAGGCCTGCTCGTCGGGTTGCGGTAGCTTTATCGAGAGCTTCGCCGTCTCTATGAACATGGACGTGCGCGCGTTCGCCGACGCCGCTATCCATGCCAAGGCCCCGGTCGACCTGGGCAGCCGCTGCACGGTCTTTATGAACTCGCGCGTTAAGCAGGCGCAAAAGGAAGGCGCCACGGTGGGCGACATCGCCGCCGGCCTGTCCTATTCCGTCATCAAGAATGCCCTGTTCAAGGTCATTAAGCTGCGCGACCCCAAGGAGATCGGCAGCCAGGTGATCGTCCAGGGCGGCACCTTTATGTCCGATGCTACGCTGCGTGCGTTCGAGCAGCTTACCGGCGTTCACGCCGTGCGTCCCGACATCGCCGGCTGCATGGGCGCCTACGGTGCGGCCCTGCTCGCCCGCGATCGCGCCGGCGCCGACGGCACCTCGACCATCCTTTCTGCCGAGGACATCGCGCACCTCACCGTGACGCAAAAGCATGTCCGCTGCGGCCGTTGCTCCAACAACTGCCAGCTCACCGTCAACGATTTTGGCGGCGGCAGGCGCTTCATTACCGGTAACCGCTGCGAGAAGGGTGCTGGCCACAAAAAGCAGAAAACCGAGGCCCCCAACCTCTTCAAAAAGAAAAACGAGCTGCTCTTTAACCGCGAGGTGCTGAGCCCCGACGAGGCCCCGCGTGGTACCGTGGGTATCCCGCGCGCGCTCAACATGTACGAGAACTACCCCTTCTGGCACGCGTTCTTTACGCGTTTGGGCTTTAGCGTGCAGCTGTCCGACCAGTCGAGCAAGAAGACCTATCAGGCGGGCATCGAGTCCATGCCGTCCGAGAGCGTGTGCTACCCGGCCAAGATGAGCCACGGCCATGTGATGAACCTCATCGACCGCGATGTCGACTTTATCTGGATGCCGTGCGTGCGCTGGGAGCGCAAGGAGGATCCGACGGCTGGCAACTGCTATAACTGCCCCATCGTCATGAGCTACCCCACGGCGCTGGCGCTCAATATCGACGAGATTCGCGAGCAGAACATCGAGTTCCTGTATCCGTTTGTGCCCTATCACGACAAGACCGAGCTCAAGCGCCGTCTGTACCAGGTGCTCGCCGTCGACCGTGTGGCCGATGCGCAAGCCGGTCGCGGTCGCGTGCGTGGACCCAAGATCACGCGCTCCGAGGTCGATGCCGCCGTCAACGCTGCCTTTGAGGCCGATGCGCGCTTCCACGAGGACATCCAGACCATGGGCGAGGAGGCTCTTAAGTGGGTCGAGGACCACGGCGGCCACGGCATTGTGCTCGCCGGCCGTCCTTACCACAATGACCCCGAGATCAACCACGCCCTGCCTGAGCTTATCTCGAGCTTTGGCTTTGCGGTCTTTACCGAGGACTCGCTTGCGCATCTGGTGAAGCCCGAGCGCCCCATCCGCGTCGTCGACCAGTGGATGTACCACAGCCGCCTGTACGCCGTCGCCCGCTTTGTGACGATGCGCAACGACCTGGACCTGATCCAGCTCAACTCTTTCGGCTGCGGCCTGGACGCTCTGACCACCGACCAGGTGCAGGAGATTCTGGAGGCCAGCGGCAAGATCTACACCGTGCTCAAGATCGACGAGGTGTCCAACCTGGGCGCCGCGCGCATCCGCATCCGCTCGCTCATGGCAGCGCTTAAGGACCAGGAGGCCGAGCGCCTGGCCGAGGCCACGGCCGCGGGCGAGGCCTACGAGCAGGGCGATGCCGCGCCGGTGACACCCTCCACGGATGCCCCCGCGTTCGCGAGCCGCAAGTACACGTTTGAGGCTCAGCGCGAGAGTGCTTCGACCGCGTGGCCCAAGGTGCCCTTTACCGAGCAGATGCGCGAGGAGGGCTACACCATCCTGTGCCCGCAGATGGCGCCGATCCACTTTGACCTGGTCAAAGAGGTGTTCCGTGGTGCCGGCTACAACTTGGAGCTGCTGCCCTCGACCGATCACGACGCCGTCGAAGCTGGCCTGCGCTATGTGAACAATGACATTTGCTATCCGTCAATCCTGGTGACCGGCCAGATTATGGAGGCCATCGAGAGCGGTCGGTACGACCTGTCCAAGACCGCCGTGGTTATCAGCCAGACCGGCGGTGGCTGCCGTGCCACCAACTACATCGCACTCATCCGCAAGGCCCTGCGCGAGAGCGGTCACCCCGAGATCCCGGTGATCTCGCTTTCGGCCGTGGCGCTCGGCGAGGACAACCCCGGCTTTAAGATTACGCCGGCGCTGCTCAAGCAAGCAGTCTACGCGGTGCTCTTTGGCGACGTGATGATGCAGATGCTCTATCGTTGCCGTCCGTACGAGGCTACGCCCGGTGCCGCCAATGCGCTCTACGAGGAGTACATGGCGCGCGCCCGCAAGCTGGCGCCCAAGTTCAACAGGCATAACTACACCAAGCTGTGCCGCGAAGCCATCCGCGCGTTCGACACCATGCCGCTCGTGGGCGAGGGCACCAAGCCGCGCGTGGGTGTGGTCGGCGAGATCCTGGTCAAGTTCCACCCTACGGCCAACAACCATGTGGTCGACGTGATCGAGCGCGAGGGCTGCGAGGCCGTGGTGCCGGGTCTGCTCGACTTCTTCCTGTACTCCATGAGCAACGCCGAGCTGCAGAAGGACGAGCTGGGAAGCTCTGCCACTACGCGCGCGGGCATGCAAGCGCTTATTAAGCTCGTGGACTGGATGCGCACGCCGGTGGAGGAGATGCTCGAAAAGTCCCGCCGCTTTGAGGCTCCCGAGCGCATCGGCACCATGGCCGACAAGGCCCGCACGGTGCTTTCGGTGTGCAACAACATGGGCGAAGGCTGGCTGCTCACGGCCGAGATGCTCGACCTGATCGACCATGGCGCACCCAACATCATCTGCACGCAGCCCTTCGCGTGCCTGCCCAACCACGTGGTGGGCAAGGCCGTGATCAAGGAGCTGCGCCGCCAACATCCCGAGAGCAACATCGTCGCGGTGGACTACGACCCCGGTGCATCCGAGGTCAACCAGCTCAACCGTATTAAGCTCATGATCAGCGTGGCAAAGGAGAACATGCGCGCTGGCAAGGGCTTTAAGCTCGAGAAGGTGGCGCCGCTCGCGATGGACGAGGTCACCGGCCAGATGCGTGCCCATGATGGCTGCGTGAGCTGTGGACCGGCCAGTGAGGAGGCCGTTGCATCGGTCGCCAAGCGTCTGGGACGCGGTATTAAGAAGTAGTTGGCCTACTTCGAGCCGGATATAAGACAAACGGGTGGTAGTCGTACCGGCTACTACCCGTTTTTGCTGGACATATGTTGCGCAAATGACCTTGCTACAGCCTTCCGTGGGCTTGCCCGATTTTTGGGCTGGCTCGGGCTTTGAAGACAAGTTATTGCAGGCCCAGGGCGATTTCTCGCTCAATGCGGGCCAGCACACTGTGACCTATTTGCCAAACGACGAGACGACCGCTACGGTCTACCCATCGCCGCCTACGAAATGGAAGCCGAAAAGTACATCTACCGCGTGTACAAGTACGAGCTGTAGCGCTGCGCTTAGGTTTGACCAATGGGGTATGAAAACACGCCGTTCGCCGATGCCCCCTCCGCGAGTGGCAGCCATATGGTTTGATGTCAGAAACATATAGTTGTCGCCAGCCTGCTGGCGACGTTCCCCCTGATATCGGAGGTTCCAGGTATGTTTCACGCTCCGTTAAACAACTATCGGTTGGGCTAACATGGGTCGCCGTGCTATTTCGATAACCCTTGCAGTGGTCTGTCTAGCTGTGCTCCTAGGCGCTACAGGGCTGTTTGCTATAAGCCGAGAAACGTCCTATATGCAGGAATGCGCTTCCGAAGGGTTTGCCATTGACGGTTACTATCGGGACGACAAGACGAGTCTGGAAACCCTGGCCTTTCTTGAAGAGGATAACCATCGGTGGCAACTGGTCGACAAAGACGGCAGCTGCGTTGACGGGCAGTTTAAGCGTACGGACGATCCCAATATCCTGGTATTAAAGAAGGAAAACGGCGAAGAATTCGGCACGGTTCACGTTGCATATATATCGCGCCGACGCAATCAAGGGCAGATTTACCTAATTAGAAATACTAAGGTGACCCGATTTTATCTTGTGAGCACCGATCCGGCGTTTACGGTGGAGTCTGGCGAGGTCGATTCGGACAGTTGATTCACGGCAATAAAAAAGCGAGCGGGGCGCGGGTGTGAACTGCACCCCGCTATTTGCTCGTGTCCGTATCGCACCTGCGCCTCGTCGTAACTTGCGTCCGTGCGAGCATTCATCCCGCGCTCTGCATCACTTCACATCGAACTCCACGCGATCGAGTTCGGGTACGTTGAGGTCTATGAGCTTGCGGGCGACGTGGCGGTCGTGTGCCCCAAGCGCCTCGCCTGTCGTCACATGGGCGACAATCTCACGCTCGACGACGCCCTCCTCCTCGCCTTCGGTAGCCGAGGTCTCGACGGCGACGGTGTAATCCTTAAAGCCCGGCAGCACCGCGGCAAGTTCGCGCGTAGTTTCGGTGACACCGTAGCCGTCCTGCACGCCGGTCTGCGCCGAGCCAATAGACCCCGCCGTCATAACGATGCAGGGGATGGCAAAGACTACCGTACCCACAATGATGCGGCGGCGCACCTTGCGCGATAGCTCGTCGACCTCGGCATCTTCTTCGGCGGTTACAATGCCGTCGCCGTTGAGGTCGCGCTTGAGCGGCACGCGCAAGATAAGTAATACGGCTTCGGCCGCGAGTGCGATAAAGACCACGTTGATGCCAAACTCGTAAAGCGCCGAGAGAAACAGCGACCCGCTTGCGATGGCGATGCCATAGCCCGCCGCGCACAGAGGCGGCATGAGCGCGGTCGCCACGGCCACGCCGGCGATGAGCGTGGCGGGTTCCTGGTCGCGCGAGTTGCCCAGCCCGCCTGCAAAGCCGCCTGCGAGTGCGACGGTAAGGTCCCAGACGGTGGGTGTCGAGTTGTCGATGATGGCGGCCGTGGTGGTGCCAAGGGGCGAGAGCTTAAAGTACAGCGTGGACGTGACCAGGCAAAAGGCCATCTGCAGCGCAAGGCTGGCGACGGCTTCGACGGTAATCTCGCGGTCGAGCGTGGCAATACCGTATGCCATGGCAAGGACCGAGCCCATGAGCGGGCAGATGAGCATGGCGCCCACGATGGCAATGTCCGAGTCGATATCGAGGCCGATGCTCGCGATAAGCATGGCAATAATCAGGATGCATAGGTGGGAGCCAGTCAGACGCGCCCCGTTTACAAAACGCTTGCGAATTATGTGGTAGGGCGCGCGACCCTCGCGAATGTTGAATGCGCGCTTGAGGAAGCGGGCGATGTTTTCCATGGCTTCGCTATGAGCGGGGCGGATGCCGTGACGCCGATGATGACGCTCGCGCAGTCGCTTGATCTGTTGTTTGTCGAGTTCCATGTCCACCTCGTTCCAGCGCGGTCCGCGCAACGCGCCCGTTGTCTTAACTCTACACCGTGGCGGGCGGGGTGTCTGTTGGATGCGGAATCCGATAGGGCGGATGACGCGGGAGCAAATGCAAATCACAGGCTCAATTCGATCCCGCAAGAATATGATGCACCAGCTCCTACATATGTGACGAAATTGTGAAGCACGAGAGCGCGAATTTCAAAAATCCGCTGGTGACCAATGTTGCGCAACAGAATTCAAAAATCAGCTCCTACATTTTGAGGCGTATGGATACATCCGTGTCAAAGGGAGAAAGCCATGGCAAACTATATCCCACAGCACTTTGAGCCTCGGGCCAAGGCCGTCAACGTCAAGGGCGTTGCCAACCGCGCCGTCGCAACCGTTTTGACGGCGGGCCTCATCGCTCAGCCGCTCATGTCGCCGCTGGCGGCAATCGCCGCACCGACGGCAGATAACGGTGACGCCACGAAGGGCGACAGCGCTATCGAGAACACCGTTGCCACCGGTAACCAGGCGGTCGTAAAGACGGCTGCCCAGTTGGCCGAGGAGTCGGCAAAGCAGCTCAAGGACGCTCAGGCCGCCTACGATGCCGCCCAGAAGAAAGCCGACGCGGCGGGCCAGTCTCAAAAGCAGGCGCAGCAGCAAAAGAATCAGGCCTCGCAGGCCGTGACCGATAACGCCGCCGAGCAGAACGAGGCCGAGGCAGCCGCGCTTCAGGAGAAGATCGACGAGCTTAAGGCGGCTGTTGACAAGGCCGAGCAGCAGCAGAAGAAGCTGGGCGACCTGAACGATCAGCTCGATCAGGCCAACAAGAGTGTCGAGGATAAGACCCAGGCGCTCAAGGACGCCAAGGCAAAGCAGGATGAGGCCAAGAAGGCCCTCGACGATGCGCAGGCCAAGCTCGAGGCCATGGGTATGGACGAGTACGAGGCCGCCAAGAAGGCCGTCGAGGACGCGCAGGCCAAGCTCAATGCGGCGAATGCCGATGTGAAGACGGCCGAGGGTGAGCTCGATGCCGCTAAGACCGCCGCCGACAATGCTGAGCAGGCAAAGAGTGATGCCGAGTTTGCTCTGACGACTGCCCGGGCCAAGAAGCAGGAGACCGCCAATGCCCTTGCCGCTGCGACCACCGCGTGCGGCAACGCCCAGGATAAGCTGAACGACGCCCAGAAAGCGCTCGATGCCGCCATCTCGGGCACGGGCATCGATCTAAAAGCGCTTGAGGCCGCCAAGAAAGCTGCTGCCGGTGAGCTCAAGGGCGCGCAGACCGAGCTTGACGCCGCGAAGGCTGCCGACGCCACCGCACAAACGAACCTCCAGGCCGCACAGACTGATACCAGCGCCGCGCAGGAAAAGGTCAACGCCGCCAACGCTGCCGTTTCGTCAGCGCAGACTGCATACGACGAAGCCAACGGCAAACTCGGTGATTTGACCAGCAAATACAACACCGCCAAGGCTGCTTACGAGCAAGCTCAGCAGACCGAGGCCGACAAGAAGACAGAGTACGACCGTCTGGCAGAGGTCGCAAAGCAGAAGAAAAGCGCTCTTGAGAATGCTACCAGCGACTACAACAAAGCGAATGATGAATACAACACGGCCAGCGCAAACGTCAAAGCTCTTGAGCAGCAGATTTCTGAGCTAAAAGCAAACATGACGGTGGATACGGATGCTGTCAAGGCTGGCCTGCTTGGCTTTATGAATCACATCGCAAGTAGTACGTCGTTTACTGCTGCTCAGCGTGCCAACGCGAGCGATGCGGCGAAGTTACTTGATGGGTCTGCTAGCAAGGCGGCATGGTATGACGACTATGTCAACTTGGATGCATCTGACGCTGACAATGCTTTTTCGCTCGTGAATCTGCAGAATACCTTGACCTACATGAATGCCGTCAATGGAATTCGTCGCGCAAATGGCTTGAGTGACATGAAGGTCAGCATTGTCTCTATGGCGCAGTCGGCGCTCGATGTTTGCTATTCGTCGAATGTTTGGGACCACGCGGGGAACAGCGGCGAGGGCTTTTATATGTCCTATAACGAAAACCTTGCCGGACGTGCTGGCGCCTACAAGGGGTCAGATAATCCTAAAGATTGGGAAATATCCTTCGATAACGGCGACAAGTACGGCGATGATTGGCCGTTTATCGGTTGGTATACTGCGGAAAAGCGCGACTATGACAGGGGTGACTATAGCAACACCGGCCACTATGAGAACTTTATTGATTCAGGTGCTAATTCCTTTGGGTTCGCCGTCGGCTACGGTAAGGATGGCAACCGCTCAACGCCCGAGGATGACGGTGCACCCAGTCCTGTTTCAATTTATCAGGGAAACTGGGCCGAAGGCGATTTTACGGTTGACGAGTTCAAGAACCTGGTAAACACGTACGTAGACTCCGTTTATCATGCCGGTGGTACCGCCGCGCAGAAGGCGCAGCTGGCGCAGCTGCAAGATCAACTTGCGGCAGCACGGAAGGCGCGCGATGTGAAAAACGATGCGCTTGGCTCTGCGGAGTCATCCCTCGATGCTGCCAAGAGTGCCGCGAATGAAGCGAACGGTAACGTTGCTGCTGCCAAGAGCGACTATGAAGCTGCGCAAGAGGCCACCGCTATCGCGAAGGCGGCATATGGCGCTGCCGATGTCAATTTGAAGAATGTTGACATCGAAACTCCTAGGGCAAATCTCAACGCCGCCAAGGACGAGGCGACCGTCGCGCAGGCCGCGCTTGACGACGCTAACTCCAAGCTCACCGAATGCCAGACGAACGCCTCCAAGGCTTCCGCCCGCAAGGCGAAGGCACAGGGCGATTACGATACCGCCAAGACAAAGTCCGATAAGGCCAACGAGGCGTATGACAATGCCACGGCTTCGGTCAAGGACCTTGCCGCCAAGCGCGATGCCGCCCAGGCGGACCTCGCGAATAAGCAGGGCTCGCTTGACGATGCCAAGAAGGCCGACGACACTGCCCAGGCTGGCGTTGACAAGGCTCAGGCCGCAGATATGCACGCCGCGACCGCTCTTTCGGACGCCAAGCAGGCAGTTGCCGCCAAGACGCAGGCTGTGTCCGATGCGCAGGCCAAGGCCAAGGCTGCTGAGGGTGAGCTGGCTACCGCGAACAAGGCCTTCGAGCGCTTTGCCGGCACCCAGAAGGCGGTCGACGACGCCAAGGCCGCCTATGACGCTGCCGTCGCCGGTGTCGCCGATGCCCAGAAGCAGCTCGAGGCCGCCAACGAAGCCGTCGTCGATGCGAACTTCGAGATCGTCAAGGCCAAGGCCGAGCTTGCCAGCGATGAGGCACTCAAGGCCGATCTTGAGGCTGTCGACCACAAGGCATCCCTTGCCGCGGGCACGACGGGCAACGAGAAGCTGGTCAAGCTGAACGCTGCCTACGCTCGCTATAAGGCTGCCGTCGATGCCGCCGCTGGTCTCAAGGCTGCCCTGAGCGATGCCGATGCCAAGCTGTCCGATGCCAACGACGCCTATGCCGCCGCGCTGGCTGAGCTTGGCGATGCCAAGGATGCCCTGGCTGCCGCGCAGGCCGAGTACGACAAGTATCATCCCAAGGCTGAGCCGCAGGCCAAGCCTCAGGTTGCACAGGCTGCTGCAAAGGCTCCTGTCGCCAAGAAGAAGGCCACGTCGGCCGCGCTCGCCCAGACTGGCGATGACTCCGCTCTTGCGGGCGAGGTGTTCGTCATCGGCGGTATCACCCTCGTGGCCGCTGGTGTGACGCTGAGCGATCGTCGTCGCAAGCAGATGTAGCGTTTCGAGCGTAGATTCTGCAACGAACTTCGGTTCATAGCAGGAACGCTTCGATAGCTTAACCGATAAGGCCGGCGCGCTGTTAAACGCAGCGCGCCGGCCTTTCTTTGTTTCGATATCAAAAAGCCCGGTCAGCAGCCGTGAAAGCTACCGGCCGGGCAAGCCGTAGGCAATATGGTTGCTGTCGAGTAGCTGCTCAGCTTAGCCCAGCAGGCTTAAGCCAACAGAGACAAACGCCAGGATAACGCCGACAATAGACTCGCCACCGAGCAGGCCGCTGGCGACAACCAGGCCCTGCTCCTGGAAGGCGGCGTCCTTGGCGGCCTTTTCCTCGTCCGAAAGACCGGCCTCGGCGTCGCGGTGAGCGGCCCACTTGTCGTAGGCGAGCTTAACGCAGGAGCCCAGGAAAGCCGTGAGCGACATGTAGAACGGCAGGTACACGCCCAGGCCGATCATCATGGCCGGAATGCCGAGCCAGTACATGACGATGCCGGCGATAAAGCCGCCCGCAAACCACGGCACGCTCGGGATGCCCGAGACCATGGTGGCGACGACGCTTGCCTGCGCGGCCACAAAGCTCTTGTCGGGTCCAAAGGCGTCCGGACCATAGGCGGTTACGAGCGCGACCATGACGGCGGCAGCGACCAGGGCGCCCACGATGCCGCCGATGGCCTGGCCGACCCACTGTGCACGCGGGTTGGTGCCCAGCACGGCGCCGGCCTTAAAGTCGTTCATGACGTCGCCCGCAAGGCCGCACGCTACGGCCACGATGCCGGCGATAAAGAACAGTTTAACCTGCGCGAGCTGCGCGAAGGCAGCCACGATGAGCATAACTATGAGGCCAAAGATCTCCATGGGGTCGATGCCCGTCTGGCCGCAGCTCTGTGCGCTCATGATGGTGGTGACAAAGGTGAACAGCGTCACGATGACGGCCGGGACGGGACCAAGGTCGAGCGCGATGGCGACGATCACGGCGATGGCGGCAGCGCTCAGGCCGATGATGCCGGCGTCGAGTTTAAGGGAGCCCGAGATGAGCGACTGCTCGTCGGTGTCGGTGGAGCTGTCGGCGGCAAGACCGCGGACGATACCGGCGACCTGCGGCAGGATGTCCTTGAGGACGACGGCGACGCCAAAGCCCATCATGAGGCCCATGCCCAGGGACTTGACGATGCCTTGCGCAGTCATAACGTCGAACAGACCGGCAGCGGTGCCGCCCACGATGATGCCAAAGTTGCCCAACAGGGCGCCGGCAAACCAGAAAGCGACCGGGGCGAAGCCCACGAGGAAGCCGATGGACAGCAGCATGGGCGAGTTGTAGATGGCAAAGGTCACGCCGGGGATGTTGAGCGTGCACAGCATGCTGGGCACCACGCCCAGGGCGTCGCGCAGCACGCTGTAGATGCCTGCGATGGCCATGGAGCCAAAGAGCTGCTTACCGGTCTTGCCGCCGGCCTCGGTGGCGCGTAGGGTCTGAGCTGCGGCGTTGCCGGTGGGGAACTCCAGCGCGGCGTCCACGATAAAGTGACGGTGGATGAGCGCGGTGGCCAGCAGGCCCAGGATGGTGCCGGCGAGCGCCACGATAAACATGTCGAGCCAGCTGATCTGGTCGGCATAGCCCAGCATCCAGGCGCCCGGGATGGTAAACGCCAGGCCGCCGGCGACCATGGCGCCCGCGGACATGATGGTGTGGGTGACGTTGGCCTCGTTGAGGCTGGCGTTGCCCATGAGCTTCAGGAAGAACAGCGAGATGACGGCAGCGAAAATGATTGGCCAGGGGAGGGCGCCCATCTTGAGGGCCGTGTAGGCCGAGCTTGCCGTGATGATCACGCAGCCAAGGACGCCGATGACGACACCGCGCAGCGTGAGTTGCCCGCGCATCGAGGCGCGGTTCGAGGGATTGCTCATATTGAACTCCTTTGCGTATATCCGCTTCCCCCGGGAGCGCCGCTACGGATGCGGCGCGGGAAGTCGGGTTACCAAAGGCCGTCGCGTGAGCTCGCAAACGACCGCGCATCAGTATAGCCGCAACCTAGTCATTTTGGGATGACTGGTTTAGGTAGGCGATATACTGCTGGGCAGACGAAAGGAGCGCCGACGATGCTTAATGGGTGCGCATATATATTGACGGTCGACGTGGGCAACACGTTCATTCGCTTTGGCCTGTTTGCCGAGGATTCTGCCGCGGCGCAGGAATGCCCGCTTGCGACGTGCGAGATCACGACGCCGTCGAGCATCACAGCAGACGAGGCGCGCATGAGGCTCGCGCAGGTCATGGCCGCGCTGGCGGCCGATGCGGGCATGCTCGGCGCGCTCGTGCCCACGGCGGCCGTGCTGAGCTGCGTGGTGCCGGCGCTCGAGCGCCCGTGGAAGGTGGCGCTTTCCCGTACCTGCACGGGACGCGTGCTCACGGTGGGACCGGGACTTAAGACTGGCATGCCCGTCCACTACGACGACCCGGCCGAGATCGGCCCCGACCGCATCGCCGATGCCGTGGCGGCCCGTGCCGTCTACGGCTCGCCGTGCATCGTGATCGACCTGGGCACGACGACCAATATCGAGGTGATCGACGCGCACGGCACCTTTGTCGGCGGCGTCATCGCGCCCGGTCTGGCGCTCGGCGCCCGCTCGCTTTCGGCGGCAGCAGCGCGCCTGCCTCAGGTTGAGCCCTCGGCGCCGACACACGTCATCGGCCGCAACACGCGCGAGGCCATGCGCTCGGGCGTGGTTCTGGGCGAGGTGGCCCGCATCGACGGCATGCTCGACATGGTGCTTGCCGAGATGCGCGCGACCAAGGCCGCGGGGGAGGGTGATGTGCCCATCGTCATTACCGGCGACGATGCCGAGGCACTTGCGGCGCTGGTCGGCCATAGCCTGACGGTCGATGACGCGTTGACGCTGCGGGGTCTCGCCGAGCTCTACCACATCAACCAAAAGCCCCGCCGCGCGTAGCGATGGGGGCGGTGAGACAAAAACGTCTCCACCTTCCACCTGCTACAATGGGTCAAACTATTGCGATTTCGGAGGTGTCTGCCATGTCGGACGATCTTCATCAAACCGCGTCGGGCAAGCGCCGCGACGTTATTAGCTGGGATGAGTTCTTTATGAGCGTGGCCATCGCCGCGCAGCGCCGCAGCAAGGACCCCAACACGCAGGTGGGCGCGTGCATCGCCAACACCAACCACCGCATCCTTTCGGTGGGCTACAACGGTACGCCCTCGGCGCTCAACGACGACTTTTTCCCGTGGGGCACGAGCGACGACCCGTTGCAGGATAAGCACAACTACGTGGTGCATGCCGAGGCAAACGCCGTGCTCAATTACCGTGGCTCGCTCAAGGATCTCGAGGGTTCCACGGTCTACGTCACGCTGTTCCCGTGCCACGACTGCGCCAAGATCCTGGCGCAGGTGGGCGTGGGCGAGGTCGTCTACCTGGACAACAAGTATGCCGATACCGACGACGGCCGTATCAGCCGTCGCATCCTCGACTCCTGCGGCATCAGCTACCGCCAGGTCATCGTCGATGTCCAGATTGGTACCGGGGGACAGGCTCAGCGGTAGCGCGTGCCAACGCTGGCTGGCGGCAAAACTGCCAACAAGAGACCCGTCCCAAATTGACTGCTCGTGAAAGTCGTGTCCGCACGCATGGCTGGCGCCTAAGCGGGTACATGGCTGTAGTAACATAGCCCCTGTCCGCGGGCGTGCCCGCGTTATTGTGAGAAAGGAGCCCCTGTGGCTGTTAACGAAGAGCTGCTTAAGAAGGTTCTTGAAGAGATCCGCCCCAACCTGCAGGCCGATGGCGGCGATATGGAGTATGTGGGCGTCGACGACGAGGGTGTCGTCAAGCTGGAACTGCAGGGCGCCTGCGCCGGCTGCCCCATGAGCTCGCTAACCCTTTCCATGGGTATCGAGCGCATCCTGAAGGAGCATGTGCCCGGCGTTACCCGCGTTGAGCAGGTCAATGCTTCCGGCGAGGCCGAGGACCTGTACGACGAGTACGCGCCGTTCTAAGATGCGAAAGCTGCGGACGGCACGCTCCGCATAGACGTTACGCCCAGATATGCGGCTGCGAGCGCAAGGCCCGCGGCCGCATTTGTATGTAGGGAGCAGGGGGATCGATATGCTCAACGACCTCTACCATATGCTTGATCCCGTCGCGATCTCGGCGGGCCCCATCACCATCTACTGGTACGGTCTGGCCTATGTGGTCGGCGCTCTGCTCACGGCGATCGTTATGTACCGCACGCAGCGTCGTTGGGGCTTCGACATTACGATTGATGACCTGACGAGCGTCGTGGTCGGCGCGGTCTTTGGCCTCATCATCGGCGCGCGCCTGTTCTACGTCGTCTTTTACGGCGATGGCTACTATTGGACTCACCCGCTCGAGATCTTTGCCACCAACGAGGGCGGCATGAGCTTCCACGGTGGCCTGGTGGGCGGCATCTTGGGCGGCATCATCGTGTGCCGCATGTACAAGCTTGATGCATGGACCGTCGCCGACCTTGCCGTGATCGGCGCCCCGCTGGCCCTGTGCCTGGGCCGTTGCGCCAACTTCGTGAACGGTGAGCTGTGGGGTAAGCCGACCGATCTGCCCTGGGGTGTGGTCTTTGGCGGCACCGCGGGCGATATGCCGCGTCATCCTTCCCAGCTCTATGAGGCATTCCTAGAGGGCATCGTGCTCTTCTGTTTTTTGCAGGTGCTCAGCCGCAAAAAGCCACTACTGCCCCAGGGTACGTTTATGGGCGTGTTCGTGATGGGGTACGGCATCGTCCGCTTTCTCGTTGAGTTCGTGCGCGTGCCCGATGCCCAGCTGGGTTATCTACTGGGAGACGTCATCACCATGGGTCAGCTGCTGAGTCTGCCGCTTGTGATCGCCGGCCTGGCGCTCATCATCTTCGCCCGACACCGCAATCGCCCCCAGCGCATCTACCTCGACGCCTAACCAAGACCACCACAAAGGGGACAGGCACCTTTGTGGTGGTCTTGCCGAGTTTGATAGGTTTCTAGAAAGGCTTTCGGACTGTGAAGGATCCCGACCTCTCCACAACGGCTGCGCGCGACGCTGCCCGCATCGTCTGGTTTAAGCGCTACCCCGCCAAGCAGACGCTCATCGCATTTTTGCTCGCGCTGTTGGCGACCACGGCGTTTTCCATCGATCCCGCCCCGGTGTCGAGCAACGCAGTCTTGGCGATTGACCCCAAAGCCTCGGGCATGCTGTACGTGTGCTACGAGGTGCTCCTCTCGTTTGCCGGCCATACCGACGCGGTCATGCTGCTTGCGCTTGCCTGCCTGCTCACCTTGCCGTTTCGCTACGTGTTCTTTGGCCGTGGCGACACCTGGCGTCCATCGATCATTCTGCCGTCGCTGTTCTTCGCCATCTGCATGGTGTTCGGCCGCAGCTACGACCTCACCGACTCGGCCGAGATTGTCCTTGGCGACAAAGCTCGCATCATCTGCGCCTGGATAGGCGGTGCGGGCTGGATGCTCTTGGCGGTCGTTGCCTTCTACCTCGCCTTTGAGTGTCTAGATTGGCTGAGCTCTCGGCGCATTCCGTTTTCCGAAGCGCACTTTGGCCGCGTATGGCGTGTGGCTCACGCCGTGCTCTCGGTCCATCCCTTTGCCGGGCCCTTCCTGGTGCTTATGATCGCCTGGGCGCCCACGCTCATCGCTTCGCTGCCTGGCCTTTTTATGGGAGATACGGGCGCGCAGATTCGCCAGTGGTTCAACTATCCCAACGGCACGAGTGACTACCTGCGTCTGCTCAATCCCAATGTGTTGCTCAACGGACATCATCCCGTGGTGCACACGGCTATCATCGGTTCGTGCGTCCAGCTGGGGCTTTCACTGTTCAACAGCGCCAACGCGGGTCTTGCCATCTACACCTGCGCTCAGTTTGTCATTACGGCCGCCTGCATGGCCTATTCCATCTCGTCGCTGCGCAAGCTGGGCGTGAGCCTGCCGGTCCGCGGCGTGATCTTGCTGTTCTTTGTGTTTATGCCCATGTTCTCCAACTACGCGGCCCTGCTTACCAAAGATGTGCTGTTTGCCGACGCGTTTTTAGTGCTGTTGGTGCAGACCGTAAAGCTCGTGGCCTGCGGCCTGCCCCGTCGCGATGCCAATGCCGAGCGTGCGGGCGAACAGAGGCCCGTGCTCTTTGCGCGCCATGATTGGCTGCTGCTCGCTCTGGGCGCCATGGGTTCCACGTTTCTGCGCAACGGCGGCCTGGTGTTTCCCCTGGCGGCATGCGTAATCGCGGCGGCGTTTTGCGCATGGGACGCGCATGTGGCTCATCGTGCAGCCAAGCAGGCCGGTGCTGCGCCTTCGGGCGCCACCCCGCGTTTCCGCTGGGTGGGAGTTCTTGCGGTGCTTGCACTCTGCCTTGCCTCTAATATGTACTTCACCAAGGTCTTTATGCCGGCACACGACATCACGCCTGGTTCCAAGCGTGAAATCCTCTCGATTCCGTTCCAGCAGACGGCTCGTTTCGTCCAAAAGCACGACGGCCTCAACTCGGGCGTCAACCCCACGGTTAAGGAGGACGGCACCATCGTGGAGGCTCCTTGCGACGGCTTGGTGACCGACGAAGAGCGTGCCGTGATCGACCGTGTGCTCAAGTACGAGAATCTGGGCCGCCGTTACAACCCGGATAAGTCGGACGCCGTCAAAAATTGCTTTAACGAGTACGCCTCGCAGGAGGACATCAAGGCTTATTTTGAGGTGTGGGCCCAGATGTTCAAAAAGGATCCCGAGTGCTATATCTCGGCGCTCATCAATAACTACTACGGCTACTTTTATCCGAGTGCCCGTGATGCGTGGGTCTACAGCACGGCGCGCAGTGCCGAGATCATGGCGAAGCCCGATAACCTCAAGTACTTTGACTTCCATCCGGTCGATAGCAAGGTCGTGCGCTGGTGCGACCACCTGATCAACCTGTATCGCGTGGCAGTACAACGCATCCCGTTTATCTCGCTCGCCATGAGCTCGGCCACCTATGTGTGGATCATGATCGCCGTGGTGGTCTACCTGCTGCGTCGTCATTCATGGCGTGCGCTGGCGATCTGGGTGCCGCTGTTGGGCGTGCTCGCCGTGTGCCTGATTGGCCCGTGCAACGGTTCGACTTACATGCGCTACCTGTATCCGGTCATCGCCTGCATGCCCTTCGCCATCGGCGCCACCATCACCCGCAGCGATCTCCTCTGGTCCTAATTTGGTGCAAAGGGGACAGGTTACTTTGCACTAAGGGGCTGCATCATCACGACGCCTTCATTTTGGGGTTTATCTCGCAGGCCAGTAGGTATATCATAACGACGTTTGTTTATATTGCCCGAGCATCTGCGCTGGGCTTTAGGTCGAAACCGATAGGAGACACGTATGTCCGGACACTCTAAGTGGGCCACAACCAAGCATCGTAAGGGCGCGCAGGACGCCAAGCGTTCCGCCCTCTTCTCCAAGCTGAGCCGCAACATCACCGTTGCTGCCCGTCTCGGCGGCGACCCGCTGCCCGAGAACAACGCCAGCCTCGCCGCTGCCGTTGCTAAGGCCAAGGCTCAGTCCATGCCCAAGGACAAGATCAAGTCCGCTATCGACAAGGCCTTCGGTTCGGGTGCCGACGCCGCCGTCTACGAGAACATCGTGTACGAGGGCTACGGTCCCGCCGGTGTCGCCGTCTACGTTGACTGCCTGACCGACAACCGCAACCGCACCGCCGCCGATGTCCGTTCCGCCTTCTCCCACGCTGGTGGCAACCTGGGCACCTCGGGCTCCGTCGCCTTCCAGTTTGAGCGCAAGGGCCAGATCGTCGTCGCCAAGGAGATCCTGGACGAGAACGCCAAGAAGGAGACCATGATCGCCAACGGTCCTGCCGGTGACGAGGATGAGTTCATGATGGCCATCGCCGAGGCCGGTGGCGAGGACTACGAGGACGCCGGCGAGGAGTGGATCGTCTGGACCGCTGCTAACGACGTCATGGCTGTCTCCAAGGCGCTCGAGGAGCAGGGCGTCCAGGTCAAGGGCTCCGAGACCACCATGGTCCCGACCACCCCGACCGAGGTCTCCGGCGCCGACGCCAAGAAGGTTCAGCGCCTCATCGACCGTCTTGAGGAGCTCGACGACGTCCAGGACGTCTACAGCACCATGGACATGACCGACGAGGTCATCGCTGCCCTCGAGGAGGAGTAGCGCCCGCACGGGTTAAGCCGTGCATATCTGGGCATAATGAAGCGAGCATGCAAGCCTCGTGGAATAGATGAGCCGGATCCGCGTGCGTAGAGCACCGGACCCGGCTCTTTTATAATGATGCGAACCGTTTTGCATTTCGAGAGCCGAGATTTGAAGGGAGCGCCACGTGCGCGTACTCAAACGAGCCCTAGCGATTGTGTATCTTGCCGCCGCCATCGTGGCGCTGGGTACGCTTGTCTGCCAGTTTTGGGGGCCGTATACGTATCGCTTTATGCTGCTGATGCGCGACCCCATGCCGCGCATTGTCGTGACGGCATGCGGCGGAGTTGTGGCGATCGGCGTGCTGGTAAGCTTCTTCCGCCTGATGTTTGCTCGTCGCGAGCCGTCCTGCGTGCATCCGGCGGGGGAGCGCAATATCGAGGTTACCCTTGCGGCGCTTTCTTCGTGCGCTCGCACTGCGGCAGAGCGCGACGATCGCGTGATGGTCGAGCATGTCGAGGCCCGCGTCCAAGGCTCCGACGATTCGCACGTCCGTTTTAAGGTCGAGGCTATCGCGCTTGACGACCGGGACGTGGCCTCCCTTGCAGCCGCGATGCAGCAACGTATCGAGGAGGCCTGCGACACCATGCTCGGCACGCCGGGCACGACCGCACGCGTCCGTTTTTTGCCGTCCAAGACTACCGTCCAGACCGTGGAGGTTTCCGGTGAGTGATACCAATCAAGATAAGACCGCTCGTACGCCGCGCCTGACGATTGACCAGAGCGCCACGCCGGCGAGCGAACCTGTTGATTCCAAAGCAGAGGCAACCGAGTTACAAGACGCGGCAGCCGCGGATTTTGACGAGGCTATGGGTCTCATCAAGGGTACGGGCGCTGCCATCTGGAGCTATGCTGTGCGTCATCCCAACACCACGCTTGGCGCCGTCGCTGGCTTTATCCTCGCCGTGTTGGTGCTCACGCTCGGCCTGTGGGACACACTCGTCATTGCATTCTTCGTGCTGATCGGCGCCGTGATCGGCCAAATTCGCGACGGCGAGAACGGGATCGTCAACTTCTTCGGCCGTCTGTTTAGCGGTCGCTAATATGTATTCGACTGTCGCATCCGCGGCAGGCATAAGGAGGAACCATGGCTTTTAATACGAAGGTCGATGTGGCCGATACCGAGCTCGAGGCAGACGAGACCGTCACCGCCGAGGCCGAGGATGTGACGCTCGAGGACGAGGCGCTCGTCGAGGCCGAGTCCGCCGATGACGCGGACGAGGATGATGAGGAAACAGACGAGTCCGAGGACTCGCTGACCTATTCCAACGGTGTGATCGAGAAGATCGTTGCCATGGCCACCCGCGAGGTTCCGCACGTTTTGGGCATGAAGGGTAACCTCATGCACTTTGTGCAGGAGCAGTTTGGTGCCGAGAATCTGACCAAGGGCGTGACGGTTGAGGTCACCGATGACAATCGCGTGGTCGTCAACATCTCCGTCATTATCGAGTACGGCGCCTATGCGCCCGCGATCTTCGACGATGTCAAGGCACGTGTCACCGAGCGCCTTGCCGCGATGACCGGCCTTGAGGTGGCGGGCGTCAACCTGCGCATCGAGGACGTCATCACCCCCGAGGAGTACGAGCACCGCACCAGCCAGCATGAGTAACCTTCCAAAAAGGGACAGGTTTGTTTTGGCAGGCTTTATCTGCGAAAACGTTAAACGGCCGACCGCGCAAGCAAAAGCGTGGCCGGCCGTTATTTGTATGCCCCCCGATGTGGGCATACCGCTCGTCTAACTAGGGGTTGCAATCGTCGCGTTCCGCGTTACCCTAATGGGCGCATTGTTTCCAAATTGTTAACGAGGGGTTGCCGTAATGGCCGACGAGCACGAAACAGAAAGCAAGGCATGGGCGATTGAGGCCGCCGCGGCAGAGGCGGCATCGCGTGCTGCCGAGGAGGTGCATCGTCCTCCCGTGGTGCCGATGGAGCGCGTGGTTGATCGCACCGATATCGAGCGAGGCGAGCGTGTCGGTCAAAAGCGCAGCCAGGAGCCGGGCTTCCCGCGCTTTTTTGCCGAGCTCAATTTGGGCCTGATCCTCACGGCCTTCGCCATCGTTGCGTTTAAAACCCCTAATCACTTTGCTTTTGGCGGCACCTCGGGCGTGTCGGTCATTCTGTCCACGCTGTTCCCGACCCTGCCCGTCGGCGTTTTTATGTGGATTATCAACGCGGTTCTCGTCGTCTTGGGCTTTATCTTTTTGGAGCGCAAGGCAATCCTGTGGAGCGTCTTCGCCTCGTTTGCGCTTTCGGCCTATGTTTCGCTGTTTGAGCTCTTTATTCCGACCGATGTCTCTCTGACGGGTGATATGTGGCTCGACCTGTGCTTTGCCGTCATCTTGCCGGCGCTCGGCAGCGCTATTGTTTTTGACATCGGCGCCTCGACGGGTGGCACGGACATTCTCGCTATGATCCTCAAACGCCGCACCACGCTCGAGATTGGTCGCGCACTGCTGTTGGTCGATATCGGCATCGTGGCCATCGCGGCCTTTTTGTATGGCCCGCGTGTCGGTCTGTATTGCGTGCTCGGCCTGTTTGCCAAGACGCTTGTGGTCGACAAGGCCATCGAGAGCATCCATCTTCGTAAGGTCTGCACGGTCATTTGCTCCGAACCCCTTAAGGTCGAGGAGTTTATCGTCAAGCATCTCAACCGCACAGCGACCATCAGCCGCGGCTACGGTGCCTTCTCGGGCAAGTGCGTGACGGTGATCATGAGCGTGCTGAGCCGTCGCGAGGCCGTGCAGCTGCGCCGTTATGCGCGCGAGGTCGATCCGGGTGCCTTTATCACGATCGTCGACAGCTCCGAGATTGTCGGCAAGGGTTTCCGCGGCACGAACTAGTGCGAACGCATTCATCAAACAATCGAAAAGCGCCTCGCGCGTTGCAAATACGTCATCTAAGAGTATTTGTCCTCACATTGGGTGATAATGATGCCAAAGACATCGTTTGCGATCCAGGTGATTCGCTCTAGATACGAAGGGATGATTTCGATGTTCTGTTCGCAGTGTGGCGCTCCTATGGGCGATAACGACAAGTTCTGCGGTGTGTGCGGTGCTCCTAATGCCGGTGCCGCTGGCCCCGCTCCCCAGGGACAGCCTCAGCCCCAGCAGTTTGTTCCGCAACCGCCCGTGGCGAATGCGCCAAAGGGCTGTGTGGCTCAGGCGTTCCAAGATATGACCAAGACTCCGGGTGTGCTTCAGCGTGTATGCCAAATCGCGTTTTTGCCGGCGCTGATTTGCGTTGTGTCGGTGCTCGTGTTGTTTATTCCCGTTATTGGCGGCATTGCGGCTGCCATCGGCTTTTTGGCAGCTTGCATTGCGAGCGTGTGCGGTTCCGGCTTTGGCATCGAGTGGGGTCGCGATCTGTCGCTTAAGATCGATGACGGCATGGATCGTCCGCTGATGCGTTCCACGTCGTTTGGTCTCGGAGTCTTTTCGAGCGTTATTTCGGTCGTGCTCGAGGTTATCGCTGCCATTCCCGTTATCGGTGTAGTGCTTTCGCTGGTGGAGGGCGTGGTAATTGGCGCCGCGGGCTCGTATTCTTATTACGGCTCTTATGCGCTCGAGGCTGCGCTGTTTGGCTCGTTTGGCCTGCTTGTCCTGGCGCTAATTGCCTCGGCGATTCTGGGTGTCTTCTTTAAGATGTTCGCCGACATCGCCGTGATGCACTTTGCGGTGACCGGGCGTGTCGAGAGCGCGTTTTCGCTCGATAAGGTCTGGGCGGCGTTTAAGCACAACAAGACCAAGCTGTTCTGTGCTTCGTTCCTTCCCGAGTTTTTGACGGGCCTGGTCGCCAACGTTGTCACATGGATCTTGACGGTCGTCTTTGGCGCCATTGCCTCTGTCGGTATGTATAGCTACTACTATCGTCCTACGGGTATTGAGGCAATCGTTACCGGCGGTGGCGTCACGCTCGCGCTGTTCTTGGTGCTGGTCGCTTTTGTCACCGTATTTCTTACGGTCTTTGGCAAGATGCTCAAGCACCGTGCCGTTGGCTATTGGGCCGCACGCTATGCAAGCGAGTGGGCCGACGAGGATAAGGACGACGTCCTGACTTTTGTATTGCCCTTCGAGAAGAAGTCCGCTGCTTCGGGTTACAGCGCTCCGGATGCCGAGCCCGCACCTGCACCCGCTCCCGCGACCGAGCCTGAGCCGGCGCCCGAGCCTGAGACGGCATCTGAGTCCGAGCCTGCACCTGAGCCTGAGCCTGAGCCGGCACCTGCACCTGAGCCGGCGTCCGAGCCAAGCTCCGACGAGGAGCCTCAGGACGAGTAGCCACGCCGCCTGCTATTTGGGGACGGGGTAGAAATAGTAGAAATAGCGCTTGAAGAATGAGCGGGGGCGGACGTTTCGATACGTCCGCCCCCGCTCTGCTTTAGCCAGGCTGTTATGGATGGGTGTGACGACTACTCGTCGTGCTTCTCCTCGCGGCGTGCAGCAGCGCGTGCGTCGTGGATGCCCTTGATCGCGGCATGGCGAGCCGTTCGGGCATCATGGATGGCGTCGCGAGCCTCGGCGGTCGTCGCCTTGGCAGAGCGCAACTTGGCGGCCAGATCGGGGTTGGTTTCGGCGACCGCGGTAATCGCGGGGCCGTCGAGCTCCTCTTGCGTGGGCTCGGCCAAAAAGTCGATAGCATACTGGGCGGCCACCATGGAGCCCTTTGCCAGCACGGTCTCGTCGATCTTGTAGAAGCAGGAATGCTGGGCGTACGTGGCGCCAATCTTGGGGTTGCGCGTACCTACAAAGGCGAGCACGCCCGGTACGCGACGCAGGTACTCCGAAAAATCCTCGCCCGAAAGCGTGCCGCAATAATGGCCTTGGCCGGTGGGGCCCAGGCACTTGATTACAGCCTGACGGCAGCGCTCGCTCGAGGCGGCGTCGTTTTCGACCTTGTAGTTGGCGATGGTGTAGTCGGTGAGCTCTGCCTCGGCGCCCAGAGCTGCCGCGGTATGCTCCACGATGCGGCGCATGAGCTCCGGCATTTCCTCGTGGGTCGAATCGCCGTAGGTGCGCACTGTGCCGGCGAGGTAGGCCGTGCCGGCGATAACGTTGCGCGCGGTGCCGCCGTGTAGCTCGCCGACGGTGATGACGGCCGGCTCGTAGGGGCTGATTTCGCGCGAGACGATGGTCTGCAGGGCGTTGACAATTTCGGCGGCAACCATGACGGCGTCGTGACCTCGCTGGGGCATGGCGCCATGGCACGAGGTGCCGCGGACGTCGATGCGGAACCAGTCGGTATTGGCCATGCGCGGACCGGGCTCGCAGCTCACGGTGCCGGCGTCGACCTCACTCCAGATGTGCGCGGCGTAGGCGCCATCGACGCCGTCGAGCACACCCGTGCCGATCATGAGCTTAGCGCCCTGGCCGTTTTCCTCGCTGGGCTGGAATACGATGCGGACTTCGCCGTGGATGTCGTCGGTCATATGGCGCAGGATTTGCAGCGTTCCGAGCATCATGGCGATATGGCAGTCGTGGCCGCAGGCGTGCATGCAGCCCTCGTTGACGCTGGCGAACTCCTCGCCGGTCTGCTCGGTGACGGGCAGGGCGTCGATGTCGGCGCGCAGCAGGATGCGGCGGCGTGGCGTGCCGTCCTCGCGGTAGGCATCCGGCGCGGTACCGCGAAGCGTTGCCACCAAGCCGGTCTTGAGCGGACGCTCGTAGGGGATATTCATGGCGTCGAGCTGGTTGGCGATGTCGGAGGTCGTGCGCTCCTCGGCAAGGCTCAGCTCCGGGTGCTTATGGAAGTGCCGGCGCTGCTTGATGATATATGGTTCAAACTCGGTAGCGATATCTTTGATGGCTGCGGTGACGTCGTCAGCCGCGCGAGCCTCGGTCGCCGCCATAATCTGCTGTGCCTTGGTCTTCGTCATGGTCGATTTGCTCCTTGCTGGGTTGATCGCAAAATCGTACAGGCTCTCTCCAGTATGCCACCTGCCGCTAGGGCTGGTAAAGTTGCCGTTTGCCGCTTGGGGTTTTGTTACAAGGGCGGGGGAGTACACTCGGGGGTGTTGAATTTCCTGCCAGAGATGGGGATGCCCATGCAACATATCGATCGGATTATCCGCTCCAAGAACGTTTTTACCGCCCAAGACGGCATCGATACCGCCCGCGAGCTGGCGATTGCCATCGCAGGCGACCGTATCGTCGCAGTCGGTGCGCCCGATGACGTGATCGCCGCCGCTCCCGCCGCCACGTCGGTTATCGACTGCGGCGAGCAGTTTGTCTGCCCCGGTTTCCATGACGCTCATCTGCACTTCTTCCATACCTCGGTCGGTTCCTCGCCGTACATGCTCATGGATATGGGCACGTCCGAGGCGGCGCTGGTGCAACATGCGCTCGAGTTTTCCCAGGACCTGCCCGACGACGCTTGGGTTGTGACGCAGGGCTGGCGCGACTACCGTTGGGACCCGCCCGAGCATCCTACCAAGGCGTCGCTCGATGCGGCATTCCCCGATCGTCCCTGTGTTATGTATTCGGGTGACGGGCACACGCTGTGGCTCAACACCCGCGCACTCGATGCACTCGGTGTCACGCGCGACAGCGAGCCACCAGCGGGCGGTAGCTACGACAAGGACGCAAACGGCGAGCTCACGGGTATTGCTCACGAGGCGGCTGCCATGCAGCTGCTACCGCGCTGCCTTGAGTGGCTGGGCGAGGATCGCATCGCAAGCGCTTACGCCGATCAAATGAGGCGGATGGCCGAGCAGGGCATCACCTCGATATGCGATATGTCGCTCATGCCCATGCCGGGCTGCGATTTTATCCGCGACGACGTCTATGACAAGCTGCAGGCAGCCGGCAAGTTGGGCATCCGAGCCCATCTGTTCCCCACGCTGCTGGATGACCAGTCGCGCCTGGAAGAGCTGCAGGCACGTTACGCGAACAACGCGCTGCTCTCGGCGCCAGGCTTTAAGCAGTTCTTCGACGGTGTGTCGAGCGAACACACGGCCTATCTCACCGAGCCCTATACCAACCCGCGCTTCCCGGGCGATCAGGGCCGTCTGACGGTTCCGGCTGAGCGCATGCGCAAACTGGTTCTGGCGGCCGCGGAGCGCGGTCACACCGTGCGCATCCACGTCATTGGTGACGGTGCGATTCATGCCGCGCTGGATATCTTCGAGGAGGCCGCCGACCTGTACGGCCTGCCCCAGCACGGCCATAACACGCTCGAGCACCTGGAGAACCTCTTGCCCGAGGACATCGATCGTCTACGCAAGCTTAACGTCGTTGCCTCGAGCCAGCCCTGTCACATTACACTCGACCCGGGCGGCCCCGAGCGCGATCTGGGCCTGGAACGCAGCCGCATCATGTGGCCGTTTGCGACCTATAAGCAGCGCGGCATCCGCCAAGCCTTCGGTACCGACAGCCCTATCACGCCCGTTACCAGCATGAACGTGCTCTACACGGCTATTACGCGCCAGGACCCCAAAAGCCACTGGCCCGAGGACGGCTGGTTACCGAGCGAGCGCATCGATGCGGCAACGGCCCTGCGCAACTACACGCTTGGCAGCGCGTACGCAGCTGGCGACGAGCAAAACCTCGGCAGCTTGGAGCCCGGCAAGTATGCCGACCTGGTAGTCCTGGACCAAAACCCGCTCACCATCGACCCCCAAGAACTCCAAGCCACCAAAGTCCAAGCCACCTACCTGGCAGGTAACTTGATTTACGAGCGCTAAGTATTCATGCCGTACCGTTAAGCGCGGCTCGGGCAGCCTTTTTGGGATAGCGCTCGAGCCGCGTTTGCGTTTTGGTGGGGATCCGCCATGAGCGTCCCTGCTCTGTTGGATTTGGGTGCGGGGCGGAGGTGCTGCTGCCCCGCGCTCAATTTGGACACCAGCAATGCTATCTCTTGGTGTTTTGCATACTTCCCATTACAGATTGCATAAAAAGGCTGGGATGTCCTTCCTGATCCTGATGTACCCCCGCCCGTGCCGTGCAAAAAACGGAGTATTCAGCACCGCGAGCTCTGCCGGTGCCGCTGCAGTCGGGCGGCATTGCGGAGATCGACGTCATTTGGGGTCCGGTGCGGCGCGAGGCATGCCTTTTTGTCTTGACGGGGTTCGCCTGCCGACTCAAATCGCCGGTCGAAGGCGTCCTTGGGACCAATATGGTGTGTCTGGCGCGTATGCAGCCGTCCTGGTCTGCTGAAAACTCCCAAAAATGCACGATGCTCCCTAGGGGACCCGTGCTCGCAGCGAAAATCATGCCCATGTCGCTATCCGCATCGCCATTTTGCTGCACTGACTTTTCTGAATGCCGGGCCCTAGTTAGTCAACCTGGCTCCCGGGGCGGACCGGAGGGCATGAAGTTTGTCGCGAGTTCCGCACGCAAAGGAAAGCACTTAATGTGCTTTCCGTCTTGCGCAGGACTGTAGAGCAGCAAACTTCATGCCATCCGGTCCGCCCCGGGAGCCACTGCTAAGTTATCCCCCGGCATTCAGAAAATCTAAGTGCCAAAAAATAAGATTTTTTGACTCCGTGTTGTATAACCCGCCATTCGTGGGTACCATTCAACGCGTACGCAAACAAAAAAAGGGTTAATTCGCGTGGTATAACCGCGCGGCCCAAAAAGGAGGAGACAAGCATGTCGTCTTTGAAGCCGCTTGCAGATCGTGTTCTGGTCAAGCCCGACGAGGCCGAGCAGAAGACCGCTTCTGGTCTGTATATTGCCAGCAACGCTCAGGAGAAGCCGCAGCGTGGCACCATCGTTGCCGTGGGCGCCGGCAAGGTCAACGACAAGGGTGAGCGCATCCCCATGGACGTCAAGGTTGGCGACGTTGTCATCTACGGTAAGTTCGGTGGCAACGAGGTCAAGGTCGACGGCGAGAAGTATCTGCTGATGCGCGCCGACGACATCTACGCCGTCGTCGAGGCCTAGTCTCGTCAGAATCTCTGATTCGTCTTTGAACGCGCCCGCCGCATAGGACTCGGAAGCGGCGACGCGAGTCACATTTCTTTTGGAGGATTACCTACCATGGCAAAGAACATTACGTTCAACACCGATGCCCGCGCTAAGCTTGCCAAGGGCGTCAACACTCTGGCCGACGCCGTTACCGTCACCATGGGCCCCAAGGGTCGCTACGTTGCGCTGCAGCGCACGTTCGGTGCCCCGACCATCACCAACGACGGCGTTTCCGTCGCCAAGGAGATCGAGCTCGAGGATAACATCGAGAACATGGGTGCTCAGCTGGTGAAGGAGGTCGCTACCAAGACCAACGACACCGTGGGTGACGGCACCACCACCGCAACCCTGCTCGCCCAGGCCATCGTCAACGACGGTCTGCGCAACGTCGCCGCTGGCGCTAACCCGCTGGCCATCCGTCGCGGCATCGACAAGGCCGTCAACGCCGCCGTCGCCGAGATGAAGAAGCAGGCCAAGCCGGTCGAGACCAAGGAGCAGATCGCTTCCGTCGGTACCATCTCCGCCGGTGACCCCGAGGTCGGCGAGAAGATCGCCGAGGCTATGGAGGTCGTGGGCAAGGACGGCGTCATCACCGTCGAGGATTCCCAGACGTTCGACATCACCATCGACACCGTCGAGGGCATGCAGTTTGATAAGGGCTATGTCTCCGCTTACTTCGTCACGGACAACGACCGCATGGAGGCCGTGATGAAGGATCCGTACATCCTCATCACCGACCAGAAGATCTCCAGCGTTCAGGACATCATGCCCGTTCTCGAGGCTGTCCAGCGCGCTGGCCGTGGCCTGCTCATCATCGCTGAGGACATCGACGGCGAGGCTCTGCCGACCCTGGTCCTCAACAAGATCCGTGGCGCCCTCAACGTCTGCGCCGTCAAGGCCCCGGGCTACGGCGATCGCCGCAAGCGCATCCTCGAGGACATCGCCGTCCTCACCGGTGGCCAGGCTGCCCTGGACGAGCTGGGCGTGAAGGTCGCTGACATCACCGCCGATATGCTCGGTACCGCTAAGTCCGTCACCATCTCCAAGGACAACACCGTCGTCGTCGGCGGCGCTGGCTCCAAGGAGGCCATCGATGCTCGTATCGCTCAGATCAAGGGTGAGATGGAGAACACCACCTCTGACTTCGACCGTGAGAAGCTCCAGGAGCGCCTGGCCAAGCTCTCCGGTGGCGTTGCCGTCATCAAGGTCGGCGCTGCTACCGAGTCTGAGCTCAAGGAGATCAAGCACCGCGTCGAGGACGCCCTGCAGGCAACCCGCGCTGCTGTTGAGGAGGGCATTGTCGCCGGTGGCGGCGTCGCCTTCATGGACGCTGCTCCTGCGCTCGACGCCGTTGAACTCGACGACCCCGAGGAGAAGATCGGTGTCGACATCGTCAAGAAGGCTCTGACTGCTCCGGTTGCTACCATCGCCAAGAACGCTGGCTTTGAGGGCGCTGTCGTGGTCGACAAGGTTGCCGAGCTGCCCGCCGGCCAGGGTCTCAACTCTGCCAACGGCGAGTGGGGCGACATGATCGAGATGGGCGTCCTCGACCCCGTCAAGGTCAGCCGCGTCACCCTGCAGAACGCTGCTTCTGTCGCCAGCCTGATCCTCATCACCGAGGCCACCGTCTCCGATGTGCCCAAGAACACTCAGCTTGAGGACGCTATCGCTGCTGCTACCGCTGGTCAGCAGGGCGGCGGTATGTACTAAGGCCGACAAGGTCTAGAACTCCCACCGGGAATCCGGGGGCGTGACGGGGGCTTCTCTCCGGAACGTCCTCGGACATGCAAAGAGGCTCCGCATCGCGCTTCGCGCTGCGGAGCCTCTTTGCGTCTGTCTCTTATACACATCTCCGAGCCCACGAGACTACGCTGCATCTC
>UQZU01000003.1 GCA_900545665.1 uncultured Collinsella sp.
ACGCGCATAAAGAAAGCCTCCCATTTCTCATGTCCAAGAAATGGGAGGCAGTTCACTTGGTGGTCCGGGCTTTTTTCATCTTGTGTGTTGCTGGAGCCGAGCGCGAGCAAGCCGCTGCTGTTTGTTGGGGTTGGCATTTTACTTTTCGAGATGCTCTTTCAGCAGCTCCAACGCGTGGGCGTAGCCTTGGAGGCCCTCTCCGGTGATGGTGGCGAAGCAGGCCAGACGGGCGTAGCTCACCTGGCGGAAGTCTTCGCGGGTCTCGACTGCGCTAATGTGGACCTCCACAGCCGGGATGGCGACGGCTTTGAGCGCGTCCAGGATGGCCACGCTTGTGTGCGTGTAGGCGGCCGGGTTGATGACGATGCCGTCGACCTTTCCGTAAGCCTCCTGGATCTTGTCGACGATGCTGCCCTCGTGGTTAGACTGGAAGACCTCGACCTCGTCGAAGCCCTGTGCGGCACCCGCTTCCTGGCAGATCTGCACTAAGCGATCGTAGTTGTCGCTGCCGTAGATGCCTGGCTCGCGAATGCCGAGCATGTTGAGGCTGGGGCCATTGATGACGAGTGCTTTCATGGTTGCTTCCTTTGCAGTTGAAAAACCACCACAAAGGTGCCTGCCCCCTTTGTGGTGGTTTTGGTTAGAGAGCGGGTGGGAGGGTGTCGAGGAGGGCATGGGCGGTGTTGGCGGCGCAGTCGCGTGAGTCGATGATGTAGTCGGCCCAGGCGCGGTAGCGCGGCATACGCTGCTCGGCCAGCTTGTCGATGCCGTCGCGCGCGGTGATGGGGCGGCCCTTGTGGGCGAGCTCGTCGAGCTTGCGGTTGAGCATCACGATTTGGCTGTTTTGGTGCAGCAGAGGGTAGTTCTCGTCGCGCGTAACCACGCCGCCGCCGGTGGAGAGCACCAAGCCGCTGCGCTTGGAGATGTCGGCCAGCGCTGCCGTCTCCTGCTCGCGGAAGGCCGCCTCGCCGCACTTGATGATAAAGTCGGCGCAGGGCATGCCCAGGCGCTCCTCGAGGGCGCGATCGAGATCGATGTGCTCGCGGCCCGTGAGCTGGGCGATCTGCTCGCCCGCGCGGGTCTTGCCCGAGCCCGGCATGCCGATCAGCGCGATGTTCTGTTCGCGGCGTGACAGGCGCTCCGTTACGTCCAGGATCCTCTTGCGCGGGGTGGCTTTGCCGGTATAGCGCTCGACAGCTTGTGCCGCCTGGGCAACAAGCATAAGCAGGCCGCCGATGCAGGGGATGCCGCGGCGCTCGGCCTCGAGCATCAGGCCCGTGCGGGCGGGGTTGTAGACAATGTCGATGACGCCCTCGAGCGCATCGAGGCCTTCGAGCGTGCAAGGCGCGTCGGGGCAATGGGGGAACATGCCGGCGGGCGTGCAGTTGACGAGTAGGGAGGCGTCGGACTGCTGCGCGATATTGTCGTAGTTGACCTCGCTCGTGCGACCCACGGGTACGACGATGGCGCCCATGTCTCCCAGCACCATACTTGCCGTGGTGCCGGCGCCGCCGGTGGCACCGAGCACGAGGGCCTTCTTGCCGGCAACCTCAACGCCCAAATCCTCGACCAGGCACTGGAAACCGAAGTAGTCAGTATTATCGCCGTGCAGGCGGCCGTCGGGCAGGCGCGTGATGGTGTTGACGTTGCCCATGCGCTCGGCGAGCGGGCTCAGCTCGTCCAGGTATTCCATGACGGCGCGCTTGTAGGGGATGGTCACGTTGGTGCCCTCCCATTCGTCGCCCGTCATAAAAGCCTCAAGATCCTCGGGCTCGCGCTCAAAACGCACGTACTCAAGCCCCGCCAGCTCCTTGTAGATGGTCGGGGTGTAGCTGTGGCCCAGCACGCGGCCCAGCACGCCGTAGGGGCGGGTTGCGGCGGTATCGGTCATCTAGAGCACCTCCGTGTAGCTGCCAAAGTAGGTGAAGCTCTCGCATACGTCGTCGATCGAATCGAGCAGGTCGTCGAGGGCCTTGCTGCCAAAGGGACAGTCCAGGTCAAAGTAGAACATAAACTCAAAGTCGCGACCGGGGATGGGGCGGCTCTCGAGCTTGATGAGGTTGATGTTGAGTGCGTAGAAGCGCTCGAGCACGCGATAGAGGGCGCCCGGCTCGTTGGCCGTGGTGATCATGAGCGAGGTACGGTTGGCACCGGGATAGACGCGTGGCTCGCGGCTGATGACGACAAAGCGCGTGTAGTTGTTGTCCGAGTCCTGGATGTTGGACTCCAGCACCTCCAGGCCATAGAGTGCCGCGCAGCTGCGCGATGCGATGGCGGCAACATCGGTGCGGTCGGAATTGGCGACCATCTCGGCCGACATGGCGGTGTTGGGGTACTTGGTGGCGTGCAGGTCGTGGGACTCGATAAAGCCCGCACACTGGGCAATGGCTTGGCCGTGGCTGTAAACCTCGCGCACGTCGGCGAGCTTAGTGCCGGGCTTGACGAGCAAGTTGTGGTCGATCTTGAGGCGAAGCGAGCGCACGATGTGGAAGTCGAACTGGGCGAGCAGGTCGTAGACGGCGTTGACCGAGCCGGCGGTGGAGTTCTCGATGGGCAGCACGCCAAACTCGCAGAAGCCGTCGCGCACAGCTCGCATAACGCCTTCGAAGGTCTCGAAAAACGCGATGTCGGGCACGTCGAAGAGTTTGCACGCGGCGATTTGGCTGTAGGCACCTTCGACGCCCTGGCAGGCGACGGTTGCCGTCTGGGGGAAGGGTGTGTCAAAGGCTGCGGCCATGGCATGGGCCTTTTGCGACACCGTGATGCCCTTGAGCTCGTTGATGTAGCGCTGCTGCTCGGCCTTGCTCATGCTCATGAGGAGACGGAACAGGGTGATGGTCTGCGCCTTGTAGCGCTCGGGCGCGCGGCTGGCGAGGTTGTTGAGCTTGGAGCGCTCACGGGCGGGGTCGAAGACGGCCTTGCCCATCTCGATTTTTGACTTGGCTACCTCGGTGGCAATGTCCATTCGCTCGACAAAGCTGTTGAGGAGCGTGGTGTCGATGCCATCGATGGCCTGGCGGATGTCAGCAAGGTCCATGGAGGCCCCTTTCACGTAACGGCTGAGTTGGCAGGCAACCCAGGTGAGTCGGGTTAGAGCTGGGCGGCGTCCTCGAGGAGAGCGTCCCAGATGGCGAGGGCGGCGGCTGCTTCGGCTACGGGGACGGCTCGGGGGACGATGCAGGGATCGTGGCGGCCGTGGATCGAGAGCTCGGCATTTTCCATGGCGTCCATGTCTACGGTCTGCTGCTCGCGGCCAATCGAGGGCGTTGACTTTACGGCCATGCGCCACATGACGGGCGCGCCGGTCGAAATACCGCCCAGGATGCCGCCGGCGTTGTTGGACTCAACCTCGATCTCGCCGGTCTCGGCGTCGATGCGATACGGATCGTTGTTCTCGCTGCCGCGCATGGCGGCCACGGCAAAGCCCATGCCAAACTCCACGCCCTTTACGGCGGGAATGCCAAACGCGATTTGCGCGATGCGGTTCTCGATGCCGTCGAACATGGGGTCGCCGATGCCCGCGGGAAGCCCGTAAATGCCGCACTCCACGATGCCGCCGATGCTGTCGAGCTCGTCGCGCGCGGCAAGAATCTCCTCGCGCATGCGGCCGGCTGCGGCGGCGTCAATGCACGGCAGATCGTTCGTAAGGATTGCCTTGCGGTCGGCCTCGCGATAGACCATATCGTCCATCGGCAGGTCGGAGATGCCGCCGATCTGCGCGACGTGCGCCATGACCTTGATACCGCGGGCCTCGAGTGCCTGCAGCGCAATGCCGCCGGCGATGCATAAGGGGGCCGTTAGGCGGCCGGAAAAATGCCCGCCACCAGCGACATCGTGCATGTTGTGATACTTCACGCGCGCAGGGAAGTCCGCATGTCCGGGACGGGGCTTGCGGCGCAGCTCGGAGTAATCATTGGAGCGCGTGTTGGTGTTCTCGATAATCGCGGCGATGGGCGCGCCGGTGGTATGTCCATCGATCACACCGGCGATGATATGCGCGGCGTCGGCCTCGCGGCGTTTGGTTGCGGTCTCGTCGCGGCCGGGGGCGCGACGGTCGAGGAAGGCCTGCAGCTTCTCCTGGTCCACGGCGATGCCCGCCGGGATGCCATCGAGCGAGCAGCCGATAGCGGGGGAGTGCGATTGGCCGAAGATGCTTAAGTGCAAGACGTTGCCAAAGGTCGAGGACATGCTATTCCTCCTCGAGTGTGACCTTGCCGCCCAGCAGGCGGTAGTGGTCGAAAAAATCGGGATAGGACTTGTTGACGGCCTCGGCGCCGTGGATCACGACCTCGCCGGTGGCACGGCTCGCGGCGATGGCGGCCATCATGGCGATGCGGTGGTCGTTGTGCGAATCGACCTCGCCGCCGGTAAAGGCATCGACGCCCTTGATGATGAGGTCGTCGCCGGCAATACGCACCTGCGCGCCCAGCGCGGTGAGCTCGCGGGTGGTGGTGGCCAGGCGGTCGGATTCCTTGATACGCAGGCGGGCGCAATCGCGGATAAAGGTGCGGCCCTGTGCCAGCGAGGCCACGGCCGAGATAACGGGCACCAGGTCGGGAATGTCGTGGGCGCTCATCTCAAAGCCGGCGAGCTTGTCGGACTGCACGGTGGCGGCGTTGGTGGAGCGCACGATGCGGGCGCCAAAGCGCGAAAGCGCGGCAAGCACGTTGCGGTCGCCCTGTGCGGAGCTCAGGGACACGCCCTCGACGGTGATGGGGTCGGTGCCGATAGCGCCGGCACACAGCCAAAAGGCAGCGTTGGACCAGTCGCCCTCGACGGCCACGCTGCCGGGCGTGCGGTACGAGCCGCTGCTCACGCGGAAGTTCGTGACCTCGGGCTGGCCGTCCTTGGCCGGAATGCGCTCGACGTTGACCTCAACGCCAAAGGCCTTCATGGCCTGGATCGTTAGGTTGATGTAGGGGCGGCTCTCAATGAGGCCAGTCACCTGCACACAGGAGGGCTGGGCGAGCAACGGGGCTGCCAGCAGCAGGCCCGAGATGTACTGCGAGCTTACGTTGCCCGGCAGCACAAAGGTGCCCGGGCGCATGCGTCCGCTTGTCTTGAGCGGAAAACCGCCCAGACCCTGTAGGTCGCAGCCGGCGGCAATGATCTCGTCCGAGAGCGGGGACAGCGGGCGTGCGCCTAGGCGGCCCTGTCCCACAAAGGTTGCCTCTGCCCCCAGCGCGCAGGCGACGGGCAGCATAAAGCGGAGCGTGGAGCCGCTCTCGCCGCAGTCGAGCGTGCCGCCGGCAAGGGCCTTGAGCAGGCCGAACTCAATGCTCTTCATGGTGGGGTGGACCTGGAAGCCGTCCTCGACGGTCTCGATGCGAGCACCCAGGGCCGTAAGGCAGCGCACCGTGGCCTCGATGTCGGCGCAGGTGGTGTTGCAGGTCACATGCGTCTCTCCGTTGGCAAGGGCAGCGCAGATGATGAGACGGTGCGCCATCGACTTGGACGCGATGGCGGGAACGGTGCCCTTAAGCGGGGACGGGGTGATGCGGGCTAGCATGCGGATGCGTCTCCCTTCTGGCCGAGGCCCTCGGCAATGAGTTCGTGGAAAGTGGAAAGCGGCGTGCGGTCGATGCTGCAGCGGCCAATGCCGTGCGGAATCACCAGGTCGATGGTGTCGCCCGCGCGCTTCTTGTCGTGGAGCGCCTCGGCAAAGACGGCATCGGCATTGAGGTCGCAGCGGGTCTTGAGGCCATGACGGGCGCAGAGCTCTTCGATGCGCGCGGGCAGTGCAGCGTCACAAACGCCATGCAGGGCTGCGGCACGCGTGATGATGCCCATGCCAATCGACACGCAGTTGCCGTGTCCCAGCTCAAAGTGCTCGCAGGCTTCGACGGCGTGCCCGGCGCTGTGTCCAAAGTTGAGGAGCTTGCGCTGGTTGGTCTCGCGCTCGTCGGCAACGACCACGGCGCGCTTGATGTCGATATTGCGGGCGATGATGAGCGCCACACGGGCCACGTCATGGTTAAGCAACTCCAGCGTGAGCGGGGTCTTCTCGAGCTCATCGAAGAGCTCCGGATCGGCAATGACGGCGTGCTTGACGACCTCGCCGCAGCCGTCGGCGAACTGCTCGGGCGTGAGGGTGGCAAGGCAACCCACGTCGGCGATAACAACACTCGGCTGCCAAAAGGCACCGGCGAGATTTTTGCCGGCGGCCAGGTCGATGGCCGTCTTGCCGCCCACCGACGAGTCCACCATGGCGAGCAGGCTCGTGGGGATCTGCACAAACTTGCAGCCGCGCATGTAGGTGGCGGCCACAAAGCCGGCTACGTCGCCCACGACGCCTCCGCCGAGCGCCACGATCACGTCGGAGCGCGAGAGCTCATGCTCGGCCACAAACTCCAAGATGTTGACGTAGGTCTCTGCGCGCTTGTGTACCTCGCCGGCTTCGAAGGTGCAGATGCTTACCTCATAGCCTGACGCTTCCAGGCTCTGCTTGACGGGCATCTGGTAGAGCGGACCCACGTTGGTGTCCGTCACGATGACGGCCTTGGTACCGCCGGCAGTGGCGCGCACGAGCGGTCCCGCCTGCTCCAGCAAAAACGTGCCAACATGCACCTGGTAGGGGCGTGCAGTGTCGATATCGATGGTAATCGCCATAAGCTTCGGTCCTTTCGACCTGGCGTGATAGGTGGTCTAGTGGGAGGTCTCGTCGTCGAGCGCGCGCTTAATGCGGTCGCCCTCGGCAAGGAGATTCTCCAGATAGCGCTGGTCGCGGTCCTTGAGCGCACGGCTGTAGGCGCCAAGCGACTCGATTAGATGGTCGATCTCGAAGGCGAGCGCGTCGGCGTCGTCGATCATGAGCTCGGACCACATTTGCGGGTTGAGGTGCGCCACGCGGGTGAGATCGCGGTAGCTACCGGCCGAAAAGCCGTGGTGGACCTGGGCGGTCGGGCTCTTTACGTAGGCGTTGGACACCACGTGCGCAAGCTGGCTCGTGAAGGCGATGACGCGGTCGTGCTCGGCGGCGCTGGTCACGCTGAACTTGCCAAAGCCCAAGGGGCGCACCATCTCGCGCACCTGGCCCAAAAGCTCCAGTTTGAGTGCACCGTCCACCGCGGGCGGCACGAGCACGAGCGGCGCGCCCTGGAACAGGTCGGCGCGGGAGTGCGCATAGCCCGAGTACTGCGTGCCCGCCATGGGGTGCGCGCCCACAAAGTAAAAGCCGTTCTCGCGGGCAAGCTCAAAGGCGCGCTCGCACACGATGCCTTTGACGCCCACCGTGTCGATCACCACGGGGCCCATGATGGCGTCGGTGTCGGTGGCGTCGGCGAGCGCCTGGGCGTGCGCCTCGAGCCACTCGATGCATGCCTCGGGATAGCAGGCCAGGACGATGATGTCGCATTCGCCGAGTGTCTTATCGTTGAGCTCTCCGGCGACAGTGCCCATGCTGGCGGCCGTCATGACATCGTCATCGGGGTCCCAGGCCAGCACGCGGACGCCTGCCTGTGCATAGCCGCGGGCAAAGCTGCCGCCGATGAGGCCAAGGCCGACGATGCCGGCGCACTTGGGGCCGCCCTGGTTAACGCGCGCGTTTCTCACCGTACCCATGGCTACTCCATGGTCTCTTGGCAGACAACCTCGCGGATGGCTCGGATGCGGCGCATGGTGTCGTCGAACTGATCGGGGGTGAGGGCCTGGGCGCCGTCGGACCAGGCGCGGCTCGGCTCGTCGTGGACCTCGATCTCCAGGCCGTTGGCACCGCAGGCGGTCGCAGCGAGCGCCATGGGCTCAACGTAGCGGGTGTAGCCGGTGGCGTGGCTGGGGTCGGCGACGACGGGCAGGTGCGACAGGTGGTGCAGCACCGGCACGGCGTTGAGGTCGAAGGTGTTGCGGGTGCGGGTCTCGAAGGTGCGGATACCGCGCTCGCACAGGATGACGTTGTCGTTGCCCTCGCTCATGATGTACTCGGCGGCCATGAGCAGCTCGTCGATCGTGCCGGACATGCCGCGCTTAAGCAAGATCGGAGTCTGGGTCTTGCCGACCTCCTTGAGCAGGGGGAAATTCTGGGCGTTGCGGGCGCCGATCTGCATGACGTCAATCTTCTTGTCCAAGAAGACCTGTACGTCGCGTGGGTCCATGATCTCGGTGACGATCGGCATGTCGAGCTCGGCAGACGCCTCGCACAGCAGGTCGAGGCCGGCGGGGCCCATGCCCTGGTAGGCGTAGGGGGAGGTGCGGGGCTTGTAGGCGCCACCGCGCAGCATCGTGGCGCCGGCGGCCTTCACGCGGCGTGCGATGCGGATGAGGTTCTCGCCCTCGACGGAGCAGGGACCGGCGATGACCTGGAACTGGTCGCCGCCGATCTTGACGCCGTGGCCGCAGTCGATGACGGAATCCTCGGGGTGGAATTTGCGGTTGGCACGCTTAAAAGGCTCGGAGACGCGCTGCACGCGCTCGACGACATCCATGGACTCGAGCAGGAACGGGTCGATCTTGGTCGTATCGCCCACCAGGCCGATGATCGTCTCGTTCTCGCCGCGCGAGACGTCGGTCTTCAGGCCTTTTTTCTCAATCCAGCTGACGATATGGCTGACGGCCTCGTCGCTGGCGCTCTGCTTTAGAATTGCAATCATGGTGTGCCTCTCACCTCGATGGATAACTTTTGCAAAAACGGCCCGCATCGCGAGCCGTGTATATATGGTGCATGAGAGTTTATACTATCTGACTCGCTTTTGCCTTCTAAAGTGGGCCGTTGCGCCGCGTCTTCCTCAGAATTGCAAAGCTTTTTCTTTTATTTTGATAGCCCGTGGCGCACTTGGGTATAATGCCAAACGTTGGCCCTATTAGCTCAGGGGATTAGAGCGTCTGCCTCCGGAGCAGAAGGCCGTTGGTTCGAATCCAACATGGGGCACCATCGAACGTAAGACCGTCCGAACCTCGCATGGTCCGAGCGGTTTTTCTTATACCGACGCGACGTGATGGGACGTGGTATGGCAGCAACGGATATCGAGCGCGGACTCTCGACCGCCGAGGTCGAGGAGCGCATCGCCGCCGGTATAATCAACCGCAACATGGAACTCAAGACAAAGTCGGTCAAAGAGCTCATCATCGAGAACCTCTGCACGCTGTTCAATTTGATCAACGTGATCTTGGCGTTCCTGGTCATTTTGACCGGTTCGTTTAAGAATCTGACGTTCCTGTTCGTGGTGTTCCTCAATACCGCTATTGGCGTCATCCAGTCCATGCGTTCCAAGAAGATGGTCGATAAGCTCACGCTGTTGACCTCCAAGAAGGCCATCGCGGTGCGCGACGGCGCCGAGGTGGAGCTCGACCTGGACCAGATCGTGCTCGACGACATCATCCGCCTGGGGCGCGGCGACCAGATTCCCGCTGATGCCGTGGTGGTTTCGGGCGAGGCTCTCGTGAACGAGAGCTTGCTGACGGGCGAGAGCGACCTTATCAAGAAACAGCCCGGTTCCGAGCTCATGAGCGGCAGCTTTATCGACTCGGGTCTGCTGCGCGCCCGCGTGATCCATGTCGGCGCCGACAACTACGTGGCCAAAATTAATAACGAGGCCAAGTACGTCAAAAAGGTCAATTCCGAGATCATGAACCTGCTTAACGCCATCGTTCGCTTTGCGAGCATCATCATAATCCCGCTCGGTTTGGCGTTATTTGCCTCGAGTGTGAGCGAGCTGTGGGATGCCGCGGGAACCCCAGGCGACAGCGCCCTTTCGTGGTGCTTCTCTGAGCTGTTGGCTGGTCATGTGCCTTCGTCGGCGCTGCTGTCCACGGTGGGCGCCCTGCTGGGCATGATCCCGCAAGGCCTGGTGCTGCTGACCTCGTCGGTGCTCGCCATCGCTACGGTGCGCTTGGCCCGCCGCAAGGTGCTGGCGCAGCAGCTCTACTGCATCGAGACGCTCGCTCGCGTCGACGTGCTGTGCCTGGACAAGACGGGCACCATCACGTCGGGCCGCATGGAGGTCGAGGGCACGTATCCGCTGCCGGTTGAGGGCGTGAGCCTAGGCGCCGGCCCGGACGAGGCGGCCGTTCCCGTCGATACCACAGTGCTCGATTTTGCGCTGGCTAACGTCGCGCGTGCGACTTCGGCCGATGCCAACGAGACCTGCCAGGCGCTGCTCAACTATTACGCCGATCGCCCGGTCGAGGTGTCTGAGCCGCTGTCGGTCATTCCGTTCTCGTCCTCCAAAAAGTGGAGTGGTGCTTCGTTTGCGCAGGGCTCCTATGTGATGGGCGCCGCGCAGTTTGTGCTTTCGGAGCGTGTGTTTTCGCAGGTCGAGAACCGTGTCGCCGAGCTTGCCGATACCTGCCGCGTGCTCGTGGTGGCGCGCGTTGACGGCTTTACGCCCGATGGCGATATGGTGGGCGAGGCCGAGCCCGTGGGCTTTGTGACCATCCGCGACGAGATTCGTACCTCGGCGGCCGAGACCATCGGCTACTTTAACGAGCAGGGTGTGACCCTCAACGTGATCAGTGGCGACGACCCGCGTACGGTGTCGTCGATCGCGCGCGTGGTGGGCGTGCCGGGGGCGGACGCTTATGTGGACGCCACGACGCTCGATACGCCTGCCAAGCTCGATGCCGCAGTGGACCGCTACCATGTCTTTGGTCGTGTGACCCCGCAGCAGAAGCGCGAGCTCGTACAGGCGCTCAAGCGCCGCGAGCACACCGTGGCCATGACGGGCGACGGCGTCAACGACGTGCTGGCGCTCAAGGAGGCCGACTGCTCCGTCGCCATGGCGGCCGGCTCCGATGCCGCGCGCAACGTGGCCGAGATCGTGCTCGTCGACAACGACTTTGCCTCGATGCCCGCCGTGGTGGCCGAGGGCCGTCGCTCCATCAACAACCTGCAGCGTTCGGCCTCGCTGTTCCTGACTAAGACGCTGTTCTCGATGGGCCTTGCGGCGCTGTGCATCGCGCTGCCGCCGTACCCCTTCGAGCCCATCCAGATGACGCTCATCAACTTCTTCTGCATCGGCGCGCCGGGCTTTGTGTTGGGCCTGGAGCCCAACAATGCTCGCGTGAAGGGTGCGTTTTTGACCAACGTACTCAAGCGTGCACTGCCGGCGTCGATTGCGGTCATTTTGGCTGCGGCGCTCGATATCTTTGTGGCGCGCGTGTTTGGCTTTAGCCAGCTCACGCTGTCTACGATGTGCCTGCTTACGTCGTGCGCGGCGAGCGTCAGCCTGATCTGGCGCATCTCGCAGCCGCTCACACCCTTACGTGTGGTGCTCTTTGTGTTTGTAGTCGCCGGCATCCTGGTGGGCGTCATCGGATTCCCGGAGCTGCTTTCTATTGCCAACCTGTCGATGGGCCAGATGGTTATCTTGGCTGTCATCGTGGTCTTTACCTGCTCGGTGTTCTTTAAGCTCGCCACGATGATGGATTCGCTCAAGCCGCGTCGTCGTCATGCCGCAACTGGTTTTGGCCGCGGTGTGCGCGTCCGCCTGGGCCGCGGTGGCGGCAAGGTGAGCTCGACGGGCTCGACGGCCGAACGTTTTGCCAAGCGCGTTGCCGCCGACATGGCGCAGCGCCGCGAAGATCGCACCGCTCGCGAGGCCGAGGCCCGCGCACTCGAGGGCGTGGCCCAGGCCCAGCCCAAGAAAAAGAAGAGTACCGGAGCCAAGCGCTCCCGCGTGACCAAGTCCGCCCAAGGCATCAAAGTCTCGATGCCAAGCAAAAAGAAGAAGTAGCTACGCGCCCTGGCGATGTTGAATTGGTGCCTTGTTCCTGTGGGGCCGTGGCGATGTTATGCTCTAACCTCGATTGTTTGAATTGCTTCGAAAAGAGGATGCCGTGATCTGCCCGCATTGCCTTAAGACTATCGAGGACGGCGCCTCGTTCTGCCCCTACTGCAACGCCTATGTGGGTCCGGGCGATGGTCCCGAGCACACCGAGTTCGTGTTCTGTGAGGGCTGCGGTGCCCGTCTTTCTCCGCACGATCGTACGTGCCCCAAATGCGGACGCCCCGCTCCGGGTATCCTCTCCGAGGACGCGGCCGCATCCGACCTGGCAGCGGGCCGCACGGCGGGCTTTCCGCGCCTAACGCAAGAGCAGATCGATACCGAGGTGCCGCATGCGCCCGCCTCGGCTGCCGCGGTTCTTTCGGACGCCGCCGATCCTAACGAGACCTGCGTGCTGCCGGCTTTCGATAAGGATTTCGGTATCCCCAAGGTCGATATTCCCACGCCCGTTTCCCTGCATGACGATGCTCAAAAACCCAAGCGCAAGGTGCATCCCGACGAGGACGCCTATCACAAGCACAAGCGTCATATCCCCAAGCCGCTCATCGTCATCGCGGTCCTTGCCGTCCTTTGCGGCGGTGCCTATTGGTTCGTGACGGCCGATCCCATGGGCGTCATGCCTGGCTTCTATGACCAGTTTGGCCAGGCCGCGCAGACCACCTTCCCCACGCGCCAAAAGGGCGAGGCGACTGAGGACGATTCCAAGCAGGACGATTCTGCCGAGGTGGTCCAGGAAGAAACCGTGCTCACCGATGATCAGCTCTATACCAGGCTCGACGGTCTGTATCAGACCATCGTGTCCTACGGTGACGAGGACCAGATCGGCGAGGTCATCGATTCCTTTAACAACGGCTATCTCCGAACGCCGCTGTCCACCCGTCAGGAGCTGTCGCAGAGTGCTTACGCCCTGCGCGACCAGATTAAAAAGACGCAAGATGAGCTCAACAACCTTAAGTATCAGGACGATACGGTCTATGCGGACGACATCGCCCACTTAAAGCAGCTTGCCGAGTGGATGTATGAGCGCGTCGACGTGATCTGCCAGAGCTGGGATATCTCGCTGGCCATTCCCGATGGCGAGTCGATGAGTTCCCACCAAAGCGAGATCCTGGCGCCCATCGCGCAGAGCGGCAACAGCGCGCTGAATCAGTACGACGCCAACGTGGGCTCCTGGAAGCCGCAGCAGCGTTCCTAAAATTAGTTCGCCATAGTCGGCATAACCTACGTGCGCAATTGATGTAAGCGCATGCTTATTGCTACAATTCGTACAAATATGCTTTAAACGCACGAGGAAGGAACCACATGTTTGGTTTTAAGAAAGAGCTCTACACGCCCGAGTATCAGCTTGCCGGCGACGAGTGCGCCGTTATCGAGACGTCGAAGGGTACCATCAAGGTCAAGTTTGACGGCGAGGGCGCTCCCATTCATGTCGCGAACTTCTGCGAGCTTTCCACGATGGGTTTCTATGATGGCCTTAAGTTCCATCGCTATGTGCCCGGCTTTGTCATTCAGGGTGGCGACCCCAATACCCGCGATATGTCCGGCGCCGACGTCGCTGCCGGCCTTGAGGGCCCCGACGGCATGCCCGGTACCGGTGGCCCCGGCTACTGCATCAAGGGCGAGTTTGCCATCAATCCGCGCAACAGCCATGTCGATGGTGCCCTTGCCATGGCACGCTCCATGGACCCCGATTCCGCGGGTTCGCAGTTCTACTTCTGCCTGGGCGCCCAGCATAACCTCGATTCCGGTTACACCGTCTTTGGTACCACGGTCGAGGGTCTCGATGTGATTTCGCAGCTGCGTGCCGGCGACGAGATCGTCCATGTCGAGATCGTTCACGAGTAAAGGGGACTTCCTTGAATAGCCAGCTGATCCAACAGGGCCGCGCCGCTTACCGCGCGGGTGATTTTTCCGCTGCAGCCCAGATGCTTGGGGCGGCAAAAACTCCCGATGAGATTATGGGCGAGGCCGATCATCTTCGTGGCAACGCCTTGATGCACCTGGGCATGTATGCCGAGGCCGCCGAGGCCTACGCCGCTGCCCTCAATGACGGCACCTACGGCAAGCGCGGCGCGCTGCTCACCAACCGCGGCAAGGCACTCGCCGCCGTGGGCGACTACACGACGGCCGCTCAGGCGTTCTCTGCTGCTACGCAGGATGCTTCCTATGCCACGCCGTTCAAGGCCTATCTGGGCCTGGGTAACGCGCTGTTCCAGTCGGGCGACTATGCCAACGCGGGTACTGCCTTCCGTCAGGCTGCCATCGACGGCGCCAATCCGGCTCCTGCCGCCGCACTCGGCGAGCTTGGTCGTTGCTTCATTAAACTCGGCCGTCCGGCGGATGCCGTGGAGACCTACCGCACGGCTATCGACTTTGCCGGCCCCCGCGACGACACGCGTGCGCTCAACGCCGGCATGGGTCAGGCACTTTCTGCCGCCGGCCGCCCCTCCGACGCACTCGACGCCTTTAACGCCGCTACTGCCGATGGCATCTACCAGCTCACCTCCGAGCAGGCCGATGAGCTTGCCCGCGTTCACGATTCGCTTGCCGCGCTATCCGCCCAGACGACTATGGCCACGGCTCCGGCGCCCGCGATGGACGCTCCTGCCGTCGATCCGCTCGATCCTACGGGCGCGACCGGTCAGTTTATGCCCGATCCCTCGGACACCGGTTTCTTTACGCTGTCCGAGTCCGAGATGGTCCAGCAGGACCGTCAGGATCGTAAGCAGGCCAAGGTCCGTCGTCGCCATCGCCACACGGGTCTCAAAGTCTTCATTGTGCTGCTTCTGCTCATTTTGATCGCCGCGGGCGGTCTGGGCTTTGCTTACACGCGCGGCTTTGGCTTCCCGTCTCAGGAATCTGTGGTTACCGATCTGTTCCAGGCTGCCGGCGACGGTGACACCGCAAAGGCCGAGTCTTGCCTGGCCTCGAGCCTGTCCGAGGACGCTAAGTCGATGATCATCTCCTCGATTCCGCAGGGTGCCACCGTGTCCGTCGAGGGCATGGATCAGTCCATGACCGAGACGACCGCCAAGGTTAAGGCGTCGCTGTCCAAGGGCGGCGAGCAGGAGTACACCGTCCAATTCGTGCGCTCCGACAACCATATCGGCTGGGCCGTTTCCTCGCTCGATATGGATTTCTCGGCTGCTGACAACCAGTAGTGACCTTATGGGATTTAGTTTTGCCCGGTGCTTCACCGCAAGTGAGGTGCCGGGCTTGCGCTAGTATCATGAACTAGTAGTTTTCCAGCAATCATCCAACACATCAGGAGTTGCGTTGTTTTCTTTGATGGATATGTTCTTCGGTAGCTATGCGGGCGATCTTGCCATCGACCTCGGCACCGCAAATACGCTTGTCTCCGTGCGCGGCAAGGGTATCGTCATTCGCGAGCCCTCCGTCGTCGCCATCGACAAGAACGACGAGCGCATCCTGGCGGTCGGTATCGAGGCAAAGCGCATGCTCGGCCGTACGCCCGGCAACATCGTGGCTGTTCGTCCCCTGAAGGACGGCGTCATCGCCGACTTCGATGTTACCGAGGCCATGCTTCGCTACTTTATCGACAAGGCGTCCGAGAAGCGCTATCCGTGGACCCCGCGTCCGCGCGTTGTCGTCTGCGTTCCCTCCGGCGTCACGTCGGTCGAGAAGCGTGCCGTCTTTGAGGCCACGATCCAGGCTGGCGCTCGCCAGGCCTACCTGATTGAGGAGCCCATGGCTGCCGCTATCGGCGCCGACCTGCCCGTCGAGGAGCCCACCGGCTCCATGGTCATCGACATCGGTGGCGGTACCACCGAGGTCGCTGTTATCGCCATGGGCGGCATCGTCGTCTCGCAGTCCATTCGTATTGCCGGCGACGAGTTCGATCAGGCTATCCTCACGCACGTTCGTGATGCCTACAACCTGGCCATCGGCGAGCGTACGGCAGAGGACATCAAGATCAAGGTCGGCTCCGCCGTGCCGCTCAAGGACGAGCTTGACGTCGAGGTCAACGGCCGCGACGTGATTACCGGTCTGCCCAAGACCGTGCGCATCGAGAGCGAGGAGATTCGTCGCGCGCTCAACAAGCCGCTCGACGAGATGGCCAAGGCCGTTAAGGACGCCCTCGATGCCACGCCGCCCGATCTTGCCTCTGACCTTATGTACTACGGCATTTTGCTGACCGGTGGCGGCGCGCTGCTGCGCGGTCTCGACGTGCGCCTGCGCGATGAGACCGGTGTTTCGGTCAACGTCAGCCCCACGGCGCTCGATAACGTCGTTAACGGCTGTGCCCGCGTGCTCGAGGCCAATGCGTTTGATGGCGGCTTCGTCCAGACCAATGCTTAATTTCCAAAAGGTGGATTCCATTTGGCGCGATCTTCGGGTTTCTCCACAAATCTGAATACCAAGCGACAATCAACGGGTATGCGCCCGTTGATTGTTTTCAGCCTGATTTCGGTGTTGCTGCTCACGTTTTACATTCGCGAGGGCGAGGCAGGACCGATTCATGCCGTGCGTTCGGGCGTGACGACGATAACCTCGCCGGTGCGCTTCGTGGGCTCGGCTGTGGCGGCTCCCTTCAATGCGATCGGCAACGTGTTCTCTAACCTTACGGCGTCGCAGGACACGCTCGACGAGCTCAAGAAACAAAACGAGGAACTGACCTCTAAGGTTGCTGAGCTCTCCGAGGCTCAAAAGACCGCCGAGCGTCTGGAGGGGCTGGTCGGCCTGCAGTCGACCTATAACCTCAAATCGACCGCAGCTCGTATCGTTGGTGCTTCCGGCGATGCCTGGACCTCGACCGTTACCATCGACAAGGGCTCTGCCGACGGCCTTACCATCAACATGCCCGTGACGAGCTCTGCCGGTGTTATCGGCCAGATTATCGAGGTGTCGGCCAAGACCTCTACCGTGCGCCTGATTGGCGACGAGAACTCCGGCGTGTCCGCTATGGTGCAGGACACGCGCGCCCAGGGCATGCTGCAGGGTCAGGCTGACGGCACGCTGCGTCTTGAGTACGTGAGCGTCGACTCCGATGTTAAGGTTGGCGACATCATCGTGACCTCGGGCATCGGTGGCGTGTTCCCCAAGGGTCTACCGCTCGGCACCGTCTCGTCGGTTGAGAAATCGGCAAACGATGTGTACTACACCATTGTGGTGCGCGCTCAGACGACGGCCGAGAACAACGAGGAAGTGCTGGTCATTACCTCGCTGACCGACGAACAGTCGGCCTCGGATGAGGACGTGAGCACGGCCAACAGCACACCGCAGGGAACGTCGCGCGATGCTGCGACCAAGACGAAGGACGAGAGCTCGGATGACAGTTCCGACACGTCCGAGACGACCGATTCCGGCTCGAGCGAATAGGGGGCATGTCCATGGATCTACACGAGCAGGGGATGAGCTCCCGCACGTTTGTGATCGCCGCCATCGTGTGCGTGCTGCTGCAGGCAGGCCTGGCACCGCAGATCTCCATTGCGGGCGGTCGCGTCAACTTCATGATTATTCTGGTGTGCCTAAGCGTGTTCTCGGGCGACCCGACCCGTGCCGTCGTGTGCGGTTTTTGCAGCGGCTTGTTTTATGACCTGTCCGCTGCCGTGCCGGTGGGCGTTATGTCACTCCTGCTGACCGTGGGTTCTTTTGCCCTGGTGCACAGCGCCGTCGGTCAGACGGGCGGTACCCCGAGTGCGCGCGGCGTCACTGTGGGCGCCTTCGCGCTCGTCATTAATGTGATCTACAGCATCATCTTGCTGTTTATGGGTTTGGAGACGAGCTTTGTCGTGGCGATCTTCGGCCATGCGCTGCCGTCCTCGATCCTGACGGGTCTGGTTGCCATTCCGTTTTTGATGTCCGGTGTCGTGCCGCAGTCCGGCTATGGATTCTCCGCGCGTGGCGGACGCCAGACGGGCATGCGCTTTAAGCCCAAGACCCGCAAGCTCAAATAGGGGAGGCCCGTAGATGTCTTCCCAGTTGACGGTTATTATCGCCGGTATCGTGCTGGTTGTGGCCATCGTGGTCGCGCTGGTCATCATGCGTCGTGGCGATTCCCGTTTTACCTACGATACGCAGCATGGAACGGCCCCGCGCGCCACCGAGGGCGAGGGCAATACCGCGGCGACCGCCTTCAAGGGCCGCTTTTCCATCCTCACCACGGGTGTGGGCGCGATGTTTGCGGCGCTTGCCGTCAAGCTGTGGGGCATGCAGATGGTCTCGTCGGACTATTACGAGAAGCAGGCTAATAGCAATCAGACTCGCACCGTTACCACACCCGCTGTGCGCGGTCGCATCCTCGACCGCAATGGCGTGGCGCTTGTTCAGAACCGTCCCTCACTTGCTGTCGTGGCCTACCGCGACCTTGCCGAGGATGAGGTTCTGGTTCGCCATCTTGCCAACGTGCTTGGAATGCCTTACGTGGCGGTCCTTCGCAATATTCAGGACAATACAGAGGGCGCCCAGAGCCTGCATACCATCGCGACGGACGTCCGTCGCTCCACGGTTGCCTATATTCAGGAGCATGCCGGCGAGTTCCCGGGCGTCAAGATTGCCGAGCGTACCGAGCGCCAGTATCCATATGGCGAGACGGCATGCCATATCTTGGGCTATACCGGCACCATTACCTCCGAGCAGCTCGAGGCCCAGAATAAGAAAACCTCTGGCGATGATGATGCTTCTGCTGGCAAGATTACGTACCAGTCGGGCGATATCGTGGGCCAGGCGGGCGTTGAGAGCTACTACGAAAACCTGCTGCAGGGTATTCGTGGCGAGCAGACCGTCAAGGTCGATGCCTCGGGCAATGTGACCGGTCAGGCCGGCGCCGTGCCCGCGAAGGCCGGCTCTGACATTAAGCTCACGCTCGACCTTAAGATCCAGCAGGCCTGCGAGACGGCGCTGGCGAGCGCTATCGAGCTTGCCAAGACCACTGGCTACAGCAATGCCGGCAACGGCGCCGTAGTGTGTCTCGATCCCAACAATGGCGAGATCCTGGGCATGGCGAGCCAGCCCAAGTTCGATCCGTCCGTCTTTATCGGCGGCGTCTCAAATGACGTGTGGACCGAGCTCAATGATGACAAGGGTTCGCACCCGCTGCTCAACCGCGCCATTAGCGGACAGTACATGTCGGCCTCGACCATCAAGCCGCTCTCGGCACTGGCCGGTCTTGAGTTTGGAACCTACACTTCAACGCAGACAACCAACTGCACGGGCTATTGGACGGGCTTGGGCAAGGCTTGGGGCAAGCGCTGCTGGCTGACGTCTGGCCACGGCACCATGACGCTGCAGTCGGGTATCGCCAACTCGTGCGACCCCGTCTTCTACGACATGGGCAAGGCGTTCTTTTATGACGAGCAACATCCCGAGGGCCTGCAGGAGGTCTTTCGTCGCTGGGGTCTAGGCAAGACCTGCGGTATCGATCTGCCGAGTGAGGGCGCGGGCCGTATTCCCGATGCCGAGTGGAAAGAGTCGTACTTCACCGACGCATCTGCCGAGGACCGCAAGTGGAATGCCGGCGATATGACCAACATTGCCATCGGTCAGGGCGACATCCTGGTGACGCCCCTGCAGATGGCGTGTGCCTATATGGGTCTTGCCAACGGCGGCAAACAGTACGTGCCTCACGTGTTTTTGTCTGCCGTGTCGCGCGATGGCGACGGCGATGCCTATAAGTACAACGGCAAGGGCAAGAAGAAGCGCCTGGAGGCCAAGATCAACAGCGATTCGGATTTGGCTCTTGTTCGCAACGGCATGCACGACGTGATTTACACGGCATCGACGTCCCTGGCGGCTCACTTTGGCACCCTGACGCCGCAGGTATACGGCAAGTCGGGCACGGGCGAGAAAAGTGGCGAGGATGAATACGCGTGGTTCTGCGCCTATGCACCGGCCGATGACCCCAAGTATGTCATCGCTACCGTCCTGGAGCAGGGCGGCGGTGGCTCAGATACCGCGATGCATGTCGTGCGCGACGTGCTCGGCGTGATTTATGACGAGCCCGATACCTCTTCGGCCTCGGGCGATTCTTCGGTTCGATAGGAGGTTGCGATGGATTTTTCTCCGGCGGATCTGTTCCGTTCAACGAAGACCGGCTCTCGCAGCAGCCTGGACCGTGTCAACAAGCAACTTTCGGCCTCGCGCGGCACGTTTCGCCAAAAGGTGCATATCGGTGTGCTCGTGGCTACTGTGGCCCTCGTCGCCTACGGTGCCATCATTATCTGGTCGGCTTCGCAGTTTAAGGCCGACGCTTCGTTCTCACGCCATCTGCTGGGAATTGGAATCGGTACGGTGCTGGCGGTGCTGGTCTGGCGTACCGACCTGCGCGGTATTTCCAATTTCTCGACGGCGTTGCTCGTCATCGACCTGATCGTGATCCTCTCGCCCAAGATTCCAGGTCTGTCCTATACGGGCGGTCTGGGCATGACGGGCTGGATCAAGATTCCCGGTATCGGCTTGACATTCCAGCCGGTTGAGCTTGCCAAGCTCATCACCATCTTCTTTATTGCTACGCTTGGCTCGCAGTATAACGGTCGCATCGATACCGTTCGCGACTACGTCAAGCTCTGCGGCATGCTGTCCATTCCGTTTTTGGCCGTCGTTGCCATGGGCGACCTGGGCTCGGGCCTGGTCGTGCTTGTTTCGGGCGCCATCGTCATTTGTATGAGCGGTGCGCGCCGCGAATGGGTGCTGTCGACCCTGGCCCTGCTCGTGGGCCTGGTGGCCCTCGTTCTGGCGCTTGATTCGGTCTTTGATTCGTTGCTCGGCCACGATGTGCTCATCAAGCAGTACCAGATGAACCGTCTGACGGTCTTTATCGACCCCGATAATGCCGATTCGGACGATGCCTACAACCTGCAGCAGTCGCTTATCGCCGTTGGCTCGGGCGGCTTCTTTGGTAAGGGTTTGGGCCATGCGACGCAGTCGGCCGGCGGCTTTCTGCCTGAGTTCCACACCGACTTCGTCTTCGCCTTCCTGTCCGAGACCTTTGGCTTTTGCGGTTCCTTTTTGCTCCTGTGCCTCTACGTGCTGTTGATCTTTTCGACGATTCGCGTCGCCTTTAAGTGCGAGTCCCTGTTTTTGCGTCTTTCGTGTGTTGGCATCGTTGGCATGTGGGCGTTCCAGACCTTCGAAAACATCGGCATGTGCATCGGCATGATGCCGATTACCGGTATTCCGCTACCGTTTATTAGCTTCGGTTCGTCTTCGATGATGATTCAGCTGCTGACGGTGGGTATCGTACAATCCATATGGCGGCATCGTTCGGGCGCCGCGTAACCGCTGGAGGGGTTTGCTATGAAAATTCCCGTAGATAAGCTGACCCGCGCTTTTAAGATGGGCGCGTCCGTTAAGAAGGATTCCGATACGCCGGTGCGCGTCTCGGTCTATCTGGATTCGTCTGCCTCGCGCTTTCTGGCCGAGACGGTGCGTGATGCCTTTGTGCCGCAGACGACCTCGGGCATTGTGCGCGTCGAGCGTCTGGGGGAGGAGCGAATTGCTCCAAAGACCGATACCGATGTGGTGCTGGTGCTCTCGTGTGGTTCCGACCGCTTGGAGAGTGCCGTGCAGGAGCTCGTGATCGCCGGCGCGCCCGTGTGCGTGCTTGCCGAGTCTGCTGTGGAGGTGCCGTTTATCGAGGAGTCCACGCCCATGCTCGGCGTGGTAGCGGCAATCGATAAGACGTATCTGCTCGAGACGCTTGCCCGCTGGATTCTCGATCGCACCGACAAGGAAACGGCTTTTGCGGCGAACTTTGCCTTCATGCGCATCGCGGCGGCCAACCGTATCATCACCTCGTGCGCGCTCACCAATATGGCGACCGGTGCACTGGTGTTTTTGCCGGGCGCCGATTATCCCGTTATGGCGCTGGCGCAGGTGGGCATGCTCTTTGAGCTCGCTGCCGTCTTTGGACGCGGCATTAAACCCGAGCGTGGCTACGAGGTCGCGGGCGTGCTTGCCGGCGGTCTTGTGATCCGCGCGGTCACCCGCGCGCTCGTCAAGCAGACGCCGCATATTGGGTTTGCCGTCAAGGCGCTCACTGCTGCCGCGGGCACCTATGGCATGGGCCGTGCGCTCGTTTCGCTCTACGAGCGCGATGTCGACTACAGCCGTGCCAATGAGGTGGTCACTGCCACGTTTTCCCGCGTTCGCGATCTTGTGACCACGGTCGCGGGCGCTACCCGTCCTATGGCGTCCTACCAGGACGCATCAGATCTCGCTGCTTAGGGGTTTTCCGTTGCGCGTTCCGTACCAAGATTGTTTTCATTTAATTGAGCCGTTGCTCGCCAAGGTCGAGAAGCCGAGCCGCTATATCGATCACGAGTGGGGCACGCTTTCCAAGGCCGATGCCGACTACCGTTGCTGCCTGATCTACCCGGATGTGTACGAGGTTGGTCTGCCCAACCAGGGCATCGCCATCCTCTACAACATCCTTAACCAGGCCGAGGGCATCTCCTGCGAGCGTGGCTATGTGCCGTGGCCCGATATGGGTGACGCCATGCGCGAGGCGGGCATTCCGCTGCTCTCGCTCGAGGGTGCAGCGCCGGTCGCTTCGTTTGATATCGTCGGTCTGCATGTGCCGCACGAGATGGCGGTGACGAACTTCCTCGAGGCACTCGACCTCGCTGGCATTCCACTGTTGGCGGCCGACCGAGGCGAAGACGACCCCATCATCATCGCCGGCGGCCCCTCGGTGTACAACCCCGAGCCGTACGCGGCCTTCTTCGATGCCATCCTCATCGGCGAGGGCGAGGAATCGCTGCTCGAGACCTGCCAGCTGCATCGCCGCCTGCGTGACGAAGGGGTCCCGCGCGCGCAGATTGTCGAGCAGCTTGCATCCATTGCCGGCAACTACGTGCCGTCGCTCTATGAAGTTCGTCACGACGAGCCCTGCTCGCCGCATGGCTACACCGTGCCGCGTGAGGGCAAGGATGCGCCGACTGTGGTCTACAAGCGCGTCGTCGAGGATTTCGGCGCCACGAATCCGTTGTCGCAGTCGTGCGTACCCTATGCGCAGCTGGTCCACGACCGCCTGTCTATCGAGATCCTGCGCGGCTGCGCCCGCGGCTGTCGTTTTTGCCAAGCCGGTATGACGTATCGCCCGGTGCGCGAGCGCTCGGCCGACCAGATCGTCTCGTCGGTAATTCAGGGTCTGGAAAAGACCGGCTATGACGAGGTGTCGCTGACCTCGCTCTCCACGACCGACCACTCCTGCATTCGCGACGTGCTCGGCAGGCTCAACCGTCGCCTGGAGGATACGGGTATTCGCGTGTCTATTCCGTCGCAGCGCCTGGATTCGTTTGGCGTGGATATGGCCGAGTCGGTCGCCGGCGAAAAGAAAGGTGGCCTGACGTTCGCGCCCGAGGCCGGCAGCCAGCGCATGCGCGACATCATTAACAAAAACGTGACCGAGGAGGACCTGGACCGTGCGGCCAAGGCGGCCTTCGAGGCCGGCTGGAACCGCATGAAGCTCTACTTTATGATGGGCCTTCCCGGCGAGCGCGACGAGGACATCGTGGCCATCGCCAATCTGGCCGATCACGTGCTGGAGCTCGGTCGTTCCGTGGTGCCCAAGGCTCGTCGCGGCTCGATCTCGGTGTCGATCTCGGTTTCGGTCTTTATCCCCAAGGCTGCCACGCCGTTCCAGTGGTGCCCGCAGCTCGACTACGACGACGTCAAACGTCGCCAGAAGTTGCTTATCACGAGCGTTCGCAACCGTGCCGTCCGCGTGCATTACCACGATGCCGAGACTTCGCTCATCGAGGCCGCGCTGTCCCGCGCCGGTCGCGACATGACGCCCGTCATCATCGATGCTTGGCGCTCGGGCTCTCGCTTTGACGCCTGGGTAGAGCATTTCTCGCTCGATAACTGGAAGGAGGCTGCTGCCAAAAACGGCATCGACCTCAATGAGCTCGTGCACCTGCCCTACGAGTTGGACTGGCGCCTGCCGTGGGAGCACGTGAGCCCCGGCTGCACGCGCGGCTTCCTCGAGCGCGAGTACCGTCGCTCGCTCGAGGGCGTCACGACTCCCGACTGCACCCGCACGTCGTGCACCGGCTGTGGGATCTGCCCCACGCTCCACGCCAAGAATGTATTGATGGGTGATCGCGCATGAGTGAGCGCCTGACCGACAACCCCTCGCTCTTTAGGCTTCGTGTTCGCTATGGCAAGCGCGATCGCCTTAAGTACCTGGGCCATCTCGAAGTAATCCATACCATTGAGCGCATCGTGCGCCGTGCGGGACTTCCCTATGCCGTCACGCAGGGCTTCTCTCCGCACATGCGCGTGGGCTTTTCTTCGGCGCTACCGGTTGGTACGTCGTCGACCTGCGAGTGGTATGACCTGTTTATGACCGAGTTCGTGGCGCTCGACGAGGCGTTTGGGCGCCTGTCTGCGGCATCTCCGGCCGATTTGGCGCCTATCGAGGCGGCGTACATCGACGTGCGCACGCCGGCGTTGACGGCGCAGCTCACGCGCCTGTCGTATCGCATCGACCTGCACTTGGATCCCGAGGCGCCCGTAAGCGCCGACGAGGTGCGTCGTGCGATCGACACGCTGCGCGCGGACCATGGCATCGACTACGCGCGCGGCAAAAAGAGCAAGCGCTTGGATTTGGATCACACGCTCGTGGGCTATGAACTCACGGCGGGGGAGCGCCCGGACCATTTAGTGCTCATGCTCGACACCCATGCCGACAACGAGGGCTCCATGCGTCCGGAAATTTTGCTTTCCGCTGCTGATGTTTTGTTGCAGGGCTTGACCCCGGGCGTGGATGCACCTATTGTTTCGACCGGTATGCAAGACCTCGTGACCATCTGCTCCTACGATGTCGAGCGTCAGAATCAAGCATGCGAGGACGACGAGGGCCGACTCGTCAGCCCCATACCTGTGCGAACTTGTGGATTTGCTCCACATACTCGTTGACGGGGGTATTTTCGCCTGCTACTATATTCGGCTGTTGCACTAACTGATGCATGAAGGGCAAGTAAACATGTACGCAATCGTTAACACGGGCGGCAAGCAGTACAAGGTCGCCACCGACGATGTCATCACCGTCGAGAAGATCGAGGGCAATGAGGGCGACAAGGTCACCCTGCCGGTTATCTTCCTCAACGATGGTAAGAAGATCGTCACCGATCCCGACAAGCTGGTCAAGGCCAAGGTTACCGCTCAGATCGTTGAGCAGTTCAAGGGCGAGAAGCAGCTGGTCTTCAAGTTCCACAAGCGTAAGCGCTATCGTCGTCTGAAGGGTCACCGTCAGCAGCTCACCAAGCTGAAGATCGTGAAGGTCCAGGCTACGTCCCGCGCCAAGAAGGCTGTCAAGGCAGAGGCCGAGGCTGTTGCCGAGGCTCCCGTCGCCGAGTAGATTACACTCGTAACGAAAGAGTAGGTATACACAATGGCACACAAAAAAGGACTCGGTTCCTCCCGTAATGGCCGTGACTCCCGCGGTCAGCGCCTTGGCACGAAGCGCTATGCCGGCCAGACGGTAACCACGGGCACGATTCTCGTCCGTCAGCACGGCACGCACATCCACCCGGGTGAGAACGTTGGCCGTGGTAAGGACGACACGCTGTTCGCGCTGGTCGACGGTACCGTTGAGTTCCACAAGGGTATCAAGCACAGGGTCAGCGTACGCCCGCTCGCGAACGCGTAATTCACCCTTCATAGAGCACATATGTGGGAGGCACTTGAGTTTTAGGATTCAAGGGTCTCCCTCTTTTTTGTAGGAGGCGATTCTGTTGTCACAGTTCACCGATATCAGCCGCATTAACGTGTGCGGCGGCGACGGCGGAGCCGGATGCATGTCGTTTAGGCGCGAGGCATTTGTTCCCAAGGGCGGCCCCGATGGCGGCGACGGCGGTCGTGGCGGCAATGTCGTCATCCAGGCCGATGCTCAGCTGTCTTCGCTGATCGATTACCGCTTTAAGCATCACTTCCGCGCCGAGCGCGGCACGCACGGGCAGGGTGCCCGTCGTAACGGTAAGAGCGGCGAGGACCTGATTCTCAAGGTCCCTATGGGTACCGTGGTGCGCGAGCTCGATCCCGAGACGCAGACCCCGATGTTCGAGATTGCCGACCTGGTGCACGACGGCGAGCGCGTCGTCGTGGCGCCCGGCGGTGCCGGCGGCCTGGGCAACACGCACTTTGTGACGTCGGTGCGCCGCGCGCCCGCGTTCGCTCAGCTGGGCGAACCGGCCGAGGAGCACTGGATTGAGCTCGAGATGAAGCTTATGGCCGATGCCGCGCTCGTGGGCTTTCCCTCGGTGGGTAAGTCATCGCTCATCGCGCGCATGAGTGCCGCCCGTCCCAAGATCGCCGACTACCCGTTTACCACGCTCGTGCCGAACCTCGGCATGGTGCGTGCCGGCGAATATTCTTACGTCGTTGCCGACGTCCCCGGTCTCATCGAGGGCGCGAGCGAGGGCAAGGGCCTGGGTCACCAGTTCCTGCGCCACATTGAGCGTACGGCCCTGATCATGCACGTCGTTGACATGACGGGTGGTTTTGAGGATCGCGATCCGGTTGAGGACTATCGCATCATCAACCGCGAGCTCGAGCAGTATGGCGCTGAGCTTTCTGAGCGTCCGCAGATCGTCGTTGCCAACAAGTGCGACGCGCCGGGCACGGCCGACAAGATTGCCGACCTCAAGCGTGCAGCGCTCGACGACGGCCATATGTTCTTTGCCGTGTCCGCCGTGACGGGTGCCGGTCTCAACACGCTGATGCTTGCCGTGGGCGAGCAGGTGGCTAAGCTGCGCGCCGAGTTGGCTGTCTCGGATGAGCCGGTCGTTCTGCGCGACGATGAGTGGGAGCGCCGTCGCCTGCAGCGTGAGAAGCGTTTCCGCATTGTCCAGGAAGAGCCCGGTGCCTTCCGCGTGGTCGGTCGTGCCATCGAGCGCATGGTCATCCAGACCGACTGGGAAAATGAGGAAGCCGTCATTTACCTGCAGCATAAGTTTGCGCGTATGGGTGTTGACGACGCGCTCGAGAAGGCCGGTTGCCGTGCGGGCGACGAGGTCCGCATTTGCCAGCGCGCCTTTGACTTTGAGGGCGCCGAAGACTTCTCGGAGTACGAGGAGCTCGAGGATGCTGGCGAGGACGTTGCCGTTGAGGCCATTGACGTGACCGATGCTTCGGATGAGGGCGTCGAGATTGTCGATGCGGTGGATGCCGCGGACGATGCCGAGACCTCGGAGGGCGAGTAGGCCATGTCGCTGCGCGGTGGAATCGGTCTGCCCGAGCTTCCTCTTGAGGACGGGCAGGAGTTTAGGCTCGGCATTATGGGTGGCACCTTTGATCCCATCCATTACGGGCACCTGGTGACCGCCGAGCAGGCGCGCGAGTCGCTCGACTTGGACGCTGTGCTCTTTATGCCGGCGGGCTCTCCTGCCTTTAAGCTTGACAAGCCGGTGACGCCTGCCGAGGACCGTTATGCCATGACGGTCCTCGCCACCGCCGCGAACCCGGCCTTTTTGGCGAGCCGGTTCGAGATCGACCGTCCGGGCGTAACCTATACGGCCGATACGCTTCATGCCCTTCGCGACTTTTACCCGCCGCAGGTAAAGCTCTACTTTATTACGGGCGCCGACGCGATTATCGATATTGTGACCTGGCATGATGCCGAACGAATCGCTGAGCTTGCTACCTTTATTGCGGCGACACGACCGGGCTTTGATATCGATACGGCGCGTGCCCGAATCAAAGAGTCGGGGCTGCCGTTCGACGTGCGCTACATTCAGATTCCGGCGCTGGCGATCAGCTCGACGAACATTCGTAAGCGAGTTGCCCGCGGTATGAGCGTGCGCTATCTTACGAGCGAGTCCGTGCTCGGCTACATTCGCAAACGCAGGCTATATGCCGATTTGGGCCAAGAAGATTTTGAGTGATGGGGGTCTACGTTGTCGGTAGAGGATCAGTTTGAGGGCGATGAACGCGCGCTGCTCAAGCGCATTCAAGAGCTGCTCGATGTTCGCATGAAGGATAAGCGCAAGCGCTATGTGCATTCGCTGGGTGTTGCCGAGACCGCACTTCATCTGGCCGAGGTCTACGGCGTTGACCGCTTTGATGCCGCTGCTGCCGGTCTGATCCATGACTGGGACAAAGTGCTCTCCGACGACGAGCTGGTTACGCGCGCTCTGCATTACGGCATTAAGATTGCCGGCTCTCCGTCTGCCGCGACGCCGCTTTTGCATGGCCCGGTTGCCGCCTATGAGCTTCCGCAGCTTTTTCCCGAGCTGTCGCCGGCGGTCTTTCAGGCTGTCGACCGTCACACCGTGGGTGCCCGCGATATGACGCCGCTCGATATGGTGGTCTTTGTGGCTGATGCCATCGAGCCCAACCGCCACGGCGACTATGCCCATGCACTGCGCAAGATGGTGGGGGAGTCGACGCTCGACGAGTTGTTCTTCTCCTGTTTTGCGCAGGGTTTGGTCTATGTGATCAAGTCCGGGCGCTATCTTTATCCCACGGCTATTTCGATTTACAACCATTACGCCCAGCTGCGCTAGCTCGGGCTGTCTAGAAAGAGGTATTCCATGGCCGACGAGACCATGACCGACGAGCAGATTCTTGAAGGTGTGGAGCACAAGAGCTTCGTCGCCACGTCCGACCGCACTGCCGCCTCGCTGTCTGCGAGCGGTGTCGCCGCCGAGGATGTCGCCCGCGCCGCCGCGCAGGCCGCCTACGACAAGAAGGGCGAGGACGTTCAGGTGCTCGACCTGACCGAGCTTTCCGACGTATGCGACTACTTTGTGCTTGCCACCGGTACCAACAACCGCCAGGTCGATTCTATCGTCGACGAGATCGAGGAGAAGGTCGCCGAGGCTTGCGGCGAGCACCCGTTCTCCATCGAGGGTCGCGAGCAGAAGACCTGGATGCTCATGGACTATGGTTCGGTTGTCGTCCACGTCTTCACTCCCGAAGCCCGCGACTTCTACCGCCTCGAGAAACTCTGGGGAGACGCCCCCCAGCTCCCCCTCAACCTCCTCTAGTAGCTCATTTGAGACGGGGTTAGCTACCCTCACGCATATCGCCGGGCAGTTGCGGTTTTCCGCACCTGCCCGGCTTTCTTTTTGCCCAAAGGCGGTTAATCGTTGAAGCGGGATTGGCGGCCGAAGGAAAGGGCGGTGTCGCCGAATTTGTCTCGGACGGCGTCGATGGCGACGGAGAGGTCGCGGCGGTCGCTGGATTGGGCTCCGCGGTCATCGATCTCGCAGAACAGGTCAGTCTGGATGCCGCCTTGGTGGTCGAAGTCGCTCATGCCGATGCCCGCTAAGCGAACATGCATGCCATCCTGCCAGATGTTGTCGAGCAGTTCGAGTGCAACCGCCACGAAGATGTTCTCATCGTCGGTCGGATGAGGCAGCCGGCGCTGTGCCGTACGCCCGCTGCCATACGAATACTTAAGCTTGAGCGTTACCGTGGCACCCGTCAGCCCCTGACGGCGCAGGCGGCGTCCCACTGACTCTCCCAACAGCGCAATCGCCGCCTCAATATCCCCACGCTCAGTTAAATCTTTAGCAAAGGTGCGTTCATTGCTGACCGACTTGACCTCGCGCTCTTCATCGAGGCTCGTGACTTCGGAGATTTCGAGTCCCAGCGCACGCTGGCGCATGCGTTCGCCGTTGACGCCAAAAATAGAGGCCAAGGTGGATTCCGGTGCACGTGATAGTTCGCCGAGGGTGTAGATGCGCATGCGGCGCAGTCGCTCCTCGGCCGAGCGCCCGATGCCGCTCATGGCAGATACCGGCAACGCGGCCAAAAAGCGCTGCTCGGTTCCGGGGCGCACGATGGTCAGCCCAAACGGCTTATCCCGCTCGCTTGCGATCTTTGCGACCGTCTTGTTGCAGCCCACGCCAATGGAACAGGTCACTCCCAGCCCTGCCACGCGGTCGCTTATACGCTGCGCAACCAGCAGCGGGTCTTCGGGCGCAAAGCGACCCGGTGTGATATCGATAAAAGCTTCGTCGATGGATACGCGCTCCACGCGCGGCGTCTCCTCGGCAAGAATCGCCATGACCTGCGCGCTGACCTCACGATAGCGATCAAAATGCCCATGCGTCCAAATGGCTTGCGGGCACAAGCGCCGCGCCTCGGCCGAGGCCATGGCAGAGTGCACGCCGAAGCGACGTGCCTCATATGAACACGTGGACACGACGCCACGCGAATCGGCGTCTCCGCCCACGATGAGCGGTTTTCCGCGCCATTCGGGATGATCGAGCATTTCCACGCTCGCAAAAAACGCATCAAGGTCCATCAGGCCCACCGCCGGACCCGTCCAGGGAGGCGGCGTGACGCCCATGGCATCCTCATAACCGTATGTATGTTCGCGTCTTTCCATGTCATGAGTATACCGCGCAGCTCATGTGGGGTGCGTGTATGTGCTTGCAAATCCCGAATTCTTGTCTAAGATATGGATTTGCCCTCGACTACACCGAAGAAGTTGGTCTCACGGACTTCACCTGCCCGCGTCGATGGCGTATTATGTTCAACTGTTTGTTTGTAGTTGCAGCCTAAAGCTGCTTGGTTGGAGGAGTTTCCTTTGGCAGTCAAGATTCGCCTTGCTCGTCACGGCGCTAAGAAGCGTCCGTACTACCGTGTCGTCGTCGCCGATTCCCGCGCCCCGCGTGACGGTCGTATCATCGAGGAGGTTGGCCGCTACAACCCGATGACCGCCCCCAAGACCATCAACCTCGACCTCGAGAAGATCGCCGACTGGCAGTCCAAGGGCGCTCAGCTCACCGACGCCGTCGCCGCTCTGGTCAAGGCCGCCAACGAGGGCGAGAAGACCGAGACCGTCGTCAAGAAGTCCAAGAAGCAGCTCGCCAAAGAGGCCGAGGCCGCTAAGGCTGCCGCTGAGGCCGCTGAGGGCGCCGAGGAGTAAATCGTGCCTGAGGTTGACGCTGCACAGCTCGAGGGTGAGGCAATGCTCTCAGATCGCATCGCCGATCTCGTCGAATATCTCGTTGTTCAGATCGTCGACGACCCGGATTCCGTGAGCCTTGAGGTCATCGATGGTGACGACGCCTCTACGATTGAGGTTTCGGTCGCCGAGGATGACGTCGCTAAGGTCATCGGCCGTCGTGGCCGTACCATCAAGGCCATTCGCACGCTCGCCCGTGCACTGGCCGCTCGCCTCGACACTGCTGTCGAGGTAGAGGTTCTGGGCTAGGACCTTGAGGTCCCAGTACAAAAACATCGCCCGTGTTGTCAAGCCGCACGGAAGGAAGGGGGAGGTCCTCGCGCAGCCGCTGCGGGGGCTTCCTTCTGTATTAGAGCCGGGTATGCGCGTCGCCCTGACGCCGCCGGCGCTCAAGCGCGACCGCTTTTGCACGGTCGTGTCCGTCACCGATACGGGCGATGGCGATCTGGTCTCATTTGAGGGCATTGACGACTTGACGGCCGCCGAGGGCATCACGGGATGCTACGTGCTGGCAAATCGTGACGATTTTGAGCTCGATTCGCTTGACGCTGCCTATACCGACCTGATGGGTCGCGAGGTGGTCGACGAGCGCTTCGGTTTGCTCGGCACGATCGTCGAGATCATGTCGACGCCCGCTAACGATGTTTGGGTTGTTGAGGGCGATCGGTACGGCGAGGTACTGATTCCCGTGATCGAGCAGGTCGTGCTCGATCTTCCCGACACAGGAACAATTTCCGTCCACGTTATGGACGGCCTGATCGATATGGACAAGTAGGGAGGACAACATGCTGATCGAGACCCTTTCGGTCTTTCCCGAGATGTTTGAGCCCGTCATGTCCACATCGATCTTGGGCCGCGCCCGCAAGGCCGGCCTTTTTGATTTTAAGGCGTATAACCTGCGCGACTGGACGCACGACCGCCATCGTACCGTCGATGACGAGCCGTACGGCGGCGGGCAGGGCATGCTCATGAAGGTCGAGCCTATTGCCGAGGCCATCGAGGCCATCAGCTCCGAGGGTCCCAAGCCCACCGTAGTGTTCTTCACCCCCTGTGGCGAGCCCTTTACGCAACATGTGGCCGAGCGCCTGCTCAAAAGTGAGCGCCTGCTGTTTGTGTGTAGCCGCTACGAGGGCGTCGACGAGCGTGCGTATGCGTATGCCGATGAGCGTCTGTCGATCGGCGACTACGTGCTTACGGGCGGCGAGCTCCCCGCCATGGTCGTGGCCGATGCTGTTGTTCGCCTCATCCCCGGCGCCCTGGGCGACGAGATGAGCAACGTCGACGAGTCGTTCTCGACCGCCGAGGACGGAGGCCTGCTCGAGTACGCGCAGTACACCCGTCCCGCCGAGTTCAACGGCGAGGGCGTGCCGCCGGTGCTTGTGAGCGGCGATCACGCCAAGGTCGATGCCTGGCGTCGCAAGAACGCCATCGAGCGCACCTGCCGCTGGCGTCCCGATCTGATCGAGACAGCGCGGCTCACGCCCGAGGAGCGCGCTTACGCGCAGGAGATTTTGGACGCTTCGTATTCGCAGAGCGAGGAGTGAGAATGGTTCCATCGCAGCATTCCGCGTTGAGGGGCGCTTTTGAGTGGATCGCGGTCATCGCGATCGCACTGGTCGCCACCTTCTTGATTCGCTCGTTTGTGGTCGAGCCCTTTGTGGTGCCCACCGGCTCCATGGAGTCCACGATCGAGATTGGCGACCAGATCCTGGCACAAAAGGTGAGCCTCGAGCTCGGTCAGCCCGTCAAGCAGGGCGATATCGTGGTGTTTCACAACCCCGATGGCACCTCCGAGCATGATGTTCTTGTCAAGCGTGTTATTGCCACGGCCGGCCAGACGGTCGACCTGCAGGATGGCAAGGTGGTCGTTGACGGCCAAGCGCTCGACGAGGACTATACGACGGGCATGAGCTGGCCACTTTCGGTCCAAGCGCCCGGCGCTCAGGTAAGCTATCCCTACACCGTTCCCGACGGGTGCGTGTGGGTGATGGGCGACAACCGCGAAAACTCTGCCGACTCACGCTACTTTGGTCCCGTCGACCGTTCGGACCTGATCGCCGTGGCGCTCGTGCGTTACTGGCCGCTCAACCGTCTGGGCGCTATCGACTAAAAACCGCTATAGTACAGTACCTAACCGTGTAATCGTTTCGACGAGGGGATATTAGAGGCATGAACGCTTCATCGCTTTCCTTCCAAGACATCATCCTGCGCCTCCAGCAGTACTGGGGCGAGCAGGGCTGCGTCATTATGCAGCCCTATGACTCCGAGGTCGGTGCCGGTACCTTCCATACCGCGACCACGCTGCGCTCGCTCGGTCCCGCCGAGTGGCGCACCTGCTATGCGCAGCCCTGCCGCCGTCCCGCCGACGGCCGCTACGGTGAGAACCCCAACCGCATGCAGCACTACTATCAGTTCCAGGTGCTCATCAAGCCCTCGCCGGTCAACGCTCAGGAGCTTTACCTGGGGTCTCTTGCCGCCATTGGCCTGGACCCAAACGACCATGACGTCCGCTTTGTCGAGGACGACTGGGAGAGTCCGACGCTCGGCGCCTGGGGTCTTGGCTGGGAGGTCTGGCTCAACGGCATGGAGGTCACGCAGTTTACGTACTTCCAGCAGGTGGGCGGCATCGAGGTCGACCCCGTGCCCGTCGAGATCACCTACGGCCTGGAGCGTATCGCCATGTACGCCCAGGGCGTCAACTCGGTCTATGACCTGGTGTGGAGCTACCTGCCCGACGGCACGCCCATGACCTATGGCGACGTGTTCCTCGAGAACGAGCGCGAGTTCAGTGCCTATAACTTTGAGGTCGCCAACGTCGAGATGATGCGTCAGAAGTTTGACGACTACGAGGCCGAGTGCCACTCCTGCCTGGAGCGCAAGCTGCCGCTGCCGGCATATGACTGCGTCATGAAGTGCAGCCACGCTTTCAACCTGCTCGATGCCCGCGGCGCCCTGTCCGCGGTCGAGCGTGCCAACTACATTCTGCGCGTCCGCGCCGTCGCCAAGGCGTGCTGCGAGGCCTACATGGCCGAGGTCGCCGGAGTCAACGAGAATGCCGACCAGGAAGGCGAGGTGGCGTAAGCCATGGCAGACGCTAAGGATTTCCTGTTTGAGATCGGTACGGAGGAAATGCCCTCTGCACCGTTGAACAATGCCGTCAAGCAGCTTGGCACCATGATCGCCAAGGGCCTCGACGAGGCCGGTCTGGCCCATGGCGAGGTCCGCGTGATCTCGAGCCCGCGCCGCCTGGCTGCGCTCGTTGCCGACGTCGCCACCGCGACCGACGAGGTTCACGAGGTCAAGCGCGGCCCCGCGGCCAACATCGCCTTCGATGCCGACGGTAACGCCACCAAGGCCGCCCAGGGCTTCGCCCGCAAGTGCGGTGTGGCTGCCGAGGACCTGGTCCGTCGCGAGGACACTGACGGTCGCGAGTATGTGTTCGCCGAGAAGAATATTCCCTCCGCACCGGCTACGCCGATTCTGACCGCTCTGTGCGAGAAGACCATCGCCGGCCTGCAGTGGCCCAACTACCGCTCCCAGCGCTGGGGTCACGAGCATGCTACCTTTGTTCGTCCGGTCCGTTGGATTTGCTGCCTTCTGGGCGAGGATGTTGTGCCCGTGTCGTTTGCCGATGTGACGAGTGGCAACACCACGCGTGGTCATCGCGTACTTGGCCCCGGTGACCATGTGGTCGCCAGCCCCGCCGTCTACGAGCAAGTGCTCGAGGACGCCGGCGTGCTTTCTGCCGAGCGTCGTCGTGAGGCCATCCTCGCCGGTATCGCCGAGGTCGAGGCTGCCCGTCCCGGCTGCCATGTCGATACGCCCAAGAAGGTCTTCGAGGAGGTCATTAACCTCTGCGAGTGGCCGACGGTGCTCGTCGGTACCTTCGATGAGGAGTTCCTCAAGGTCCCGCACGAGATTATCTGCGAGTCCATGCTCACCAACCAGCGCTACTTCCCGATCTATGACGGCGAGGGCAAGCTCACGCGTGAGTTCGTGGTCGTCTCCAACAGCAAGCCCGAGAACGCCGAGCGCGTGATCGACGGCAACGAGCGCGTTGTGCGTGCCCGTCTGGACGATGCCAAGTTCTTCTACGAGGAGGACCTGAAGATCTCCCTCGACGAGTTCCGCGAGCGTCTGGCCAAGGTTGCCTTCCAGGAGAAGCTCGGTAGCGTGCTCGCCAAGTCCGAGCGCATCGAGCAGCTCGCGCTCGCTATCGCCCGCGAGGCTCATCTGGGCGCCCACCTTGCCGCCGATGCCGCTCGCGCCGCGCACCTGTGCAAGGCCGACCTGGTGTCTAACGCCGTTGTCGAGTTCACGAGCCAGCAGGGCGTGATGGGCGGTTATTACGCGACCGCGATGGGGGAGAACGACGAGGTCGCTCATGCTATCCGCGATCACTATCGTCCCCGCTTTGCCGGTGACGAGCTGCCTGAGGGCACCGCTGGCTGCATCGTGGCTTGCGCCGACAAGCTCGATACCATCGCCGGTATCTTTGCCATCGGCGAGCCCCCGACCGGCTCCTCCGACCCCTACGCGCTGCGTCGTGCCGCTATCGGCATCATCAACATTCTGCGCGACCGTCTGCCGATCGACCCCACGTCGCTCATCGACTTCGCCCTCGAGCTCTACAGTGAGCAGGGCATTGAGTTCGACGCCGCCGAGGTCGCCCAGCAGGTTCGCGACTTCTTCCACGGCCGTCTGGTGAGCATGGCCCGCGACGAAAAGATCCCGGCCGATACCGTTGCCGCCGTCTCCGCGGTGCACATCATCGCCCCGTCCGTCTTCTTCGCCCGCTGCGCCGCCCTCGACGAGGCCCGCAAGAACGACGCCGAGACGTTCGATAACCTGGCGACCGCCTATGCCCGCGCCGCGCACATCTCCAAGCCCGAGCTGGGCGCGGAGTACGACCGCGCCCTGATGGGCGAGGTCGAGCTCGCGCTTGCCGATGCCTCCGAGGGTGCTCAGACCGCTGTCGACGCCGCCCTCGCTGCCGAGGATTACCCGGTCGCATTTGCCGCCCTCGCCGCCCTGCGCGCCCCCATCGACCGCTTCTTCGACGAGGTCATGGTCATGGACAAGGACGAGCAGCTTCGCGATAATCGCCTTAAGCTGCTCAACCGCTTCGAGGCCGTTTTCTCCGGCATCGCAAACATCGGTGAGCTTGCTCGCAAAAAGTAAGCCAGCCTGCGCATAAGCGCAAAAGGAGCCCCGCATGGATTGCCCGGTCACCGCTCGTCCCACCGTTATCGTTATCTCCGACTCGCTCGGTGATACCGCTTGTGAGGTGGTGCTTGCGGCGTCCGGGCAATTTGATGAAGGGGCTTTTCGCGTTTTACGCCTGCCCAAGGTGACCTCCGTGGAGCAGGTCAAGTCGTTTGTGGGTCCGCGCGTCGATGCCGATCATCGCGATATTGCCGTGTTCCACACCATTGTCGATCCGGCGCTTCGCGCCCGCGTGCTCGATTACCTGGGCATGCTGCATATCCGTTCGGTCGACCTGATCGGCCCGACGCTCGCCGTGCTGTCGTCGCTCATCGGTGTGCCGCCCAAGGGCGTTGCGGGCGTGATTCACAAGACCGATGACCGCTATTTCCATCGTATCGAGGCCATGGAGTATTTCGTTGAGCACGATGACGGGCGCGGTTGCGACGATTTGTCGGGTGCCGATATCGTGCTGCTGGGCGTATCGCGCACGTCCAAGACGCCGCTGTCGATGTATCTGGCTTATCAGGGCTACAAGGTTGCCAATGTTCCGTTGGCCCATGGCATGGAGCCGCCGAAGTCGATTTACGAGGTCGACCCGATGCGCCTGTTCGGCCTGAATTCGACCGTCGATGTGATTTCCGAAATTCGCGATAGCCGCTTGGGCGATGACTACGCTCGTGCCGTTGCCGGCTCCTATGCCGAGCCCGAGAGCGTGCGCAGCGAGCTCGAGGAAGCCCGTTCCCTCATGAAGCGGCTAGGCTGCTTTGTGGTGCGTACCGACGGCAAGGCCATCGAGGAGAGCGCTGCCGAGATCATTAGCCACTTGGAGGAAATCCAAGAAGCCCGTGCCCGCCGCGCCGCCCGTCGAGCCTAACAGTAGCAGCATTTTGATAAAGCGATTTAGCAAAAATATCGCATCTGACCTGCACCTTCTTACAGTGGTATCTTCATAAGGTAACCACCTTTACCTACCATTTACCGCCAGTTTTAGCACGTTTACCAAACCCCGCACCCTCTACGCAAGCCCGCTCAATGCCCGCCGTATAGTACCCTCACGGCTCGCATCCGGCGGGTCGATTCGTTACCACGGTCGTGCGCGAGAGCGCATGGAAGGGGAAGTATCGTGAGCGATTGCAAGAGGGTTTACCGTTTTGGAACCGACGCCCAGGGCACCTGTGTCACTGAGGGCGATAAGTCCATGAACTTCGTGCTTGGCGGCAAGGGCGCAAACCTTGCCGAGATGAGCCGCATCGGTCTGCCGGTTCCCGGTGGCTTTACCATTACCTGCCAGACCTGTGTCGAGTACTCCGGCGCCGGCAACGTGTGGCCCGAAGGGGCACTCGATGAGATCGTTGCCGCCGAGGCTGACCTCGAGGCCCGCTGCGGCAAGAAGCTCGGCGACGCCTCCGACCCGCTGCTCGTGTCGGTTCGCTCGGGCGCTCCGTTTTCCATGCCCGGCATGATGGATACGGTTCTCAACTTGGGTCTCAACGACGACTCCGTTCAGGGTCTCATTGCCCAGACGCAAAACCCGCGCTTTGCTTGGGATAGCTACCGCCGCTTTATCCAGATGTTTTCCAACGTCGTCATGGGTGTTGACGCCGACCTGTTCGAGAACGCGCTGACCCAGGCACGCCTGGTCGCTGGCGTCCGCGTCGACTCCGAGCTTTCGGCCGAGGATCTGCAGGAGCTCGTCGAGACCTTCAAGGGGATCTTCTCCGAGAGCGTCGATGCCTCCCTGTATCCCGAGCTCGAGGTCGCTGACGGCAAGCCCGTCTTCCCGCACGACCCGGAGCTTCAGCTACGCCTTGCCATCCAGGCCGTCTTTGGCAGCTGGATGAACGAGCGTGCCCGCATCTACCGCAAGCAGCATGGCATTTCCGACGACCTCGGCACCGCCGTCAACGTGCAGGCCATGGCCTTTGGCAACAAGGGTGAGACCTCTGCGACGGGCGTCGCCTTTACGCGCAACCCGGCAGACGGCACCAAGGAGTTTTACGGTGACTTTTTGGTCAACGCTCAGGGCGAGGACGTTGTCGCCGGTATCCGCAACACCGAACCCATCGCCGACCTCAAGACCACCCCGGGCCTCGAGTCCTCAGGTGAGGAGCTCGAGCGCGTGTTCCTGACGCTCGAGGATCATTACCGCGATATGTGCGATATCGAGTTCACCATCGAGCAGGGCAAGCTCTGGATGCTTCAGACCCGCGTGGGCAAGCGCACTGCCACCGCCGCCCTGCGCATCGCCATCGAAATGGTCGAGGAGGGCCTGATCACCCGCGAGGAAGCTGTGAGCCGCATCGATCACGCGCAGCTCGACCAGCTCCTGCACCCGCAGTTCGACGCCTCCAAGAAGTACGAGGCTCTCGCCAGCGGTCTTAATGCCAGCCCCGGTGCCGCCGTGGGCGAGGTTGTGTTCTCGAGTGACGACGCCGTCGCGCGCACCAACGAGGGCCACAAGGTCATTCTGGTTCGTTGGGAGACCAACCCCGATGACCTGAAGGGTATGGTTGCCGCCGAGGGCATCCTGACCAGCCACGGTGGCAAGACGAGCCATGCCGCCGTTATCGCTCGCGGCATGGGTGCGCCCTGCGTCTGCGGCGTTGAGCGCTTCCATATCGACGCCGCCGAGAAGGTCGTGCGTATCGAGGGCAGTGACCGCGTGCTGCACGAGGGCGATGTCATCTCCATCGACGGCACCCAGGGTATCGTCGTCGACGGCGCCGTTGATCTGGTTTCGGCCGAGCTCACCGGCGATCTGGACACCATCCTGTCCTGGGCCGACGAGATTCGCCTGGACGAGACCTGTGGTCATGCCAACCATGTGCGCGTCAACGCCGACAATCCCGAGGATGCCGCGCTCGCACTCGAGTTTGGCGCCGAGGCCATCGGCCTGTGCCGCACCGAGCACATGTTCCTGGGCGATCGCAAGAACATCATCCAGAGCTTTATCCTGTCCGATGATGAGGCCGTGAAGCAGCAGGCCCTGGCCGACCTGCTCAAGGTTCAGACCGAGGACTTCCTGGCGATGTTCAAGACCATGTCCGGTCGCGATGTGGTCGTCCGCCTGCTCGATCCGCCGCTTCATGAGTTCCTGGATAATCCTCGCGAGCTCGAGGTCGCCATCACCAAGAAGGAAGCCGCCGGCGCCAGCGAGGAAGAGCTTGCAGCCCTGCGCGCCCGCCTGCGTCGTATCGACGGCATGGTCGAGTCGAACCCCATGCTCGGCCTGCGCGGCGTTCGCCTGTCCGTCGTCTTTAGCGATCTGCCGCTCATGCAGGTTCGCGCCGTCGCTACGGCTACTGCCCGTCTTATCAAGGAAGGCGTCGATCCGCGCCCCGAGATCATGGTTCCGCTCGTTTCCATCACGGCTGAGCATGTCCAGACTCGCGAGGTCATCGAGTGCGTCATCGCCGAGGTTTCCGCCGAGGAGGGCGTCGAGCTCAACATTCCCGTGGGCACGATGCTCGAGCTGCCGCGCGCCTGCATGGTCGCCGACAAGATCGCCCATCACGCAGACTTCTTCTGCTTTGGCACCAACGACCTTACCCAGACGACCTTCGGTTTCTCGCGTGACGACGCCGAGGCTAAGTTCATCCCACTGTACATGCATAAGAAGATCTTGAAGGACAATCCCTTCGAGACCATCGACACGGCAGTACTCGAACTGGTGCGCATGGCTGTCGAGAAGGGCCGCGCCACCAACCCCGACATGCACTTTGGCGTGTGCGGCGAGCACGGCGGCGACCCCAAGTCCATCAAGGGCCTGTTTAACGTGGCCGACGTGGACTACGTGTCCTGCTCGCCCTACCGCGTGCCCCTCGCACGCCTGGCTGCCGCTCAGGCCAAGCTCGAGGCCAAGCGTTCCGCCTAACGTTTTGGGTTTAGACGCCTAGCGTAGCCCCCTTCATGCCGCCCGTCTCATTCGTGAGACGGGCGGTTATCATGTGCGGGTTTTGTCTTTTTGTCTGCGTAAAAAATTGTTCTTGCAGCAGAAACCCGCGCGTGTATACTCGAATACGTTTGTTCAACTACGTGCCGGCCAAGGTGGTACGGCACCTCTAGAAGAGTAAGGAATTGCACATGGATTACATCCGCGCAATCGAGCGTCAGCAGATCCGCGAGGACATTCCTCAGGTTCGCGTCGCCGACAACGTCAAGGTTCACTACCGCATTAAGGAAGGCGACCGCGAGCGCATCCAGGTCTTCCAGGGCGACGTCATCCGCATGGCCGGCGCCGGTGCCCGCGAGACCTTCACCGTCCGCAAGATGTCCTTCGGTGTCGGTGTTGAGCGTACCTTCCCGCTTCACAGCCCCAAGATCGCCAAGCTCGAGGTCGTTCGTCATGGTCGCGTCCGTCGCGCCAAGCTGTACTACCTCCGCGACAAGGTGGGCAAGGCTGCTCGCATCCCCGAGAAGCGCTAAGAAGATCGCAGCGTCTGTCCACTCGTTTGGACACAAGGGTCACCTTCGGGTGGCCCTTCTTTTTATCTGATTTGCATGCAAGGAGGGCCTGGTATGGCCAACATGACGAGCTCGGTTTCGGCATCGCAGGTTGCCGGTGAGTTGGCGAGCGCTACGTTTGAGGAGATTCCCGCCCTCGTGGAGCATTATCGCGAGGACCCGCGCCAGCAGGTAATCAAGGCTTGCGAGCGTGCTCTTAAGCGCCATGCCAAGGAACTTGCCGAGCGTGAGCGCGTCAATGACATGTACGAGCTTATGCATGAGCTTGGCGGCGATGGGGTGGTCGTTGGTGTCGACGAGGTGGGTCGCGGATCGGTGGCCGGTCCTTTGACGGTATGCGCTGTCTGCCTTCCTATGGAGCCGCGCGTCTGGGGTATCAACGATTCCAAAAAGCTCACGCCGGCGCGCCGCGAGTTGCTCTCAGTGAAGATTGCCGAGGTGGCGACGGCGATCGGTTTTTGCCATATCGCTCCTGCGGATATTGATGAGATGGGCATGGCCCGCGCCATTCGGGCCGCTGTCGCGGGCGCGGTTGCTGATACTGGGCTTGAGCCCGATTGCGTGCTTATGGACGGCAACCCTCTGGGTGCCGTGCCCCATGAGCGCGACGTGGTCAAGGGCGACGCCAAGATCGCCTGCATCGCCGCGGCGTCCATCATGGCCAAGGTCACGCGTGACGAGATGATGGTCGAGTACGACGCCGAGTACCCCGAGTACCATCTGGCCGAATCGAAGGGCTATGCGAGCCCCGAGCATATCGAGGCCATTCGCAAACATGGACTTTGTCCGCTGCACCGCGTGAGCTTTTGCGGAAACTTTCTGCAGACTGAGCGCCTTTTCTAGGCCAATTGTGGAGACAGGGACCCCTGGGGTTTTATAAACCTGCTGGTAGCGGGCCGCGTGCAACGTGATTGTTGCGTACGGCCCGTTTTTTGTCGGCATTTGGTCAGCTTTTGGTTTGCTTCCGGTACTTACCCGCATGAAAGGTGCCCTCATCATCGGGGCAATGCAGTGTGCGGGAAAGGAGACCCCATGAGTGCCGCAAGCAAAAAGAGCAAGACGCAGCAGCTCAAGGAGCGTTGGGAAAACGGCGAGCTCGACTGCGGGGCGATGACGCCCGAGTTTATCAAGGGGCTCAGTCCCCGCGAGCTGGGCATGCTGGGCGAGCTGATCACCATCGACTACTTTAACGAGCGCGGCTACACCTTGCTGGAGCAGGGTTATCGTTGCACCGAGGGCGAGGCCGACCTGGTGCTGCTCGATGAGCTCGACGATGTCGTGGTGATGGCCGAGGTCAAGACCAGACGCGTTGCGCTGGATTGCAGCACGCGGATCTTTCCCGAGGAGGCCGTGGACGCCCAAAAGCAACGCCGCTACCGCCGCATCGCAAGTTGCTATCTCATGGAGCATTATCCGCTCAAGGCGATTCGCTTCGATGCTGTGGGTGTCACCATTCGCGGCGGGCATATCGCCGAGATCGAGCACCAGTACAACGCGTTCGATTGGCAGGTTTCGTGATGGCGTTCGAGACGTTTGCCGTTCACGCGGCCTGCATCCGCGGCGTCGAGGCGATTGCCGTCACGGTCGAGGTCTCGCTTGCCGGCGGCGTTCCGGGCATCCAGATGCTCGGCATACCGAGTATGGAGGTGATGGAGTCGCGCGGTCGTATTCGCTGCGCGATGCGCTCCGCCGGGTTCGAGATCCCGCGTTCGGGCATTACGGTCAATCTGGCGCCCGGCGATATCCGCAAGACCGGTAGCGGCTTTGATCTGCCCATCGCCATCGCGGTATTGGCGGCCGATGGGCAGATTCCCCGCGACAACCTCGATCGTTGTCTTATCGCTGGTGAGCTTGGCTTGGACGGTACGGTGCTTCCTGTCAAGGGCGAGGTGGCGTTTCAGTTATTGGCGCGTGATTTGGGGCTGTCCTTTATCGCCGGCAGGTCAGACCAGCATGTGCCACTCGCGGGCGTGGATTGCGGATTCATCGATCATTTGTCTCAGCTTGCTCATGGTATGGGCGATGCCGCGCGGCACTACTTGGATTCCGAGGGCGTCGAGGCGACCTTTGAGCCTGAGCTCGACTATGCCGACGTGCTGGGGCAGGAAGTCGCTAAACGCGGCATGGCACTTGCGGCGGCAGGAGAACTCGGCTTGCTCATGATCGGGTCTCCGGGATCGGGCAAGACGATGCTTGCGCGCCGTATGACCGGCATCCTGCCTGAGCTTTCCGTTGAGGATCAGCAGGAGGCGCTGTGCATCCATTCGGTTTTGGGTGAGAACATTGATGGCTTGTTGGCGGGGCACCGGCCCTTCCGCAGTCCCCATCACAGTATTTCGACCGCAGGCCTTATCGGCGGTGGGCGCCCGGTGCACCCGGGTGAGATCAGCCTTGCTCATGGCGGCGTGCTCTTTTTGGACGAGCTTGCCGAGTTTCCCACGGGTGTGCTGCAGACGCTGCGTCAGCCCATCGAACGCGGCTGCGTCAGGATCGTGCGCGTCGACGGGGCTTTTACCTTCCCGTCGCGCTTTCAGCTGCTGGCTGCGAGCAATCCCTGCCCCTGCGGCTTTTTGGGCGATCGCGAGGTACCGTGTCGCTGCTCGGCGGCGATGGTCGAGCGCTATCGGTCTAAACTGCGCGGTCCTTTGGCCGACCGTATCGACATGATGATCGATGTGGCCCGTCCCGACCCTCAAGTGATTATCGAGGGTGCGGAGGGCATGTCGTCGGCCGAGTTACGTGACTACGTTGTGCGCGGTCGCGCCTTTCGCGCCTGGCGCGAGTCCCGTATGGACGATGCGGATGCCGAGGCCGAGGATGACGAGACACGGTCCATTGACGGCGTCGTTTCGACCTTTGAGCTCGATGATGCGGCGGAGAAGTGTGTGCTCGGTCTGTCCAAACGCACGCATCTCACGGGCCGCGGCATCGTGCGCCTGGTGCGTATCGCGCGTACAATCGCCGACGTCGCCGAGAGCGAGCAAGTGACGCAGGACCACGTACTTGAGGCGGCGATGTACCAGGGAAGGAGGGACCAATGATGGCTGAGGGGACCTTCGAGCTGCATCCAGGTGACGTGTTGTATCCCGAGACCGTTTTGGAGCTTTCTGATGTACCTCAGACGCTCTATGTGCGCGGCAACCCCGAGGCGCTTTCGACGCCCGCGCTCTCCATCATCGGTGCGCGAAAGGCCTCGCCGTATGGTCTTGCCGTGGCAGAGCTTGCGGCGAAGGTGGCGGTTGAGGCGGGAGTGACGGTAGTTTCGGGCGGTGCGGTCGGTTGTGACCAGGCCTCGGGTTGGGCTGCGGTCAACGCCGGCGGCAAACACGTTGTGGTGCTGGGGACGGGCGCCGACGTGGTCTACCCGCGTTCGAGCGCGGGGCTGATTACGCGCACGCTTGATACGGGTGGCGCGGTCGTGTCGATCTCTCCGTGGGGCATGGGTCCGCGCAAGTTCGCCTTTCCGCGCCGCAATCGCATAATCGCGGCCCTGTCGCAAGCCCTCTTTGTATCCGAGGCGGGTATGCCTTCTGGGACGTTTTCCACAGCCGAGGCTGCTATGGATTTGGGGCGAGAACTTCTTGCCGTGCCGGGGTCGATCCTATCGCCCGAGTCGCGTGGCACGAATTACCTCATTGCGAACGGTGCCTGCTGCATCGTCGACGAGGAATCTATCGAGATGGCTATCTCACGCATCTACGGAACCCTGCGCTACTCGCGCCCCGATGCTCCCGGCATTGCCGACCTGGATCCAACGCAGCAGACCGTGATGCATGCGCTCATCGCCTCTCCGCTCAAGGTCGACGACATCGCGGCGCTCGTCTCGCTCGATGCTGTCGGCGTACTCAAACTCTTGGGTTCGCTTGAACTCGAGGGTCTTATCGATCGCATGATGGATGGAAGGTATGCGCCCTCCAAGTTTGCCCTTCACGCCCAGACACCCTTCGGTCACAATGGAAAACGTGTCAATTAGAAAGGTGTTTGCAGATGCAGTTCGATCAGGTGACAGTTATCGGTGGCGGTCTGGCGGGTTCGGAGTGCGCGATCCAGCTGGCAGATCGCGGTTTTGCCGTAAAGCTGTGCGAGATGCGCCCCCAGGTGAGCTCCCCGGCTCACCATACCGATCACCTGGCAGAGCTCGTCTGCTCGAATTCGTTTAAGTCGACCCGTCCGGATTCCGCGGCTGGTTTGCTGAAGGCCGAGCTTGAGCGCATGGGTTCAGTCCTGCTCGATTGCGCCCATCGCGCGGCTGTTCCCGCCGGCGGTGCCCTGGCGGTCGACCGCGTCAAGTTTTCCGAGCTTGTCGAGGCCGAGGTTGCCGCTCGTCCCAATATCGAGGTCGTGCACGGCGAGGTCACGCAGATTCCCGAGGGTCACGTGGTCATTGCCGCGGGCCCGCTGTGTTCACCGGCGCTGAGCGAAGAGGTTATGAAGCTCGTCGGTGGCGATGCCCTGGCATTCTTTGATGCGGCGGCGCCGATCGTCGATGCCTCCACGCTCGATATGGACGTGCTGTTCTCGCAGTCGCGCTACGAGGAGCAGGGGGGCGGCGACTATCTCAACGCTCCACTCAATAAGGAGGAGTACGAGGCCTTTATCGAGGCGCTTACCACGGCCGACCGCGTGGTGCTCAAAGACTTTGAGGGCGGCGATCTGTTCCAGGCTTGCCAGCCTGCCGAGGAAGTTGCGCGCACCGGCAAGGACGCCATTCGCTTTGGCGCCATGAAGCCCGTCGGCCTCACCGACCCGCGTACCGGACGTCGCCCCTGGGCGGCGATTCAGCTGCGTGCCGAGAACAAGGAGAAGACCGCCTATAACCTGGTGGGCTTCCAGACCAACTTGACCTTTGGCGAGCAGAAGCGCGTCTTCCATATGGTGCCGGGCCTGGAGAACGCTGAGTTCTTCCGCTACGGTGTCATGCACCGCAATACCTTTGTCGACGCCCCGCATGTGCTCGATGGCACCTTTGCCGTGCCCGGTACCGGTGTGCGCCTGGCCGGTCAGATCACCGGCACCGAGGGGTACATGGAAGCCGTGGCGACAGGTCTGCTCGCGGCGCTCAACACCTATGCAGAGGCTATCGGCGCCGATTCCGTTGAGTTGCCCCGCGTGGGCGCCCTGGGTGCGCTCGTGGGCTATGCGACCGATCCTGCCACCGTGGGCTATCAGCCCATGCATGTTAATTTTGGCCTAGTGCCGCCGCTCGAGGACGGTAAGCGCCGCAGCAAGCGCGACCGCTATCAGGCCTATACGGACCGTGCGCTCGAGGCCCTCGATGCCTACTTGGCCACGCGTTCCGACTTGTTTGGAGGCGACCGGTCATAGCTTTTGACCTGTACGACACCGTCGACTCTTTTATCGCCTATATCGCACGCGTTGAGGGGCTTTCTCCCAACACGGTGACGGCCTATGGCTCGAGACTGGAGCGCTTTGCTGCCTGGTGCGAGCGCGAGGATATTGATGCTTTCGCTGCCGACGTGCGCACCATTCGTCGCTATCTTGCTGAGCTTTCGCGTGAGCAGGTGGCTCCCCGAACGCTTGCGGCGCACCTGTCGGCTATCCGATCTCTCTATCGCTGGATGGCTGCCGAGGGGATTGTCGAGGGCGATGCGGTCTCGGCGATCGCGTCGCCCAAGCTGCCGCGTGACCTGCCGGGCGTCCTTACGACCCAGCAGGTCGAGGCGCTGCTCAAGACGCCTGATACCTCAACACCCGCGGGACTGCGCGATGCGGCGATGCTCGAGTTGCTCTATGCCTCGGGTGCCCGCATCTCAGAGCTTGCGGCGCTCAATGTGGAATCCATCTCATGGTCAGAGCGCACGCTGCGCCTGTGGGGCAAGGGAAGCAAGGAGCGCATCGTTCCTCTGTATCGTCGTGCGCTCGATGTGACGCGTCTCTATATTGAAGAGGGGAGGCCGGAGTTGCTCGCTCGGGCAAAGCGCCGCGACCTCGCTACCGGGCCGCATCCGCTGCTTATATCGGCGCGCGGCAATCGCATGAGCGCCGCGATGCTCCGGCGGCGGTTCCATACGCTGGCGACGCTCGCCGGCATTCCGGCTGACATCGCCCCGCATGCGATGCGCCATACCTTTGCGACCGACTTGCTCGAGGGCGGTGCGGACCTGCGCTCGGTTCAAGAGCTGCTAGGTCATGCGAGCCTGTCCACGACGCAGATCTACACGCATCTCACACCCGATCGGCTTAAGCGGGCTGTGGCTCAAGCCCATCCCCGCGGCGAATAGTGGCTGGGACGTCCCGCGCCGCACTCAGGTGTGTGGTTTTGATTGCGGGTTGGCAGGAAGAGGCATTCCTGCTATCATTCATCAGGTTGCTTCACGGCAACATGTTTTTATCACGCACGCGCGGCTACTTCATACCGTGGTGCCCGGGCTTTGGTAGCACATGTCCGGGTTGGTTTTGGAGGATGACCCCGCGCGGAGGCAAACCACAGGAGGTTTAACATGGCTACCAAGATTAATATCCGCACCCTGCTCGAGGCCGGCTGCCACTTCGGTCACCAGACCCGTCGCTGGAACCCCAAGATGAAGCCGTTCATCTTCGGTGAGCGCAACGGCATCTACATCCTCGACCTCAAGCAGACCATCCTCGACGCCGACCAGGCCTACACCTTCGTCAAGAACGTCGCCAAGGGCGGCAACGTGCTGTTCGTCGGCACCAAGAAGCAGGCTCAGGAGGCCGTCAAGAACGCTGCTGAGCGCGCCAACATGCCTTACATCAACCAGCGTTGGCTCGGCGGTATGCTGACCAACTTCGTCACCATCCGCTCCCGCATCAACCGCATGGAGGAGCTCGAGGCCATGGTCGAGGACGGCCGCATGGCTGTTCTGCCCAAGAAGGAGCAGGCTGTTCTCGGCAAGGAGCTCACTAAGCTCCAGACCAACCTCGGTGGCGCCCGCGACATGAAGGGTCTGCCCCAGGCTCTCTTCGTCATCGACACCAAGCGCGAGGAGAACGCCATCAAGGAGGCCCAGCGCCTGAACATCCCCGTCGTCGCCCTGATCGACACCAACTCCGATCCCGACGAGGTCGAGTACGGCATCCCCTGCAACGATGACGCTATCTCCGCTGTCACCCTTATGTGCGAGCTCATGGCTGACGCCTGCCTCGCTGGCTCCGGCAAGGAGCAGGTCTCCGAGGCCGAGATGGCCGCTGAGCCCAAGGCCGAGTAAATCAGTCTTAGTTAATTCTTTTTCATCTCTTTGAAAGGAACCACAATGGCCCAGATTACCGCCGCTATGGTCAAGCAGCTCCGCGAGATGACCGACTCCCCGATGATGGAGTGCAAGAAGGCTCTCGTCGAGGCTGACGGCGACATGGACGCCGCTGTCGACGTTCTGCGTAAGAACGGCCTTGCCAAGGCTGCCAAGAAGGCTGGCCGTGAGACCAACGAGGGCGCTGTCGCCGCGTTCGTCTCCGAGGATGGCAAGACCGGCGCTCTGCTCGAGCTCTCCTGCGAGACCGACTTCGTTGGCTCTAACGCCAAGTTCACCGGCTTTGCTTCCAAGGTCGCTGAGGTTGTCGCCACCACCGAGCCGGCCGATGTCGATGCTCTGCTCGAGAAGCCGATGGGCGAGGAGACCGTTTCCTCCGAGCTCACCGAGATGATTCACATCATGGGCGAGAACATGAAGATCTCCCGCTTCGCTGCCCGCAAGGCTGAGAACGGCGCGCTCGCTTCTTACATCCACATGGGTGGTAAGATCGGCGTCCTCGTCGAGTTTGCCTTCGAGAAGGCTGAGACCGCTCAGGCTGAATCCTTCAAGACCTTCGCTCACGACGTTGCCCTTCAGGTTGCCGCCGTCGCCCCGATCTGCGCTACCCGCGATCAGGTTCCGGCCGAGACCGTCGAGCACGAGAAGCAGATCTACATGGCTCAGGCTGCCGAGTCCGGTAAGCCCGAGGCTATCCAGGAGAAGATGGCTGTCGGCCGTCTGGAGAAGTTCTACAAGAAGTCCGTGCTCACCGAGCAGGAGTTCATCAAGGACAGCTCCCTCACCATCAAGAAGTACGCTGAGCAGGTCTCCAAGGAGCTCGGCGACACCATTACCGTCGTTGCCTTTGACCGTCTGGTCCGTGGCGAGTAAATAAGCTCTTGTAGCTGGTAATGAGCAGGCTGTGGGTTTTACTCACAGCCTGCTTTTTCATGGCTCTTCTTAGAGCCTTTGATAGAATGTTGAGAGTTCAATCTAAAGGAGGATCGCTTTGTCCGACATCCGATATAAACGCGTGCTTCTTAAGCTTTCCGGCGAAGCGCTGATGGGCGACGGCCAATATGGCATCGACCCCAAGGTTACCGACCATCTTGCTAAGCAGGTCAAGGAGCTGCTCGCCGTTGGCCATGAGGTCGGCGTCGTTGTCGGCGGCGGCAATATTTTCCGCGGCATGGCAGGCGCTGCCGGTGGCATGGAGCGTGCTCAGGCCGACTACATGGGCATGCTGGCAACCGTTATGAACGCGCTCGCCCTGCAGGATGCCTTCGATCATAACGATGTTCCCTGCCGCGTGATGAGCGCTATCCAGATGAACGAGATCTGCGAGCCCTATATTCGCCGTCGCGCCATCAACCACCTTTCCAAGGGCAACGTCGTTATTTTTGCCGCTGGTTCGGGCAATCCGTACTTTACGACCGACACCGCCGCGGCTCTTCGTGCGTGTGAGATCGGCGCCGAGATTCTGATTAAAGCCACCAAGGTTGACGGCATCTACGATAAGGATCCCGTCAAGTGCGCTGATGCCGTCCGTTTTGACAAGATTACCTATCACGAGGTTCTCGTCCGCGGTCTGCAGGTTATGGATTCCACGGCTACGGCACTGTGCCAGGACAACCGTATGCCGATTTTGGTCCTCAACATCGATGGCGAGGACACCGTCAAGCGCGCGCTTTCGGGTGAGCCCGTCGGCACGCTCGTCTATCAGGAGGATTAAGCATGGCAGAGAACATCACCGCCCACATGGACAAGTCGCTCGAGTCCCTCAAGCATAACTTCTCCAAGGTTCGTACCGGCCGCGCCAATGCCAACATTCTGTCCGACATCACCGTCGATTATTACGGTGTTCCCACGCCGGTCACGCAGGTTGCCGCCGTCAAGACCCCCGAGGCCCACATGCTGCTCATTGAGCCGTGGGACAAGGCACTCATCAACGCTATCGTCAAGGCCATCGGCGCTTCCGATCTGGGTATTACCCCCAACTCCGATGGCACCGTCGTTCGTCTGCCGTTCCCGGCTCCCACCGAGGAGCGCCGTCGCGAGCTCGTCAAGGAGTGCCGCGAGTACGCCGAGCAGGCCAAGGTGTCTATCCGTAACATCCGTCGCGACTTCAACAACAAGCTCGAGCGCGATGAGGAGCTCACCGAGGACGATGTCCGTCGCGAGCAGGCTAAGGTCCAGAAGCACACCGATGAGTATGTCGCCAAGGTCGAGGAGCTTCTGAAGGAAAAAGAAGCCGAGGTCATGGAGATCTAAGGTGCAATACGACGAGCATAAACTGGTCGAGTACTTTGCCGACGCCCCTGCGGGCGTCGGTTTTTCCGACCTTGACCTCAATAACATTCCGCACCATATCTCGTGCATCATGGACGGCAACGGTCGTTGGGCCACGTCGCGCGGTCTTGCACGCACTGAGGGCCACAAGGCGGGTATCGTCTCGCTGCGCGAGATCATTACCGCCTGCGTGCGCCTGGGCGTCGACGTGCTTTCGGCCTATGCGTTTTCTACCGAAAACTGGAACCGCCCGCAGCATGAGGTCAACGTCTTGATGCACCTGTTTGCCAAGACGTTCATCGACGAGTTGCCGCTTCTGAAGCGCGAAAACGTGCGCGTTGTCTTTTTGGGTGATATTTCCGCGCTGCCCAAGAAGACCCGCGACGTTTTTGAACGCGGTCTTGCCGAGTGCGCCGATCACACCGGTATGACGCTGGCGCTTGCCGTCAACTACGGCGCGCGTGCCGAGATTACTCGCGCTGTCCGTCAGATCGCACTCGACGTTGCCGCCGGTAAGATCGACCCTGCCGCAATTGATGACGACATGGTGGCTTCTCACCTCTATACCGCCGGTCTTCCCGATCCTGAGCTTGTGATTCGCACCTCTGGTGAGCTGCGCCTTTCGAACTATCTGCTGTGGCAGGTGGCTTATTCCGAGTTCTACGTCACCGATACCTATTGGCCCGACTTTGATCGTTGGGGCCTTGTCGACGCCATTTTGGCCTATCAGGGCCGTGACCGTAGGTTTGGTGGACTGAGCAAGACCGAGGAGGCTTAATCGTGTCCGATCGTCCCAAGGCATCTTCTCCCAAGACGCCTGCGCGCAAAGCTGCCACTGCGGGGGCGCCTGCAGCGAAGAGCGGCACCGGTTCGTGGCTGGCGGGCTTTATTACCCGTGCCGCTGCCGGTATCGTCTACGCCGTTGTCTTTATCCTGTGCTTGGTTTTGGGTATTGTGCCCACGGCCATCTTTGTTTCTGTCATGAGCGGTCTGTGCTGCTATGAGTTTTTCCGTATGACAAGGCTCGATGGCAAGATGGCTAACGAGCGCATGGGTATCGCTGCCGCCGTACTCTTTCCGCTGTCGGCGTTGGGCGATTCGATGCTGCTGAATGCCCTGCTTTTTGCCCTGATGCTCGCTGTGGGCATTTGGTATGTCTGGTCGCCGCGTACCCGCATCTCTGATGTGGCCGTGACGCTCATGGGTCCCATCTACACTGGCTTTATGCTGTCGGCTATCGTGCTGCTGCGCGATGCCGTGCCCGGTTTTGCCGGCGCCCTGCTTTCAGTGGGCGTTTGCGCGTCCCTTTGGGTCTCCGATTCGTTTGCCTACATTGTGGGCAGCCGTATCGGCAAGCACAAGATGGTTCCCAAGATCTCTCCCAAAAAGAGCTGGGAGGGGTTTGTCGGCGGCATCCTGGGCTCGGTTTTGATTTGGCTCATTCTGTGGGCGACGCACTTCTACAAGCTCAGCCTGCCCTATGCGCTGCTGTGCGGCGTGGTCGTGTCCATTTTGGGCGTTATCGGCGACCTTATCGAGTCGCGCATCAAGCGTGGCGTGGGCGTCAAGGATTCCGGCAACCTTATCCCGGGCCATGGCGGCATGCTCGACCGTAGCGACTCGCTTATCTTTGGCTGCATTACCGCTCAGCTGCTTTTGATGATCGGAGGCGTGCTGTAATGTCATTCCAGACGACGTATGGCCCCGATGGACGCCTTCGCGTTGCCATTCTGGGCTGCACGGGCTCTATCGGCACCCAGGCGCTCGATGTGTGCCGCCAGCATGCCGATCGCCTGCAGGTGACGGCGCTGTCCGTTAACTCCAGTACCTCCGAGCTCGTTGCCGCTGCCCGCGAGTTCTCGGTTCCGGCGGTTGCCGTGGCCGATGTCGCTCATGGCGATGACGCCGTGCTGCAGGAGTTGCCCGAGGGAACGAAGCTCGGCGTTGGCGCGCAGGCGGTTTGCGAGCTCGCGCGTCGCGACGATATCGACTGCGTGCTCGTCGCTATTGTGGGCGCCGCCGGTCTCGAGGTGAGCCATGCGGCCTTGACCTCGAATAAGCGTCTTGCCCTTGCCAACAAGGAGTCCCTCGTCGTCGGCGGCGACTTGCTTATGCCGTTGGCGCAACCGGGCCAGCTTATTCCAGTCGACTCTGAGCACTCCGCCATCTACCAGTGCTATCTGGGGGAGAACCCACGCGAGGCTCATTGTATTTGGCTCACCTGCTCGGGCGGTCCGTTCTTTGGCCGCACCCGCGACGAGCTCGACCGCGTGACGCGTGCCGATGCCCTCGCACATCCCACGTGGGCCATGGGTGCCAAGATCACCATCGACTCCGCCACCCTCATGAACAAGGGCCTGGAACGCATTGAGGCCATGCATCTGTTTAACTGCGACCTCGATTTCATTAACGTGGTCGTGCAGCGTCAGTCCAAGATTCACTCTATGGTCGAGTTCGCCGACGGCTCCGTGATGGCGCATCTCGGTGCTTCCGACATGCGTATTCCCATCCAGTTCGCGTTCTCGTATCCCGAGCGTTGGGATACCCCGGCGCCTCGTATCGATTTCCGCGAGCTGGGGCAGCTCACGTTTGATGCTGCCGACATGGATACCTTCCGCTGTCTGGCACTGGCCGAACGTGCCGGCAAGACGGGTGGCACCATGCCGTGCGTGCTCAATGCCGCCAACGAGGTCGCCGTCGATGCCTTCCTGAACGATGGCTGCAGCTTTACCGATATCGATCGCATTGTGGAATCCTGCATGGATTCCCACGATATGCAGGCGGTCGATTCGTTTGAGCAGCTTCGCGACATCGATGCATGGGCGCGTGAAAAGGCTGCGCAGGTGCTCGCCGCAACCCGTTCCTAACCCATAAGGATTGCTTTTTCGTTTTATGGATACTGTTCTGAGCGTTCTCTCATCGGTCTTTTGGGGCCTGCTGATGCTTTCCGTCCTTGTGTTTTTGCACGAGGGCGGCCACTTTTTGGCGGCGCGTGCCTGCGGCGTCCGCGTGACCGAGTTCTTTTTGGGCCTGCCGTGTCGCTTTGACATCCATTACACGTCACGTCGCATTGGAACCAAGTTTGGCGTGACCCCGCTGCTGCTGGGTGGCTACGCTGCCATCTGCGGTATGGATCCGACCGACGTCTCGTGCGCCGATCGCGTGCTCGCGGCTATCTATCGTCATGGTCGCGTGACCGTGGCCGACCTTGCCGCCGAGCTCGAGCTATCCGAGGAGGTTGTGCTCGAGGCATGCGCCTTGCTCTTGGGTTGGGGCTCTATCGCGCCTTGGTATGAGGAAGGGGAGAAGCCCTCGCCGAGCTACTATCCCGCCAAGTATCAGACGCTGCCACGAGATGCGGCGGGTTACACCACCTTTGACGGCCGCCGTTTCGATCGAGAGCATGCGACTACCGAGGGCGATGTGTGGGAGCTGCCGTGCGGCGAAGCCGAGTTCCTTGCGCAAGAGCGTTCGCATACCTATCTGGGCCAGGGTTTTCTCAAGCGCGCCTTTATGCTGCTCGCGGGCATTCTCGTCAATATCCTGACGGGCTTTTTGCTGCTTATGAGCATCTACTCTATTGCGGGTGTCACCGTGCCGATGGATACCAACGTGATCGGTCAGGTTGACGAGAGGTCTATTGCCGCCAAGGCGGGTATCGAGGGCGGCGACGCGATCCTTTCGGTTGACGGAGTATCGTGCTCTACCTGGATGGACGTTTACGATGCCATCGGCAAGGCCGCCGGTAAGGACGATATCGCCATCGAGTACGAGCGCGACGGCAAGCAGCATTCGACCTCGGTTGCGCTCAAAGAGGACGAGCGCCTAGGTGTGTATGCCTCTACGCAGGTGGTCCGTTTAGACCCCATCACGTCGGCTCGGCTTTCGTTCTCCTATGTCGTGCAGACAGCGGAGGGCGTGATGCGCCTGCTCCAGCCGCAGCATACGATGGAGATTCTCGATCAGTCTTCTTCGATCGTGGGCATTAGCGTTATGTCCTCACAGGCTGCTGCTGCCGGCCCTGCCACGTTCCTTTCGTTTGCCGCCCTCATTTCGTTCTCGCTTGGCTTTATGAACCTGCTGCCCATCCCACCACTCGATGGCGGCAAGCTGGTCATCGAGATCATTCAAAAGATTGCTGGCCGCGAGCTTCCGCTCAAGGTCCAGACGATTGTGAGCTATGTGGGCATCGCGCTCTTTGCGCTGCTGTTTGTCTATATGCTTCGTTCCGACGTCCTTCGATTTATCCTGTAGGGGAGTGTTTGGATTGTCTTTATCCCATCCTTTGCCTCGCGAGTTGACGCGCCCCGTGCATGTGGGCGGTGTGCAGATCGGTGGCGGCGCGCCGGTGGTGGTCCAATCCATGACCTGCACCGATACCGCTGACGCCCAGGCAACGCTTGCGCAAGTGTGCGCGTTGGCGCAGGCTGGCTGCGATATCGTGCGTGTGAGCGTGCCCACCGAGGCCGCGCTTGAGGGTTTCCGCATCATCTGTGCCGAGTCTCCGGTGCCGATCGTCGCCGATATTCACTTTAACCATAAGCTCGCCATCGGCGCCGTCGAGGCTGGTGCCGCCAAGCTTCGCATCAATCCCGGCAATATCGGCGATTGGGCTAAGGTCGACGCGGTGATTGATGCTGCGGGTGCTGCGGGCTGTGCGATTCGTATCGGCGTCAATGCCGGTTCGCTTGAGCAGGATATCGCCGAGCGCGATGACCTCACGCAGCCCGAAAAGCTCGTGATGTCGAGCGAGCGCTTTGTGCGGCACTTTGAGGATCGTGGGTTTACCAACATAGTGCTTTCCGCCAAGGCCCATAGCGTACAGACGACGCTCGATACCTATCGAGCCCTGTCGCGTGAGATTCCCCACGTTCCGCTTCACCTGGGCGTGACGGAGGCGGGGACCAAGCTCCAGGGCACCATCAAGAGCTCTGTAGGCTTGGGTATCTTGCTTTCCGAAGGCATTGGCGACACCATGCGTGTGTCGCTCACAGCCAATCCGGTTGAGGAGCCGCCGGTTGCCTGGGGTATTCTGCAGTCGTTGGGCCTGCGTCGCCGTGGCCCCGAGATTGTCTCGTGCCCCACATGCGCCCGCTGCCAGGTTAACCTTATTCCCATTGCCGAGGAGGTTACCGAGCGGCTTAAGAACTACTCCGCGCCGCTTTCGATCGCTGTGATGGGATGTGCCGTTAATGGCCCCGGCGAGGCTTCTGATGCCGATCTGGGCGTTGCTTGCGGACGTGGTCAGGCCTTGCTCTTTTCGCATGGCCAGATCATTGGTAAAGTAGCTGAGGACCAAATTGTCGACGCGCTTATGGCCGAGGTCGACAAGCTTATTGAGGAGAAATAAATGACCCGAGCAATGTATATGTCTAAGCTTTATGCGCCGACGCTTAAAGAGGATCCGGCGGACGCTGAGCTCGCCAGCCACCGTCTGCTGCTCCGTGCCGGCATGATCCGCAAGGAGGCCGCCGGTCTATATTCCTACCTGCCGCTTGCTTGGCGCTCGATTCGCAAGATCGAGAACATCGTGCGCGACGAGATGGACGCCGCCGGCGCCCAGGAGCTTATGATGCCTATCATGGTCGACGCCGAGTTGTGGCGCGAGTCCGGCCGCATCGACGCCTATGGTAAGGAGCTTGTGCGCTTTGACGACCGTCATGGTCGCGAGTTCGTCTTGGGCCCCACGCACGAGGAGACCGTCACGGCCTTGGTGCGCAACGAGCTGCGCTCCTATAAGCAGCTGCCTGTCAACCTGTACCACATTCAGGACAAGTTCCGCGACGAGTTCCGTCCCCGCTTTGGCCTGATGCGCGCTCGCGAGTTCATCATGAAGGACGCCTACAGCTTCTCCGCCACGCAGGAGAGCCTGCAGGAGGAGTATGACAAGATGAAGCAGGCCTACGCTAACATCTGCGAGCGCTGCTATATCAAGGCCCTGCCCGTTGTTGCCGACTCCGGTGAGATCGGTGGCGATACCTCCGTCGAGTACATGGCTTTGGCCGACGCTGGCGAGGCTTCGCTCGTCTACTGCGACGATTGCGGCTTTGCTGCCGATGACGAGGCGGCAAGCACCAAGGTCGTCGTGACCGAGGGTCCTGGTGACGGTACGCTCACCAAGGTTGAGACTCCGGGCATGGGCACCATTGAGGCTGTTGCTAAGTTCTTTGGGTTCCCCGAGAACGGCACGCGCAAGTCGCTGGCACTCATCGACGCCGAGGGCAAGCCTGTCGTGGCCATTGTTCCGGGCGATCACGAGCTCAACGATTGCAAGGCCGAGCACGTCTTTGGCAAGGGCTATCGCATGATGACCGACGAGGAGCTTCAGGCGAACGGTCTGCACAAGGGCTTTATCGGACCGGTTAACCTGCCCGATGGCATTCGTCTGGTGTGCGACGAGAGCCTGCTCGATTCCAAGCAGTGGGCCTGCGGTGCCAACGAGGTCGATTATCACTTTACCGGTGCCTGCCCCGAGCGCGACTTTACCGTCGATGAGTGGGCCGATCTGGTCACCGTTGTCGCCGGCGACCCCTGCCCGCACTGCGGCAAGCCGCTCTCCGCTGCCCGCGGCATCGAGGTCTCTCAGGTCTTCCAGCTGGGCACCAAGTATTCCGAGGCCATGGGTGCCACCTTTATGGACGAGGACGGCAAGGAGAAGCCGCTCATCATGGGCTGCTACGGCGTTGGTGTGTCCCGCTCGCTCGCTGCCGTCGTGGAGCAGCACAACGACGAGCACGGTATCGTCTGGCCGGTCTCCGTTGCCCCGTACGAGGTCGCGGTGATTCCGCTCGATCCCAAGAAGGAGGAGTGCGCTACCGTCTGCGAGCAGATCGTTGATGGCCTGTGCGCCGAGGGTATCGAGGTTGTCGTCGACGACCGCGACGAGCGTCCCGGCTTTAAGTTTGCCGACAACGACCTTATGGGCTTCCCGTATCAGGTCGTTCTGGGTAAGCGTGGCCTTAAGAATGGCACCGTTGAGCTCAAGGACCGTGCCACGGGTGAGCGCGAGGATGTGGCGATCGACGAGGTCGTCGCCAAGGTCGCCGAGCTTGTGAAGGCAGCACGCCGTTAATCGACGATTTCGCTTGTAGTTCGATATACGGGACGGCCCCGCATTTCTCCAGATCGGGGAGATGCGGGGCCGTCCTTTTATCTTGTGGCATCCTCGATATCTAAAAGGAAAACCCCATAGCCCATGCGAGCTGCGGGGTTTTCCTTGTGCCTCCGATGCGAAATAAATCGCTCAGATATTACTGATAATCGACGACGTCGATCCAGTTCTTCAGGAACTCATCGTTCACGTTGCGCTTACGAGCGAGCTCGGAAGCGGCGACGATGCTCGTCCACTGACGCACGACCTGCATCGGCATGTCGGCGCGGTCGCAGTAGAGCTCCAGGTAGGCCTCAGCCTGATCCTTGCTGTTGAGGGCAAAGAGCAGGTAGGTGGTGGCAACGTCGGCAGCAGGGGAGCCCTGGGTGGCGTGTGCCCAGTCGCACACATAGAGCTGGCCGTCGTCGCCGACGATGACGTTGGAGGGGTTGAAGTCGCCGTGGCAGACCTTGAACTCCTTGGTCATGCCGTCCAGACGCTCCTGAAGGTTGTAGCGCGTGGTGGCATTGAGCTGATCAAGGCTGTCGATCATGCGGGCGTACTTGTCGCGCTGACGGTTGAGCAGCGGGGAGGTGTAGCCGTGGATCTCGATCTGGAGGTCGACAAACATCTCGAGGTACTCACCAAAGCGCTGGGGCTCGGCAGTCATCTTCTCGGCAAGGGTGGTGCCCGGAACCTTCTCGGTCACGAGCGCCCAGCCGTTGGCGTTCTCGAGCTGGGAAACCTCGAGCGCCTTGGGGCTGCGGATGCCGCACTCATTGATGCGGGCAAGATTCAAAGCCTCGTTGAACACGTCGGAGACAGGCTTGGTCTCGTTAAAGACCTTGACAATCTTGTCGCCCAGGTCGTAAACGACCTTGTTGCCACGGCGGACGAGCTCGGTCTTGGAATCGGGTAGCAGCATGGTTGCATCCTTTCAACGATGCGATAGAAGCGACGGCGGGGGTGTGTGAAACACCCGTGCACCCCCGCCGTTAAAAACCGTGCTAAAACTAGCAGACGGCGTAATCCTGGGGCTCGCGGCCGTAGTAGGCGTCCAGGTAGAGCTCCTTGATCTCGCTCATGAGCGGGTAGCGCGGGTTGGCGCCGGTGCACTGGTCGTTGAATGCCTGCTCGGTCATTTCGTCGAGGGTGTCGAGGAAGTACTGCTCGTCAACACCGTAGTCAGCGATGGTCTTCTTGACGCCGATGAAGTCCTTGAGCTCTTCGAGCTTCGTGATGAAGTTCTCGAAGACCTCCTTGTCGTCCTTGCCCTCGATGCCGCAGTACTTGGCCATCTCGGCGTAGTTGTGCAGCGCGTTGGGGTAAGGATACTGGGAGAAGGTACCCATCTTGACGGGAGCCTCGGCGGCGTTGTAGCGCATGACGCGGGTCAGGATGACAGCGTTTGCGAGGCCGTGGGGCAGGTGATGGAAAGCGCCGAGCTTGTGGGCCATGGAGTGGTTGAGGCCCAGGAAGGCGTTGGCGAAGGCCATACCGGCCATGCAGGAGGCGTTGTGCATCTCCTCGCGGGCGTGCGGGTCCTTGGCGCCGTTCGTGAAGCTGGAGGGCAGGTTCTCGAAGACGAGCTTGGCAGCGCGCTCGGAGAGGCCCTTGGTGTAGTCGGAAGCCATGATGGAGACGTAGGACTCGATGGCGTGGGTCATGACGTCGATGCCAGAGGCAGCGGTCAGGCCGCGCGGGGCGGTCATGCAGTTGTCGGCGTCGACGATAGCCATGTTGGGGAGCAGCGCGTAGTCGGCGAGCGGCCACTTGATGCCGGTCTCCTTGTCGGTGATGATGGCGAACGGCGTGCACTCGGAGCCGGTACCCGAGGAGGTCGGGACGGCGACGAAGTAGGCCTTCTTGCCCATCTCGGGGAAGGTGAAGATACGCTTGCGGATGTCCATGAAGTCCATGGCCATGTCCTCAAACTTGCACTCGGGGTGCTCGTACATCATCCACATGATCTTGCCGGCGTCCATAGCGGAGCCACCGCCGACGGCGATGATGACGTCCGGCTCAAAGAGAGCCATCTGCTTGGCGCCGCGACGTGCGCACTGCAGCGACGGATCGGGCTCGACGTCGTAGAAGCAGTCGTGGGCGATGCCCATCTCGTCGAGCTTGGCCTCGATGGCGCGGGTGTTGCCATTCTTGAAGAGGAACTGGTCGGTGACAATGAAGGCGCGCTTCTTGCCCATGACGTTGCCCAGCTCGTCGAGGGCGACGGGCGTGGAACCCTTCTTGAAGTAGACCTTCTCGGGAGCGCGGAACCACAGCATGTTCTCACGGCGCTCGGCCACAGTCTTAACGTTGATCAAGTGCTTCACCCCAACGTTCTCGGAGACGGAGTTGCCGCCCCAGGAGCCGCAGCCCAGGGTCAGAGACGGCTTCATGCCAAAGTTGTACAGGTCACCGATGCCGCCGTGCGAGGACGGGGTGTTGATGACGATACGGCAGGCCTTCATGACGTGCTCGAACAGGCTGATCTTCTCGGCCTGGGCGGGGTGCACGTACAGAGAGGCGGTGTGGCCCGGGCCACCGGCGAGCACGAGGTGCTCGGCCTTGTCGACGGCCTCCTGGAAGTCCTTGGCGTGGTACATGGCCAGGACCGGGGAGAGCTTCTCGTGGGAGAACTCCTCCTTGGCGGGGTCGGTGGAGGTGACCTCGGCGATCAGGATCTTGGTCTTGGCGGGAACCTCGATGCCGGCGAGCTCGGCGATCTTGGCAGCGGCCATGCCGGGGATGCGGTGATCGAGAGCGCCGTTCTTGAACATGGCGGCACGCAGGGCCTCCATCTCGGCACCCTGCTTGACGAAGTAGCAGCCGCGCTTCTGGAACTCGGCCTTAACCTGGTCATAGATGCTGTCGATTACGGTCACGGACTGCTCGGAAGCGCAGATCATGCCGTTGTCGAAGGTCTTGGAGTGGATGATGGAGTTGACGGCGAGCAGCACGTCGGCGGTGTCGTCGATGACGACCGGGGTGTTACCGGCGCCAACGCCCAGGGCGGGCTTGCCCGAGGAGTAAGCGGCCTTGACCATGCCCGGGCCACCGGTGGCGAGGATGATGTCGACGTCGCGCATGACCATGTTAGTCAGCTCGATGGAGGGGACATCGACCCAGCCGATGATGCCCTCGGGGGCGCCGGCCTTGACGGCGGCGTCAAGCACGAGCTTGGCGGCGGCGATGGTGCACTTGGCGGCAGCCGGGTGCGGGGAGATGATGATGGCGTTGCGGGTCTTCAGGCAGATCAGCGTCTTGAAGATGGCGGTGGAGGTGGGGTTGGTCGTCGGGATGACGGCGCCCACGATGCCGATGGGCTCGGCGATCTTGGTGATGCCGTAAGCCTCGTCGCGCTCCAGGACACCACAGGTCTTGGTGTTCTTGTAAGCGTTGTAGATGTACTCTGCGGCGTAGTGGTTCTTGATGACCTTGTCCTCAAGAACGCCGCGGCCGGTCTCCTCGATGGCCATCTTCGCCAACGGGATACGAGCCTTGTTGGCGGCCATGGCGGCCTCATAGAAGATCTTGTCGACCTGCTCCTGCGTGTACGTAGCAAAAAGCGCCTGGGCCTCTCGCATCTGAGCGAGCTTAGCCTCAAGCGCCTCTACGTTGTCCACAATTGCGGGAGTAGTGTTTTCCGGTGACTTTTTCACCATTTGTGTCTCCTTGCGATCGGAGATTTACCCTACGCCTTGCATGATAGCAAGAAATGATTCGGCGAACGGTAAGATTCCCGTAAAAGGCACACTAAAACGCTTCAATAAACTGAAACGTTTTAACTAAAACTATCTGCCTGCTGCATCGCCTCGCTCATTGGGGACAGACTTACATGAGTGCTTTCACTCATTTGGGACAGACATCGTTTTGCCATTTTGCCGTTCTGAACCTGTTTTTGCCGCTCATTGGATATAAATAGGTTACAGGCTCAGCATTTCGCGTTACTTCTCTCCTTTTAGGTGTTGCCTGTTCAGTTTTGAAAGGAGAGATTATGCCCCGATGCGCCCGCGCCGTTTCGCTCACCGGCTATTACCACGTCTTTGACCGTGGCAACTCCAAACAGATTATTTTTGAAGATGACTCTGACCGATATCGTTTCTTATCGGACATCTCGGACAGGTTTGCACGCCATAAAGTGGCAGTGTTGGCTTGGTGCCTTATGGACAACCACTTCCATTTGATGGTTGATGACCCATTTGACAACCTTTCAAAGGCAATGCAGTGCGCATTGACGGCGTATGCCAAGTATTTCAACGGGAAAACGGGGAGAACGGGGCATTTGTTTGACAATCGCTATTCGCGGGTCGCGGTCGAGTCGGACACACAGGCGGTGCAGCTACTCGATTATATCCATCTCAATCCTGTGAAGGGTGCGCTTGACTCGCTCGAGGCGTACCGCTGGTCAAGCTACAAGGCATATCAGCTGGGCTATGATCCCTTTGACATCTGTGACGCGGCTCCTATGCTCGATATCGTCGGAGGCTCCCGTTGCTATTGCGAGCATCTCGAGGAAGTTGCCGGGCGCACTTGGTCAGTGGAGGTTCTTCCACGCCGGCGGATCCCCGATGAGGAGGCCCTTTCCATTGCGCACGAAGTCCTGCCGAGCATAGATCCTGCGCTGCTCAAGGCCCTGCCACGCCCCGATCGCGATGCCTGTCTGCTGAGGCTCAGGCGGGCACATCTCACGGTCAAGCAAATTGCCCGTATCACCGGCATTGGCGCTACAAGCGTGACCAAGGCCACTGTGGGCTGGAGGGAGGCTGCGTGAGGCTGGGCAGGACCTGATCATGGCGCCGCATGTGTACGTCACGTCTGTCCCCAATGCGTGAAAGCACTCATGTAAGCCTGTCCCCAATGAGTGCAAAAAGGCGCTCTCCGTAGGGGAGGGCGCCTTTGGTAAGTTCTATGTGAACGCGAGGTCTTTGACCCGGAGAGTCCGAGGTACTTGTTGGTAAGACCTTATTTAGGAGCGCGCAACCTTGCCAGACTTGAGGCAGGTGGAGCAAACGTTCATCTTGCGACGGTGACCATCGACGACAACGTAGACGCGCTGGATGTTGGGGCGGAACTTACGGTTGGTGACGCGGTGAGAGTGGCTGATGGAGCGACCGGCAACGGGGTGCTTACCGCAAACTTCGCAAACTTTGGACATAACTGACCCTCCTTGGGCGACAAACGAACATGTCGCGTTAACAAACAAGCCTGAACTATAGCACAGAAGTCGCTCCCTGTGCGCAATCTACACAGAGATATTCCTCTTTTGGCGATAGTGCCCACGCCACGGCCCTGGACGTAGATCCGATTTGCGTGCAGCAGAGGGGATTATGCCAGCTCGTGCGTGCGTTTTCAAGCTCGTCCCACAAATATATATAGGTTTATGGAGCATTGGGCTCCGTTTACGGATTGCTCTGTATTTATGCTCGCAATTAAGCTCGAGGTTGGCTACACTATCCCTTGACCATTAAAGGGGTACGAGATACCCACATGGAATTACATAGCTGCCATGCGAGCAGCCTTTCCTGTGGGTGTCTGGTCCGCTTTAAGCGGTCGGGCATCTATTTTTTTGACTGTGTCAGCAGTCAAGACATGTGAGGAAGGAGATCGATGGGCACGACTTCCCCCAAGGCGGTCATCATGGACGAGACCGCCGTCAATCGAGCGATGACCCGCATCGCGCACGAGATTCTCGAGCGCAACGAGGGCTGTGAAGACCTCGCTCTGGTCGGCATCGTCACGCGCGGCGACCTTCTGGCAAAGAAGCTCGCCGAGGAGATCAAGGAGATCGAGGGCGTCGAAGTTCCGCTCGGCAGCCTGGACATCAGCTTCTACCGCGATGACTATGCGACCAATTTCGCTCCCGCGATCCACGCCACCAACATTCCCTTTAGCGTCGACGGCAAGCGCGTCGTGCTGGTGGACGACATCCTGTACACGGGTCGTACCATCCGCGCTGCTCTGGACGCCGTCATGGACCTGGGCCGTCCGAGCCGTATTGAGCTGGCAGTTCTCGTTGACCGCGGTCACCGCGAGCTCCCCATCTCGCCGGACTTTGTCGGCAAGAACGTTCCCTCGTCGCATGAGGAGAACGTGCACCTATATATGAAGGAAGTCGACGGCCACACCGCCGTCGAGATTAACGACGTCGCGCCGGGTTCCCACGTGGGCTCCGCGCCGCTGGGAGGTGAGTAGTACCGTGGCGTTCAACCATAAGCACCTGATCGACATTACCGAGTACTCCGAAGAGGACATCAAGCTCATCCTCGAGACCGCCAAGGCGTTCTCCGAGGTCAACGAGCGTGCGATCAAGAAGGTCCCCACGCTCAAGGGTAAGACCATCGTCAACATGTTCAACGAGCCCTCGACGCGCACCCGCAGCTCCTTCGAGCTCGCCGAGAAGCGCCTTTCGGCCGACAGCCTCAACTTTGGCGGTTCCTCGACTTCTACGGTCAAGGGCGAGAGCCTCGTCGACACCGTCGAGACCCTCAACGCCTACAAGATCGACTGTATCGTCGTGCGCGACAAGCACGCCGGCGCGCCCTATATCGTCACGCAGAATTCGCCCGCGAGCGTTATCTGCGCCGGCGACGGCAAGCACAACCACCCCACGCAGGCCCTGCTGGACCTGTACACCATTTGGCAGCACAAGGGTGACTTCCACGGTCTGAAGGTCGCTGTCGTCGGCGACATCTCCCACTCCCGTGTCTGCGGCTCGCTGATCCCCGCCCTTAAGATCATGGGCTGCGAGACCTACGCCGTCGCCCCCGGCACGCTGCTGCCTCCGGCACCCGAGGTCCTGGGCTGCGACCACGTGACGAGCGATCTCGATTCCGTCCTGCCCGAGCTGGACGTCGTCTACATGCTGCGCGTGCAGCAGGAGCGCCTCGAGGGTGCCCCGTTCCCGACCATTCGCGAGTACCACAAGCTCTTCGGCCTGACCGAGGACCGCGAGAAGCTCATGAAGCCCGACGCGATCATCTGCCACCCGGGCCCCATCAACCGCGGTGTCGAGTTCGACTCCTATATGGCCGACCACCCGCAACGCTCCGTCATCCTGGAGCAGGTCTACGCCGGTATCTGCGTGCGTATGGCTATCCTGTATCTGCTGCTTGGAGGTGCCGATAATGGCCTTGCTTCTTAAGAATGCCCACGTCGTCGACCCGTCCGTCGAGCTTGACGGTGTCGTTGACGTCCTGATTGACGGCGACAAGATCGCCGAGGTCGGTGAGAATCTCGCTGCCGAGGGAGCCGAGGTCCGCGACCTTTCCGGCAAGTACCTCGTCCCCGGCCTGGTGGATATGCACGTTCACCTTCGCGAGCCCGGCTACGAGGTCAAAGAGGACATCGAGAGCGGCACCCGCGCAGCTGCCAAGGGCGGCTTTACCGGCGTGTGCTCCATGCCCAATACCGATCCCGTCACCGATAACGGCACCGTTGTGGAGTTCGTCAAGTCCCGTGCTGCCGAGGTCGGTCACTGCCGCGTCTATCCGTCGGGCGCCATGACCCGCGGTCTTAAGGGCGAGGCCATGTCCGAGATGGGCGATATGGTCGCCCACGGCGCCGTCGCCTTCACCGACGACGGTCGTGGCGTGCAGGGCGCGGGCATGCTCCGTCGCTGCATGGACTACGGCAAGATGTTCGGCAAGGTCTTTATGAGCCACTGCCAGGACGAGGACCTGGTCGGCCACGGCCAGATCAACGAGGGCAAGGTTTCGACCCGTCTGGCTCTCGAGGGCTGGCCGGCTGCCGGCGAGGAGCTCCAGATCGCCCGTGACATTGAGATCGCCAAGCTGACCGGTGCCAAGCTGCACATCCAGCACATCTCCACCTCTCACGGTCTCGAGCTCGTGCGTGCCGGTAAGGCCGCCGGCGTTCAGGTTACCTGCGAGGCCACCCCGCACCACATGTTCCTGACCGAGAACGACCTGGACGAGACCTACAACACCTCGCTCAAGGTCAACCCGCCGCTGCGTACCGAGGAGGATGCCGAGGCCATCCGTCAGGGCGTCATCGACGGCACCGTCGACGCTATTGTCACCGATCACGCTCCCCACACCCCGTGGGAGAAGGCCCGCGAGTTCGAGCTTGCGCCCTTTGGTATGATCGGCCTCGAGACCTCGCTGTCGCTCGTGCTCACCGAGCTGGTCAACACGGGCAAGATGAGCATGGGCCGCATGGTCGAGCTCATGGCCATCAAACCGCGTGAGATCCTGGGTCTCGACCAGGTTCAGGTCAAGGCGGGCTCCGTTGCCGACCTGACCGTGTTCGACGCGTCCGCCACCTGGACGGTTGGCGAGGACGGTTACGAGTCGCGCGCCGAAAACTCCGGTTTCGCCGGCCGCACGCTTACCGGCCGTGCCACCGATGTGTTTGTCGGCGGTAAGCAGACGCTCGCCGACGGCTGCATCTGCTAGCATAGTCTTATCGCTTTTGTGCGCGGTGCCCTTGCGGTGCCGCGCTTTCTGTTCGTTTTGACCATGCAACCGCATGGGGGATTGGAGCGTCTATGCCCACACCTTCCACTGCACGCATGCACGACTTCGAGGTCGTCTCGAACCAGGAGATCGCCGACGGCATCTTCTCGCTCGTCATCTCGGCCCCCAAGCTTGCAAGTGCGCTCAAGCCCGGTCAGTTTGTGAACATTGCCGTGCCCGGCGATGCGTCCTCGCTGCTTCGCGTGCCCCTGAGCTTCTATCGCGCCGACGCCCAGGCCGGCACCGTCGAGCTGTGGTACGCCGTCGTGGGCGACGACACCCGTCGTCTGTCGCAGATGGCCCCCGGTTCCACCTCTAATCTGCTGGGCCCTGGCGGCCGCGGCTGGCTTGTGCCCGAGGGTACCAGGAAGGCGCTGCTCGTTGCTGGCGGCATCGGTGTTCCGCCCGTGCTGTGCCTCGCCGGCATGCTTGCCGAGCAGGGCGTTGACGTGGATGTGTGCCTGGGCTTTGGCACCGCTTCCAAGGCCGTGGGTGTCGATGAGTTCCGCGCGCTGGGCGCCACGGTTAACGTGTGCACCGATGATGGCACGCTGGGTACGCACGGTTTTTGCACCGATCCGGCAGCCGATCTGCTCGGCGAGGGCGGCTACGACTACGTGGCCAGCTGCGGTCCCGCCGTCATGATGAAGAAAGTCGCCGCCGCTGCCGCCGAGGCCGGTGCGTACTGCGAGGTGTCGCTCGAGCGCATGATGAGCTGCGGCTTTGGCGCCTGCAACACCTGCAATGTCGAGACGGTCGACGGTATGAAGGGCGCTTGCATGTGCGGCCCCGTGTTCGATGCTTCCAAGGTGGTGGTCTTCTAGTGGGTACCGTGAACATGGCCGTCGATTTCGGCGGCGTCAAGATGCAGAACCCCATCAACACCGCAGCCGGTACCTTTGGCTACGGTTGGCAGTTCCAGAACTTCTTTGATGTTTCCCAACTGGGCGCCATCACCACCAAGGGTTGCGCGGCCGAGCCCTGGCCCGGCAATCCCGCGCCCCGCATGGCCGAGATTCCCGGCGGTATGATCAACTCCGTGGGCCTTCAGAACCCCGGCGTGGCTGCCTTTGCCCGCGAGTCCGGTCCGTGGCTCGAACAGCTGTCCAAGGACGGCTGCCAGGTCATCTGTCAGGTTGCCGGCCACTCCGTCGAGGAGTTTGTCCGCGCGCTCGAGATGTATGTCGAGCTGTGCCCCTGGGCTGCCGGCTACGAGATCAACGTCAGCTGCCCCAATATTGCCGCCGGCGGTGCCGCCATGGGCTCCTCGCCCGAGGGCGCCTCTGCCGTTATGGCTGCCTGCCGTAAGGTGACCGATAAGCCGCTGTTCGTAAAGATGGCTCCGGTTAACGTTGCCGAGATTGCCAAGGCTCTCGAGGCCGCCGGCGCCGACGGCCTTTCGGTCATTAACTCCATCCAGGGCATGGCCATCGACGTCCATACCCGCAAGTCCCGTGTGGCCAAGCCCAAGGGCGGCCTTTCGGGCCCGCTGTGCCACCACATCGCCGTTCGCATGGTCTGGGAGGTCGCTCAGGCCGTCGATATCCCCATCAACGGTGTCGGCGGTGTCATGACGGGCGAAGATGCGGCCGAGTTTATCCTGGCTGGCGCCACCTGCGTGTCGGTCGGCATGGCCAACTTCGTCGATCCGTGCGCTTCGCTCAAGATCGCGCACGAGCTCGAGGCCTGGGCGGAGTCCCAGGGCGTGAAGGACATCAACGAACTGGTAGGTGCTTTCGAATGCTAGAGACCGATGCCCGCGACCGCGTTATCGTCGCTCTCGACTGCGATCGTGAGCGTGCGCTCGAGCTTGCCCACGAGCTTTCGGGCCATGCCGCCTGGCTCAAGGTTGGCATGACGCTCTATTACGCCGAGGGTCCTGAGATCGTCAAGACGTTCAAGGACCTGGGCTTTAAGGTCTTCCTTGACCTTAAGTTCCATGATATTCCGCATCAGGTGCGCGGCGCTGCCCGCTCGGCCTCGCTTGCCGGTGCCGACCTGCTCTCGGTTCACGGCTTGGGTTCGGGCGCCATGCTCGCTGCCTGCCGCGAGGGTGCCGAGGAGGCGCGCGAGGACCGCGCCAAGCTCGTCGCCATCACCGTGCTCACGAGCATGAATCAGGATGCCTTGAGCGAGATCGGCGTCGAGTCGCCCGTGGCCGAGGAGGCCGCCCGCCTGGCAAAGCTCGCTCAGGCCAACGGCATCGATGGCATCGTGTGCTCGCCGATGGAGGCTCACGACATGCGTGAGCTGCTGGGTCCTGATGCCCTGATCGTGACTCCGGGCGTGCGTCCGGTGGGTGCCGCCCTTGGTGACCAGTCCCGCGTGGCGACGCCTTCCCAGGCTATCGAGCGCGGCGCAAGCCACATTGTGGTGGGCCGTCCCATCACCGGCGCCGACGATCCGGTTGCCGCCTTTGACGCCATCGTCGCCGAGCTGGTCGAAAACGTCGCGTAAAAGATTCCCCTAAGTCACCACTTTTGGATCTCATTAGCACAAAATAGCCCCTGTGCCTGCGTAAACTTTCCCATCCTTTGTGTGGAATCGCAGGTCAGGGGCTTAACTTTGGGCGCAGTATATTGCACTTTTTGCGGGTATCGTCTAACCTATGGAGCCGCGATTGGGCATTTTGTACGTTCTACGTGCTAAAATGCCAATTATTGAATCAGATATAACCCAACTATTTGGAGGTACGAATGGCACTCCCTCAGCTTACCGATGAGCAGCGTAAGCAGGCTCTTGAGAAGGCTGCTGCCGCACGTCACGCCCGCGCTGAGCTTCGCGAGCAGATCAAGAAGGGCGAGAAGTCCCTCGAGTCCGTGCTCAACTCCGATGACCCCATCGCTTCCCGCATGAAGGTTTCCACCCTCATCGAGTCTCTTCCTGGTTATGGCAAGGCCAAGGCCGCCAAGATCATGGAGGAGCTCGGTATCTCCGCTACCCGTCGCGTCCAGGGCCTCGGCGTCCGTCAGCGCGAGCAGCTCCTCGAGCAGCTGACCAAATAAGTGAGCGCTCAGGATTCCAAGCTCTTTGTGATTTCTGGACCGTCAGGCGCAGGGAAGGGTACGCTCGTCACTCGTGTGCGCGAGCGCCGCTCGAACCTGGGCCTGACGGTTTCGGCTACCACGCGAGCACCACGCAAAGGTGAGGTCGACGGCGTCAACTACTTTTTTCTGACGCGCGAGGAGTTCGACCGCCGCGTGGCAAACGGTGAGTTTGTTGAGTGGGCCGAGGTCCACGGTAACTGCTACGGCACGTTGGTGAGCGAGGTCACATCCAAGCTCGCCTCTGGCGCATCTCTGATTTTGGAGATCGATGTCCAGGGCGCCCTGCAGGTGAAGGAGCGTTTCCCCGAGGCCGTGCTGATCTTTATCAAGCCGCCTTCGCTTGAGGTGCTCCGCGAGCGTCTAGTCGGTCGCGGTACCGAGACGCCCGAGACGATTGAGCTGCGTATGGCAAACGCCGCCGATGAGCTTGCCCTTGCCGACCGCTACGACGACGTCGTGGTTAATGACGATCTCGACCGCGCGACCGATGAGCTCGTTCGCGTTCTCGATATGCATGAAAGGATCTGAGGTCCGTGTCCGTTGTAAAGCCTTGCATTGACGATCTTCTGGAGAAGACCGATCACAACCGCTTCCTGCTCGCTTCGCTTGCCTCCAAGCGCGCCTGCGATATTAACAGCATGCTGCGTGGCCAGCACAACCGCGTGCTTGCCGTCCAGGATGTCGATGACATCACCATCGGGCTTTCCGGTGCCGACACCATCTCGATGGCTATGGACGAGATTGTCGACGGCGACATCTCTTACGACGAGGCCCGTTACGAGAAGGCGCTCGGCCACAAGGTTGCTGAAGCCTAAATGGCGGCTCGCGTCTGCCTGGTCCACTATCACGAGGTTGGACTGAAGGGTAAGAACCGCGCACATTTTGAGCATATCCTCATGGATAACATCAAGGCGGCCTTGGCCGCCTTTTCCGTGAATGCCGTGTCTCGAATTTCCGGTTATATCCTCGTGACCTTTAACGAGCATCAGGCCGACGAGGCGGCGCGTGTCATTCGCACCGTTCCCGGCGTTGCTCGTGTGTCTTTGGCGTATCACACCAATCGCGACCCTCAGGAGTACTGTGCCGCCGCCGTGAAGGCGCTGCGCGAGTTTGGTTCCTTCGATTCGTTTAAGGTGCACGCCAAGCGCTCCAATACCGATTATGAGCTCACCTCGATTGACATCAATCGTCAGGTGGGCGAGGTGCTGTGCGAGGCCTTCCCCGATAAAAAGGTTCAAATGCACGACCCCGATGCGATGGTGCACGTACTGGTGGTCCAGGGTAGCGTTTATGTGTACGCGCGCTCCGAGCGCGGCGTGGGCGGTCTGCCGGTGGGTTCTGCCGGCAAGGTCGTGACGCTGCTGTCGTCGGGTATTGATTCTCCGGTGGCAACCTGGATGCTCGCGCGTCGCGGCGCGGTGTGCGTGCCGGTACATTTCTCAGGTCGTCCGCAGACGCCCGACACGAGCGAGTATTTGGTGCAGGACATCATCCGTGCGCTTGAGCCGGGTGTCCAGATCGGCCGCCTGTACGTGGTGCCGTTTGGCGACTGCCAGCGTGAGATTTCGGTCACCTGTCCCAGCAACCTGCGCGTGATCATGTATCGCCGCATTATGTATTCGGTTGCTGAGCGCATTGCACACATCGAGGGCGCCAAGGCCATCGTGACGGGCGAATCGCTTGGACAGGTTGCCTCCCAAACGCTTGAGAATATCATGGCCGTCAACGAGGCCGTGAAGATCCCCGTGTTCCGCCCTCTCATTGGTTCGGACAAGCAGGAGATCATCGCGCGCGCCGAGGAGATCGGTACGTTCGATATCTCGACTGAGGCCGCTCCCGACTGCTGCACGCTATTTATGCCGCGCCGTCCCGAGACGCACGCTAAACTCGATGCCGTGCATGAGGCCTGGGAGTTGTTCGATCACGAGGAGATGATCGAGCGCCTGCTCAAACAGACCGAGTACATCGACTTCGAGAGCAACACGTATAAGGCCCCCAAGACCTTAAAACGCAAACATTCGGAGCTTGCTCCGCGTGAGATTTACCAAGATCACGAATAATGTTGTGTATAGACCGGCGGTGATTTTGCATCGTCGGTCTTTTGCTATCTGGGCATTTTGCGGCTAAGTGTTCATTTGCTGACGTGTGCCTGAATTAATGGACAGATTTGTGCAAGGTTTTGGTCGGTTTTTGGTTTGACCGCTAAAACCGGTTTTGGAGCGTAGCTGTTGCGGAGTTCCTTTCCTGACACGATGGTGTTGGGAGGTTTTGCTATGGCGCAGCGCGAACAACACGAACGGGTCAAACGGATGGACCGCTTGGCGGACAAGCTGTTCGGTCATAAGGCGGTGGTCGTGGCGATACTGGTCGTCATTGCGATGGCGAGCGGCTTGGCGATGGCGAACCTTGGCGGCGGTGCCGGCGGCGTGTCGTTTGAGCGCACTGACGGTTCAGACTCGTTGGTGGAGCCGGGATCCGGCGATGCCTCGAGCGGAAAGACATCCGAAGGCTCTTCGTCTAAGGCGTCTGCCGCGGCAGAAGTCTATGTCGATGTTGATGGCGCTGTTGTGTCGCCCGGTGTATACAGGCTCAAAGACGGCGCGCGGGTGGCTCAGGCGATTGATGCCGCCGGCGGGCTGGCGCCTGAGGCAGACGTTACGGGGCTCAATCGGGCATCTAAGGTCGTCGATGGACAGAAGATTCACGTTCCAACGGTAGGGGAGCAGCAGACGTCCATTGCGGAAGCCGGTGTTGATGGTGGGGCTTTCGCATCATCGGGCGTGAGTGGCGCAACAGGCCTAGTAAATATCAATACGGCAAGCGCGGCAGAACTGCAGACGCTCTCGGGCATCGGTCCCTCCATGGCACAGTCGATTATCGATGAGCGGACAAAGAACGGTGCTTTTGCCTCGGTTGACGATCTGATGCGTGTATCGGGAATCGGCGAGAAGAAGCTTGCCAAAATCAAAGATTGCATCTGCGTATGAGTGCGACCGAGCGCGAGCATGTGATGCCTCCGCGGCCCCTGATGCCGTGGACGATGGCCCTGTGTGCCGGCATGTGCATGAGCTGCGCCTCGGTGCTCAACGTGGCCGCTGATGCGCTGCTGAGGGAGCAGGCGCCGGCGGTCGGGCTGCTATGGGCCATTCCCGTTGCGGCGGCGGTCTTCGTTGTGCTGGCTCAATCTTGTGCGCGGCTTGCCCCTTGGAAGCGGTGGCTGTATGCCGCGTCCGTCGGTCTCGTGGCGGGAGCGGTCGTCTCGGCGTGGTGGGCTGTGGGCACGCTAGGCGCCTCGAAGGCGCTCGACGGTCGAGCGGCAAGCAGCCTCGAGTTTGTCGTGCAGGGTGATCCATCCATAAACGACGACGTGTATTCCTATACCTGCGAGGCACGCGCGGACGGTAAGAACTTGGCAACGGTTCGTCTATCGTTTGACCGCGAGCTCAAGGTCGGGGCGCACGTGCGTGTTATCGGTCGCGTTTCACGTTTTGAGAACGATTCATATGGACGATCGCGCGTGCTCCGAGGCGAGGTGCGCAAGGTTCAAGCCGTTCGAGTTGTGTCGGTCGATGAGGGCTCTCCGGGGCCGCTGCCTCGGCTGCGAAATGGGCTGCTAGCGTCCATCGCGCCTGCGACCGACCCGGCGCGTGCGCTCATAGCCGGTGTCGTCTGCGGTCGTTCGGCCGAGCTACGCGCCCAGCCGGCGGGCGACTGGTTTTCGGTAACGGGAACGGCGCATCTTATCGCCGTCTCGGGCAGCCATTTGGCTATCGTGGGGTTTGTAATCGAGGGTGTATTGCAAAAGACTCGGTGCTCACGTGGTCTTCAGCGGGCGATATTGGCGGTAACGCTTGTGGGCTACGCTGCCTTTACGGGCGCGTCTCCCTCGGCCGTGCGCGCGTGCTGCATGGTGTTCGCGACGCTTGTCGTAAACGGCGCGGGGCGTCGCCGGCACGGTGCATCGGCACTCTTCGTAACCATGTCCATCTTTGTGCTACTGCGGCCGACGGTGCTGTTCGAGATGGGCTTTCAGCTTTCATGCGCCAGCGTTTTAGCCATTCTGTACTTTTGCCCCTATGCGACCTACGCTTTGGGTGAGCTGGGTGTGCCATCGGGCGTTGCCGGCATGCTTTCCGTCACGTTGTGCTCGCAACTGGCGACACTTCCCATTACCATTCCTGCCTTCGGTACGTTCTCGCTCATTGCTCCGCTGGCAAATGCGGTCATCGGCCCGGTGGTGAGCGTACTGCTTGCTGTGTCGATCGTGATGGTTCCCTTTTCGCTCGTGGCACCTTTGCGGACTTGGGCGCTCATTGTGCCCATGATTGCCGCCCGCTGCGCGCTGTTCTTCGAGCAGCTGTTTGCCGCCGTGCCGGGTGCATCCGTGAGTGTGTCGCCCGATAGCGTGTGGATTTACCTAGTGCCGTGTTTGCTGGCGGTTCTGCTGGTCTGGTGGCCGCGTCCCCGTGCACGTCCTATGGCGGTGGGGCTTTCATGCCTGGTGCTCTTGGCTGCGATTCCGTACGTCTACTGGGATCGATTCGCTCCGCCTTCGGTGACGGTGCTCGATGTGGGCCAGGCGGATGCGATTCTTATCCGCCAGGGCGGCGCGGTAGCACTCGTCGACTGCGGGCTCGACGAGCGCGTGGTAGCGGCGTTGGTTCGCAATAACGTGCACCATATCGATGCCGTCTTTGTGACGCATTGGGATGAGGACCACTGGGGTGGTCTGCCTGCCGTGCTCGGACGGTTTTCGGTCGGAACGATTGCCGTGGCGGCGGATGCGCTGGAGGATGCTCCTGCCGAGGTATTGAACCGACCTGGCGTTGAGTATCGGCAGGTGCGCCTTGGGGATACGGTCGAAATCGGCTCATTTTGCGCCCGCGTGATGTGGCCATTCGAGTCCGTGGATGGCGAGGGAAATGATGACTCGCTTGTCCTGCTGCTCTCTTATGTTCAGGAAGGCAAGGGCCTGCGTATGCTCCTCACCGGCGATGCCGAGCTCGACCAAGAACGGGAATTCGTGCAGGAGGTGGGGGATATCGATGTCCTTAAACTTGGGCATCACGGCTCTAAGGTTTCAGTCGATGGTGAGTTGCTGGACGTCTTGAAGCCCGAGCTTTCCCTCGCGAGCGCGGGCGAGGGGAATCGATACGGCCATCCGTCCGATGCCTGCATCGATGCCGTTAAGGATGCGGGCGGCGTGTTCGCGTGCACTATCGAACACGGCGACATTACCGTCATGCCGACTGCGAATGGCTTTGCGATGCGATGCCAGCGACCGTGAGGACGTCGTTGGCGTGTGGTGGGCCCCTGGGCTAGAATGGCACGGAACGAATACGAAGGTCTGCGGGAGGGGAGCGCGATGTCCGAAACCGGTCTGTTGCCGGCATATCTGATCGTCGGTACCGACGGAGTCAAACGCGACCATGCTGTCTCACGTATGAAGGCGCGTCTGGAAAAGACGGGCATGGTCGAATTCAACCTCGACGAGCGCGATATGACCAAAGACCCCGATATCGAGTCGATTATCGGATCGCTCAACACCTTTCCCATGGGCAGCGAGTTTCGCCTGGTAATCCTTGACGGCTGCTCAAAGCTCGCCAAGGCGGTCTCGGAGCCGCTCGTTGAGTATCTGGCGAGTCCCAGCCCCACAACGGTCTGCCTCATCATCGCCGACTCGCTTGCCAAGAACACGCGCCTGTATAAGGCGATCGCCAAAATCGACAAGAAGGCCGTGATCGATTGCTCCGGCACCAAGCGCTGGGAGCTGCCGCGTCGCGTGCAGCAGATGGCGACGCAGCACGGCAAGTCGATCTCGACGGCGGCCGCCGAGGAGCTCGTCTCGCGTTCGGGCGAGAACACTCGCATGCTCGATAACGACTTGGTTAAGCTTGCCCAGATGGTCGAGGCGCCCCAAATTGAGCTTGCCGATGTGGAGCGCTGGATTGTACGTACGGCCGAGGTCCAGCCCTGGGACTTTCTCAATGCGGTCTCGGCCCGTGACATGCGACGCTCGCTCGAGCTTTTCAATCTATTGCCCGCCAAGAGCTACGTGTGGACTTACACGTTGCTGTGCGGCCGCATCCGCGAGCTTATCGTCGCCAAGGCGCTCGATGCGCGCGGACAGGGTCGTGAGCTGGCCGCAACGCTCAAGCTCCAGTCCTGGCAGGTCAAGAATCACCTGACCTGGGCACGTCGCTTTTCGATGGCAGAGCTCGTCGCAGCGCTCGAGGGTGCCGTTGATGTGGAGCTCGCGCTCAAGGGTTCGGCCGATTCTGAGACCGCGCTTTTGCTCTGGATTACGAACATCTTGAGAAAATCGTGATGATACCTGCTTATTTGACAAATTCGTTCTATCCCTTTGAGGGGGAGCGTGCTATAGTAGGCGCTTGCATGACCTCACCGTGTCTCAGAGGTGTCATACATTTTTTGCAAGGAACTCGAAAGGAACTCCAGAAGTGGCAAACATCAAGTCTCAGAAGAAGCGTATCCGCACCAATGAGGCAGCTCGCATGCGTAACAAGGCTGTCAAGTCCGAGCTCAAGACGCTGACCAAGCACGTCCAGTCCGCCGTCGCCGAGGGCGACGCCGAGAAGGCCCAGGCTGCCCTCAAGACCGTCACCAAGCGTCTCGACATGGCTGCCGCCAAGCATGTTATCCACAAGAACCAGGCTTCCAACCGCAAGTCCGGTCTTGCCAAGCTCGTGAACAGCATCAACGCTTAAGTTGTAAATTTCACACCACACAGATTACGCGCATAAATGGAGCCTGTTTTATGGAACAGGCTCCATTTTTTGTACCGCTCGGGTAAGATAGTCCGCATGAATACTTCAATTGACATTTCCCACATCCGCAACTTCTCGATTGTTGCGCACATCGACCATGGCAAGTCCACGATCAGTGACCGCATTCTCGAGCTCACCCATACCGTCGACGAGCGCGACATGGAGTCGCAGCTGCTCGACACCATGGATATCGAGCGCGAGCGCGGCATCACGATCAAGTCCAATGCCGTTCGCGTGTCTTATGACGCCGACGATGGCGAGACGTATCAGTTCAATCTGATCGATACGCCGGGCCACGTGGACTTTACCTATGAGGTCTCGCGCTCGCTGGCAGCCTGTGAGGGCGCGGTGCTCGTTGTCGACGCCACGCAGGGCGTCGAGGCGCAGACCGTCTCTAACGCGACGCTCGCCATGAACGCCAATCTGGACATTGTGCCGGCCATCAACAAGATCGACCTGCCCTCGGCCCATCCAGATGAGGTTAAGACCGAGATCGAGGATGACCTGGCGATCCCTGCCGATGATGCCGTGTGTGTCTCGGGCAAGACCGGCGAGGGCATCCACGATCTGCTGGAGTCCATTGTCTTTCTGATCTCTCCGCCCAAGGGCGATGCGAACGCGCCGCTCAAGGCACTCATTCTGGATTCATACTTCGACGAGTATCGTGGCGTCGTCGCCACGGTGCGCATCTTTGACGGCTCCATCAAAAAGGGCGATACCTTGCGCATGATGCAGGCAAAGGGCGACTTTTTGGTCGATGGCGTGGGCGTCAAGCGTCCCGCCGAGACCCCGGTTGACGCGCTGACGGTCGGCGAGGTCGGATACGTGGTCACGGGCCTGAAGGACCCCGAGGCCGTTCGCGTGGGCGATACCCTCACGTGGGCGTCGAATCCCTGCCCCGAGCCGCTTCCCGGCTACCGCGAGGCCAAGCCCATGGTCTATACGGGCCTGTTCCCGATCGATAACAAGGACTACGAGAACCTGCGTGACGCGCTCGATAAGCTGCACGTCAACGACCCGTCGTTGGTGTGGGAGCCCGAGACCTCGGTGGCGCTCGGTTTTGGCTTCCGCGTGGGCTTCCTGGGCCTGCTGCACATGGAAGTCGTCAAGGAACGCCTGGAGCGCGAGTTCAATCTTGACCTCATTGCCACGAGTCCATCGGTCGACTATCACGTCTACAAGACTGACGGCGAGATGATTGATGTCCGCAGCCCGCAGGATCTGCCCGAGGCTACGCGCATCGAGCGCATTGAGGAGCCCTACCTCAAGGCCAAGATTATCTGCCCGCCCGAGTATACGGGTGCCGTTATGCAGCTCGCTATCGAGCACCGCGGCATTACTACCGACATGATCCATCTCACGAGCAAGTCGGTCGAGATGCGCTTCGATATGCCGCTCGCCGAGCTCATTTTGGACTTCTTTGACCAGCTCAAGAGCCGCACCAAGGGTTACGCTTCGTTGGACTACGAGTTCAACGAGTACCGTCCCTCCGAGCTCGTTAAGCTCGATATCTTGCTTTCGGGCGACGAGGTGGACGCGCTGTCGTTTATCGTCCACAAGGACAAGGCTTATGGCCTGGCCCGTGGTCTGTGCGACAAACTTAAGGAGATCATCCCGCGTCAGCTGTTCGAGGTGCCCATCCAGGGTGCTATCGGCAACAAGATCATTGCCCGCTCCACCGTCAAGGCGCGTCGCAAGGACGTGCTTGCCAAGTGCTACGGCGGCGATATCTCGCGTAAGCGCAAGCTGCTCGAGAAGCAGAAAGAGGGCAAGAAGCGCATGAAGGCCATCGGATCGGTCGAGGTCCCGCAGGAGGCCTTTATGGCGATCCTCAAGGTGGACGAGTAGGTCTATGGCGCTTTCTGAATACAGCAAGCGGCTGCTGGGCGCTTATGCCGAGCAGCCGTTCCTTATGGCTCCCATGGCGGGCGTGACCGACCCTGCCTACCGCATCATGTGCCGCCGCCGCGGTGCCAACCTTGCCTACAGCGAGATGGTGAGCGTGGCGGGCCTTGCCTATGCCAGCAACAAGACCTGGCGCCTGGTGCTACCGGCCGACGAGGAGCAGCAGATTTGCGTGCAGCTCTTTGGCTCCAAGCCCGATCAGTTTGCGAGCGCCGTCGCCGCCGTCGAGGAGCGCGTTGGCGATCGCCTGTCGCTCATCGACATCAACATGGCCTGTCCTGCCCGCAAGGTTGTCACCAAGGGCGAGGGCTCGGCCCTTATGCGCACGCCCGATTTGGCCGAGAAGATCGTCGAGGCCACGGTGGGCGCGGCTCACGTGCCCGTGACCGTAAAGATCCGCAAGGGCTTTTACGCCGAGGACCGTAATGCCGCAACGTTTGCCCAGATGCTCGAAGGGGCGGGCGCCTCCGCAGTTGCCGTGCACGGTCGTTGTGCCACGCAGCTCTATACGGGGCAGGCCGATTGGTCTGTCGTCGATGAGGTCGCAGATGCTGTCGAGATTCCCGTGATTGGTTCGGGCGATGTGTTCTGCGCCGAGGATGCCGCGGAGCATCTGCGCAGTTCTGGTGCCAGCGCGGTGTTTATCGCGCGCGGCATCTACGGTAATCCCTGGGTGTTCGGTGATGCTCGCGCCCTTGCGCTCGATGGCATACCGGTGCCGGCGCGCAGCTCCGTCGAGCGCCTGGACGCCCTGCGTGAACACCTAACGCTGACGCATGAGCTCCTGCCGCTCATGTCGCGTGCCCGCACGTACGCAAGCTGGTACTTAAAAGGCATGCCCCATGCCGCCGCTTGGCGTGCCCATGTGGTGCGCTGTTCCACATACGAGGAGTTTATGGTGCTGGTCGATGAGATCGAGCGCGATGTGGTGGCCTGCGAGGCCGCACTTGCCGCCGGCGAATCGGTGCCCCCTCATCCGCTGGAGGCTTAAGGGTGGCCGTTACCGCGCTGTACGTGCACGTGCCGTTTTGCGCTCAAAAGTGCCGGTACTGCGACTTTGACTCGCGCAGTTTTGCTCCGTGCGACCTGAGCGCTGCGCTCGATGCCTATTTTGAGCAGTTGTACGCGCGCCTCGATGCTTTTGGCAAAGCTGGGGCCCTTGACCAGATCCGCACCGTCTATGTTGGCGGCGGTACGCCGTCGCTGGCGGGGGAGCGCTTGGTGGAGCTGGCGCGGCGTATTCGTGCGTCGTGCGCCCCTGTTGAGTTTACCTGCGAGGCCAATCCTGAGTCGCTGACCGCCGAGCTTGCCGCTGCGCTTGCCAAGGTTGGTGTCACACGCGTCTCTCTGGGCGTGCAAACGCTCGATAACACCGAACTTACCGCCATCGGCCGTATTCACGATGCCGATCGGGCGCTCGCCGCCATCGCGACGGTCAAGAACGCTGGGCTTGACGTGTCGTGCGACCTTATGTGCGGACTTCCCGGGCAGACCGCAGCGAGTTGGAAGCGCACACTCGATGGCGTGCTGGCGGCGGCTCCGCATCATGTGTCGGTCTACCCGCTCACGCTTGAGGAGGGGACGCCCCTTTATCGCATGGCGTGCCGCGACGAGTTGCTCGAGCCTGATGAGGATTTTCAAGCTTCGTGCATGGATGTGGCGCGTGAGCGTCTGGGTGCGGCCGGTTATCACCCCTATGAGGTGGCAAGCTATGCGCTCGACGGCCATGAGTGCGCCCATAACATTGCCTACTGGACCGGACGGGGCTACCTGGGTCTGGGTCGCTCTGCCGCCGGAATGCTCGACGCCGAGGATTTCGACCGTCTTGCAGGTTTGTTCCCCGGTGTGTCTTCTCGAGGCGATGCGTACCGCGTGCGACTGGTGCAACGTGACGATGTAGCGACGGCGTTCGAGGCCGAATACCTGTCGCAGCGCGAGGCTGCGGCCGAAGACCTGATGCTCGCTTGTCGCATGACGCGCGGTGTTGGGCCCGACCTGTTGGTTCGTGCGGCCCGCGTCATCCCAACGGATGAGCTGGCAGCTGCCTGCGATCGCGCGCTCGAATTGGGTCTTGCCACTTGGGTTCCCGAGGCGCTCGGGGTCCATGAGGGACCCTTCACTTCGGCAGACGTCATCGCGGGCCGCGTTCGAGCTCGTCTGGCGCCGACCCACCTGGGCTGGCTCGATGGAAATGTTCTGTTCGAGCTGTTTTGGGATCTAGCCTAGGCCGCTCGGGTAGAATTACCGAAATATATACGCTGCTGTGAGCAGGAGGTTGCCGCGCATGGCGACGATGAACGAAAAAGATTACTACGAGATTCTGGGTGTCTCCAAGGACGCCACCTCGCGTGATATTCAAAAGGCCTTCCAGCAAAAGGCCCGTAAGCTCCATCCGGACGTCAACAAAGAGCCGGATGCCGAGGAAAAGTTTAAAGAGGTTTCCGAGGCCTACGCCGTGCTTTCGGACGAGCAGAAGCGTTCGCGCTACGACGCCATGCGTTCGGGCAACCCCTTCGCCGGCGCTCCTACGGCTTCGCCCTATGGCGGCGGCTACGCCGGTAGCGCGGGCTATGGCAATCCCTTTGAGGGCGGTTTTCCCTTTGGTGGCGCCTGGGGCCAGCCGCGTCGCGGGCAGGCTGCCTACAATCCCGAGAACGGCGCCAACGTGGTCGTCGATATCAAACTCGACGCCAAGGAGGCCAAGGGCGGTGCCCGCAAGACCGTCCGCTACACGCGCTTCGATACTTGTGGTCACTGCGGCGGCTCGGGCTCCGTTTCGTCTGAGCATGCCCATACCTGCCCGAGCTGCGGTGGTCGCGGCCACATCGACGTCGACCTGTCCTTTCTTTTTGGTGCGGGCACATTCCAGTCGGTCTGCCCCGAGTGCGGCGGTTCCGGTAAGGTCGTGGCCGACCCCTGCCCTGATTGCGGCGGCAGCGGTCGTACTCGCGTAACCTCCGAGCAGACGATTGAGTTTCCTGCCGGCACGCACGATGGCGACGAGGTCCGCATTGGCGGCATGGGTCATGCTGGCACCAACGGTGCCGCGGGCGGCGACCTGGTCGGCCGTGCCCATGTTGAGGCCGAGCGCTTGGAAGACAAAGCTCGTACCGGTTTTTACCTGATGGGCATCGTGGCGCCGTTTTTGGTACTCTCGGCCATCTCGGGCGTGTTCTCGGCCTTTGCCGTGATGTGCTTTATTCCGTTTACCATGGGCCTGTTCATGGTGCTTTCGGACGGTGTGCTTCATCGTAGTCTGCTGTGGTGGAAGCGCGGTGCGATGCAGTTTGCCAACGGTTTTGCCAACGGCTTCATGTTCGCGCTCGTGTCAGTTTGGTTCGCGAGCTGCTCGCAACGGGCCATGCTTTCGCCGTACCAAATGCAATAACATCAAACCCTCTGTTTGCGGCCGGCCCAGCTTGGGTATAGGACGCACTGTGACAATAATGAAAGTCGGAAGGATTCGGTCGTGTCGGAAAATAGGGATTACTACGAGGTGCTTGGCGTCGACAGGGATGCCGACGCGCGGACGATTAAGCGCGCGTTTCTAAAGAAGGCCCGTACCGTACACCCGGACGTTTCGGACGACCCCGAGGCCGAGGCCAAGTTCAAGGAGCTCAACGAGGCCTATTCCGTTCTTTCCGATGAGCAGAAGCGTGCTAATTACGACCGTTACGGCACCGCCGACGGTCCTGGTGGTTCGGGCTACGTCGATATCAACGATATCTTTGGTGGCATGGGCATGGACGACTTGTTCTCGTCGTTCTTTGGCGGCGGTGCCGGCGGTGGCGCCCGCAGCCGTCGTGAGCGTCGTCGCGGACGCGACATGGCCATCTCGCTTTCGGTGACGCTCGAGGAGGCGGCGCTCGGCTGCAAAAAGACGATCAGCTATGACCGCCTTGCTCCTTGCGAGGACTGCAATGGAACCGGTAGGGCAGAGGGCGCACAGGAAAAGCAGTGCGGCCGCTGCCACGGTACGGGCTACGTCACGACGGTTCAGCGTTCGTTCTTGGGCCAGGTTCAGTCTTCCTCGCCTTGTCCCGACTGCCATGGCGAGGGCACGGTTATCGACCATCCCTGTGAGACCTGCGACGGTCAGGGCCGCACGCCTTCGCACGAGAAGATCGACATCGATATTCCCGCCGGCGTTTCGACCGGTCGCCAGCTGCGTGTGGGCGGCTTTGGCGAGGCCGGCCTTCGCGGCGAGCCCTCGGGCGACCTGATTGTCAACGTGCGTGTTGCCGACCATGAGCGCTTTAAGCGCAACGGTGACGACCTGTACCTCGTGAGCGATATCTCGATTGCACAGGCTGCGCTCGGCTGCGAGATCGAGGTCGAGGGCATTATGCCCGACGAGGTCGTTAAGGTGACGGTTCCCGCCGGCGCCCAGTACGGCGACACCGTGAGCGTCAATAATTACGGCATGCCGCGCATTGGCGGTGGCGGTTCGCGTGGCCGCCTGATCGTGCAGCTGCGCGTGGTCGTTCCCACCAATCTTTCCAATAAGCAACGCGAACTGCTCCGTGCTTTTGCCGATGAGATGGGCGATGACGTCGCTTCTGGTAAGAAGTCGGTGACCGACCGTATCAAGAGTGCCCTCGACGATATCCTCGATTAAGGAGCCCGCGTGCTCGCACCCCATATTTCCGTCGTCAACCTCGGCTGCCGCGTCAACCGGGTTGAGTCTGACCGTATCACTGCCGATCTTATGCGTCTGGGCTTTGCTATTGTGGATCCCCAGGATGCCGATCTGATCGTCATTAACACCTGTGCCGTTACGGGCGAGGCCGAGGCCAAGACCCGTAAGGCCGTCCGTCATGCGCTGGCTTATCCAAACGAGCCCTATGTGGTCGTGACCGGATGCGTGGTCAATCTGCACCCCGAGGAGCTGCTGGAGCTTTCGGACCGCGTGATCGCCGAGCCGTCCAAGATTGATGTTGCCGAACGCGTCTGCGAGGTGCTGGGCGTTGAGTCCGATAGCGTTCCCGCCTGCAGCGATGGCGAGGTGGTCGATGCGCTCGGTCGCTCTCGCCTGGGCGTGAAGATTCAGGACGGCTGCAACCATCGCTGCACCTATTGCATTGTGTGGAAGGCACGCGGCCCCGAGCGCTCCGTGCCCGTTGAGTCCGTGCTCGAGCAAGTTCGCGAGGCCCAGGAGGCCGGCGTGCCCGAGGTGGTGCTGACCGGTGTGAACCTGGGCGCCTACGATGGCAAGAGCGCGACCGACGAGCATGTCGAAATCGATGAGCTGCTCGAGGCCATCATGGAGCGCACGTCTATCCCGCATGTGCGCATTTCCTCGGTTGAGCCCATGGATATCTCTGAGCGCCTGCTTAAGGTTATGGCGCGCTTTCCGCAGCGTATCGCCCCTTTTTTGCACCTGCCCGTGCAGTCCGGCTGCACGGCGACCCTGCATCGCATGGGCCGTCCCTATAGTGCGGAGGCCTTTGAGGACACGGTGCGTATGATTCGCGCCAATCTGCCGCAGGCGTCACTTTCTTGCGACGTTATTGTCGGCTTCCCTGGCGAGACGGACGAGGAGTTCGAGGAGTCGCTGGCGCTGTGCCGCCGTGTGGGTTTCTCGCGTATGCACGTGTTCCGCTACAGCAAGCGTCCCGGTACCCTTGCTGCCGACATGCCCGACCAGGTTCCGCCCGAGGTTATGGCCGAGCGCAGCCGCCGTATGCGGGCCGCTGCACAGGAGCTCGCTATTGCCGACGCTCGCCGTCGCGTGGGCACGGTCGAGCGTGCCGTGCTCGAGTATGGCGACAACCTGACGCTCGGCTCGTTCCATCATGCCCGTCTTGACGATACCTGTGGACTTACAGCCCCGTGCCTGCTCGATGTTGCTATCATCGGAGTCGATGATTCCGGCTTGGTCCATGCACGCAGGGAGGTTCATGGAAGCCTCGAAGATTAGACTTACCGTTCCCGAGGGGATTGATCCCTCGCGCGTTTTGGGCGCCGGCGACGGCGTCCTTCGTGCGCTCGAGAGTTTGGTTCGCGCTCATGTGGTCGCCCGTGGCGATAGCATCTCCGTGAGCGGCGACCCGGACGAGGTCGAACTCGTGGCGCGCTTTTTCGAGCACGCTTTTCGCGAGGCGGCCGCCGGGCGCACGTTGTCTGCCGACGATGTCTCTCGCTGCCTGGCCGTCTTGCGCGACGGTGAGCACGAGGCTACGTCGCTTCGCGATGACGTGCTACTTTCGTATCGCGGCCGCGTCATTCGCCCCAAGACGCTCGGCCAAAAGCGCTATGTGGATGCCATCCGCACGCATACCATCACGTTTGGCCTGGGTCCTGCCGGCACCGGTAAGACCTATCTGGCCATGGCGCTCGCCGTTGCCGCGCTCAAGCGTCACGAGGTGGGCCGTCTGATCTTGACGCGTCCGGTTGTCGAGGCGGGGGAGAATCTGGGCTTTTTGCCCGGCACCCTCGAGGAAAAGATCGATCCCTACATGCGTCCGCTTTACGACGCCCTTTTTGACATGATGGATCGCGAGCGCACCGATGAGCTTATGGAGCGCGGCGTGATCGAGATCGCTCCGCTTGCCTACATGCGCGGCCGCACGCTGAGTGATGCCTTCGTGGTGCTCGACGAGGCACAAAATACCACGCCCGAGCAGATGAAGATGTTCCTGACGCGCCTGGGCTTCAACTCCAAGTTCGTGATTACCGGCGACCTGAGCCAGCGTGACCTGGTGGGTCGTCGTGGTGGCTTGGCGGATGTCGAGAAGATTTTGGGCCGTGTCGATGATGTCGCATTTTCGCACCTCGAGCGTGCCGACGTGGTGCGCCATGCCTTGGTGGGACGTATCGTCGAGGCATACGATACTTATGATGATGTGCGCGAGAAGCGCGTACGTGACCGAAAGGAGTCCCGTTGAGTGTATTGATCAGCAACGATGCCGAGCTCGATACGCTGCTCGACGCGCAGGAGGTGGAGCACATCTGCGAGGTTGTGCTTGCCGCCGAGGGCGTTGAGCGTGAAGTCGAGATTTCCCTTTCGTATGTCGACGAGGACGAGATGCACGAGCTCAACCACGAGTGGCGCGGTATCGACCGCACCACCGATGTGCTCTCGTTTGAATGCGACTCGGCCTTTGACGAGGATATTCCCGCCGACGAGACGCTCGAGCTTGGCGATATCATCTTGGCCCCGCAGGTTATTGCCCGTCAGGCCCCCGGTTTTGGCAATAGCCCCGCTGACGAGTGTCGTCTGATGCTCGTACACGGCATGCTGCACCTGCTGGGCTATGACCATATCGAGGACGACGAGGCCGAGGTCATGGAGGCCCGCGAGGACGCCATCCTGCGCGATCTGGCGCTCGAGCGCGGCGAGGACCCCAAGCTAGTCCACGTCGGCCCCATCACCAACCACGCCCACGACTAGGAGCCGTCTATGATTCCCGGATCGAACAAGGACCATCCGTCCTTCTTAAAGTCGTTTTCCTACGCCATGGAGGGCTTCGTCACTGCCGTCAAGACCGAGCGCAACATTAAGGTCATGCTCGTGGCGGGCGTGTGCACCGTCATTGCTGGCTGTATCGTGGGCCTCGACATTGCCGAGTGGGCCACGATTATCATCTGTTGCGGCCTGGTGATTCACGGCGAGCTGTGCAACACCGCTATGGAGGCTATCGTCGACCTGGCGACCCAGGAGCTCCATCCGCTGGCCAAGCGTGCGAAGGACATCGCCGCCGCCTCTGTATACATTCTTTCCATCACCGCCGCGATTGTGGGCGTGCTGGTATTTGCCCACGCGCTCGGCTTTATTTAGAAAGGGATTCTCATGTCCGACAATATGCAGTCTGCCGATGAAGTTTTGGATGACGAGGTCTTGGACGAGGCTGAAGGTGCCGATTCGTTTGACGAGGCCGAGGAGTTCGACCCGTTTGAGGGCATGAGCGATGAGGAGCTCGACGCCCTGTGCGACGAGGACGACAACCTCGCGGGCTTTGGTGACGTTGAGCCTGGTTTCCGCAGCGGCTTCGTGGCCCTGGTCGGTCGTCCCAACGCCGGTAAGTCCACGCTGCTCAACGCCTGCTATGGCAAAAAGGTCGCCATCACCTCGCCGGTGGCCCAGACGACCCGCCGCCGCATGCGCGCCGTCGTCAACCGTCCCGGCTACCAGCTGGTCTTTGTCGATACCCCGGGCATTCATAAGCCCAAGGACGGTCTGGGATCCGAGCTCAACAAGAGCGCGTTGTTCGAGCTGAACGATGTCGATGTCGTCGCGTTTTTGATTGATGCCACCAAACCGATCGGCAGGGGAGACGCCTGGGTTGCCGAGCGCGTCAAGAACGCTCGTTCCAAGAAGGTTCTGGTGCTCACTAAGGCCGATGAGGCCGACCCCGCACAGGTCATGGAGCAGCTTAAGGCAGCGCATGAGCTCATGGAATATGACGACGAGATCGTGACGTCGTCGGTCAAGAACTTCAACGTCGATGCCTTTATCAAGACCGTTGCGCACTTTTTGCCCGAGGGTCCGCGTTGGTTCCCCGAGGACATGGGTACCGACGCTTCCGACGAGACGCTCGTTGCCGAGTTTGTGCGGGAGAAGGTTCTGCGCCGCACCCGTGACGAGATCCCGCACTCCGTTGGTGTGATCTGCGATGCGCTCGAGCAGACCAAGAAGGTACTGCGTGTGCACGCCACCATTTACGTCGAGCGCGAGGGCCAAAAGGGCATCATCATCGGTAAGGGCGGCGAGATGATCAAGCATATCGGTATCGACGCCCGTCGCGATCTTGAGCGTATCTTTGGCACGCAGGTCTTTTTGGAGCTGGACGTGAAGGTCAAGGCCGGCTGGCGTGACGACGAGGCCCAGATTCGCCGCTTTGGCTACAACGCCGAGGACTAAGGACGCGCGGCGCGCATGGCAGGCTCCCGGACATATCGCACGAAGGTGCTCGTCCTCGATAAGACGAAGCTCAAAGAGACGGACCTGATCCTGACGATGCTTGACGAGCGGGGTCGGCAGGTTCGTGCTGTGGCAAAGGGCGCCCGCAAACCCGGTGGGCGCCTGGCTGCGCGCTGCGAGCTGTTCTGTACCGTCGATATGCTGCTTGCGCATGGACGGTCGCTCGACGTGGTTTCCCAGGCCGAGCTTATGGAGGCTCCGCTCGGCGTTGCGCCCGATTACGAGACGACCTGCGCCGCAAGTGCGATCGCCGAGGTCGCGCGCGTGTGCTCGTTCGAGGACGCCGAGGACCCGTTTACCTTTGCTATAACGCAGCGAGCGCTTGCCCTGGTGGGCAGTGGGCTCGACACGGCACACATGGATCTACTTGTGGCGGCATATGTCTTTAAGCTGCTGTCGCACGTTGGCTATCGACCCGATTTTTCGGCCTGCGTGCTGTGCGGAGACCCCATGTTGTCGTATTTTTCGCCCCAGGCGGGCGGTCTCATGTGCGGGTCGTGCGCTTCGAGCGTTCCGGGTGCCGAGCTGGTGTCGACCGGTGAGGTCGCGTGGCTGCGCGCCCTCATGTCCATGACCTTCGATGCGCTCATGGCCGAGCGAATCGACCCTCATACGGCTGCGTTCTTGCTCGGGCTTTCGCATGTGTGGGCTGCGACGCATGCCGACCAGCGCCTCCGTGCGATGGAATTCATGTTGGGTCGGTGATGATGCGCAGGCACGGGCTACTTGTGGTATCATACCGACCTGTTGGTACCTCGACCTTGGTTGCTCGCTCCACCGGCGGCTTCCCAGTCCGAGGCGAATCGAGTCGCCCGAGGGCGACGTAAAACGAAAGGTGAAACAATGACTGTTTCCAAAGAGCGCAAGGCGGAGCTGACTGCCCAGTTCGGTAACACCCCGGTCGACACCGGCAACCCCAAGGTTCAGGTCGCCATCCTGACTGAGCGCATCAAGGAGCTGACCGAGCACATGAAGTCCCACCAGAAGGACTTCCACACCCGTCGTGGCCTGCTCATGCTCGTCGGCCGTCGTCGTCGTCTTCTCTCCTACATCAAGAAGAGCGACATCGTCGAGTACCGTGAGCTCATCAAGGCTCTGGGCATCCGCGACAACATCCAGTAAGGATTTGTACATGCTAAGAGCGTCCTGCGCAGCGGGGCGCTCTTTTTGTGTAAGGGCGTGAACAATCACGCTCTGAAGCGTGGCGAGGGCAGGGGGCTCGCGTCACATGAGAAGCCCGCAGGCAAGGGGTCTGCGGGGTAAAGGAGAACAATGACACTCGTATCCAAGACCTTTGAGCTGTACGGCAAGACCTACACCTTTGAGTCGGGCGAGCTTGCCAAGCAGGCCACCGGCGCGTGCCTGGTCAAGCAGGGCGACACCACGATGCTCGACACCGTGGTCGTCTCCAAGGAGCGCAAGAACTACGACTTCTTCCCGCTGACCGTCGATTTCAACGAGAAGATGTACGCCGCCGGCCGCATCCCGGGTGGTTACCTCAAGCGTGAGGGCCGTCCCAGCGAGAAGGCCACGCTCACCGCGCGCATGATCGACCGTCCGATTCGCCCGAGCTTCCCGGATGGTTTCCGCAACGAGGTGCACATCGTCGCCACCTCGCTCGTCGCCGACCAGGTCAACCCCTTCGACGTCATCAACGTCATGGGTGCTTCTCTGGCCATGACGCTCGGCGGCGTGCCCTTCGAGGGCCCGCTTGCCTGCGTGCGCATCGGCCGTAACGTGGAGACCGGCGAGTTTATCGTCAACCCCACCTACGAGGAGCGCGAGAACTCCGATCTGGACCTGGAGCTGGGCGGCTCTGCCGACTTCATCTCGATGGTCGAGGCCGGCGCCGAGGAGATCTCCGAGGACGACATGCTCGCCGCCATGAAGTTTGGCCAGGAGGCTCTCGCTGCCTTCTGCCAGGCTCAGGACGAGTTTGTCGCCGAGTGGGAGCAGATCAACGGCCCCATCGTCAAGAAGGAGTACCCGCTCGACCAGCCCGTCGAGGAGGTCCAGGAGCGCATCTTTGCCCACTACGACGAGATGGCTGCCGCCCTGCGCGACGCCGACAAGCTTTCCCGTATCGGCAAGGTCGAGGCTCTGAAGGAGTCCATCCGTGCCGAGTTCACCGAGGAGGAGCAGGCCGCTTGGGAGCGCGAGATCCCCGTGGCGCTCAAGAAGCTCGAGAAGAAGGCCATGCGCACCATGGTCGTCGAGACCGGCGAGCGCGTCGACGGCCGTGCCGCCGACGAGATTCGTCCCATCATGGTGAAGGACAACTACCTGCCGCTCGTTCATGGCTCCGGCCTGTTCCAGCGCGGCCAGACCCAGGTGCTCTCCGTCCTGTCGCTCGGCATGCTCAACGAGGGCCAGCGTCTGGATACCATCGAGCCCACCGAGGGCAAGCGCTACATGCACCACTACAACTTCCCGCCGTTCTGCACCGGTGAGACCGGCCGCATGGGCAGCCCCAAGCGCCGAGAGATTGGTCATGGCAACCTGGCCGAGCGCGCTCTGCTTCCGGTGCTCCCCGACGAGAACGAGTTCCCCTACGCCATCCGCGTCGTCTCCGAGGTCATGGAGTCCAACGGCTCCTCTTCGATGGCTTCGACCTGCGGTTCCACGCTCGCCCTTATGGACGGCGGCGTGCCCATTAAGCGCCCGGTCTCCGGTATCGCCATGGGCCTGATCCAGGAGGAGGGCAAGACCGTGGTTCTGTCCGACATCCAGGGTCTCGAGGACTTCCTGGGCGACATGGACTTTAAGGTCACCGGCACCACCGAGGGCATCACCGCCCTGCAGATGGACAACAAGGCCACCGGCCTCACCTTCGACATCCTGGCCCGCGCCCTGCAGCAGGCCAAGGAGGGTCGTGCCTTCATTCTGCAGAAGATGCTCGATGTGATCCCCGAGCCGCGCCACACCACACGCAGCACAGCTCCGCGTATCGTCTCCATCCAGGTTCCGACCGACAAGATTCGCGACGTCATCGGTTCCGGCGGTAAGGTCATCCGCGGTATCCAGGACGAGACCGGCGCCTCGGTCGACATCCAGGAGGACGGCACCGTCTTTGTCGGCGGTACCGGCGAGTCCGTCGACCAGGCCGTCGAGCGTATCAAGCTCATCATCAAGGTTCCCGAGCCGGGCGAGGAGTACACCGGTCGCGTGGTCTCCATCCAGCCCTTCGGCGCCTTCGTCAACCTGCTGCCCGGCAAGGACGGCCTGCTGCACATCTCCCGCGTCGCCAAGGGCCGCGTGGAGAAGGTCGAGGACGTCCTTAACGTTGGCGACGAGGTCAAGGTCGTCGTCATCGAGGTCGACGATCGCGGTAAGATCTCGCTCGATCGTCTTGACAAGCCCGAGGCCCCGGCTCGCGCCGAGGGTGCCTCCGAGGGCGACGGCGAGCACTTCCAGCGCCGTGAGCGTCCGCGTCGCGAGCGCTCCGAGCGCAGCGATCGTCCGCGCCGTCCCGGCGACAACGGAGGCCGCAAGCCCCGCCGTCACCACGACGCCGAGTAATAGCTACACATAAGCAGCTCAACAAGGGCGACCCCGGACAGGGGTCGCCCTTTTGCTTGCGCCCGGGAGGGCCGCATATGAAGTTTCCTGCTCTACAGTCCTGCGCAAGACGGAAAGCACATTAAGTGCTTTCCTTTGCGTGCGGAACTCGCGATAAACTTCATATGCGGCCCTCCCGGGCGCAAGCAAAAGGGCTGGTTAGTGCCGCTCGCTATTGAGTTAGACAATCTATTCAGTAGTCAGATTACAGATCTGTAGATAGCCGTAGCAGCATCTTCCCAGATAAAACCGACCAAAATAAACCTGTCTCTTTTTGGCCGGTTTCCCGTGGGGCGGGCACTGATGAAGTTTATCGCGAGTTCCGCACGAACAGGAGGCCACTTAATGTGGCCTCCGTCGTGAGCAGGACTGTAGAGCAGGAAACTTCATCAGTGCCCGCCCCACGGGAAACCGGCGGGATAGACCAGTTCAGATGGGGCTTTGATGCATGGGTGGTCTGTTGTTGTGCAAATGGGTATCATACTGTGGTTATTGCATCGACTCTGTGATGCATGTTTGTACGTTCCCGGCGGTCGGTTTGCCAGAAGCGCCCCGTCGGTTGTTCCAGACCCGTTTCGAAGAAAGGAAACTACACGAACCTATGGCAGCTAAAAAATCATCTCCCTTGAAGATCATTCCGCTCGGCGGCCTTGACGGCATCGGCAAGAACATGACGGTCTTCGAGTGCGGCGACGACATGGTGCTCGTCGACGCTGGCCTCATGTTCCCCGACGACTCCCAGCCCGGTATCGACCTGGTGCTTCCTGACTACACCTACGTTCTTGAAAACGAGGAGAAGCTCCGCGGTATCGTCGTCACCCACGGCCACGAGGACCACACCGGTTCGCTTCCGTACCTGCTGCAGGACCTCAACAACAAGGTGCCCATCTTCTCGAGCAAGTTGACGCTTGGCTTTATCGAGGGCAAGCTTTCTGAGTTCCGCATCCGCGCACCCAAGTTCCGCGAGGTCAAGGGCGGCAGCCATGTCAACCTCGGCGGCATCTCGCTCGACTTCTTCTCGATGACGCACTCCATCCCCGGCGCTCTGGGCGTGTTCATCCGCACCAACCAGGGCACCGTTATGCACACCGGCGACTTTAAGCTCGACCAGACGCCCATCGACGGCGTCACGCCCGACTATGCCGCTGTCAGCCGCTTTGCCAAGCAGGGCATCGACCTGTTGCTGTCCGACTCCACCAATGCCACGGTTCCCGGCTTTACCAAGTCCGAGGCCGAGGTTGGTCCCAACCTGCTGCATGCCATCAAGAACGCCCCGGGTCGCGTGTTCGTCGCTTCGTTCTCGAGCCATATCCATCGTTTGCAGCAGATCTGCGATGCCGCCCGCAAGTGCGGCCGTAAGGTCGTTGTGACCGGTCGTTCCATGCTCACCAACACCCGCGTCGCGCGCGAGCTGGGCTACCTCAACATCGACGATGCCGATATCATCGATGCCTTCGATATCGATAACCTGCCCGACGACAAGATCGTCGTCATGTGCACCGGTTCGCAGGGCGAGCCGCTGTCGGCCCTGTCCCGCATGGCCAATGGCGAGCACAAGACGCTCTCTATCCACGAGGGCGATACCGTCATCCTCTCGGCAACTCCCGTTCCCGGCAACGAGAAAGCCGTCCAGCAGGTCGTCAACAGCCTGGCCAAGCTCGGCTGCGACGTGTGGGATAAGAACCGCGCTCTTGTCCACGTCTCGGGCCACGGCAGCCAGGAGGAGCTTAAGCTCCTGATGGCCATGGCCAAGCCCACGTACTTTATGCCGGTTCACGGTGAGGCCGTGCATCTGCGCGCCCATGCCCAGCTGGCCCGCAAGATGGGCATCAAGGACGATCATATCTTTATCCTCGATAACGGCGACACGCTCGAGATGCGCGGTGGTATCGTCAAGCGTGGTACGCCCGTCGAGTCCGGCGTCGTCTACGTCGACGGCCTGCGTATCGGCGATACCGACCCCATCGTCCTGCGCGATCGTCAGAAGCTCGCCAATGACGGTATGGTCACGGCCGTCGCCATCGTCTCGCTCAAGCACAAGAAGATCGAGGCCATCGAGTTCTCGGGCCGCGGCGTCTCGTTTGCCATCGACGACCAGTTCTCCGAGGATGCCTCCGCGTCCATTATGAAGACGATCGAGAAGGGCAAGTTCAGCTTTACGAGCAGCGGTTCCGATGCTATTCGTAAGGCCGTGCGCGATTCGCTCTCTAACTTTATCTGGAGCCGTACGCGCACCCGTCCGATGATCATCCCGGTCGTCATGGAGGTTTAGTTTGGCGCGTGGATCTGCACAAAACGCCAAAGGCAATAAGGCCAATAACCAACCGGCATCTGCTAAGGGTGCCGGTTCCCATCTGCGTGCCAATAAGGGCCACGAGGCGGACTTCGACGATTTTGAGCCTTTGGTGGAGCCCTCGGCCAACCGTGATATCGCCGGCGTGGTCATCGCCGTTTTGGCGATTGCGTCCTTCATTGCCGTGATTTCGCCGGCGACCGCACCCGTTACGGCTGCGGTTGCCGGTTTCTACCACCTGGGCTTTGGTCTGGGCGCCTACGTGCTGCCGATCGTCATTTTGCTGTTTGCCGCCACGCTCTTTTTAGGCGAGGACTCGCCGCTCAACGCGCGCTCGGTCGCGGGCGGCGCCGTGGTCTTTATCGCCATCGTCTCCATTCTTTCGCTGATGGTGCCGGGTACGAGTGTCTCTTGTGACCTTATGTTCACGCCGCAAAATTTGTCCGCCTCGGGTGGCTACATCGGTGCGTTTATTGCGAGTGCGCTGCAGAATGCCCTGGGTAAGCCTATCGCGATGGTAGTCCTGTTGGGCTTTGTCGTCGTGGGCTTGGTCATCATCGGCTTTTCGGTTGGCGGCGTTTTGCGCTCTGCTCGCGACCGTGCGGCCGATTTTGCCGAGCGCCGTCGTGCCGATGTCAACGCCAGCCCGTGGGGTGACGACGAAGCCCTGTCGGTGCCCGGCGTTGCCCGTCCGCACCTGAGCATTCTTCGTCAAAAGGGCTCCGATGCTGCCGTGACCACGGTCATGGGCAACGATGTGGACCCGGTTTTGGACGATGACGACGAGGACGAGAATCCGTTTGTCGACGTGTCCGAGTCGGTTGAGGCTGAGTGCGCTAAGACGACGCTGCTGCCGCGCCGCCATGCCAAGAAGGGCAAGGCCACACCCAAGTTGAATACAAGCGAGCCCGACCCGTCTTGGTCCGATAGCGAGATTGAGCTCACCGAGGGCGATGACGAGGATGACGAGGCTCCGATTGAGACCGCAAAGACAACTTTGCTGCCGCGCCGCCATGCAAAGCGCGACCAGGTAACCGGTCAGCTTTCGATGGAAGACGACCCCGATAAGACCGCCGAGTCCGAGCCGCCGTTTGCCGTAAATCCTGTTTCGGCAGCACCTCAGATCCCCGACTTCTTGAAGCATCCCAAGGTTGCCGATGCGTCTGCATCGAGTGCTGTCGAATCGGCTCCGGCTAGCGATGGGAGAGCGGACGCAACTCCTACGGATGCCGAGGGCGAAGAAGAGGGCGGCCTCAAGCTTCCGCCGCTCGAGATCCTGCACGCCAACCCGCAGTCGGCGTCCGCCGCGTCTTCGGACAAGGAGCTGGAGCAGACCGCTGAGTCACTGCAATCCACCTTGCTTGAGTTTGGCCGAAGTGCCCGCGTGGTCGGCTGGATCGCCGGCCCCACGGTGACGACCTTTAAGCTTCAGCCCGGCGAGGGCGAGCGCGTGAGCAAGATTTCGAGCCTCGAGGACGATATCGCGCTTTCGCTCGCTGCCCAGTCGGTGCGTATCTTTGCCCCGATCCCCGGCACCTCGCTCGTGGGCATCGAGATTCCCAATCGCAAGCGCCAAAACGTCAATCTGGGCGACGTGCTGCCCTATGTGAAGGGCGGTCCGCTCGAGCTCGCCATCGGGCGCGATGCCGAGGGCACGCCTGTTGTCGCTGACCTCGCCAAGATGCCCCACCTGCTTATTGCCGGTACGACCGGTTCTGGTAAGTCGGTGATGATCAATTCCATTATCACGACCCTGCTCATGCGCGCCCTTCCCGAGGACGTTCGCCTGATCATGGTCGACCCCAAGCGCGTCGAGCTTGCGGGCTATAACGGTCTGCCGCATCTCTATGTGCCCGTGGTGACTGAGCCCAAGCAGGCCGCGAGCGCTCTGCAATGGGCCGTGTCCGAGATGGAGCGTCGCCTGAAGGTCTTCGAGCGTCTTAACGTTCGTAAGATCTCGACCTACAACGAAAAGCAGGCCGCCGGCGAGTTTGAGCATTACGACAACCCGCCGCAAAAGATGCCCTACTTGGTCATCATCATTGACGAGCTCTCGGACCTGATGATGGTCGCCGGTAAGGATGTCGAGGCCTCGATCGTGCGTATTGCTCAGCTGGGCCGTGCCGCCGGTATCCACCTTATCGTTGCCACGCAGCGCCCGAGCTCCAACGTGGTGACGGGCCTCATTAAGGCCAACATCACCAACCGTATCGCCTTTAACGTCGCCACGGGCATCGACTCGCGCGTTATCATCGACCAGATGGGTGCCGAAAAGCTCACCGGTTTGGGCGACATGCTGTTCTCCAAGGTCGACTGGGGCAAGCCTCGCCGTATCCAGGGCTGCTTTGTCTCGGACGACGAAATCAACGAGATTGTCGAGTTCGTCAAGTCGCAGAGCGAGCCCGACTACCACGAGGAGATCCTGTCTGCCGTGGCGCCCGCTTCCATGTCCATGGCGGGTGGCGGCGGCATTGTCCGCACCGGAGTCGCCGAGCCGCAAGACGATGATCCGCTCATTTGGGAAGCCGCCCATATTGTGGTGGAATCGCAGCTTGGCTCCACATCTGGCCTGCAACGTCGTCTGAAGGTTGGCTATGCGCGTGCCGGGCGTATTATGGACATGCTGGAAGAAAAGGGTGTCGTCGGCCCGCCCGACGGTTCTAAGCCGCGCGAGGTCCTGTTGGACGAGGAGGGACTTGCCGCGCTGGAGTCTGTCGACGCCGAGATGGCACGTGAAGATCGTGAGTTTGGAGGATTCTGATGGCTGCACGCTTTGGTGACATGCTGCTCGAGCAGCGTCGCCGGATGGGCCTTTCCATTCAGCAGGTTGCCAACACCATCAAAATCAGGCCGCAGATCATCGAGTTTTTCGAGACCGGTAACTTTGCTTCGATGCCGCCGCGCGGCTATGCGCAGGGCATGATTTCGAGCTATGCTCGCTTTTTGGGCCTCAATCCGCGCGAGGTCGTCAATGCCTACTTTGACGACCTGATGGCATACGAACGTGAGACGTCGCAGCAGGGCGGTCGTTTTCAGGACGCCGCCGGCTACGTCAATTCGCGTTCCTCGGTCGATAACGGGCGCTTCCTGATGGTTCAGGGCGGTCGTTCGACCCGCTATGGACAGCGTCCTCAGCAGGCCGGTTATATTACCGAGACGGGTTCGGGCGAGGAGATTCGCTCACAGCGTGACCGGTTCCGCAGTACGCCGATGCCCGAGGACCGTGCACTTCCCGCTGCCCGCGGCGTGGCGCGTGACCCTCGTGCCGGCTACGGCGACGGTGGCTATTCCGATCGCGGTTACCGTGGTGCCTCTACGGGACGCTCTCGCGGTGGCTATGCGGATGCCGATACCACGCAGGTGACGCCGCGTCTTCGCTCTCAATCACAGCCGTATGGCCAGCGCTCTTCGGCTCCGCGTTCGGGCCAGCGTGGCTATCAAGGCCGCGGTAAACTTGCACCCCGCTCGGGTCAGCGCGGCCTTCAGGGCCAGGGCGGCTATCGCGGCCGTTCCGATAGCAATCGCGGTCGTATGCCTCAGGGAAGCGGCCGCAGCAGTTCCGGTCGTGGACGCGGCGGATCACGTACTCCTCAAAACAACGGGCTCGATCCGCGTATCGTCTACGCCGGCATCGGTGCCGTTGCGCTGCTGTTGATTGTGCTCATCGTGGTGCTTCTGCGCGGTTGCGCATCTTCGGCGCCCGAGACCACGCCCGAGACGCCCACTGCCACCAAGACGACGACTAAGAAGTCTTCTAAGAAGACCGAAACGGTCGACGAGGATGAAGACACCGATGAGGCGACGGATGAGTCGACTGATTCGGATGCTACCAAGACGACGGCCAAGAAGGAAGAGAACGAGGTCACGAAGGTCAAAGTCTCCGTTGCCAAGGGAAAGACCGCGTGGATTGAGGTCAAGGTTGACGGCAAGTCGGTCTATGGCGCCCAGGCGACTGGCCCCTTTGAGCAGGAGTACACGCCCGAGTCCTCAATCGAGATCACCACGTCCAAGCCTTCCGATGTCACCGTTACCAAGAACGGTGAAAAGGTCCGTTATGATACCAAGACCTCGGGCGTGGCACGCGTGACGATCACCGTTCCCAAGAAGGAGACGTCTGATTCCGAGAATGGTGAAAGTTCTGATGGTACCGACACCACCGATGGTACCGATACCACCGACGGTACCGATGCCCAGTCCACGGATGGCGCCGATACCGCAACCGACGGTCAGACACCCACCGATTCTACCGACAATTCGTACGATAGCTACTAGGCCGCTCGTACGCGAAAGGAAACATCATGGCTAAAGATTCCAGCTTCGACGTCGTGTCCGAGGTCAACATGCAAGAGGTCGACAACGCCTTCCAGCAGACCACGCGCGAGATTTCTCAGCGCTATGACCTTAAGGATTCCGGCGCCACGATCGAGCTTTCGAAGGGCGATAAGCTCTTTACGATCAACGCCCCGGCCGACTTTGTCTCCAAACAGATTGTCGACGTGCTGAGCTCCAAGCTCATCAAGCGCGGCATCGACCTCAAGGCTGTCTCGTGGGATGCTCCGCAGGCGGCATCGGGTGGCACCGTGCGCGTGCTCGGCCATATCGTCGAGGGTATCGACCAGGCGACCGCCAAGAAGATCAACAAGGACATCAAGGAGCAAAAGCTCAAGGTCAAGGTGACCATCGAGGCCGACAAGCTGCGTGTTTCCTCTGCTTCGAAGGACGCGTTGCAGACCGTGATCCAGTTCCTGCGCGACCAGGACTACGGTCAGCCGCTGCAGTTCACCAACTACCGCTAATATCATTCGAAAGGACCGCTCTCCAACATGGATACACCGTTGGGCTCCGTGCTCTACATCACCCTCGGGTGCGCTAAGAACGAGGTTGACACCGACCGCATGCGTTCTCTTTTGACCGCCGCAGGCTACGAGGAGGCATTCGACCCGCAGGACGCCGATATCGCCATCGTCAATACATGCTCGTTCCTCGCCTCCGCAACGTCCGAGAGCATCGAGACCACGCTCGAGCTCGCCAACGAGGTTCAGGACGGCGTTCGTTCTTGCCCCATCGTCATGTGCGGCTGCGTGCCGTCGCGCTATGGCGATGACCTGCCTGACGAGCTGCCCGAGGTCGCTGCCTTTGTGAAGGCCGACGAGGAAGACGGCATCGTGGCGGTCATCGATGGCGTGCTGGGTGTCGAGCGTGAGATTGCAGCCTATATCCCGCAGGTCAAACGTACCGTCGAGGGTGCTGTCGCCTACGTCAAGATTTCCGATGGCTGCAACCGCTTCTGCAGCTTCTGCATGATTCCCTATATTCGCGGTCGCTATCATTCGCGCAATGCCGAGAGCATCATCTCCGAGGTGCGCGACCTGGTTGCCGGCGGTGTGCGCGAGATCGTGCTGATCGGCCAGGACACGGGCATCTGGGGTACCGACTTTGCCGACGAGGACGTCGCCGATGGCTCGCCGCGCAATCTGGCGCAGCTGCTGCGTGCCGTCGCCGAGGCCGTGCGCCCGCACAACGTCTGGGTCCGCGTGCTCTATCTGCAGCCCGAGGGCATGACTGACGAACTCATCGAGACGATTCGCGATACGCCCGAGGTGCTGCCCTATATCGATATCCCCGTGCAGCACTGCGACGCGCGCATTCTCAAGGCCATGCGTCGCTCCGGTTCGCGCCAGGAGCTCGAGGATCTGTTCCGCGACCTTCGCGAGCGCATCCCCGGCATCGTGATTCGTTCCACGGCCATGGTCGGCTTCCCGACCGAGACCGACGACGAGTTCCGCGATCTTATCGACTTTATGGACACCGTCGGCTTTGACTACACGAGTGTCTTTGCCTACTCGCAGGAGGAGGGCAGCCTGGCCGCTAAGATGGAGGGCCAGGTCGACGAAGAGGTCAAGCTCGAGCGCGCCCAGGAGGCCATGGACCTGGCCGAGTCGCTCGGTTTTGCCGCCACCGCCGCACATGTGGGCGAGCGCGCCCAGGTAATCGTCGACGGTATCGAAGAGACCGAGGATGGCGCCGAGCTGATCGGACATGCCTGGTTCCAGGCGCCCGATTCCGATGGCGCGGTGCATCTGGACGCCAGCGAGGCGTCCGTGGGCGATATTCTGACCGTCGAGTTTACCGATAGCTTCTGCTACGAGCTTATCGGTCATGTTGTGGAGTAGGAGAGCGTCGTGGCTAACGAGAGTAATAAGGAACTGACGAGTGTCTGGACGCCCGCCAACATCGTGACGTGCGTTCGCATCGTCTTTATCCCGGTGTTCATGATCGTGTCGGCGCTTTCTCACACGAGTGTTGCCGGTACGGATTGGAGCACCTTCGACGGCCCGCTCGCCGCCGCTGCCTTCATTCTGTATATGATCCTGTCGTGCACCGATAAGGTCGACGGTTATCTGGCGCGTTCGCGCAACGAGATCACCGACTTCGGTAAATTCTTGGACCCCATCGCCGATAAGCTGCTCGTGTTCTCGGCCCTGCTGCTGTTCTTGGATTTTGGCGCAGTGACCGTGTGGTCCGTGTTCATTATCCTGTTCCGTGAGCTTCTGGTGAGCGCCCTTCGCATGGTCGCGAGTGCGGCCGGTGTGGTCGTTGCGGCCGATAAGCTCGGCAAGTACAAGACGGCAACCACGATGGTCTCCATTTGCGGTTACCTGTGCGTTTTTGCTATGGCCGGCTTGCACCTTGGCCCGGTGGCGCTAACGCTCGGCATCTACTCGGTGTCGCGCTTCCTGTACGCCGTTGCCGTTGTCCTGACCGTTATCTCGGGCGCCCAGTACTTCTGGAACTGCCGCAAGATCGTCTTTTCGGTCTAGGTCCTGGTGGGTATGACGGACTCTTTTGAGCAGATTTCCGCACATAACGAGGAGCTGGCGCGTGATATTGTCGAGCGCGCGAGCGCTCGGGGCGTGACGGTTTCGACGGCTGAGTCGCTGACGGCGGGTATGATCGCCTCGACGATTGCCGATATCCCGGGCGCCTCGGCGGTGCTGCGTGGCGGTGCGGTGACCTATTGCGATGAGATTAAGCATCGTGTTCTTGGTGTTGAGCAGGAGACGCTCGACCGCTATACCGCGGTCTCGCATCAGACCGCGCGCGAGATGGCGGTGGGTTCGCTGGAGCTGTACCAGAGCGATATTGCAGTGAGCGCAACGGGTTATGCCGGCCCCGGCGGTGGCACTGAGGACGATCCGGCGGGCACTTTCTATATTGGCTGGGCGCATCGTTCCGCCGATGGGGGCGTGCCGGTCGTGGACTCTGTGCGCTGCCACTATGAGGGTGACCGTTCGTGTGTTCGTGCACATGCGGTCACGGAGGCATTGGGTCGCATTGCCCCTGTGCTCAACTCTATGGAATAGACGTGTTTTAAGGGGCCTCCGAGCCCCTTAATTGTGGAGATAGGGACCTTAGGCTCATTTGGCGTTTGTGCTGGTTTTAGATGTATTTTTGCCTGCCTTGTTCATATTTGGTTCTTTGTGGTCAAGCATTTGGTCAGTGTTTGGTCGGCGTTTGGTTGGGTTTTGGAAAGACCGCCTGCATATGATTGGCCTGAACGGTTGACCACGAACAGCCGTTCGTTTATTATCGATGCAGGTTGTTAAGAGGAGGGCTATTCATGGCCAAGAATTCAGGTCCCGTACGTACCGTTCATGCTCGCACGACGGGTAAAGAGCGCGATGAGATGATCGCCACCACCAAGGCCGAGATCGAGAAGAAATTTGGCCAGGGTTCCATCATGAGGTACGGCGACGGTGGCCCCGAGCTCGAGGTCGAGGCCATTCCCACGGGCGCCCTGGCCCTCGATGCCGCTCTGGGTATCGGCGGTGTGCCGCGCGGCCGTATCGTCGAGATTTACGGTCCTGAGTCCTCCGGTAAGACAACGCTTTCGCTTGAGATCCTGGCCGAGGCCCAGGCAATGGGTGGCGTTGTGGCATTTATCGATGCCGAGCACGCGCTCGATCCCACATATGCCGCGCGCATCGGCGTGGATATCGACGAGGTACTGATTTCCCAGCCCGATACGGGTGAGCAGGCGCTCGAGATCGTTGACATGCTCGTGCGTTCCGGCGCCATCGATGCCATCGTCGTCGACTCCGTCGCCGCGCTGACCCCGCGTGCCGAGATCGAGGGAGAAATCGGCGACACTACGGTCGGTCTTCAGGCTCGCCTGATGAGCCAGGCGCTCCGCAAGCTCGCCGGCTCGCTGTCCAAGTCCAACACGACGTGCATTTTCATTAACCAGCTGCGTGAGAAGATCGGCGTCATGTTCGGCAATCCCGAGACTACGACGGGCGGCCGCGCCCTTAAGTTCTTCTCTTCGGTACGTATCGACATTCGCCGCATCGACAGCATTAAGCTTAAGGACGAGGTTATCGGTAACCGCGTGCGCGCCAAGGTCGTTAAGAACAAGGTGGCAGCTCCGTTCCGTTCTGCTGAGTTCGACATCATGTACGGTACGGGCATCTCTAAGGAGGGCTCGATTCTGGACATGGCTGTCGAGTGCGGCATCTGCAAGAAGATGGGCTCCTGGTTCGCCTATGGCGAGGACAAGCTCGGCAACGGTCGCGAGGCCGCCAAGGCGTTCCTGCGCGAACACCCCGATTGCGCTGACGAGATTGAGCATAAGGTCCGCCTTGCCTGTGGACTTGAGTTTGATGACGATGCTCCGTCCGAGGTCGAGCTGACCGATCAGCCTGCGCCTGAGGAGTTTGACGAGCTTTACGCCATCGATGGTTCCGCCATGCTCGATGATGACGACGAGTAGCGGTTACGCTCATGTCGTATACGGTGACCGAGGCCACGGTCGTCTTTCCCGATAAGAAGGCGGCCTCCTCGTTCTCAAGCGGGTATGCGTCCAAAAAGCCTTGCGCACATATCGATTGTGAGCTTGAGGGCGGTTTTGAGCGGTCCATTTGGATTCCCGTGCGGGTCGCGCGGCTGTATGTCAAAAACCGCCCCGATCTTCCCTGTGATTGGGACAACTTCCGTGAGGCGGTGCAGCTCATTGAGCGTAAATGTGCACTTACCATGGTGACCGAGATGTTATCGCGCCGCGACCATGCGACGGGTGAGGTCCGTGACAAGCTGGCTCGCTACGGCTTTCACCAGCCTGCGATCGATTTCGCCGTCGAGCGCGCCACCGAGTATCACTTTTTAGACGAGAACCGCTTTTGCTCGTACTTTATCGAGGAGCGCAAGCGGCGCGGTTGGGGACAGCGCAAAATCGAGACCGAGCTCAAGCGCCGTCATGTCGTGCTCGATGACATTCCCGGTTATCCCGAGGATTATTTTGCCGTCGAAGACGATTTGGCGCGTGCGTCAGCCCTGCTCGCCAAGCGGCGTGTTCCAGAGACGCGCGGATTCGAAAAACTGGTTCGGTTTTTGATGGGCAAGGGCTTCTCGTATCACATCGCCGCCGATGCCGTTAAGGCACGTCTCGATGCCGAACGTGAGGAATGTGCGGTTTAGGCGTATGCGTTTTGTGGCCCTGCCGTTCACCGCGTTTTAGCCGCCGTGCCGGGGCCATTTATTTGACAGTTGTTGTGGTTCAACGTACGATAAACACTGTCATTTGCTTTGTGATATGTGCTCATCTGTGATGAGTTTGTTTATATGTTTATCTGTATCCGACCCGCATAAGCTGCGCCCATATTACTCAAATGTCGCGAGCCGTTCGTAAGGACGGTTCGCTTTGTTGTGTAACGAATCCATAAAAAGGAGTGAGCATGCCTATCATCGCAGCGCTCGTTGGCATCGTTTTGGGTGCCATCGCCGCCATTGCCTACATGCGCACCGCCAAGCAGGGTAGTCTTCACGAGGCCGACGAAAAGATCCAGTCGGCACACGCACAGGCTGAGTCCCTGATTGGTGATGCTAAGCGTCAGGCCGAGACCCTCAAAAAAGAGGCTCTGCTCGAGGCTAAAGAGGAAATCATCAAAAACAAGCAGGCCGCCGAGGCCGAGGACAAGCAGCGTAAGAACGAGATTCGTACGCTCGAGAACCGCGTGATGCAGCGCGAGGAATCTCTCGATCGCCGCAACGACGCTCTCGACAAGCGTGAACATCAGCTGTCCAGCCAGGCCGGTCAGGTCGAGAAGCGCTCCCGCGAGCTTGAGGAGCTCTGCGCCAAGCAGACCTCCGAGCTCGAGCGTATCGCCGACCTGACCCGCGAGGACGCCCACAAGGAGCTCCTCGATAAGGTTCGCGGCGAGGTCACCCACGAGGCTGCCACGATCATTCGCGAGTCCGAGCAGCAGGTTCGCGCCGAGTGCCACAAGACCGCCCAGGAGATTCTGTCCCTGGCGATTCAGCGCTGCGCTGCCGACCACACAGCCGAGGTCACCGTTACCTCCGTGCACATTCCCTCTGATGACCTCAAGGGCCGTATCATCGGTCGCGAGGGTCGCAACATCCGGACCTTCGAGCAGGTTTCCGGCGTCAACCTCGTGATCGACGACACGCCTGAGACCGTCGTTCTTTCGAGCTTCGACCCGGTCCGTCGTGAGACCGCCCGTGTTGCCCTCGAGAACCTCATCGCCGACGGCCGCATTCACCCCGCCCGCATCGAGGAGATGTATCACAAGGCTGCCGACCTGGTTCAGCAGCGCGTGCGCGAGGCTGGCGAGCAGGCTGCCTTTGATACCGGTATCCACGACCTGCACCCCGAGATCGTCAAGACCCTTGGTGCCCTGCGCTACCGTACCTCGTTTGGTCAGAATGTGCTTCAGCACTCCCTCGAGGTTTCCGATCTGTGCGGCGTGATGGCTTCCGAGCTTGGCCTGGACGTTGTGACCGCTAAGCGCGCCGGCCTGCTGCACGACCTGGGCAAGGCAATCGACCACGACGTCGAGGGCCCGCATGCCGTCATCGGCGCCGAGCTTGCCCGCCGTTATGGCGAGAAGCCCGTTATCGTTCACGCTATCGAGGCTCACCATGCCGATGTCGACCCCAACACGGTGCTCGATGTCCTGGTACAGGCCGCCGATGCCGTCTCCGCCTCTCGCCCCGGTGCCCGTCGCGAGTCTGCCGAGAACTACATCAAGCGTCTTGAGAAGCTCGAGGAGATTGCCAACTCCCATGAAGGCGTCGAGCGTACCTATGCCATGCAGGCTGGTCGCGAGGTCCACGTCATGGTTCAGCCGGACAAGATCTCCGATGCCCAGTCCACGGTCCTGGCTCACGATATCGCCCATCAGATCGAGGAAGAGATGGAGTATCCCGGTCAGGTGCGCGTCGTCGTGATTCGCGAGAGCCGCGCTGTCGATATCGCTAAATAACATGAGCGACGCGAACGAGCTCATCTCATTTATCGCGTCGATGTCGGGGGAGGGCAACCTTCGCGTCGAGGAGAACCTTGGCGAGGGGTATGTCCGCCTCCGCGTTTCGGAGGCCGAGCGGCGCCAGGCAAAGCACGACATTCAGCATGTCGAGGATATCGTCATCGAAATGCTCCGTAATGCTCGCGATGCCGGCGCCGACAAGGTCTATCTCGCTACGACCAAGGAAGATGGCGTCCGCACGCTTGTCTTTCTGGATAACGGCTCGGGTGTTCCGCAGGATATGCAAGAGCGAATCTTCGATGCTCGCGTTACCTCAAAGCTCGAGAGCATGAAGATGGACCGTTGGGGCGTTCACGGTCGTGGCATGGCATTGTTTTCGATCAAGCAGAACACCGACGAGGCCCGTGTGGTCACGTCCGGCGTCGATCTTGGTTCAGCCTTTAAGGTGAGCGTTGCGGCGGACCGCCTTAGTGAGCGTGCCGATCAGTCCAGCTGGCCCCAGGCCGTCAAGGATGAGGACGGACGTTATGTCTGTGCTCGCGGTCCGCATAATATTATTCGCTCTGCTTGTGAGTTTGCGCTCGAGGAGTTGCGTGGTTGCGATGTCTATCTTGGTTCTCCGTCTGAGATTGCCGCGACCCTTTATGCTCAGGCGTCAAGTCGGCTTGATACGTCGCGTCTCCTGTTCATTGATGACGAGAGCGAGCTTCCGGTTGTCGACCGTTTAGGCCTTGCCTCTGATGCCGAGGACTTTATCCGTATCTGTTCGGGTTTGGGTCTAGAGATGTCCGAGCGCACGGCCCATCGCATTTTGGCAGGGCAGATTAAGCCCGTTCGCGGTGTGACCGCGCGTCTGCTGCGCGAGCGTGATTCGTCCTCGCATGCGCCGGCTCCTGTCGATCTTGCGAAGGATCGTCGCGGGCTACGTATTGCCAAGGATGACATGGCACAGTTTTCGCGTGCTGTGGAGCGCGACTTTAATGACCTTGCCGCACGGTACTATCTCAACCTTTGCGGCGACCCAAAGATTCGTGTTTCGCGTGATCGAATTACTGTGACCTTCGATCTTACCAAAGAGGAATAGTGCCTTTACCGAGTCCACTCGGTACGATACAGTTATTGCAGTTAAAACGTACTTTTAAACGCAGGAGTTTCTTCATGGATTGCCTGAAGGTATCAAGCAAATCATCGCCCGCGTCCGTTGCCGGCGCCATCGCCGGCATGGTCAAGGATGGTGTACCCGTCAACATCCAGTGTGTCGGCGCTGGTGCTGTCAACCAGGCCATTAAGGCCGTGGCTATCGCGCGCGGTTTTTTGATTCCAACCGGTTTTGATATTTCCTGCGCGCCCGTGTTCTCCGACATCCTCATTAACGGGGATTCGCGCACGGCCATCCGCCTTTCTATCTACGTTCACCAGATCAATCGAGCTGCTATGGATAACGTCGTCATGGATGATGTTAAGCCTGTGGCATAGCTTCTGCTTGCCTCGTTTCGCTCCCCAACGTTAGGACTTATGCACATGGATCAGCGTTCCGTACGCGATATTCTTGCCGGTAAAACCTACTTTATCCGCACCTTTGGCTGCCAGATGAATCAGCACGACTCCGAGCGCGTGAGCGGTCTGCTCGATTCGTATGGTTGCCTCATGGCGCTCGATCTTGAGCATGCCGATATCGTTGTCTTCATGACATGCTGCGTGCGCGAGGCCGCCGATACTCGCCTGTACGGTCAGTGCAATTCTTGCAAAAGCCTGCCGCCTTCGCCTTCGGGCAAGCGTGTGGTTGCCGTGGGCGGCTGCATCGCGCAGCGTGATGGCGAGGGACTGCTCACCAACGTCGATAACGTCAATGTCATCTTTGGCACGCATTCTATCGCACATGTGGCCGAGCTCATTGCCGAGGCGTTCCTTGACGGCAAGCGTCATATCCGCACCAATGAACATGAGGATACGGATGCCATGAGCATGCCGTGGCATCGCGAGACCCAGTATCACGCCTGGGTGCCCATCATGACGGGCTGCAATAATTTCTGCACCTATTGCATCGTGCCGTACGTGCGCGGTCGCGAAAAGAGCCGCCCCTTCGAGGAGATTGTCGACGAGGTGACTGGTTTGGTGCGCCAGGGCGTGCGTGAGATTACGCTGCTAGGCCAAAACGTTAACTCATATGGTCGCGATCTGTTTGGCAAGCCGCGTTTTGCCGATCTGCTGCGTGCCGTGGGCGATACGGGTGTGGAACGCATCTTCTTTACGTCTTCGCATCCCAAGGACCTGTTGCCTGAGACCATCGACGCCATGGCCGAGACGCCTGCCGTTATGCCGCAGCTGCACTTGGCCGTCCAGTCAGGTTCGACGCGGATCCTCAAAGAGATGAATCGCCGTTATACACGCGAGGACTATTTGGACCTGGTCGATCGCATTCGCAACCGTATGCCCGATATCGCGCTCTCGACCGACATTATCGTCGGCTTCCCAGGCGAGACTGAAGAAGACTTTGAGCAGACGCTCTCGCTTGCCGAGACGGTCCGCTATGCCCAGGCCTATACCTTCATCTATTCCAAGCGTGCCGGTACCCCGGCCGCAGAGATTGACGATCCTACGCCGCATGAGGTTATTCTCGAGCGTTTCAACCGCCTGGTTAAGGTTATCGAGATCACGGCACATGAGTATAACCAGGGTGAGCTTCATACTGTGGTGCCGGCGCTCATTGAGGGCACGAGCAAGAAGAACGATGCGGTCCTGCTGGGCAAGAGTCCTAAGAATCAGACCGTGCATGCGCCTATTCCCGAGGGTTACAGTATCGATCAGCTTGTTGGCAAGATCGTTGATGTTGACGTTGACGTTGCCAAGACCTGGTATTTGTCCGGCTCCGTTGTGGGCGAGCCGCGCTAATGGTTTCTCCCGCGGCAGGTCTTTCCGCCGTTGCGATCGTCGGTCCGACGGCGGTTGGTAAGAGTGATGTTGCCGACTGTTTGGCCGCTCGTCTTTCGTCCGAAGTGCTGTCGTGCGATGCGATGCAAATCTATCGCGGCATGGACATCGGTACCGCAAAGATGGCGCCCGATGAGTGTACGGCGCCGCTGCGTCTCGTCGACATTGTAGAGCCGGGTGTGGCATATTCTGCTGCGCTTTATCAGGCTGACGCTCGCGCGCATGTTGAACGTCTCCTTGGTTCGGGTCGCCTGCCGGTTTTTTGCGGAGGTACGGGGCTGTATCTCAAGGCCGCCCTCGATGAAATGGACTTTCCTTCGGGTGAACTTGAGGACGATCGTCGTATGGGCTATCAGGAGCTTGCCGAGCGTATTGGCGAGGAAGAGCTGCATGCCCTGCTTGCCGAGCGCGACCCAGAATCGGCTGCTGTTATTCATCCCCATAATGTGCGCCGTGTGATTCGTGCGCTCGAGATGCATGATGATGGTATTTCCTATGCACAGCAAAAAAGTCAGTTTAGTGTTCCGCGCGAGCATTATCATGCTCTATGGTTTGGTCTGACGCGTAATCGCGAGGTGCTCTACGAGCGCATTAACCTGCGTGTCGATATGATGTTTGAGCAGGGTCTTGTCGATGAGGTTCGCGGTCTTATGGACCAGGGGCTGGGAGATGCCCTGACTTCGATGCAGGCAATTGGCTATAAAGAGATCATTGATGCTTTCAATGGCGTGATTTCTATGGATGAGGCTCGCGAACTCATCAAGATGCGTTCGCGTCGCTATGCCAAACGTCAGCTTTCGTGGTTTAAGCGCGATGACCGTATCGTGTGGTTTGATATGGACGAGTTTACGATCGATGATGTCGTTGAGGACATCCTGCATCGTATTGAGGCTGCCTAATGGCCCGTTTCCCCCTTGTTCCCACGGCACCCGAGCCCGAGCGTGCCATATTAGTTGGTGTTGAGTGGCGCGACAATGCATGGCCACTTGATCGATCGCTTGATGAGCTGGAGCGTCTTGCCCACACGGCTGGTGCCCAGTGCGTGGCACGCTTGTCGCAGCGTTTGGTAAAGCCGTATCCTAAATCGTTTATCGGCTCCGGTAAGGTTGAGGAGCTTTGCGGGCTCGTGCATCGTATGGATGTCGATGTTGTTATCTTCGACGACGATTTATCGCCCTCGCAGCAGTCTTATCTGGAGAAAGCCGTGGGCGAGCCGGTAAAGATTATCGATCGCACAGCACTGATCCTGGATATCTTTGGCTTGCATGCTCAGACGCGTGAGGGACGCCTACAGGTACAGCTGGCACAGCTTCAATATCTGTTGCCTCGTCTGCGCGGTATGTGGAGCCATCTTGCCAAGGAGCAGACGCGCGGCGGCATCGGTTCGCGCTTTGGCCAGGGTGAAAGCCAGCTCGAGGTTGACCGTCGCCTCATTCGTAATAAGATCGCTGCGCTTCGTCGTGAGCTCAAGCAGGTTGAACAGCGTCGCGATGTTCAATCCAAGAGCCGCATTGAGTCACCGGCGTTTCGCGTCGCGTTAGCCGGTTATACCAATGCCGGTAAATCGACGTTGCTCAATCGTCTGACCGGCTCTACGGTACTTTCTCAGGACAAGCTGTTTGCTACGCTCGACCCGACGACGCGTTCGTATCGCCTGCCCGGCGGTCGCGGCATGACGATTACCGATACCGTCGGCTTTATTCAAAAGCTGCCGCATGGTCTGGTCGATGCCTTTAAATCGACGCTGTCCGAAGTGTTGGGTGCCGATCTAATTCTCAAAGTCGTAGATGCGTCTGATGAGGACTATGAGCGGCAACTGGAGGCTGTCGACCGCGTGCTTGATGAGATCGGCGCTGGAGAGCGCCTAACGCTGACCGTATTCAATAAAATCGATCTTCTCGATAGCGTTGATCGATTGAGCTTCCGTCGTCGCTATCCCGAGGCCGTGCTGTTCTCGGCCCAGACGGGCGAGGGACTCGACGATCTCGTCGACCGTATTGCTCGTGAGGCGGCTGCTACCGATGTGTTGCTCTCTGCTGAAATCCCGTATCGTGAGGGCGCCCTCATCACGTTGGTGCATGAGCAGGGAACCCTTTTGCACGAGGAATATCTTGAGGACGGCGTTCGTATTGTGGCGAAGCTACCGGCCCGTATCGCGCCGCGGCTCGAGCGTTATCGCACCGAGTAGACGAGCTCCAAAATGCCTAGAATGATGGGCTGATGCAGCAGATAAAAGGGGAGTGCATGACGTCCAAGGCTGGCGAGCGCCGGGACGGGATTGGCGTAGGCCCAGCTAGGGACGGTCTTATCGATTCCCTGCGCTATATGTGCGGCGAAGTATCCTGCAAGATACATAAAGATAAACGGGATGATGGGGTAGTAATCGCCTGAAACAAACCCAGAGCTCGGAAATCCCAGCCACGCCAGGTAGGGGACAGGATAGATCGTTTTGGGGATACTCCAGGTGAGGGCGAACAACACAAGGCATAGGGATATGCCCCATCTCGCCGATATCTTCTTAAGGACGGGATCGGTCAACGCCACGATGCCGGTACATGCGGCCATGCAGTAGATGATGCCAAAATTAACCGAATCGTCTACTGAGACAAGTGTTGTTGCCAACCAGACGACGAGTGCTGCTAAGGCGTATTTGGCGGCACGTTTGATATTGTTGCGCGAAAGAGTGCACATCCAACCCGCGATAAACAAGAATACCCAGCTGATGCTGGCGCGCCAGATGTCTTGAAAGACAGTCTGGGTAAACCAGGGCATATCCCAACCGTACAGGTAGGCGAGATCGTAGCAAGCGTGAAAACCTGCCATTGAAATCATCGTAAACCCGCGGACGGTATCAAAGATGGTGATGCGTTTTTTCATTACGAGAACCGGCGCATCAAGCCGACGACTTTGCCCAAAATAACGGGATTTGTTGCATAGATAGGCTCCATGGTGTCATTCTCGGGCTGCAGGCGTACGCGTCCCTGCTCCTTGTAGAACGTCTTGACGGTCGCTGAACCATCAATCATGGCCACGACGATTTCGCCGTTCATGGCACTCTTTTGTTCACGGACGATGATGTAATCGCCATTGAAGATGCCGACATTGATCATTGAGCTCCCATGCACCTCAAGGATAAAGGAACCCTGATCAGTGGCGATTTCGGTCGGGATAGTAAAAGTGTCTTCGATATTCTGCTCGGCCAGAATGGGAATCCCAGCCGCGACGCGACCAACGAGCGGTAGCGAGACCGTTCCGCGAGGTGCGGTGGGCTCGTCAGATTTAGAAATTGAGACAGAGGAGCCGTCCTCGTTAAAGAGTTCCAGGGCGCGCGGTTTGGTGGCATCGCGCTTGAGCAGCCCGCGCGCCTCCAAGGCAGATAAGTGGGCGTGCACGGTGCTGGGGGAGGAAAGGCCCACGGCAGATGCCATCTCGCGCACACTGGGCGGATAACCTTTCTCCTGCTGATATTCCTTGATGAAGTCGTAAATTTGCTGCTGACGCTTGGTAATTTTGCGAGCCATCAGGGCATCCTCTCTACCCATGTCAAACAAATGTTCGAATTTTGCTTGACAGGAACAACTGTTCGAAGATAATAATAACCGAACATTCGTTCTCGCGCTAGACATTTTTGTCCGCGCGGCTTGATAAAACTGTTCTCAGCAAAACACGCGAGAGGAGAACATGATGAACGCAACGAATATGGTCCAGGGAAACCTTGCCCTTAAACTCGAGACGCCTGCAGAACCCACTTTTACGGTTGTTCAGGGTGGCCGCTCCGGCTTTCAGCCTTTGACCGTAAAGCCTGCTCGCAATCAGCAGGCTGTAGTTGCGCCGGCCCGCGTTGCCCTGAAGGTTCCGACGATTGTCGCCGTTGCCGTTGCGCTTACGCTCTTCGTTGTCCTCGCTACGTCGGTCTTTAGCGCTCGTCACGCCGCGTATGCCGAGTCCGTTTCCAACGTTACCTACGAGACTATTCGCGTTCAGCCTGGTGATTCTCTTTGGTCGCTTGCCGAGGAATATCCTATCGAAGGCCTTTCCACGCAAGAGACTTCCGACATGATCCGTAACGTCAATCATCTGGAGCATGGTTCGCTCGCCGCCGGTGCGCATCTTAAGGTTCCTGCTCGTTCGTAATCATTATCGCGCTGCGCATGGTACCCTTGTTATCGTTTAAGAGGAGGTACCATGCGCTGTCCCAAATGTGGCAAGGCACATACCCGCGTCGTTGATTCCCGTATGCAGGAGTCAAATAACACCATTAAGCGCCGTCGCGAATGTTGTTCGTGTAACTATCGCTTTACAACGTTTGAGCGATGCGAAGACCCAATCGAGGTCATTAAGTCAGACGGAACCAAGCAGCGGTTCGATCGCAATAAGCTGCTCGTCGGCTTGATGCGCGCCACCATCAAGCGTGATATCGATACTAAGAAGCTCAATGAGATTATCGACGACATCGAGGTCGAGCTGCGCTCTCGCACGCTGACGGCCGTCACGTCCCATGAGTTGGGTGACATGGTGCTCAAGCGCTTGGCCAAGATCGACAAGGTGGCCTACATCCGCTTTGCCTCGGTCTACCGCGATTTCAAAGACGTCGATGAGTTTCTGCAAGAGCTCGACAAGCTAAGGTGATTCCATGCCCAACATTACCGTCAACATAAAGCGTCTCGACCCCACCGTCGAGCTTCCCAAATACGCCCATCCCACCGATGCCGGCTTGGATTTGCGCTCCAACGAGGACTGCGTCCTGAAGCCCTTCGAACGCCGTCTTGTCTCTACTGGGCTGGCTATCGCCCTGCCCGATGGCTACGCCGGCTTCGTGCAGCCCCGCAGCGGCTTGGCCATCAAGCAGGGCCTGTCTATAGTCAACACGCCGGGCCTCATCGACGCCCACTACCGAGGAGAACTCAAGGTTATCCTCATCAACCTGGATCCTTCCAACAACATCAAAATCAACAAAGGCGACCGCATAGCCCAACTCGTCATCCAAGAAGTCCCCACGGTCAACCTCATAGAGGTAGACGAACTGGATAAAACCGACCGAGGCAACGGAGGCTTCGGCTCCAGCGGCGTCGCCTAGGGCGCTCGTATCCCTCCCGCCCGTGGCTTACCTATATCATTCCATGCTCAAACATTCTCGCGTCGCTTCGCTCGCTGCGAAACTGCGCGTGGAACGATATAGGTAAGCCACGGGCGGGCGGCTACTCGCTTGAAACAATATTTACTTTTCTAGTAAGCCGATGCGACAAAGGGGCTGTCCCTTTGTCTGTCTCTTATACACATCTG
>UQZU01000004.1 GCA_900545665.1 uncultured Collinsella sp.
CTACACTCTCTCCGTCGTCGGCAGCGTCAGATGTGTATAAGAGACAGATGTTATAGCTCTTGGGAGCCACGGCCTTGCCGTTGATTTTGACGCCGCCGCCGTCGATATCGCGCCGAGCCTGGCCGGCGCTCGCCGAAAGACCCAAGTCCTTGAGCAGGCCGGCGAGGTAGATCTGGCCCTCGTCGTTAACAGTCAGCTCAACGTGCTTCTCGGGGAAGTCGGCGAGCTGGCCCTCCTTGAACACGCGGTCGAACTCGGCCTGAGCCTCGTCGCCGGCACCGGCGCCGTGGTAGGTGTCGCACAGGTCGCGACCCAGAGCGCGCTTGAGCTCATAGGGATCGGCAGAGCCGTCGGCCAGGGCGGCGTCGATCTTGTCGACCTCGGCCGGGGTGAGCGAGCTGGCCAGACGATAGTACTTGCCGATCATCTCGTCGGGGATGGACATGGTCTTGCCGAACATGTCCTTGGGCGCGTCGGTCAGGCCGATGTAGTTGCCGTATGACTTGGACATCTTGCGCACGCCGTCGGTACCCTCGAGCAGCGGCATGGTGAGCGCGATCTGCGGCTCCATGCCCATCTTCTCCATGAGCTCACGGCCAGCGAGCAGGTTGAAGAGCTGATCGGTGCCGCCCATCTCGACGTCGGCCTTGATCTGCACGGAGTCGAAAGCCTGCATCACGGGATACAGGAACTCATGCAGGGCGATCGGCGTCTGAGACTGGTAGCGCTTGGTAAAGTCGTCGCGCTCGAGGATGCGGGCGACGGTGAACTTGGAGCACACCTGCAGCAGACCGGCCAGATCCATCGAAAGGATCCAGTCACCGTTGTGCACGATGGTGGTCTTCTCGGGATCAAGGATCTTCATGGCCTGGCTCACGTAGGTCTCGGCATTGGCCTCGATCTGCTCCTGCGAAAGCTGCGGACGGGTGGAATTCTTGCCCGAAGGGTCGCCAATCAACGCGGTACCGTTGCCGATGATGAGGGTGACGTTGTGGCCCAGGTCCTGGAACTGACGCATCTTACGCAGCGGCACGGCGTGGCCCAGGTGCAGGTCGGGGCTGGTGGGGTCGACGCCGAGCTTGATGTTGAGGGGCTCGCCCTTCTCAAGCTTCTTGCGAAGGTCGGCCTCGGGAACGATCTGCGCGGCGCCCGAGGTGATGATACGCATTTGCTCGTCAACAGACAGCATTGGGTATCCTCCTTTTGCTATAGCACCCTCGCCGAAAACGGCGGTGCTGGAAGTCCAAAACTCTCTTATGATAACAAACTGACGCGACGCGGCACCTACGACAGGAAAATCCTCGTCCTGCCGCATGCGTCAATGGCAACTGGCAGACGTGTACCGTCACGCTCGACCAGATAGCGTGTCGGCCGACGACGCAAGCAGTCGCGGCAACGGACCTGTCCCGTCGCATCGGTGGCGCAGACGCCCTCGGCGGTCAGCAGGCAGTGCTCGCACACCATAAGCTCGGGACGGTCGGCGTCGACCGGACCCAAGACGCCGGGTTCAGCAGCCAGTTCGGCAATACGCTCCGCATCATTGCCGAGCAACTCGGCCGGCAAGTACACCCGCCCCGCACCGAGTCCGCGCAGCCAGGTAAGCGTGGCCCGATTCGCGCAGAACACCGGCGCCGCCACGTCAAAAGTCACGCCCAGCTCGCGAGCGATCACCACCTGTCCCAGGTTGCGGCAGACGACGCGCCCGGCACGCTGCATCAGTGAGCGGGTCCAGTCAGCGTCACTCGCGCGGCACACCTCGTCAAGCACCACAACGGCGTCGGACAAATCGAGTTCTCCGCGCGGGTCGGCATCCATCAGCTGCCAAGCAAAAACCATGCGAGTGGGAACCGCGCACTCCACCAACTCCGTCGACGCACCGCCATCCACCGCAACGCCCTCAAAGGGCAGCACCTCAACGGCATGCGAAACGGGCGCAATCGAATCCGCCTCGGCCCGCATACGCTCCAACACCGCCGCCGTCTGATCCAATACGCCGGCGCTGCGAATCAGGTACACCTCGCAGCCCGCGTCCATCTTACGCTTGCAATGCACGACGACGCGCTTCCCCGCTGCGGCATCCACCGGGCAGGGCACCTGCGGCCAGCGCTTGGGCACATCGGGACGCGCGTCGACACCCGGATAGAACCGAATCTCGAGCGTGTCACCCGCCGCCACGGCGGCGTCGAGCTCAACGGTCACCTCTTCGTGGCCCACAGCGACCAAACGCCCCACGCGCACGCCCTGGTTAATTGCGCGCTCAAAGCTCATCAGCTCGGCACCCGAACGCCCTCGCAGGTACGCATCGGTAAACCCACGGTTAAACGACCTTCCCAGCTCGCGTTCAAGCTCTTCCACGACACCGGGGTCCCACGCGCCGTCGCGCAGCATATCGAGCGCCCGGCGCCACACCCGCACCACATTGAATACGTAATCGGGGTTCTTCATGCGCCCCTCGATCTTGAGCGACGCCACGCCGGCATCTACAAGCTCGGGCAGATGCGCAATACCCAGATAGTCGCGCGGGCACAACAGGCGATCCCCTTCGACGGCGGCAACGCTCTGCCCCGCCTCGTCCACCAGGTCGTACGCCAGACGGCACGGCTGCGTGCAGTCGCCGCGCATCGCCGAGCGCCCACGCCGCAGGGCCGAGAACTCGCACGCCCCCGAATAGCCGATGCAAATCGCACCGTGGCAGAATACCTCGATGGGCACGCCCGTGGCACATAGCGCCGCAATCTCGTCGACCGCCAGCTCGCGTGCCGTCGTCACGCGCTCAACTCCCAACTCCTTGGCAGCCAACTGCACGGCACCCTCGCTATGAGCGCCCGCCTGCGTGGACAGGTGAATCTCGACCCCGGGAATCGCCGCGCGCAGCGCGCAGGCCAGCCCGGCATCGGCGACAATCAGAGCATCGGCGCCCAACTCCAGTGCATGAGCTCCCAGCGCCACCGCGTCGGATAACTCATCGTCAAACACGAACACGTTGAGCGTCACGTACACGCGCACGCCATGGGCATGCGCCACGGCGCAGCCGCGCGCAAACTCGTCATCCGTAAAGCCATGCGCGCTCACGCGGGCGTTAAAGCCGCCCAACCCCGCATAGATGGCGTCGGCACCCGCGGCGATGGCCGCAAGCATCTGGTCGAGCCCGCCCGCCGGCGCCAGCAGCTCGGGCAGCGCCGCACCGGCAGCATCCAATCCAGTCTCGTATTGTCCGCTCGGCCCCATCGCCCGAATCGCCATCGGCAAACTCCTTACCAAGGTATGCATTCACTCTGAAAAATGCCGTCTTCCAGCATACACGAGGCCTCGCGCGCCCCGTTTGGTTTATCGTGTAATAACTTATGTCCATCCTGCCTCGACGGCACATCCACCGTCCGGCACGACATACCTGGAGGTCAATATATGGGTCCTCGCCAACGACAGGGACGCAGCCGTTCAAAGACGCATGCTCTGCCCATAATCCTGCTCTCGTTTTTGGGCTTTTTGCTTATCGCGGGCGTGGCGTTTGGCATCGGCATGGTCGGCAACGTCAACCGCTGGCTGTCCGATCTGCCCGACTACACCGACGCCAACGCGTATCTGGTGAGCGAGCCCACCAAGATCGTCGACTGCAACGGCAACAAGATCGCAAGCTTCTACACGCAAAACCGCAAGTCCATCACCAAGGACGAGGTCTCCCCCTACGTGCTGCAGGGCACCGTTGACGTCGAGGACGAGCGCTTCTACGAGCACGGCGGTATCGACCTGTGGGGTATCGCGCGTGCTGCGGTGGCAACCCTCGGCGGCGGGCACGAAGGCGCCTCGACTATCACCCAGCAGCTGGTGCGCAACACCATCCTGCAGGAGGAGCAGTTCGACTCGACCATCGAGCGTAAGGTGCGCGAGGCCTACATCGCCGTCAAGATGGAGGACATGTACTCCAAAGACGAGATCCTCATGATGTACCTCAACACCATCTATTACGGCCACGGCGCCTACGGCATCGAGGCCGCAGCCGAGACCTATCTGTCCAAGAGCGCCGCCGACCTCACCCTGAGCGAGGCCGCGCTGCTCATCGGCCTTCCCAACTCGCCCTCGCAGTACGACCCCACGGTCAACCCCGACCTGGCGCTGTCCCGTCGCAACAAGGTCCTCGACAACATGTTGCGTCTGGGCCACATTACGCAGGAGGAGCACGATGCCGCACAGGCCGAGCCCATCACCCTCAACGTGACCGAAATTTCGGGCAGCGGCGTCGACGTATACTCGCAGCCCTACTTTGTCGCCTATGTTAAGCAGCTGCTGGAGCAGGAGTTCTCGACCGACGTGCTCTTTAAGGGCGGTCTGACCGTCAAGACCACCATCGACCCCACGATGCAGCAGGTGGCAGAGAATGCCGTCCGCCAGCAGCTCGACACGCTCTCACTCGACGGCCTGGATATGGGCATGGTCGTCGTCGACCCCAAGACCGGCTACATCAAGTGCATGGTGGGCGGCTACGACTACAACGCCGACGAGAACCACGTAAACCATGCCACGGCCAAGCGTCCCGTCGGCTCCACCTTTAAGGCCTTTACGCTGGCAACTGCCATCCAAAACGGCATGAACCCCAACGTCACCCTCAACTGCAACTCGCCGCTCAAGGCTAAGGGCACCACGACCGAGGTCCAAAACTACGCCAACCATAGCTATGGCAACATCACGCTTAAGCAGGCAACGGCATACTCCTCCAACACCGGCTACATCCAGGTGGCGGAAGCCGTCGGCAACAGCAAGATCATCTCGCTCGTCAAAAAGCTCGGCATCGATCCCGCCAAGGACAACATCGAGGACGTTCCCGTCATGACGCTCGGCACCGGCTCGATCTCGCCGCTCGAGATGGCCGCCGCCTACGCGACGTTTGCCAACGGCGGCTACTATCGCCAGCCGATCGCCATCACCGAGATTGACTCTCGTACCGGTTCGGTGCTGTACCAGCACACCGACAATCCCTCACAGGTGCTTACCGAGGGCGAGGCCGCCGCGGTCACCGATGTTCTGTCCGGCGTCATGCAGGGCAGCGGTACAGGTGCTGCTGGCGCCCTGAGCGTCAACCAGCCCTATGCCGGCAAAACGGGCACCACCGACAACACCACCAACCTGTGGTTCTGCGGCTATACCCCGCAGCTGGCGTGCGCCCTGTGGACCGGCTATTCCGCAGGTGAGATCCCCATCCAAAAATACGGCACGGACCTGCTGGGCGACAGCACCAACCTGCCTGTCTTTAAGCGGTTTATGAACACCGTTCTGACCGGTACCGAGCGCGAGGAGTTTGCGACCGGAACGGCGCCCACCTACAAGAACAACAGCGTCTGGAAGTTCTACGGCACCAACAACACCAAGAAGACGGAGAACGACGACAAGGACGAGAACGAGGACGAAGAGGAAACCACCACAACGACTACCACGACGACCACGACGACCGAGACCACGGGCGGCGACACCACCGGCGGCACCGGAACGACCGGTGGCTCGACGGGCGGCTCCACTGGTGGTTCGACCGGCGGCGATGGCGGCACGCCTACGCCCACGCCTACGCCCACTCCCGACCCCTCGCCCACGCCTGACGATACGGTCGGCTAGAAATTCATCCGGCCATTAGCAACAAGGCCCCCGAGCAGCTTATTAAAGTGCTCGGGGGCCTTTTAATTTAAAGTGACCTGGTGGGCGGTCTTTATACCGGCAAACAAAAAAGGGGGGTACCGACCAACGTCGATACCCCTTACAAGCCACCATGTCACGCGCACAGTGCCGAGCGCACGACCCGCACGCCTACTTGCGAGAATTGCTCAGCTTATTGATCAGCGCCTCAAGACGCTCGCCGTCCTCGGCCGTCTGGGCAATAACCAAAATCGTATCGTTGCCGGCAAGCGAGCCAAGCACATCGGGCAACTCTGCCGCATCAACGGCGGCGGCGATGCCGGAAGCCGTGCCAGGCTGAGCCTTGATCATAACCAGATTATCGGTACGCAGAACGCCCGTTACAAGCTCGGAAACCATACGCTGCAGGTGCAGGTCCTCTGCCAGAACATAGATGCCCTCAGGGAGCTTACGCAGCCCCATGTCGGCAATATCGCGAGAGACAGTCGCCTGCGTGCAATCAAAGCCCATAGCGCGGAGCTCATCGACCAGCACGCGCTGCGTGCGGACGTCCTTATTGCGCACAATATCTCTAATGGCATCCTGGCGCCCATTGCGTTTTTTAGCCATACAAACCCTCTCTCCAAAAGATGGCGGAGACAATCAATCAGTGATTGAATAGTTTAACGCTATTTGAAGGCTTTTGTGTATAAGAACGCATTTCGAAACAATTCTATGCAAGTTTGTTTCGTAATGAGCCGTTTAGGCGGTTTTTGCGCCCGTCCGGTTAAGAAAAGCTGCCAGATGCGTACACATCACGCAGCGCGCGGGCTTGGCGCTGGCAATCGGCCCAAACAACAGACCGAGTCCCCGATGGTTGTCCTTGAGCGCGGCGACCATCTGACGGGTTCGAGGCGCATCGAGCATATCACGCATGCGGGCGGAACGCTCGATTGACGACAACCCATGCGGGCTCAGGCACAAATTCTCGATGCAGGCGACCAGTCCGGCAAAGTAGAACTTTTGGGTTGCCAGCTTGAGCCGACCACCGCTATCTGCTTCCGAGAGTGAGTCCGCAAGCTCGTCGAGCGCTCGGGTATCATCGGATACCTTGGCATACATGGTGGGATCAAAGGCATCTGTAAGCTTAGGTGCCGCCGCGTGGAAACAAGCGTCGCCGCATCCGGAGACGCGCTGCGCCCGCGAGAGCGCACAAGCCATAAACCCAACTGTGCGAAACGCCTTGTCGTACAAAAGGCATGCCTCAAACAGCGGACGGCTATACATCACGCCAGAGGTCTGAACGACTAGGCCGCCTAAAATCAACTGGGACAGCCCGGTCACCATCGAAGACTTGTCTTCAATGACAATAGGGGCAACATCCAAGACGCGCGAATGGCGCTCTCGATGTGCATCATAGCGGTCGAGCGACACCGTGGGGAACACTATGTCTGCCGCAGTATCGCACGCGATATCGACCATCTTGGAAAGGGACTGCGGAGCAAACCACTCATCGGCGTTCATAGCGATGATTTGAGAGCCACGCGAGGCAGCAAAACCGGCACGAAGGCAAGCACCGCGCTTCGCGTCCTCGACGTCAATCAAATCAATATGGATGTCCCTGTCGGCAGCAACTTGAAGCGAATGGCGCACACCGGGCGCAGCATCGCGGCAGACAACAACAATCTGCAAATCATAGAGGTCTTGGTTCTGGATACTCTCGAGCGCACGCATCGCATAGCTGGGCGAACCTTCTACCACAAGGATCACCGAAAGTCGCGGATGCGAGCCACGTCGAACCAAGTTATCCGTCCTCTCGACAGCAATGAATCAAACCGTGGTTCATGGTACACCCCAGCAATAAAAGCAATGAGACACCGGTTGTATTGCACGCCAAGAACAGATGTTGAACACGCGCAGCCCACAGATGACGGGTGTCGACGCACGACGCGTCGAGCCCTCCCCTAGTCGAGCACGACAAGCTCGGCGGGATCGTAATCCACGCCCATAAACGTAAGGCCGCAGGCAGGAGCCGTGGGGCCCGCAGCGGTACGGTCGCAAGCATCGATGACCTCGCGCATCCACTCGGGTTCACGGCGATGCATGCCAATCTCGACAAGCGTGCCCACGATCGTACGGACCATCGAATGCAGAAACGCATTGCCCTCGATGGTAAACGTCAGGATGTCCTCGGCAAACGCAATCTCATGGCCAAACTCGGCGCGCATTACGCAGCGGTGCGTAGGTTTGCCCACGGCAGAGGCAACCTTGCAAAAGCTTTTAAAGTCCTGCTCGCCCAAAAGCGCAGGGCAGGCGGCCGCCATCGCATCGACGTCGAGGGGATAGCGATGCCACCACACGGCACCGCGGGACAGCACGGGGCGCGCATCTCGATCGGCAATACGGTACGTATACGTACGGGAACGCGCGTCAAAACGTGCAGAAAAGCCTTTACGGGCCTTGTAGACCTCGTTTATGGCGATATCTTTGGGCAGCAGGGCATCCATGGCCCGCAGCCACCTACGGCGCGTACAAGCGAGCTCAGCGTCCGTTACGGGCACGCTGATGTACTGAGCCACGGCATGCACGCCGGCATCGGTACGCCCCGCGCACGTCAGATCGATCGGACGGCGAAGCAGAGTCTCGATAGCGCGGCGCAGCTCACCCGCAACCGTCGTCTGTCCCGGCTGCTCGGCAAATCCGCTATACGACGAGCCATCATAGGCCACGCGAAATACGAGCGTGGCGTCAAGCTCGGGGGACGAATTGAAATCAGACGGCGCAGTCATGGGCGCTCCCAACAAACAAGTAACGGTATCTCGACAAAAAAAGAGGGGTACGCGAACGTACCCCTCGAATATAGCCTATGCAGACGGAATGTCTACTCAGCGGTCTCCTCAGCATGAGCCTCCTCGACAGCCTCGACCTTCTTGGGAGCAGCGGCCTTCTTGGGGGCCGGAGCAGCCTTCTTGGCCTTAGGCGTGCAAGGCTCGGTGACGAGCTCCATGATAACGATGGGAGCGTTGTCGCCCTTGCGGTTGCCGAGCTTCATGATGCGGGTATAACCGCCGTTGCGGTCCTGCCACATGCCCTGAGCAGCCTTGTCGAAGATCTCGGCAACGAGCTGCTTATCGCCGAGCTTGGCGATAGCCAGACGACGAGAGTGCAGGTCGCCCTTCTTGGCCCAGGTGATGATCGGATCGACGACCGAACGCAGCGCCTTAGCGCGGGTCTCGGTGGTCTTGATGCGGTCGTTCTCGAAGAGGGCCTTAGCAAGGCTCTTCTTCATGGCCTTGGTGTGGCTCGCATCGGTGCCGAGCTTCAGGCCCTTCTTAACGTTGTGACGCATGGTCTAGTTTCTCCTCAAATATGCGAAGCATTAAGCCTTCAGGCTCAGGCCCATGGACTCAAGCTTGTCCTTCACTTCCTCGATCGACTTAACACCGAAGTTACGGATGTTGAGCAGATCATTCTCCGAGAACTCAACGAGCTGACGGACCGAGTGAATGCTGGCGCGCTTAAGGCAGTTGTAGGAACGGACGGAAAGGTCCAGATCCTCGATCTGCTTGTCCAGCTCGGCGTTGTCGTTGGTGACCTCGGGAGCGAAGATCGAAGCCTCCTCCTCGACCTCGGGGGTCTCGGCAAGGTTCATAAAGGCGGCCATATGCTGGTTGATGATATTGGCAGCCTGGACCACGGCGTCGCGCGGGGCGATGGAACCGTTGGTCTCGATCTCGAGGACAAGGCGGTCATAGTCGGTATGCTGGCCGACACGGCAAGCCTCAACGAGCTTGGCGCAACGGGACACCGGCGAGTACAGCGAGTCGACGTGGATCACACCGATGGGATCGTTGTCACGCTTGTTAGCCTCGCCAGAAACATAGCCGCGGCCATAGCCGATGCGCATGCTCATGGTGAGATGGCCACCCTCGGTGAGCGTAGCAATGTGCTGCTCGGGGTTGACCAGCTCAAACTCGGACGGAATAAAGAAGTCCGCACCGGTGACCTCGCAGGGGCCGTCAACCGAGATGGTTGCGGTCGCCTCGTCGGTCGTGCCGAGAGCCCTGAAGACAAGACCCTTGACATTCAGGACGATGTCGGTGACATCCTCGACCATGTTAGGGATGGTCATGAACTCGTGCTGCGCACCATCGATCTGAATAGCCTCGACGGCGGCACCCTCGAGCGAGGACAGAAGAACGCGACGAAGGGAGTTACCCAGCGTATCGCCGTAACCACGCTCGAGCGGCTCGACGGAGACACGAGCAGACGTCTCGTTGATCTCTTCGACCTGAACCTGAGGCCTAATGAATTCTGACATGTATTACCTCCAGCCTCAGCAGCCCGGATGGACTACTTAGAGTAGAGCTCGACGATGAGCTGCTCGTTGATATCACCGCTGATCTGCTCACGCGTCGGCAGAGCGAGCACGTTACCAGACAGCTTCTCGATATCGACCTCGAGCCAGCCAGGGACCTCAAAGCGCTCGGAGGAAATCAGGGCCTCCTTGATGGGGAGGAGGTCACGGAACTTCTCGCCGACAGCGACGACGTCGCCGGCCTTGACGCGGTAGGACGGGATGTCCACGCGCTTGCCGTTCACGGTGAAGTGACCGTGACGGACGGACTGACGAGCCTCTTTGCGGGTGCGGGCGAAGCCAAGACGGAAGACGACGTTGTCGAGGCGAGACTCAAGAATGATCATGAGGTTCTCACCGGTGACGCCGTTCATCTTACGGGCCTTGTTGAAGTAGCCGTGGAACTGCTTCTCCAGAACGCCATAGATGAACTTGACCTTCTGCTTCTCGCGCAGCTGCATGCCGTACTCAGATTCCTTGCGACGGCGCTTGGGCTGACGGATAGATTCCTTCTTGCTGCTGTAACCGAGCTCAGCGGGATCGATCCCGAGCTGACGGCAGCGCTTAAGAACAGGAGTCCTGTCGATTGCCATATTGATACGATCCTTTCAGTTACACGCGGCGACGCTTCTTGGGGCGGCAGCCGTTGTGCGGAATGGGGGTCTTGTCCTGGATGCTCGAGACCTCGAGGCCAGCAGCCTGGAGGGAGCGGATGGCGGTCTCACGACCGGAGCCGGGGCCCTTGACGAAGACGGAAACCTTCTTCATACCGTGCTCCATGGCCTGCTTGGCAGCAGCCTCGGCAGCCATCTGGGCAGCGAACGGCGTGGACTTACGGGAGCCCTTGAAGCCCACCTGGCCAGCCGACTTCCAGGAAATGACGTTGCCCTGGGGATCGGTGATCGAAACGATCGTGTTGTTGAACGTAGAACGAATGTGAGCCTGGCCCACGGAAATGTTCTTACGGTCCGCGCGCTTCAGACGGGCAGCGCGAACGTTCTTCTTAGCAGTAGCCATCTATCTAGCGCTCCTTATTTCTTCTTCTTAGCACCGATCTGACGCTTCGGGCCCTTGCGGGTACGAGCGTTAGTGTGGGTGCGCTGGCCGCGGACCGGGAGGCCCTTGCGGTGACGAAGGCCGCGGTTGCAGCCGATGTCCATAAGGCGCTTGACGTTCTGGTTGCGCTCACGGCGGAGGTCGCCCTCAACCATGATCTGGTTCTTATCGATATAATCGCGGATGGCGTTAACCTCATCCTCGGTGAGGTCCTTAACGCGCGTATCCACGTTAACGTTGCACTCGACGCAAATCTTCGTCGCAGTGGTGCGGCCGATGCCGTAAATGTAGGTCAGACCGATCTCAACGCGCTTCTCACGCGGGAGGTCGACACCATTAATACGGGCCAACGTAGTCTCCTCTCTTAACCCTGACGCTGCTTATGACGGGGGTTCTCGCAAATGACGAGGACCTTGCCATGGCGCCTAATGATTTTGCACTTATCGCACATCTTCTTGACCGAAGGACGTACCTTCATCGTTCTTCCTTTCGGTAGCGCTCAAACTACTTCCCTACTATCTACTCGCCCAGCCGCAGGCGTTTAAAACTATGGCTGGTCTTCACACACAATCCGACCGTAGGTTGAGCTAAGCCTGCAGTCGGAAATGGAGTGCGTGTATGCGTGCCGCTATTTGTAGCGATAGGTGATGCGGCCGCGGGTCAGGTCGTACGGGGAAAGCTCCACGACAACCCTGTCACCGGGGAGAATACGGATGTAATTCATTCGGATCTTGCCAGAAATGTTGCACAGAACCGAATGACCGTTCTCGAGCTCGACCTTAAACATGGCGTTGGGCAACGGTTCCTTTACCGTACCCTCGAGCTCAATTGCGTCTTCCTTCTTCACAAGCAATCATCTTTCTCTAGAAAACGACAGCGATTGAGTATTCTACAACACGTATGCACGCATCGTAATAACTTCGTAATGGCTCCACAACTAAGTGGAACTTGTTACATTTCTCCGCCTTGGAGGGAGCACCAAGCACCTTGGGCATCCGTGGTGAGAATCACCGGACCATCATTGGTAATGGCGACGGTGTTCTCGTAGTGCGCGGCGGGCAGGTGATCGTTGGTCGTAACAATCCAACCGTCGGAGCCCGTGCTCACATGGTTGGAACCCATCGTAACCATCGGCTCGATGGCAATGACCATGCCGGCCTGGAGGCGAACGCCCCTCCCCTTCTTTCCATAGTTAGGAACGTTGGGGTCCTCGTGCATCACACGGCCGATACCATGCCCCACATAATCGCGAAGCACGCCGTAACCGTGAGACTCGGCGAGGGACTGAACGGCATAGCCGACGTCCCCGATATGGTTACCGGGAACAGCCTGCTCGATGGCAGCCTTTAGGCAATCTCGCGTAACCTCGCACAGGGCCTTGGCCTCGGGCGTGGGGGTGCCGACGAAAAACGTCCAGGCGTTATCGCCAACCCAACCGTCGACAACGGCTCCCGTATCGATGGAGATGATATCGCCATCGCGCAGGATCATGTCGGGGTTGGGAATACCGTGGACCACGGCATCGTTGATCGATGCGCAAATGGTCCCCGGGAACCCGCCGTAACCCTTAAAGGCCGGGGTGCCGCCATGCATGCGGATAATCTGCTCCGCGAGCTGATCGAGCTCAAAGGTGGAAACGCCGGGGCGCACCATGGCTCCAACGTGGCGGAGCGCCATCTTAGATAGCGCTCCTGCCTTCTTCATCTGCTCGATTTGCGTTGCAGACTTAATCTTGATCATAGACCGAGAGCCTCTTTGACATCCCCGTACACGGTCTCGCGAGCCTGGTCACCGTTGACCGACTTGAGCAGACCCTGGCCACGATAGTAGTCGACGAGCGGGCTCGTGGACTTCTCGTAGACGTCGAGACGGTTCTTGATGGTCTCGGGCTTGTCGTCGTCGCGCTGATACATCTCGCCGCCACACTTGGGGCAGGTAGCATCGGCAGCGGTGCCGATGTAACCGCATGCGCGGCAGGTGCGACGCGAAGACAGACGATCGATAATGACCTCGGGAGCCACATCGACCAGAAGGGCGCAATCGATCTCGCGACCCATGGCGGAGAGCTCAGAATCGAGCGTCACAGCCTGGGCGGTGTTGCGCGGGAAGCCGTCGAGGATGAAGCCCTGCTGGGCGTCATCGGCGGCAAGGCGCTCCTTGACAAGGTCGATCACGAGCTGGTCGGGAACGAGCTCGCCAGCGTCCATGTACTTCTTAGCCTGAATACCAAGCTCGGTGCCACCCTTGACGGCAGCACGCAGCAGGTCGCCCGTGGAAATGTGGGCGACGCCAAACTCGGCGACGAGCTCCTGTGCGACGGTGCCCTTACCGGCACCCGGAGCTCCGAGCAATACGAGGTTCATGAGCAATCCTCCTCTAGCCTATTTAAAGAATCCATCGTAATCATACATCTTGATCTGGCCTTCGAGCTTATCGACCGTGTCGAGCACGACGCCGACCATGATGAGGATGGACGTGCCGCCAAATGCCTGGATCAGATGGTTACCCGTGAAGGAGAAGATGATCGAAGGCACGATGGCGATGAGCGCCAAAAAGACAGCGCTGGGAAGCGTAATCTTGTTGAGCGCGTTCTTGATGTAGGCCGCGGTAGCCCTACCCGGACGCACGCCCGGAATAAAGCCACCCTGCTTCTTAAGGTTGTCGGCCGTGTCATCGGGGTTGAACACCATGGAGGTGTAGAAATACGCGAAGAACACGATGAGGACAACGTTAAGCACCCAGTTGAGCCAACCGGTCGAAAGCGCGGAGGCAACTGCCTGAATCCAGCCGATGCCGGGGAAGAACACGGCAATCTGAGCCGGGAAGTACAGCAGCGCCGAAGCGAAGATGATCGGCACGACACCCGCGGTGTTGACCTTGATGGGCAGGTAGGTGGTCTGGCCACCCATCATGCGACGGCCCACGACGCGCTTAGCGTAGGAGACCGGGATGCGGCGCTGGCCGCGCTCAAGGAAAACAATCAACGGGATAACCAGCAGGATGATGGCGCAGATGATCACCATGGTGATGATGCCACCGGCATTGCCCTCGGTGCTGGAGAAGATAGCCTGCGGCAGACCGGCCATGATGTTCGCGAAGATGATCAGCGACATGCCATTGCCGATACCGCGCTGGGTGATGAGCTCACCAATCCACATGATCAGCATGGCGCCCGCAGTGAGCGTGCCGACGATCATGAGGTCGAAGATGATCTCGGGAGCGCCGGCGCCATTGAAGCTGATGCCGAAGCTCTTAAAGAGGAAGAGGTAACCAACGGAGTTGAGGATTGCCAGAGCCAGGGTGAGGTAACGCGAATACTGCGTAATCTTGGTCTGACCGACCTCGCCCTCGCGGGCAAGCTCATGCAGGGAAGGCACGACGGCCTGGAGCATCTGGAGGATGATCGAGCTGGTGATGTAAGGCATGATGCCCAGCGAAAACACCGACACATAGCTCAACGCGCCGCCAGAGAAAAGATTCAGGAGGGCCATAGCACCTGCGGCGACCGAATTGTTATCGGTCGAGAAAAGGCCCAGCATCCCCTGGAAGGGAATGCCGGGCACAGGAACGTGCGCACCAATGCGGTACACGACGAGCATAGCTATGGTAAAAAGAATCTTTTCGCGCAATTCTTTGATGCGGAAAGCATTCTTAAGACCATTTAGCACGGCAGCTCGACCTTTCCGCCGGCGGCCTCGATCTTGGCCTGCGCAGAAGCGCTGACCTTGTCGACCTTGACCGTGAACTTCTTGGTGAGCTCACCATTGCCGAGCACCTTGACGGGCTCGAACTCGCTCTTGGTGATGCGAGCGGCCTTAAGAGCGGCACCGTCGATCACAGCGCCGTCCTCGAACTTACGCTCGAGACGCTCAACGTTAACAGCGGTGTACTCGATACGACGGGGGTTACGGAAGCCCGGAAGCTTGGGCAGGCGCATAGCCAGCGGAGTCTGGCCACCCTCGAAGCCGGCACCCTTGGTGCCGCCAGAGCGGGAACCCTGGCCCTTCTGGCCGCGGCCAGAAGTGGTGCCGTGACCCGAAGAATTGCCACGGCCGACGCGCTTGCGGTTCTTGGTGGAACCGGGCGCGGGAGTAAGATCGTGAAGCTGCATTTGCTACTCCTCTACAATCTCGACAAGGTGCTTGACCTTGAAGATCATGCCGCGGACGGACTCGTTGTCAGCAATCTCGCGAACCTCGCGGATCCTGTGGAGACCGAGGGCACGGACAGTACGGACCTGGTCCTGCTTGCAACCGTTGGTGCTGCGGACCTGCTTGATCTTGATGGTGTCAGCCATGCTTAGTTCTCCTTACCGACGAACATCTCGGAGACCGTCAGGCCACGGCGAGCCGCGACGTCCTCAGGGCTGGAGAGCTCCTTGAGGCCCTCGACGGCAGCCTTGATGATGTTGAGGCCGTTGTCGGTACCGAGGGACTTGGACAGGACGTTCTTGATGCCAGCAAGCTCAAAGAGGGGACGCACAGCGCCGCCGGCGATAACGCCGGTACCCTCGACAGCGGGCTTGATGATGATGCGGCCGGCACCAAAGTGGCCGAGAACCTCGTGCGGGATGGTGCCCTGCTCGGTCACCGGCACGTGGAACATGTTCTTCTTGGCATCGAGAGATGCCTTGGAGATGGCCATGGGCACCTCAGCGGACTTGCCCATGCCAACGCCGACGTTGCCCTTGCCGTCGCCAACGACGACGAGAGCGACGAGGCTCATGCGACGACCACCCTTGACGGTCTTCGACACGCGGTTGATGTAAACGACGCGCTCCTCGAACTCGGAGGCCTCGCGCTGCTGCTTCTGATTACGAGCCATGTGCTACATACCTCCTAGAACTCGAGACCGGCGGCACGAGCACCGTCGGCGAGGGCCTTGACGCGGCCATGGTAGATACGGCCACCGCGATCGAAGGCGACCTTGGTGATGCCGGCCTCGATGGCGCGCTTGCCAACGAGCTGACCGACCTTCTCCGCAGCCTCCTTGTTCGAGGTGTGGGTGCCCTTGAACTCGGCCTCGAGGGTCGAGGCAGAGACGAGCGTCAGGCTGGAGCCCTTACTGTCGTCGATGATCTGGGCATAGATGTTGGCGTTAGTACGGGTCACGCGAAGACGCGGACGCTCGGAGGTACCCGAGACCTTGCCGCGAACACGACGCTGACGACGCTTGAGGCCTTCCAGCTTCGCCTTATGCTTGTTCATACGTAAACTCCTAAAAAGGTTGATCTTGCCAGCACCTGACGGGGTGCTGGTCTTATGCGAGTGAGTCGGTTACGACTACTTGGCGGCCTTACCCAGCTTGCGGCGGATGTGCTCGCCAACGTAGTGGATACCCTTGCCCTTGTAAGGCTCGGGAGGACGATGGCCGCGGATCTCAGCGGCGATCTGACCGACCTGCTGCTTGTTGATACCCTTGACGTTCACGTGGGTGTTGTCGGGAACCTCGAAGGTGATGCCCTCGGGAGCCTCGACGATCACGGGGTGCGAGAAGCCCAGGGAGAACTCGAGGTTCTTACCCTTCTGCTGCACGCGGTAACCGACGCCGGCGAGCTCGAGCTTCTTCTCGAAGCCCTCGGAAACGCCAACAACCATGTTGTGGATGAGGGCGCGGGTGAGGCCGTGGCGGGCACGGGTCTCACGCTCGTCGTCGGGACGGGAAACGGTGAGGACGTTGCCCTCGACGTTGATAGCGAGCTTCTCAAAGACATCGAGCTCGAGCTGGCCCTTGGGGCCCTTGACGACAACGTTGTTGCCGTTGACTGCCACTTCGACTCCGGCGGGAATCTGGACAGGCTTATTACCGATACGAGACACGGTGATCTCCTTTCCTTCTACCTACCGAGCGAATTACCAGACGTAAGCGATGATCTCGCCGCCGACGTTGTGCTTGCGAGCATCGCGGTCGGTCATGACGCCATGGCTGGTGGAAATAATGGCGGTACCAAGGCCACCGCGGACGCGGGGCATGTCGGCAACGCCGGTGTACTTACGCAGGCCCGGCTTGGAAATGCGGCGGATGCCGTTGATGACCTTAGCCTTCTTGGGACCATACTTAAGCGTGATGTGCAGAGTCTTCTGGGGAACGGTGTCCTCGACATCGTAGCCCTCGATGTAGCCCTCCTCGTGCAGAACACGAGCGATCTCGACGAGCTTCTTGCTGCTCGGCATGGAGACCGTGGCCTTGTTCACAGAGTTAGCGTTACGGATGCGCGTAAGCATATCTGCGATCGGGTCTGTAAGGTTCATACAGATTCTCCTTCGTTCTTGATGAACACGTGCTCTTGGTTCTTCGCCGCCCTTAACGGCAAAGCCTTTTTAGCGCGTTTTCCCTGTTCCAAACTGATGCTTGAAACGCTGGTAGTGACTTACCAGCTGGCCTTCTTAACGCCGGGAAGCTCGCCCTTGAGTGCAAGCTCGCGGAAGCAGACACGGCACAGGCCGAACTTGCGGTACACAGAGTGCGGACGGCCGCAGCGCTGGCAGCGCGTGTACTCACGAGTAGAGAACTTCTGCTTGCGATTGCACTTGACGATCATCGATGTCTTAGCCACTTATATCCTCCTCACATAGAGTATTGTTCGCCCCAAGCGCCGCCCCCTTGTGGGAACGGCGCTTATAGGGCAGGTGAACCTATTTCTTGAACGGGAAACCGAAGGCGTCCAGAAGGGCCTTGGCCTCCTCATCGGTGTTGGCGGTGGTCACGAAAGTGATGTCCATACCACGCTGGTGATCGACGGAGTCGAAGTCGATCTCGGGGAAGATGAGCTGCTCGGTGACGCCCATGGAGAAGTTACCACGGCCGTCGAAGCTCTTGGCGGAGATGCCGCGGAAGTCGCGGATACGGGGGATCGCGACGGAGGTCAGACGATCGAAGAACTCCCACATACGGTCGCCACGCAGGGTAACCTTGCAGCCGATCGGCATACCAGCGCGCAGGCGGAAGGTAGCGATGGACTTGCGGGCACGGGTGATCATCGGCTGCTGGCCGGTGATGGCGCGCAGGTCGCGCACGGCACCGTCGATGGCCTTGGAATCGGTAGCGGCCTCGCCGACACCCATGTTCACGACGATCTTCTCAAACTTGGGGATCATCATGACGTTCTCGTACTGGAACTTGTCCTGAAGCTGCTGCTTGACCTCGTTGTTGTACTTGGTCTTCAGACGCGGCACATACTTCTCTTCTGCCATTGTTCACTCCTTCTTGGGGTTTTAAGCACGGGGCGTGGCCACGATGGGTTGTCCTCGTGCCTCCTGGCTGCATCCGCGCCGCTCATGGCATTTTGCGGTTTGGACTCGACACAGCAGGAGCCGACAAAACAATCGGTACTATACGCGCATCGGGAGCGTATTTCCAGAAAAACCTCGTCTGCCTGCACAACTCCACAACTCCCCCGCACAAATGGGTCCCAAAAAGCAGTTGCGGTGAAATAGGGACTGTTGGGCGGCCTAACAGGCTTAAACAATCCGTATTTCACCGCAACTTAATTGGTGGGGATGCGATTAGCGCTTGCGGGGGACGAGTTTGGTGCGGCGCAGGTGGATCATCTCGGCGGCGATGGAGATGGCGATCTCCTCGGGGTCCTCGGCCTCGATGGCAACGCCGATCGGAAGGTGCAGCTCGTCGATCTGGTCCTGCGTAAAGCCTTCCTGCTCCAGGCGGGCGCGCACAAAGGCCGTCTTGCGGCGCGAACCCAGACAGCCCAGGTAGGCAGGCTTGGCACGCATGGCCTGAATCACCACGTCGATATCGGACTTGTGCCCCGCCGTGGCGACGACCACCAGATCGCGCGGGCCGATGGGGCACTGCTTGCTCAGGTTCTTGTAGTCGACCAGACGACGGTCGTAGACACCGGGCACCCAATCGGGGGTCAGCGTGCCGGGGCGGTCGTCGCACGCCACGACGGCAAAGCCCGCCGCCGTGAGCACCCGCGCCGTCGCAGCGCCCACGTGGCCGCAGCCAAAGATGTAGGTCAGGCCCTCGGGGCAGAGCGTCTCGATGTGCGCCGCGGGAATCTCAGAGGCAGCGTTGGTGTAGGTGACGTTACTCCCCTCCTCCACCAGTGAAAGCCCGGGGCAGCCCGCAATGGTATGGCGCGATGCCTCGCCATGGTACTCGGCCACATCGCCCTCGAGCGTGCTCGCGATAAACGGCTCAAAGTCGATGACGAAGTCGCCGATGCGCCGATAGACCAAGACGTCGGCAATTTCCTGGAACAACGGTGCCTGGGTCGCATCCAGATGCAGATAGCACAGGCAAATGGCTCCGCCGCAGATCATGCCGGTATCGGAGTTCTCGCCGCCCATGGTGTAGCGGACCAGACGCGACTGTCCCGCGCTCAGGAGTTCGCGCGCCTCATCCAGCGCAAAGAGCTCGATCTTGCCGCCGCCGATGGTGCCCGCCTGGCTACCGTCGGCAAAGACGGCCATCCAGGCACCCACGCCGCGCGGCGACGACCCCGCCGTGCCGGCCACGACCACGAGCTCGCACGTCTCGCCAGCACGCAGGGCGACAAGCGCCGCATTCACAACATCGAGCTTTTCCATTGCCGCCTTCTATCCTCTAAAGATATCGGTGAGCATAGCGAGCGCCTCGAGCACGCCGCCGCCGACCGACGTCGCCTTGTCCGAAATGTAGTTGATATAGCTGGCATCGCCGCGCGGATCGACGTCGGCACATTTAAAGCCCTCGGTCACCTGAACGCCGTCGGCCAAAAGACCGCGCAAGCAGCCGTCAATCTGCGTGACCATGGGAGTATCGCCCGCGTAGCCAATCACGTCTCCGGCGCGCACGATGTCGCCGATTGCGCGGTCGGACCGAAACACGCCGGCGGCGGGGCTGTGGATAACGCGCTCCTTGCCATAGCCGGCGATAATGCCCGGCACGCCCGTATTGGGCTGGGGCGAACCTTGGGTAATGACACGGCCCAGGAAATGCCCGCGCATGGTTTCGACCACGGCGTCGCAGTCAACCGGCGCGGTGAAGCCCGGTCCCACGGCAATAACGGCAGGCGCCATGTCGCGCGTGGTACCCAGGTTGCGCTTGGCCAGAATCGCGTCGACCACAGCCGCGGGTTTAAGCTCATCGAGCATCTTGGCCTGAGGGTCCACCACGACGGCAACATCCCCCGCTTGGGTAATCTCGAGCGCCTCTGCCGGCGTCTGCGCCAAGCGAGCGCGAATGCCCTCGACCTGGACCTCGCCCAGGCGAATAGCCTCGCAAAAACTGATTGTGCGGCGGATGCACGTGGGAACCGCGATATCGGCCATAACGACCGACACGCCGGCGCGCACCAAGCGAGCGGCGACACCCGTGGCGATATCGCCGGCGCCGCGAACATAAACGAGCATTCCCGGGGCACCTCCCTGTGCTACGGTTTGAGCAGAGCAAAAGCGGTTCGACCGCTACTCTGATGATTATTTATTATCACAGTATTATACGGCGGTGAACAGATGGAAACGGTTAGCGGCAATCTTGCCTCGGCGCTCAGGATCGAGCCGGGCATTACCGCGATTATCGGCAGCGGCGGCAAGTCGACGTTGCTCAAAACGCTGGGTCTTGAGCTCATGCGCGCTGGCGGCCGCGTGCTCCTCTGCACCACCACGCATATGCTTCCCGTTGCCGGCGTGCCATGGGACGGGTCGAATCGTCGCCTGGACGCCGCGCCTTGGAAGCCAGGTGCCCCACACGCCCCAGGCTGCACCTGCGAGGCCTGCGCGGGGCTTGCACGCGGAGGCATCTGCCAGGCAGGCATCTTGGACCCGGAGACAGGCAAGCTCTCCGCCCCCGCCGAGCCACTCGGCGAGCTGGCACAGCGCTTTGACTATGTGTTGGCCGAGGCAGACGGTAGCAAGCGACTCCCGCTCAAGGCGCATGCCGCCTGGGAGCCGGTAATTCCCGCCGCCACGGCAAACGTTGTCTGGGTCGTCGGCGCCTCGGGACTGGGCAAACCCGTCGCCGAGGTTGTCCACCGCCCCGAGCTCTTTTGCGAGCGTTGCGGCTGCGAGCCCACCGACACTGCCACCCCAGAGAGCGTCGCCATGGTGCTCAATGCCGAGCTGCGGATGCTGAACCTCAACAATGCCCGCATCATGCTCAACCAAGTCGACACGCTCAGCGACCCCACGATGGCCGACCGCCTCGAGGCAGCCCTCGGCCGCCCCATCGTCGCCACCAGCCTCAAGTAGCCGGCCCCATCTCGTCAGTTGCGGTGAAATACGGACTGTTTGGCCGCCAAACGGCCGCAAACAGTCCGTATTTCACCGCAACTGCGGAGGGGAATCCGGTGATCTTCCTGTTAGCGGGGGACGTAGCGGCCGGGTTGGGCTCCGGTGGGCTCGCCATCGCGCGCCACCAGCACGCCGTTCACAAACACAGCCTTGGCGCGGCCATGTGCCTCAAAACCCTCGAGCGGCGTGTAGTCCACAGCCTGATGCTGCGTCGCGGCACTGATCGTCCAGCGCGCCTTGGGATCCCACACGCACACATCGGCATCGGCACCCTCGGCAAGACAGCCCTTGCGCGGATACATGCCAAAAACGCGCGCCGGGTTCTCGCTCATCAAGCGGCACAGATCCTCGGGGCCCAGCTGGCCCTCAAAGCTCGTGGCAATCGCGACGGGACGATGTTCCACGCCGGGCCCGCCGTTGGGAATCGCGCGGAAATCGTCGCGCCCGCGGTCCTTTTGCCCGTGCAGGTTAAAGCTGCAATGATCGGTCGCAATCGTATCGATCTCGCCGGCCACAAGCGCCTCGCGTAGCGCGGCACGGTCACCGGCATGGCGCAGCGGCGGGCTCATCACGTACTTGGCGCCCGCAAAGCCGTCCTCGCCCTGCTCCAAGTAGCAAGTATCGTCGAGCATCAGATACTGAGGGCAGGTCTCGACATAGATGTTCTTCTGCCCGCGCGCTTTGGCAGCGCGAATGGCCTCGAGCCCCAGCTTGGTCGAAAGGTGCACCACGTTGACCGGAGCGTCCCCGGCCAGGTGCGCCAGATACAGCAGGCGGCTCACGGCCTCGCCCTCGCACACGTCCGGACGGCTGAGCGCATGCCCCTCGGGCCCATGAATCCCCTGCTCGTACACGCGCTTCTGCAGCTCATTCACCAGCGTACCGTTCTCACAATGCACGCACAGTATGCCGCCAATACGCTTGAGCTCCTCGAGCACCTCGAGCGTCTCGGCATCGTCCAGGCGCAAATGATCGTAGGCAAAGTAGGTCTTAAACGACGATACGCCCGCCTCGCGCATAGCCGAAAGATCGGCGCGGTTGCGCTCATTCCACTCGGCGAGTGCCATATGAAAGGCGTAGTTGGCGGTGCAGGTGCCGTCGGCGCGATGATACCACTCGACCAAGGCATCGGGCATGGTCACGCCGCGATCGGCCGTCGCGTAGTCCACAATGGTCGTCGTGCCGCCGCAGGCAGCCGCGCGCGTGCCGGTCTCAAAGCTATCGGCCGTCCAATCCATGCCGGTCCAGCACTGCATGTGCGTGTGGCCGTCGATAAAGCCAGGGAATACCCAGCAGCCCGCGGCGTCCTCGACGGTATCGCCCTCGCCCGGCTCAATCGCCGCGGCGATCCGCACGATCCTATCGCCCTCCATGGCAAGATCGGCGCGGCGAAACCCCTGTGGCGTCACGAGCGCGCCGTTTTTGATGATGATCATAATTGCTCCTTATTGATTGATGCAGTTGGCCACGCGATCAAAATACGAGCAGGCGGCAATATGCTCCGTTATGCGTCGCTGTCCCTTGACGGTATCGACGTCCCACAGCTCGTAGGCACGCGCCTCGACCAGCGCAACGTCGACGCGACCTTTGAGAATCGAGCCCCCGCCGTCCTTGCCCTCAAGACACATAAGTGCATCGAACAGTTCCGCCGGAAAGAGCACCGGGCTCGAAGGCTCACCGTTGCACGCAAGACGCACCGGATGTTTGCGGCCACGCTCGTCAAATGCACGAACCATAGCCTCAAAAGAATCCGAACTCACGAGCGGCTGGTCGCCCGGCAAAAAGAGGCATCCTTTCCAGTCGCGTTCGACTCCCCACGAAAGGCCCGCACGGACACTTTCGCTGCGCAGCTCGCCATCGTTCAGCACGCACGGGCAATGCTTGTCCTCGCAAATCTGAGCGACCTCGGGCCAACGCGTCGAAACCACGACGTCAAAGCCCCGGGGAACCGAATCGATGGTCCGAGCAATCAGCGGCTCGCCATAGATATCGGCAAGCATCTTGTTGGAGCCAAACCGCTTGCCCTCGCCCGAAGCCATAATGACGCATCCAAGTTTCATGGTGATACCTCCCCTGAAACCATCGTACCCATAACTCGCGCCGCGGGCATCCACATCGAAAGCGCTTATCCCACACGCCCGCGATGCAAAAAAGGGGCACCCCGCCGGTTGGCAGAGCGCCCCCTTTACATGGCTTACCTCAACCCGGCTTTAGGCCTGGAGCCAACGGGCGGTGTTGCGCTCGTCGAGGGCCTTGAGGGTAGCGGCGGGATCGGCAACCTTCTGCAGGAACATCATGGCTGCGATGGCGTACGGCTTGTAGCTGGCCTCCTTGTACATGCCCACGCGGTGCATGTCGAAGACGTCGGCGTTGACCTCGCCGTGCTCGCAGGAGACACCGGAGATGTCGGCGGGCAGCGGGTGCATAAAGATGGTGTCCTGGCCGTTGGCGGTCTTCTCCATGAGCTCGGTCGTGGAGCACCAATCCTGATGGGTGGCGTTCTGGGCGAGCAGCTCCTTCTCGAGCGCAGCGATGCCGGCGTCGTCGCCCTCGGCGTACAGGTTGGTACGCTTCTCCATGGCGGCAAACGGAGCCCAGCTCTTGGGGATCACGATGTCGGCGCCCTCGAAAGCCTCGGCCATGGTGTTGACCTGTTTAAAGGTGGTGCCGGACTCGGCGGCATAGCCCTTGGCGCGCTCGACGACCTCGGGCATGAGGTCGTAGCCCTCGGGGTGGGCCAGGGTGACGTCCATGCCAAAGCGGGGCAGCAGGCTGATCAGCGACTGCGGGCAGGACAGCGGCTTGCCGTAAGAGGGCGAGTAGGCCCAGGTGACGGCAACCTTCTTGCCCTTGAGGTTCTCGAGGCCGCCAAACTCGTTGATGAGGTAGAGCATGTCGGCAGAGGACTGCGTGGGGTGGTCGGAATCGGACTGCAGGGAGATGAGTGTGGGACGGTGATCCAGAACGCCGTCCTCGTAGGCCTGCTGGACAGACTCGGAGACCTCGGCCATGTAGGCATCGCCCTTGCCGATGTACATGTCATCGCGGATGCCGATGACGTCGGCCATGAAGGAGATCATGGTAGCGGTCTCGCGGACGGTCTCGCCGTGGGCGATCTGGGACTTCTTCTCGTCCAGGTCCTGCAGCTCAAGGCCGAGCAGGTTGGCGGCCTTAGAGAAGGAGAAGCGCGTACGGGTGGAGTTGTCGCGGAACAGGGAGACGGCCAGGCCCGAGTCGAAGATCTTGGACGAAACGTTGTTCTCACGCAGCTCGCGCAGGGCGTCGGCGACGATGTAGAGCGCCTTGAGCTCGTCGGTGGTCTTGTCCCAAGTGTGCAGGAAGTCGCTACCGTACATACCCTTAAAGTCGAGGCCGTTCAGCTGCTCGACGAGCTCGGTAAACTTAGCGTCCATGGAAATGTCCTTTCTAAAGATGAAACGATCGCAATGAGTAGATGTGCTCCGGCATGCGCGTGTGGCTAGAACATGCAGAGCACCATGACGAGGACCCGCCACCGTTGAGGAAGCATGGGAGATAACGACCGCGGGCCCCAAGTCAACAGGGGGTGCCGGGGACACGAGCAGCCCCCGGCTCAACAAAATCGAGGAATGGGACTAATCGATCTTGTTGTTGGTCAGACCGGCACGGAACACGGTGGCGTCGCCATCGGCCTGGCTCGGATCGTAGAGGTTCAGGGCAGCCACGTACATGGCGGCAGCGGTGACCAGGTCGTCCTTGTAGGTGACCTCGTTGGGAGCGTGAGCCTGAGACTCGGCACCCGGGCCAAAGCCCACGCAGGGGATGCCGTAGCGGCCCTGGATGGAGACGCAGTTCGTGGAGAAGGTCCACTTGTCGCACAGCGGGCGACCGGTGCGCTTGTCCATGCTGGGCTCGCAGCCGATGCGCTCGTCACCAAACATGGCCTTGTGGGCGTCGACGAGGGCCTTGACGTGCGGAGCGGTCTCCTTGTTGATCCACGTGGGGAAGTAAGCCTCGGTCTCGTAGACCTCGCCGGTCCAGGACGGACGGTCGTACATGTACATGGAGACCTTCACGTCGTCGCCGTACTTCTTGGCGGCCGGCAGGTTGCGGATCTCGTCCAGGCAGGACTCCCAGGTCTCGCCGGCGGTCATGCGACGGTCGATGGAGATGGCGCAGGAATCAGCCACGGCGCAACGGCTGGGGCTGGTGTAGAAGATCTGGCTGACGGTGCAGGTGCCGCGGCCCAGGAAGCGGGCATCCTCGAAGTGCTCGGGATTGTACTTGGGGTCGAGCATCTTGACGAGACCCTTGATGTCGGTCGACTCGTCGCAGCCGTTGTTGTTGAGGGCGCGGACGTCGGCGATGATGTCGGCCATCTTGTAGATGGCGTTGTCGCCGCGGTCGGGAGCGGAGCCGTGGCAGGAGGTGCCGTGAACGTCGACGCGGATCTCCATGCGGCCGCGGTGACCGCGATAGATGCCGCCGTCGGTGGGCTCGGTGGAAATGACGAACTCGGGCTTAATGCCGTCCTTGTTGTAGATGTACTGCCAGCACATGCCGTCGCAGTCCTCTTCCTGGACGGTGCCGACGACCATGATCTTGTAGCCTTCGGGGATGAGGCCCATGTCCTTCATCATCTTGGCAGCGTAGGTAGCAGAAGCCATGCCGCCCTCCTGGTCGGAGCCGCCGCGGCCGTAGATGATCTCGTCGGTCTCGTAGCCCTCATAAGGATCGGCGTCCCAGTTCTCGATGTTGCCGATGCCGACGGTGTCGATGTGGGAGTCGATGGCGATGATCTTGTCGCCCTCGCCCATAAAGCCCATAACGTTGCCCAGGCCGTCGACCTTGACCTCGTCATAGCCAAGACTCTCCATCTCAGCCTTAATGCAGGCAACAACCTCACCCTCCTCGCAGGACTCAGAGGGATGGCTAATCATTGCGCGAAGAAAACGCGTCATATCAGCACGGTGGGACTCAGCAGCAGCCTTGATAGCGTCGAAATCGAGTTCTTTAGCCATTGTTCATAACCTTTCAAACGAAGGAATCTACCTGTGAGGTGGCGGAGCGATACCTATTTACTCCGCCCCAACGATTAGCAAGTGGGATATTCGCCTTCCCAAACAATTCGACGATACTGGTCGGGATCGGTGTCGCCCTCGGTGGAGAAGCAGAGCACGGAGCTCGTCTTGTCCAGGCCGATGAGTTCCTTGAGCTCAGCATACTCGGGATCGAGCATGAGGGTCTCGACCAGGCCGGTGGTCACAGCGCCGGACTCGCCGGAGATGACACGCGGGTCGCCCTTCTCGGGAGCGCCCAGGGTGCGCATGCCGCGAGCGGTGACCCAGTCGGGACAGGACACGAAGGCGGTGGCGTGGTTGCGCAGGATATCCCAGCCCAGAATGTTGGGCTCGCCGCAGCACAGACCGGCCATGATGGAGGGCATGTCACCGTCCACGATGCGCGGATCGCCGTCGCCGGCGGCAGCGCCCTTGTACAGGCAGGCGGCAGGTGCGCACTCAACCACGACGAAGGTGGGCGGGTTATCGGGATACAGGTTGGTGAAATAGCCCACCACGGCGCCGGCGAGCGAACCCACGCCAGCCTGGACAAACACGTGCGTCGGGCGGTTGATGGCCATCTCGCGCAGCTGCTCGGCAGCCTCGGAAGCCATGGTGCCGTAACCCTCCATGATCCAGGACGGGATCTTCTCGTAGCCCTCCCAGGCGGTGTCCTGAACGATGACGCCGCGCTCGCAGGCGTCGGCCTCGGCGGCGGCCATGCGCACGCACTCGTCGTAGTTGACCTCTTCGATGGTCACCGTGGCGCCCTCGGCGGCGATGTTATCAAAACGGGGCTTGGTGGAACCCTTGGGCATGTGCACGACGGCCTTCTGGCCCAGCTTGTTGGCAGCCCATGCCACGCCGCGGCCATGGTTGCCGTCGGTGGCGGTAAAGAAGGTGGCCTGGCCAAAGTCCTTGGCAAGCTGATCGGAGGTCAGGTAATCGAAGGTGCACTCGGCAACGTCCTTGCCGGTCTCGTCGGCAATGTAGTTGGCCATGGCAAACGATCCGCCCAGAACCTTAAAGGCGTTGAGGCCAAAGCGATAGCTCTCGTCCTTAACGCACAGGTTGGACAGGCCCAGGCGCGCGGCCTGACCGTCCAGGCGAGCAAGCGGAGTGACGGTGTACTGGGGGAACGACTGGTGGAAGGCGCGGGCCTTCTTCACGTGGTCGAGGCTCATGATTCCCAAGTGCTTGTCATCGCTCTTGGGCATCGTGTTGCTCGCCCACTGGATCTTATCGGCCATACGGTGAACTCCTTAAGTCCTCTCTTGCCGGCCCCCGCATACGCGTTTCAGCCCATTCCCATTCATACGACTGAACTTTTATGTGGATGCCAAACAAAAAGTTTGTTAGTAATGTTCTATCACACTTTTTGATTGGTATACCTAACGAATTGTTTGTTGCCGCAATCGGTACTTTTTCGCCGCCGAACGGTCATGAATTGCCTTGTTGATGGATTTGTTTGCGGTCATGTGTGGTTTATGGCACAGTGAGCCCAAACTAATTTTTAGGAAGGCACCTATGACCCCCGCACAGATTGAGTTTTATAAGCGCCTTGCACACGGCCTGGCGCTCCAATTTGGCCCCAACTGCGAAATCGTCGTCCACGATCTGGAGACCGAGGACGTGGACCACTCCATCGTAGTGATCGAAAACGGCCACGTCAGCGGACGCAAACTGGGTGACGGCCCCAGCCATATCGTGTTTGAGTCCATGCACGAGGGCGCCACCGACGTACACGACCGCGAGCCGTACCTCACTAAAACCGCTGACGGCAAGCTGCTCAAATCGTCGACGATCTTTATCCGCAACGACGAGGGCAAGCCCGTCGGCATTTTGGGCATTAACTTTGACATTACGCTTATGAAGGCTTTTGAGCGTTCGCTCGACGCCTTTACCGGCACCGGCGGCACGGGCTATACCGAGCCCGAGCCCATTACCAAGAACATCGGCGACCTGCTCGAGGACCTGCTGCACGAGTGCGAGCAGTTTGTGGGCAAGCCCGCGGCACTCATGACCAAAGACGAGCGCATTCGTGCCATTGGCTACCTCGACCGTCGCGGTGCCTTCCTCATTTCCAAGTCGAGCGAGCGCGCCTGCGAGTTCTTTGGCATCTCCAAGTACAGCTTCTATAGCTACCTCAATGAGGCCAAGGCGGCGGCCGGCGACAAGTAGGCACTCGCCTGGATTGTCCCTCCCCTTTTGGGCGCGAGTTCTGGAAAGCACGAATCCAAGACCGAGCCGCTTGGGAAGTTCCATATAATCGATGTCATTAGTATTTCGAAAGGATGGGACAGAATGGCGTTGAGCAAGGCATCATGCACCGGTCGCGGATTGATTCCGGCAATTGGTGGACATGTGCACCACATGTTCGATGAGAGTGAAGACGACCTGTTTTCGCTGAGCCTTGACGACGTGATGGATGATCGCCCGTGGACCGCCGACGAACTCATGGGCGGCGGGGCTCGCCCGTCAAGTCCCAATCCCGCACTTGCGCCTAAGCCCGCATCTGCGCCGACTCCTGCGCAGTCGCCCGCACCCACTTCGGCGCCCACGCCCGCTCCCCGCCCCGCAAGCGACCCGTCCGAGACGGCGGCATTTCTCGCTGCAGCGACGCAGGGCAAATCGGCCGACAGCACCGTTATGTACAGCGCCCAGCAGTTGCCTGTTCCTGCGGCACGCAAGCCTCCGGTCACAAGGCTCGATGAGCCCGTTACCCATCAGGTTGCCCACGATTCCTGGGTTGCAGCCGATCTGGATGAGACCTCTACCGACATGCCGGCGCTCGATGTTCCAGTTAACCCGCTTTTTGCCGCCAACACGAGCGCCGCGGGCTATGAGGGCGGTGCGGCATATTCCGATTATTCCGATGGCTATGCAGACAGCGATCGCATCGAGACCGAGGATTATGGCACCGCATCGAGCGATTATCTCAACGATCCGTACGCTGCCACGCCCGCACCGGAATATGACCCGGAGGCCGCGTCCGCGCCGGCGTATACCAAAAGCACGGGCGAAGAGCGCTTCGCCGATTATTACGCCGAGGAAAAGGCGCTGCGTTTCTCGGAATTTCCGCAGGCAGTCAAGGTTGCCTTTATCGCCATTATCATTGCCCTGCTCGGTGTCATTGCGTTTGAAGGATTCCAGCTGTTCCGTGGCCCCACCCAAGCGGAGTCGGAGACCCAGCAAAAAGAGGACGATAACCAGTACCTGGACATCAACACCCTCAAGGGCGACCCCAACGACGGGGACGACGAATAGCGAGAGCTGAAGGCAGCCGCAGGATCTCGCATTCAGCACCAGCTTCTAAGTGCTGTTTTGTCATCCATCTACACTTTTCCGAAGTTTTAAGGTGCCTATTTCGACACTTTTCCGTACTTTTACACGGCTGATTTCGGCACTTTTCCGGACGAAAGCCGAATAATCACTTGGGAAACCAACGCCGTTCACGCGTCATTTCGCAGGCGGCGCTTGATTTCCGTCCGTACACGTTGATAGACTTCCTCTTGCCCGCAAGGAGCGGGCGCGTTTTATCCAGAGTCGGGGTAGAGAGTTGGCTCCACGATCCCGACGCCAACCGGCCAAGAGGCACGGTGGCCCTGCCAACATCGATGAAAGGAGTCCGTATGGACAATTTCTCCGTGCGCAACGAGCGCAACTTCCACAACCTGGTCGTCAAGCCAAAACGAATGCATCTTCTGGACGGGCCGAGCGGCTATGCCTCGGCCATGGTCAAGAGCAGCCTCTCCCACCAGATGCGCTTTACCGTGCAGGTGCTCGAGGAAGAGCTCTGCGTTGCCGGCAATCCGCACGTACTGCAGATCAAGTTGCTCGGAGATGACTCGCGTGAGCCGTCTAGCTGGGAGCTGTTTGCAGACGGCAAGTGCGTTGCGGACGGATCTGGCGCCTTTGCACGCGAGTGCTTCTGCAAGGGTGCCGAGGTGTTCCTGAATCTGTGCCGCGACGCCGTCGACGCCGCCGAGCTGCACCAGTGGAGCCAGGGAGAGTACGAGCTGCTGAGTGCTGCGCGCGGGATTGCTATGGCGTAAGCGAGAGATCTCAGCAGTGTCACTAGCGAGCAGAATCGATTTTTGCAATCAAGTCGTTCGCCCATGCCACGGCATCATCGACAGTCGGCAAAACGTTAAGTCCTTCCGCCTGGGAGAAATACAGTGAGTCCCAGCCCACTCCCCTCGAGATCATTGGAGGCCACTCCTGCTCCGCACGATACGCAAAGAGTCTGATACAGACCTCTCGAGTTTTTAGGTAATCAATTTCTCCGTTGGAAATTGCAATCTGGAGATCTATCAGATCATGGGCGCGCTCGCTGCCGGGGCTGCTCGCAGCATGAAGTTTCTGGGCAATCTGATGCTCGAGCCTCATGCACGGAACCGGCCCCGGTTCGGGAAACCCGAGACCTTTCAATATTGCCGCAGCTTCAGGCGAGGAAACCATATCGGGATCGTCGGCGTCGCCGATTTCGTTATGACCGACCTCAAGCGGCAGCGTCATCCACGATTTACCATTGTAGGCAATCTTGATTTCGAACGGACGCATGACGTAAGCAGTTGGAATTCCCTTCGGAGATGCGGGCTCCCTCGGAACAATGGCACCCGAGAATCCGTTCCAGCCCATAGTGAGCGAATCTTCAAGCTTCGTCATGTAATCGTTCAGTGAGGATGCCCTGGCGGTATCGAGGTCGCGCGAGAACCGCGTGGCATCCTTCCCAAAGCGAATCTTCAGGGCATTTCCACCCTTTGCGGCTCCATCGGGTAGCATTTGTCCAACAACAACGGCCGCAATGAGCCTTTTAACGCGGCCCGGTTCTTCGCCCAAATCAGCGCAGAGTCGGTCTATCGCTATGTCAAGGTTACGTCTGCTGGTTGGCTTCTTGACTTCCTTCACGACAGCTCCTTCATCAGCCTCTCATGCTCATTGGAGGTAATAAGGCCCTCGGCTTGAGCGTGCTTGGTTGCCTCGATGAGGCGTTCGGTCATAACGGACCCCTTACAAGCCTCAATCGCATCGGCAACGCATTGAGAAGGGATTCCTTCATAGAACGTCGTTTTCGCATTCTCTGGAGCGGGCACTGTTTTTACCCAAGCTGGCAGTTTGCGGCGAATACGCTTTGGTGTTGCCACGGTCACGGCACGAGGATCAACAAGTGCAAGTGCGTGCATAGACAGCACTGATTCGCCCCACAGGAAACCCTCGTCACCAACAAGAGCCACTGCCTCCGCAAAGACGTCACGGGGCGTCGGAACCCATTGGGTGAGCTTGTACACCCCATGTCCTCGGCGCATCAATTTCCCAGTGGCACACCATCGGCTCAGTTCTCCAGTGGTTACGCCAATCTCGCGTGCCTGCGCAGCAGTCACGATGCCGTAGCCATCTGCCGCCAGTTCGAATATTTCATCAAAGTGTTTCATGTCAAAAGACTAACACTTTTGTATGTCTTTTGACATAGACATGGTCTTAATCAAGCATTAGAGATCTATTTAAATTCGCATAGCATTGCAATCGCCCTCTCTGAATTCAAAGCCCGCGCCGACAGCATGCGGAACTAAAAAGTACCGGCAAGAACGATATCGAATGAAATCTCTCCCGCTGGCATATATCTTACCATATAAACGAACACGTGTTCGTTCTCATCAATTATCGATTTATCACACGCCCGCTTTAGCCGCTGTCCGTGCGAATCGTCTAGCCGATAGCTCTTCGCCGACAGCGCGTGCATCGCAAGCGGCTCGGGCACCTTTGCCCGCGAGTGCTTCTGCGAGGGAGCCGAGGTGTTCCTGGACCTGTGCCGCGACGCCGTGCACGCGGCCGAGCTGCGCCAGTGGAGCCGGAGGGAGTGCGAGCTGCTGAGCGCCGCGCGCGGGATTGCGGGGTGCAGACGAAAGCAATTTAGAATAAGCATTCATATGCAGTCATCGAGTTCCTCCGCTGAAGCGCACTGCGAATAGTAACCTTGCCGCCGGCAATGGGCTTGTTGGCAAATCTGCACCGCTGAAGAAGGTAGTAAGACCCCCAAACAGAAGGGGGCTGCACATCTGCAGCCCCCTTTAATCCGACCGATTGCCAACCAGTCTATTCGGCATCCTTAAACTGAACTTCGTACTTCTCGCCCATCCGCTCACCAATTCCAGTGACGTACCGGCTCAAGAGAGTTTTAGCTCTTTCACGGGCGCTGCTCATCAATGCTGAATTGCCCTCGGCACTTTTTACCATTTCATTTTGGGCTTCTTCAAGCGCAGCAGACTGATCAACTGTCGTAATAGGAGTTAGCAGTCCGGTATCGCTATAGATATCAGAAAAGGTGCTCTCGTCGGCTTGGGGCTGACCAAGGACCTGCGCATTAGGGAGCGTGATAGTTACGACATTGTTCTCATCCGGCTTACTGACATCTACCTTGGAGACGTCAACGCCCAGTTGCACCGTTCCGTCATACTCGAACCACGCTTTCTTGTATCCCACGTTTATCCCAAACAACATATTGGTGCCGTCGTTATAGATTTCCGCGACGTTATGGAATCTGCACTCGACGGTAGCAAGCTCGGCAATCTTCGTATAACCCGAAAAATCAGGCTCTTCGTCTTTTTTGGCGCAACCCGAAAGCCCAGTAAGTGACAGCGCCGCCACGAGGGCAAAGCATACCAACCATGGTTTACGCATTGGAGTCAGCCTCCCCCTTGTAATCGGCCAACGGTTTGAAATCAAGCTTGTACTCATCCTCGATAAGCGGCAGCGTCAGCGCCTTTACGGTATCCCGCAAGCTCGCGTCCGCCTGTTTTTTGATCTCCTTTTTATCGACTTCATCTGCGGCATCTTTGCGACAAAGTGGCAGAACATCTTTCATATCTGCAGTTGCGTTTTCGGGAAGATAGCCAAACTTACTATTGTCGAGCTGTGGCTCGCTCACCTGCGCTTTGGGGAGATAGGCGGTAACGGTCTTATTCTCTTCGTCAATGTCAAACTGGATGTCGCTCATCGTATACGATGCACGAATGTGAGCCTCGTATTTAACGCGATAGTCCACGCGATCCATCCAGAGGAACCTGCCGTGCTTCTCGACGATGCCGTGGTAGGTGTAATCAACCGTAGAAAGACTGTCGATATCTACAGCAGACTTAAGATCCGATGTCGTGAGGTACTGAGTTTCGTGGTTATCGGTTATCCAAGGAAGGACACCGCCAAAAAAACTGGCAAGGGCCACCACTATGACCACGACCAAAACAATCTTTACTTTGGTCGATAGCTTTCCAAAATGCTTGGCAACCTTCTTACCCCACTTGTCATTCGCCTCGACCGCTTCTTTTCGAGGCGCTTCCACACGCTCATCATGCCCGGAGGTACATTCGGACTGAATGCCCCTCTCATGTTTGCTATGTTCCAAAACAAGCCTCACTCATACCGTTGAGTAGTAATCTGCTGGTAGAATTCTATCAGCAGTTATTGAACTCATTTCTTCCAGTTCGGCAGGAGGCAAAATGAAGCGGTTGTATGCGGTTTTGGCAGTTGTAATCGCGTTGGTGGTCTTTATTCTTCTCGCCAGCAGCATCGGCATTATCAGCATCAGGCTTTAGCTCGCCATCAAATACCTCGCACCCATCCCTCGGCAGATTCAGTCTCAGCCTTCAAACTAGGCAACCACAACGGCATGCACAACGTCTGCGGGCTCACCGATCCCGATGAGCCCGCTTTCCGCAATCTGGTTGCCAAAAACTCCACATTAATGATTGCCCGCATCGACATTGCAATCGATGTACGGTCAGGGAGTGTTGATAAAAAGTGACTAAACGCTTGACGTGTGAGGATGTAAAAGCCTGCATCCCAAATAAGGTGGGATCAAGCGTGTGCGTCGGCTTCTTGGCAAGCAGAGCAATGGGCGTACAAGATGTTATGCGAGAAATAGCGATGACAGAGGTGCGCAAATAAGGTCGTGGATAGCAGCTCTCAATGGTCCCAAATTGCAACTAGCTTAAGGACGCATTGAAAAACATAGCTGCACGAATGCAGTCAGGACCACAGTGAAACCCGATACCATGACTACCAAACCACAGCAGGCTCAGCACTAGTTGACAGTCCCCTTTTTAATGTGACACTCGATGCCGTGATCAAAACAAAAATCACGGACTTCCCTTGCACTATCACGATAGAAGCGGGCGCAGTCGTCGTAGGAGCTTGTTAGCCTGTCATAGTGCGTCCTGCCAAAAACAATTTTATCGACAAAAGAGATCTTGCGCAGCAGCGCATCCAAATCTTGCTCGCAGATATTTGGAGTCGGATATGGCTCCATGCTAACCCAAGTCTTACAGCCAGCCTTATGGAGAGACTCGAGAGCGGCAAGCCTGACTGAGTATGCCGCTGCACCGGGTTCCATCCTTTTCCGATTGTCCTCATCAAGTGACACCAAGGTAATTCCATAGGTGTTCAACGCCGCATTAGGCAACGCCGCAAGTTCAACGGGAAGCTCTCCTTTCGTTAGAATGCTGCACGGCTTACCGTACTCGTTAATGAGCTCAATTGCACCCAAGCTCATACTGCCAACTTCTGGATATCCGAGCATAAAAGGATCGGTTGTAAAGCACAGTTGAACCTGTTTTATCTCATCACAATAACGCGGCAACTCTTTGCGCAGCAGATCCAAAGTGTTGTCGACAAGGCTCGGCCGCCGCCATTCCTCGTATGTTTTGACACGCCCAAAACGTTTTGCCATTAAATATGCATAGCATGGAAAATTGCATCCATGCGAACAGCCTTGCACATGATTCATCGCCCAATCGCCATATTCAACTTTTGTACGGTAGAGCATACTTTTTCGATATATGTGCCCAAGTTGTTCCATTGTTCTTTAATTCTCTTCTCGCTAAACTTCCTCACACCAAAGATACGACCGACCTAAGCACTCATCTTGCTCGATAAACCTCGTCTTTGAGCGCAAAGCTCTTTTTTGGCTTTCCTTTCAAAGTGAACTTGACCGCACGCTCAAGAACACCTTCCTCAATCATTGGGCCCACATAGGTCTTCAAAATAGTATTGCTTCTGTCAAAGACTCCGCACTCGGAAATCAACGTGGCAGCAATATCGCCCATTTTCATGTTTTGGTGAACGGGCATATGCTGGACAAAATCACTGGCCTTGGCCGCAATTACGGCAGTCTCAACATTGCGACCATCAACATCCACCGCAAACAATCCCAACTGCTTGCATTGCCGGTCGAGGTTGCGCTTAATCATGTTATCGTTCATCAGAACGCAACCGTCTGGGCTATTGGTCATATGGATCATTCTATATTTGACGAGCCCACCGACATTAACGCGTTTACTCATATCTTTGATAGGCATATTCGTTACATACTTATAGTAAGAACGCGCGTTGTTGCAAAAGAGTTCCGAGAGCGCATGTTCAGCCTGCCAAGCGTCGATCTCTCCAGCCTTATAACGAACGACCACTTCTTTCCAGTTACCACTTCCGATGCAGGCATTCAGACGTTCAACCCAAACGCTGGCTTTCGTGAGCTCATTAAAGTCGTCTTCCGGCAGTTCAACTTCATTTGGAAGTGACAGTGGCACTTTCATGGCAGCGCAGGCAACGCGGAATAAACCAAAACTATTGAAGTTGACCAGGGCCTCCGTGTGAGCCATATTCGGCGAATTAGTTAGAAGATCGAGTCGTAGGTCTTTAACCCCGAATGGATCGATGTAATAGAAGACTGTTGAGGGCTTACCGCCCCCACAAACGCTAGTTTGTTGTGCCCGTCTTATAGCATCCTCGCAACTGGAAACGATAATTGGCGGCTTGATATAGCCGCTAGCTCCCTTTGCTTCGTTAAATGTCGATTCGAGATGCTTTCTAGATTCCGCGTTGGATTCACTAAGAATGAACTGGATGGGCGTCTTTGAACGATTTTTCTTTGCAATTGCAAAATACTTAGAAAGGGCAATCAAGGGAGATCCTTTACTGCCATCGGCAAATAAACCCGCACCAGCAAAAGCATCGATATAAAGAATGCCGTTCCGTGAAGGTCGATACACTTTAGTGAAAAAAGGCGTTAGATAGCATGCCAGAAGATCATCCTTAGTCTCAGACCACGGATGTTTTGCCTGAAAGTAATCTGACTGATTTTTTGCCATGCTAAGCCCACCTTGCTCTTAGTCCTCATCGTCTACTTGAACTTCTCCACCAGCAACTGCCCGATGGCGCTCATCATGGCGCGATACTTCTCACTGTCCTCAAAGAGGCTGGTAAAGGAGTCCGTGTTCTCCACATAGGCGCGGCGAGCCTCTTCATCGAACACCTTGGGCAGCAGGCTTGATTCGAAGACCTGTCTGCCGTCGCGACGGATGGTGTCGGCGACCTGCGGGTTTTCGGCGATACGCTTCCACAGCGTGTCGATAACCACACGATCTCCCTCGGTGAAGTTGCCAGCCCACTGCTCGTTGAACTTATCCACGAGCACCTGCAGCGGGTCGCGCTTCTTGTCGGGCGTCACGGTCTTGGCTGCGCCACCGGGATCGAGCACGCCGCCGCCAGGCTCAAGCGAAATGCTGCCCTCGAACTCTTGCTTGAGCTTGTAGAAGCGCATCTCGACCTTGTCGTCCACCGCCTCGACGGGGATCTTCTCGACCTTGAGGAGGTGGCGCAGATAGCTCAGATACACGTACTCCTTGTGCAGGTCGCGATCGAACATGCGAACAATCTGGGTGATGTAGGTGTACCACTTGCAGAAGCTACGCACCTTACGACGCACCTGATAGCGCGAGTCGTCATCCAGCTCGTTGTAGCGCGAGACCGCAGGCTTCAAAACGGCAGCAAGCTTGCCCTGCACGTTGCCCTGCGGCTTACCCTTGTCATCCGTGAAGACAATCTCGGCCGCGGCCTCGATGTCGTCCTCGTCGTAGAGCTTGTAGCCGCGAATGTCGGTCTGCACCTGATAGAGGAGGTCGGTGTTGATCTGCTCGGAAAGCGACGTCTCGGCATAGAAGCGCTCGAACGCCTTCTGGATATCCTCGGGCTTGTTCACGAAGTCGAGGATGTAGGTGTCCTCCTTGTCCGGATGGATACGGTTGACGCGGCAGAGCGTCTGAACCGCCTTCACGTCCTTGAGCTTCTTGTCCACCACCAGCGTGTGAAGCAGAGGCTCATCGAAGCCCGTCTGGTACTTCTCGGCGACAACGAGCACGTCACCATAGTTGTGGAACTCGGCCTTCGTTTGGCTCTCGGCGACACGTTGCCCATCGTGGCCGACGTTGATAGACGGCTCGGTGTACTCGGGACCGTTGGGGCCATTCACGGGGTCGCTGATGGCACCCGAGAACGCCACCAGCACCTCGATGTCGTCGTAGCCCTTCTTCTGCATGTAGCGCTTGATCTCGTGGTAGTAGCGAACCGTCGCGAGGCGCGAGGCAGTGACCACCATCATCTTGCCCTTGCCGCGGATCTTGGTGCGCGTAACGTTGCGGAACGTCTCCACGATGAGCTCGGCCTTCTGACCGAGAGCGTAGGGATGCAGCTCCTTGTACTTGCGGAGCAGCTTGAGCGTGGGGCTGCTGGGCACATCGGGGTTGTCGGGGACCGTGCGCGCGAGCTCGACGGCCTCCGAATAACTCACGTAGTTGGCGAGGGGGTCCATAATGAAGCCCTCCTCTATCGCCTGGCGCATCGAGTAGACGTGGAACGGGTGGAAGGACCCGTCAGGCCACTCATCGCCGAAGATCTCGAGCGTCTGTTCCTTTGGCGTGGCGGTAAAGGCAACGAAGGTCAGGTTCTTGTGACGGCCGTGGCTCGCGAGCTCGTCGGCGAGCTGGTCCTCCCAATCGGCTGCGGCGTCCTCGGCTTCCGCCTCGATCTCAGCGTACTCCTCGAGCGCGTCGCGCTTGTCGGCAAGGGCGCTCTTGAGCTTGAGCGCGCTCGTTCCCGTCTGGGACGAGTGCGCCTCGTCGACGATGATGGCGAAGCGCTTGCCCTTGCTCTCGACCTGCTCGTAAATCACGGGGAACTTTTGCAGGGTCGAGACGATGAGACGAGCGCCGCCGTTGATGGCGTCCCGCAGGTCGGCCGAGGTCTTGTCCTTGCCGATGGTCACGACCGAGCCGATGGCGTGGTCGAAGCCCGAGATGGTCTCCTGCAGCTGGCTGTCGAGAACGCGACGGTCGGTGACGACGACCACGGAGTCGAACAGCGGGGTGTCATCCACAAAGAGGGATGCAAGGCGATAGGCCGTCCAGGCGATGCTGTTAGACTTGCCCGACCCCGCCGAATGCTGCACGAGGTAGTTCTTGCCCGTCCCGTTCGCGCGCACGTCGGCGATGACCTTACGCACGGAGTCGAGCTGGTGGTAACGGGGGAAGATGATGCGCTCCTTCTTACGCTTCACCTCGTTGCCGCGCGCATCGAGCTCTGTCTCTTCCTTGACCTCCAGGTGAAGGAACTTGTTGACGATATCGAGCAGGCTGTCCTTCTGCAGGGCGACCTCCCACAAGTGACTCGTGGCATAACCGTCGGGATTTGCGGGGTTGCCGGCGCCGCCGTCGTTTCCCGCCCCGGCGGAGCCCTGGTTGAACGGCAGGAAGAAGGTCTTCGCGCCCTCCAGCTTGGTGGTCATGTAGACATTTTCGAGATCGACGGCGAAAAATGCCAGCATGCGCGCGTTGAACTTGAGACAGCGACACCGTGGATCGCGGTCCTCGCGCCACTGGCGCATGGCGTTCTCGACGTCTTGGCCGGTGAACTGGTCCTTGAGCTCTATGCCCACCAGGGGGATGCCGTTCACGTCCAGGACCATGTCGATGGTCTGGTTGCCCGTCTCGGCGAAGTGGAACTGGCGGATGCAGCGGCAAACGTTCTTGGCATAGCGATCGGCGGCGCTTTCGTTAAGACCGCTCTCCGGCTTGAAGAATACAACTTTGAACGGAATTCCTCGGTGCTTGAAGCCGTGTTTGAGCACTGCAACCATGCCTAGGCGGTCGACGGCGTCGTTGAAGACTTTGGCGAACTTCGCCGTGGAATCGGAGTTGCACATGCGCTCGAAGCGCTCCCAAGCCTTGGGCTGCGTCGTCTGGATAAAGTTGACCAGAGTCGTAGCGTCGAGCGCGCGGTCGCGGTGTTCCATGTAGCCGCCGCCGACCATCTGATAGGTGCCGTCCTCGACGTAGAGGAGCGAATGTTTATCGTCGCACTTAAGGAAACCGCCCGCAGGCGAGCAGAGGAACGACTCTATGTCCTGCTCGAGGTTCTTTTCCTTTGTCTGCGCAGACATGCTACAGCCTCATCTCTCTCAGCTCACGACCGAAAAGAACGAGCCACGGAAATATGCTCTTGTTTAGCACCATGTACATCTTCGCGCGCTGCTTTTCTGTCGGTGCCGTCCTCTTGTTGAACATATCCACCATGAACTCGTAATCGTTTCGGCCGTCGTAACCGTTGTACCTGTTGGGCGGAAAAGCACCTTTCTCGTAAAGGAAGGCGTAGAGACATCGAGAGAACAGGTCCCTGTTCATGCCGTCGAGTCGTACGTCCGGCCTTCTTGCCTCGAGGGCCTCCAGCAACTTGATTGCCGCTCTCCAACCTTCAACCTCGTTCTTGAGCTCATCGTTTTCGAACTTCAGGATGCAGGTTGAGCCTATTGGTGAGAGCTCGTTCCCGTTGACAGAGTTTTTGATAGTGAACTCATACCTAATGCCCTCGTGTCCGCAAAGACAATCGCCAGAAGCGTCCCCATTGTCACGGCATCCCGTCACGTGCCATTCGGAGATAGCGGCATCCCACGTTTTTGACGATGACGCTTCCAACACGATGCGAGGGAGACGATAGGAATCACCCATTGGCTACACCTCCCGCTTTCCGGTGACGGCCTCGTAAATGAGCGACTGCTTGTATGCTTTGAGGTCGGCAATGATAGCCTGCTTGGCCCCTATCGACTCGGCAATGGAAGCATACAGGTCATCCAGTTCCGCCACGATACGCTGCTGCACCTCGATAGAAGGCACTGGCACCGCTATGTCAAACAGATCGCTTGTATACAAGCGCCTGAAACCATCCGCAACACCAGAGATGCGAATTATAAATTCATCAATCACTGCTGCTGTATGGAATACGTACTCAAGATATTTCAGTGAGGTTCTCTCCATATCGATGGCCTGATAAACGGCATATTCCGGGCTAATCAAGCCGTTGTAAGGCGACACGTACATCACGCCGTAATACGCCTTTAGCTTATTGAAGACCAGGTCGCCAGCATGGACAATTTTGGCACCAACAAGGCTTGATGTCGGATTCGGTATGGCCAGTTCAATAGAACGAAGCACTCCACGAGCGATCGTAATTGACAGCGGCTCTCCGATTCCGTCAGGAGATTTATCCTTAGACTCCTTCAGCACGTATTTGAGTTTCTCCCGCGGCGCTTCGTGCGAAACTCTGGTAATCATCTCTTCCAAACGTGCAGAGCGATACAGGTTCAGCTCCTCGATAGACCGCTCGGCGGCGAAGACGGCGCGGTCGATCTCGCCGCACCTCTCGTCCAGGAAGTCCGCGATACGGCGCTGCTCGTCGAGGGGCGGCAGAGGCACCATTTCCGACTTTAGCTCAACAAGTGAAATATTTCTTTGGATTGTGCCGACCCCTCGACTGCACAGTTCAAGCACCTGCACAAAAGGACCTCTAAATAGATAATTAGCGAAACGATCATCTATATTGCTTGTGTTTTTCTCGAGAACATAGTAAGCGGGGCTGACTATTCCGCGGTAAATAGATATCCCAACGGATCCACGCCATGCTTGTTGGTTGTTTAGAACAAAATTGCCCGGACGAACCAGCTGATACTTCAACAAAGATTTGCTTGGCTTATGCACCTGCACCCCATCAGAGTCCACATAGCGGATAACTCCACGATTCAAGTAGACCGAAAGGAGCTCTTCGCTCTCGCAATTTGTGATGGAGACCTGTGAATACAGTCGTTTGAACGGTGCAAAAGTCCATCCCGCGGGCACCTCGCCGAGCCACTCGACACCATTAACCTTCATCTCCCGCATCGCTAGCGCACCTCGCCGAAGAGCGCCTCGAGGCTCTTCTCAAGCGTCTTCTCGTGCTCGAGGATGCGCTTGGCGATCTCGTCAGCAGGTTCGAGCTCGGCGTACTTGTAGAACACGCGCGTGAATGGAATGGTATAGCCCACCTTGGTCTTCTTCTTGTCCACCCAAGCGTATTTGTTGTACGGGCGCACCTCGCGCTCGATATAGGCGTCGATGTCCTGGTTAAGGGGAATGTCCTCAGTGTCGGCCTTTGCCTTGTCGGCTTGCATCTTCCCGTGCTTGTTGAGGACGGGCTCCCCGCTCTCATCGACGACGGGACTCTCCACGGTCACGCGGTTAAAGCCGAACTCGACCGTCTCCATCAGACGCGCCTCGACAGAGACCTCCTGTCCGTTGGACCCTTCGCCAGTCCAGGTACCGTCGCGGTACTCGGAATACGCCCGGACGATAAGATCGCGGCAGGATTTGGTGATGTCATTCTTCTTGTCGCCGATGCCCTTGCGGCGCTTCTCGAAGCACTGGGAGGCGTCGATGAGCAGCACGTGGTCACGATGCTCGGGCGCCTTCGCCTTGCTGAAGAGCCACACGTATGTAGCAATGCCGGTGTTGTAGAACGAGTCGCAGGGCAGCTGCACGATGGCGTCGAGCCAGTCGTTCTCCAGCACGTAGCGGCGGATGCCGTCCTCGCCGCTGCCGGGTTTGCCTTTGTAGAGCGGGCTGGCGTCTTGGATGATTGCCATCACACCATCGTCCTTGAGCTTCGACAGCCCGTTGAGCACGAAGAGCATCTGGCCGTCGCCCTTGGCTGGGAGTTTCTCAACCGGGAAGCGCCCGCCGCCGGCGGTCTTGAACTCCTTCTCCACCGCAGCGGCCTGTGGGTTCCACGGGTCTCCGAACGGAGGGTTGGAGATGCAGTAGTCGAACTTGAAGCCCTCGAACTTGTCGGCGGACAGGGTATCACCAAAGCGCATGTTAGCGTCGTCCTCACCGCGAATGAGCGCGCTCGCCTTCGCGATGCCGAAGGTGAACGGGTTGAACTCCTGGCCGTAGCAGGTCACATGAGCATCGGCGTCGAGCTGGCGTAGGCGTTCCTCGGTGCAACCGAGCATCTGCGAGGTGCCCATGGTCTGATCGTAGACCGTCTTGGTGATGCGATCGCCTTCAAAGACGTGCGAGTCCGCCTGGATGAGCAGGTCGGTCATAAGGTACACGATGTCGCGGCTCGTAAAGTGGGCGCCAGCATCCTCGTCGTAAGACTCAGAGAAGCGCTGGATGAGATTTTCGAAGATATAGCCCATATCCACCGCACGGATTTTATCGGGAGACATATCGGCCTGCGGCTTGCAGAAGTCGCAGATAATCTGGTAGAGCAGTGGGGCATCCGGGTCGGAGAGGCGTTCGATCTGGTCGGCGAACTTCATGCGCGCCAGGATGTCCTGCACGTTGTCCGAGAACCCGTTGATGTAGTCCTTGAAGTTATCCTCGATGTTCTCTGGGTCGGCCTTAAGTGTCTCGAAGGTGAACTTAGAGGTGTTGTAAAAGGGGTAACCAGAGGCTTCGCGCAGAAAGCCGTCCTTCACGGCAAGCGTCTTGTATTTCTCAGCAGCGGCGAGAACAGCATCGTGTGTGGGAGCGAGACAATCATGAAAGCGCTTGATGACGGTCATAGGAAGGATAACCAGGCCGTACTCATGCGGCTTGTAGGGACCGCGCAGGGTGTCGGCAGCGCTCCAGATAAGGGATGCCTTCTCCTGAATATTAGCGCCAACGGCCTTGATGAGATCGTCGCTGTCTGCCATCGTTACTTCTCCTTCTTGGACAGATACTCGATGAGGCTCGTCTTTACGAGAGACGTGAAGCTAACGCCATTGAGAGCAGCCGCCTCCCTGGCGGCGTCGCGCATGTTCTTGGGAATGCGGACGGTTACTGCCACGTTCTCGCCGTCCACGAGGAAGCTTCTGAGCTCGCTCGGGGTTGCTTCTCCGTCGATAAGGTCGGCGTACTTCATGGGAACCTCCGCGATTGCATGATGCAATACAAATGTGCCTATGATTCTAGCAAAGGACTGAAAACTAATTACCGTCTAGCACAGATGGATAGGCAAGTAATTAACGCCAATAAGAAGGGGAATAACACTCTGAACCGTCGTCTCTCCCGCCTGAAGGAGCTCGATGAGAACTAGTCGGCAACTCAAAAAGACACCGAGCAAGCCGCTAACACACTTATCACGTTCCACAAAGAGATGGGTAAGCATGACGCCAGCTTGAGCGAGGGCGCTAATGGCATAGAATTGCAGCCAGACTGCCCGAACCTATTCATCACTTGATGCCGGCAAGCTGTTGAGCGACTCACTCTCACCGGCGGCACCAAGGCGCTCCTGCATCTTCTCGATCAGCTTAAGGGTTGAAGACAAATACCCAAGCCCCTTCTTCAACTGCTTGAGCAACCTGCCATCCCTGCGATCCCCCTTTCCATTCTCCTTCTCGACATCCTCCTCAACACCAGCGATGCTGCGCTGCACGGCCTCGGCTGCCTTCCGCACCAAAACGGCCCCCTCATGCGGGCAGCGGTCAGTTGCCACATCAAGAAAAGCAAGAAGCCTCGAACATTCAACGAGCACGAACTGCGCATAGTTCTCCCCCATCGATGCCGCCAAAGCAACGCCGCCCGATCCCAAAAGACCAAGCGCGGCGCCGCTCCCCGTAATCAAAGCAGTCCCGCCGGCCATTCCCATGCCACCGATGGCCAAGGCTCCGCCGCCAGCCGCGGCAAGGCTCGCATTGACAAGCGCTGCTCCGTGGAGGCCGACAAACGAGCCTCCGAAGATGCCGACAGCGATATCCGAAGCGAATGCCGCAGCCACCCCTCCTGCGCCTACGAACGCCGCCGCAGCAATGGCACCGCCCACCAAGAGCTTTGGTAATGTATCCGAAAGCTCACGAGCGCGCGTCCCGCGATGCTTCTCGAGGGAACGTATGGCATCCGAATCAACCGCGTCTTGTCTCCTGGGAAATTCATCTTTAACCCAAGCCCCGCTCCCCTTCAAACCTTTGTATTCCTTCTTCTCTTCATCTCCTATCTGGAAATAGGGGCGAAACTCAACCAGCTCCTGAGCGATCAGCAAAGCGCGCACCTTGCCGCCTCGCTGCCGCGAAATAGCCTCAAGGGCTCCGTACGCATCTTCCTCGCTCAAAAAATAGCCGCCTGCATCAATGCCTAGGCCATCCGTGACCGAATCCTGCCACGCGCGGGCCCAGCTCCTCTTTTGCCCTTTGCGCACTTCGTTCTTCTCGTTCCCGCAGTCGTAGTTGATGGCGGCAAGCTTCAGCGAGAAGGCAATCCTCGTCGTTTCTCTATCTAGGCTATAAAAGTGGAATCCATCGAAAATATCCTGGCGGCGCCTGGCACGCTCAGTCCAAGCCTCGGACATTTCCTCCGCCATATAGCCCCAGTCGGCATGGAGGGCAAACGCAAGGCGTCCAACTCCAACGTAGCTTATTCGCAAGAAGAACTTCTGGGCGAACACGACCTTGTTCCCCTCGCATTCGATACCCGCCCTGACCGCCGCCGTCGCCAGATTCGCCAGAACGAACGAAGTACTCGAAACCGTGACCATGCGAGTGAGGGCCCTGCTGTTGTAGGGCATGAAATGCGAAGCCTTGAGCTTGCGCAAGCCGGAGACATCACTCACTTCGCAACGTTCTAGCTCGGCCTTGAGCCTTGAAAGCATGTAGAGACAACGAACGATAACCTCGTTGGCCACGACTGCTGGCACCTGGCTTAAGGCTTGATCGAAAAGACCGACTTCCGTCCGAAGGTCGAAGCGAATGGGCTTGCCGTCCTCGGTTTTGAACGCCGTTCCGTTAAACAGCTTTGAGATCCATTGCTGAATGCGAATATCCTTGCCCTTATAGGCAATCTGCATGTCTTGAAAAACAGGCAGGGAGGAGAGCTCCTTTAGCAGGGACAGCACAACGCCGGGAATACCCGTCCCCTTACCGGGGTTTGAACTAGGCCCCGCCATGTCGCTCACGAGATGCATCGCCCAGAACAGAGTGCCAAACGCGATCTTCTCTGGAACGTTCCTGCCTACAAGAGGGCAGTCGGGATCGAAGGCGGCGGCAGGCAGGTCAAAGGCGACAAACCGGCCGGCCGTATCGGTACCATAGCCTTTGCACGTGAATTGCGAGAGGATCGAACACGCAAGGCCAACCAAGCTCGGGTGGTGCGAGAAATCCCGCAGATGATGTTGGAGCCCGCCGCCAAACTCAGCGGTTAGCTTGTCCGTGGCAAGAGGAAACTCTTTCTCTAGAAAGCGAATAGCGTCTTCTAGAGTTGCATCCGCCTTTGTCATACCCGCAGACTTGGCAATCGTAAGAACGAATTTGCCAACCTTCTCGTCGCCCCACTCTTTGGCACCCTCTAGGTTGAAGTCTTTCTGCCAAAGGATATTCAACGCGCCCGTGAGGAGCCCGCTAACGGCTGCAAGTTCATAGTCGAGCTTCGTAGCCTTTTCAGCCTGAGGGTCAAAATCAAAGAGGACCTCCTCCCCATCGGGAGCGTCCTTAAAACCAACCAGCACGGCGCTACCGTTCAGCGGCACAGATGTAACTTTGGGCAGTTGAGGCATGGCGTAAACTATCTCGCCAGCACTAAAAACAAGTTCGTCTGCCATATCGGCTTCCTCCTGCAAACGCGTAAAATCAGATTGCTCTACGCCGCCAAATCCCTCTTCGTAGAAGTATTCGAAAATCTAGGTGATGCAGTTGCTCAGAACCTCGTCGGGATAGTTCGCCACTGGCAGCCTATACACCTCATTGTGCACGATGACGCACACAGCGTCACGGGTCTCTGCCTATCTGTTCAGCGAATCATGTTAGCAAGCCGCTCTTCAATAATGGAAGCCATCTCGATGTCCACGCTCTTGACCTGCTTGGTCCCAGCGAGTGTCAGCGCGTCCTTGAGTAGGATCCCAAACGCAGTCTTCTGCTGCTGATCCTAGAATCCTTCGCGCAACCATTCCGTCCGCTTGTCGCCAAATGAGCCTCCTACCTCCCCTCTGCCTTCAGCTTCAGCAGCAGGTCGCCCAGCTCGGGGCATTTGCTGGAAAGGCGCGTCTGAGCTCGCTCGCCCATCCCCCACCGTTGGCGGACTTCCTGGGCGTGCGGACTCACGTGATAGTCCCCCTCCATCATCTGCTTGAGCAGCTTGGCGGTCACGCGGGCATCGGCTAGGGCACTGTGGGCGTGGCCCGTCGACTCGTCGAACTCGATGCCAAACCACGTCGCCGCGTCGCTCAAAGAGACGCGCCCGTGGCTGCCAACGTCCATGATCGAGGTGTAAAACGCCTGCAGGTCGGCCCAGTCCGTAGGAAATGCGGAAAGGTCGATGAGCTTTGCCTGGCACTCGGTCAAAAGCTGTCGACGGTCCGCCCCGCTCCAACAGACCACTTGGGCGGAGTAGCGACCGATCCAATCGCTGAGCCTTTTGATCACCACGTAGAGCGGATCGGCCATCGCGGTGTCCACAGCCGATATCCCCGTAAGCTCGCGGACGGGAAACACAACGCCTTCGGTAAATTGCGTCTGCACAAACTGCGAGAACTCGCCCATAACGTTGCCGTGGTAATCGAGCTTGACAGCGCCGACCTCGATAATCTCGTTGCGCAGTCCACGGCGCTGGCGCTGCTTTGGTACCGGCGCAAACTCAAAGTCCAGCACAATCTGGCGCGCAAAGTTCGTCGTATCGATGGCCGAGATACACGGCATCTTTTCAGCTGACACGGTTAGGGCCTTTCTCCGTTGCCTGCCGCTTGCTACATAGGCGGCTACATTGCCGTAAGGATAGGCGCCCGTGCGGACATGAAAGCGGGGCGCAATGCCATGCACCGGTCGCACGCCATGCAGACGGCCCCAAGAGAGTCGCCCGCTCTATTCAAATGCATGAAAAAGATTGAGGCCCGGTGACTTGAATCAGAGGTCATCCCGGGCCCATCAGAGCTCACAGAGCTCTTGGTTGCTTTGGTCTCGCTCTTCACGGCGCTTATCGAACTTTCCGAGGCACTCAAGCAGCATTCGAAGCATAACAAGTCGCTGCCATTAAGGCGCTGACCTCTTGACCAAGCAACGGCGCTGCCCAGCTCTTCACCACTTGGGCTGCCGTCGACTTTATTCTATCCGCGAGCATCTGGTTTACCAAATGGATTTTCGGTAATGGAGGCCCAGTACCCCGCAAACCGCAAACCGCAAAATCACTACGCCCCAAGTGCCGCCATGGGGATCACCGCCACGCCGTCGTCGCGCGTGTAGGCAATGCTCCCCTTTCCAACCACGACCGCCAAAAACGCCGGCGCGGTATTCTAAGACGCGCTTTCCACTTGAAGCCATGTCGATTCTGGGACACAGTTTCCGCTTGAAGCCCATCCGGAAAGCACGTCCCATTCCGAGGCTTGAATCCGGGACGCAGTTTCCACTTGAGCTCCTGACGGGAAAGCACGTCCCACTCTGAAGCTCGATTCCGGGATACAGCTTCCGCCAGAGACCTCAGCCGGAAACGGCATCCCACTCTGGAGTCAGAATCCGGGACATAGCTTCCGCATGCGACCTCGTTGGGAAAGTTCATCCCGTTCTGAGCGCTCATTCCGGGATGCAATTTCCGTTTGAGGCCCGATCTGGAAACGACATCCCACTCTGGGGCCGAAATCTGGGACACGCTTTCCGCCGGCATTCCGCTGGCAGCTAGCATGACAACAGAGGGCCCCGTTCCAGCCATTCGAGGACAGGCTTTACCCCCGAGCAGCGTTATCTCCGCCCACACATCTCGGCAAACGAAATCAGCTTGACGTCTCCCCTACTCTCCGCAGCATCCCGACATCCCTGCGTAAAGCCGCTTTTTGAGAAAAGTGCATAGCTTTTTCGTTGCCGTCTAAAGAGCTCGCTTCGGTGCACGAGCTTTTGCAGCGCGTCTTCGCCCGCCGGTTCATTGCGCCATTTGCACTCCGCAAACAGCGCAGCGCCCTCGCCATCGTCAACAATCAAGTCGATTTCTTCCTGCGTATGCGTGCGATTATCCGTCCCCCACCAGCGCCCGACACTCGCCGGAACCACATCGAGCTGGCCCGCGCGCGCGAGTTCGTACACGTATTGTCTGCATATAATCTCAAAGACCGTACCCATGTAATCCGATACGTGCGGCTCAATGCGCTCATACGCCATCTCGGCCATATCGTTTTGAATCAGCCCGATGTTCTGCGGCACAAACTTGTACCAGAACCTAAACATCTGATCGCTCAGCAGATACACGGCTCGCTTATTGCTCGTCTCGTTTAGGGGCAGCTCGCGCTCGACAATCCCAAGCGACGCCAGCTTATCCACATAGCTCTTTACGTTGCTCGCAGGGATTCCCGTAGAGCTCGCAATCTCCGAGATCTTCGAGCGCCCCTGGGCAATTGCCTGCACGATCGCATCATATTGCTCGGGATTGCGGCACTCTTGCAATAGCAGGTTACTCGGCTCCTCAAAGAGATAGCCCGTAGGAGTAAGAAAAAGACGTTTGATGTTGCCCTTGAGCGATACGGTAGGATCGACTTTCTCGATATATGCAGGAATGCCGCCCGTCATGCCATAGCAAACTGCAGCGTCTTCGCGACCCATGATCTGCCACAGGCCGAGGGTCGTCGTAAAATCGAGCGGCATGATCTTAAACTGGGCCGTACGCCTACCGTATAGCGGACTCTCGTAGCCCAACACCTGCTCTTCCATAAACGAAAGCGACGACCCGCACAGGATAAGCATAAGCTTGGTCTCTTTGTACAAGTGATCGATCTTGTCTTGCAGCAACGAGCTGATCTCGGGATTCGATTGGGCGAGATAAGGATACTCGTCGATCACGACAATCAAACGTTCCGTGCGAGCCATGGTAGCCAATGCATCGAACGCCTCGTCAAAACTACGAAACGACACGCCAGCAACACCAACGGAGCCCGCAAGTATCGCCTGGCTAAAGCCATGCAGGTTTGCCTCTGCATTGGTACGACGAGCTTGAAAGTAAATAGCCTTCTTGCCTTGGATGAACTCTGTGATAAGACGCGTTTTGCCCACGCGACGGCGGCCGTAAATCACAGGCATCTCAAAGGAGCCCGTGCCATACAGTCGATTGAGCTCGGACATTTCCACTGTTCTTCCGATAAACATAGGGCCATCCTTCCTTTGCGTTATAGCTAGCTATATTATACCTTCCTATAATATAGCTAGCTATAACGTAATTCGACAAGCGGCGCACGCAAAAGGAGCGGTACACCGCCGCACGTGGACCGTTCCGGAAAATGTATCCCGTTCTGGAGCCAAAAACTGGGCCGTAGTTTCCGCCAAACATGTCATCCGGAAAGCGCTTCCCGCTCTGAGCCTGAATTCTGGGATGCGGTTTCCGCTGAAGCTTCTACCGGAAAATGCATCCCATTCCGAGCGCTCATTCCGGGTCACAGCTTCCACAGATACAAGACGACGATCCGCAGCCCATATCACATGCCTTCAAATATGCGATCCAGAGACACAAAACAGCAGATAGAATGCTCTTTTTCAAAAAAGCACACGTCCCGAAACTTACCCATTCTTCAGAACTCGCTACCGTTCAAGGTCGCCGATTACCGCCCACCGATTCAGCTTCAAAAAATGACGTCAAAACCAGGCCATCTACCTGCATGGTTAGATTTTGGTCAGCTTTTGGTCAGCTGAGCGGCAAGTTCCAGCTGATACGTTTTTGCTACCCAAAAGGAGGCGGTAGCTCATGACCCATTGCAATGACCAACTCATCGACCAGCTGTTGAACCAAGCCGAACAAGAGGGGCGCTGTCGGGTTCCCCCGAGCACGGCGATCCGAAAAGCGCTCCTTCGGCGCACCGGCGGCACGGTTGTCTCGCCCATGCCGGGGTTATTTGCGCGAAAAACGCGCTGGGATGAACTCAACCGAGCGCAACGCCATTGCGAGATCCTCCGCGCCCTTGCGATCATCCATCCCGATTGGACGTTCTGCTCGTTTTCGGCAGCTTGCCTGCTGGGGCTCGAGGTCTCGTGGCGACATCTGAATGTTGTGCATGTTTGCAGCTCGACAAAGCCGTCGGCTCGCCCGGGCGCACATATTCAGCGGCACCAGATTGAGCCGGCATATCGGTAACGCCGCCCATCCAAACGGTCACAGATTGCCTGTTGCAGACCGGTTTTGCCGACGGCATGCCCATTGCCGATTCGGCGATCCTGAAGCTCGGCCTTGCGCCGGAACAGCTGATGGAGGCCGTTGAGCAACGAGCGACTGCCCGCAATGGTCGCGCGATTCGCACCGCCCTCACAACGCTTCGATATGCCGACGCCCGCGCCGAGAGCGGCGGGGAATCGGTCGCCCGAGCCGTCATGATCGAGACGGGCTTTGCGCCCGACTGGCTTCAATACGAGCTGACGGACCCCTTCGATTCGGCCAAGCCCATACGAACGGACTTTGTCTGGGAGCGCCAGGCGCGGGAACTCACGCTGGGCGAGCTCGACGGGCTCATCAAATATACCGACCAGACCATGCTGGCCGGACGCACCACCGCCGAGGCGCTCGTTGCCGAACGACAGCGCGAGGCGCACCTATCGCTCTACGGCCACCCTCTGCTGCGCTTTACCATGAACGAGGTCCGTTCGGCAGGAATGCTCGCCAAAAAGCTGCAGACGGCAGGCATCCGGCAGACCGCGCTGCCGACATGGCTCAATGAAGCGGAGCTGTAGGAGCTGCTAGGCCGCGCATCGCCGGATCGCATCCCCCCCCTATCTGGGCCGCGTTTTCCCAACGGCCACGCCAACGGAAAGCGCGTCCCATTCTGAGGCATGATTCCGGGACACAACTTCCGGTTGAGGGACGATCCGGAAAGCACGACCCGTTCCGAGACCGAATTCCGGGACGCGGTTTCCGCTTGAAGCTTCAACCGGAAAATGCATCCCACGCTGGAGCCATATTCCGGGACACACTTTCCATTTGAGGCCTCTACCGGAAAACGAATCCCATTCTGAGCGTCGAATCCGGGATACAGTTTCCGTTTGAAGCCCCGTCTGGAAAGTACGTCCCATTCTGGAGCCGAAATCTGGGACGCAGCTTCCGCATGCGGAGGCGCTCCAAACAAAAGGCCCCGGCTCGCGATGGAGCTGGGGCCAAAGGCGCAGCATATACAGTTGATGTTGAGCGCGAACAGCCCATCAGCAATGGTCGTCCGCGCCCCACCCTACCCGCGGTTGCGAACGCGGCTGTAGGGCGTATCCACCATGGGCAGATCGGGACGCAGCTTGCCGTCAAATGCGCGATAGGCGTTCTGTACGGCGGGCGCCGTGGGAATCGTTGCGATCTCTCCAATGCCCTTGCCGCCGTATGCCACGGGCAACAGCTCGTCCTTCTCCACGTAAATGGCGTGGATATCCGGAATCTCGGGCGCACGGAACAGCCCAAGCGTGCCGTACCTTGCCTGGGGCACGCAGTCCTTGAGCGGCCAGTCCTCGGTAAGCGCATAGCCCATACCCATGAGCACGCCACCTTCGATCTGACCCTGGATGGAGATGGGGTTGACCACCTTGCCGGAATCGTGCGCAGCATAGATCTCACTCACGCGACCGTCATCGTCCAAAATGACCACATGCGTGGCAAAGCCGTAGCAGATGTGGCTCTTGGGGTTGGGAACATCCGCACCCAGCTTGTCGGTCGGCTCCAGGTACACGTAGCCAAACTCGCATCCCTCGAGCGCCTTGATGGCGGCCGCGGGATCCTGAGGATGCATACCCTGGCCGGCGACGAGCTCCTGCGTGTGCAGCTGATAGGCGCGACCGTCGTCGTACTCGATTTTGACGCCGTCACCATGCGCATTCACGGGAGCGGCGGGCGCAGACTTGCCGGCCTCGATGTCAAGCATGGCATCGCGCAGCAGGAAGGCAGCACCGCGCACGGCCTCGCCGGTCACGACCGTCTGACGCGAGCCAGACGTGGTGCCGGAGTCGGGAGCGTTCTCGGTAGAGCACTCGCCGTTGGCGATGCAGCGAAGCGGCAGGCCGCATGCCTCGGCAACGTCCTGCAAAAAGACGGTGTTGCAGCCCTGGCCGATGTCGGACGTGGCGGCATAGACCACGGCCACGCCGTTCTCGACGCGAATCTTGCAGCGGCCGGCATCGGGCAGGCCAACGCCCACGCCAGCGTTCTTCATGGCGCAGGCGATACCGGCGTGTCCGGGATGCGCGTAGTAGGCATCCTTGACCTCAAGCAGCGTCTCCTTCAGCGCCGTGGAGCAGTCGGCGATCTGACCGTTGGGCAAAACCTCGCCCGGCTCGATAGCGTTTCGGTAACGAATCTCCCACGGATCCAGGCCGACCTTTTCTGCCAGCAGGTCGATCAGGCTCTCGAGCGCAAACTCGGACTGGCAAACGCCAAAGCCGCGGTACGCGCCGGCGGGCGGGTTGTTGGTGTAGTAGCCAAAACCGCGAATGTCGGTGTTCTGGTACTTGTAGGGGCCGACGGCATGCGTGCAGGCACGCTCGAGCACCGGGCCGCACAGCGACGCGTAGGCGCCGGTGTCAAAGTTGATCTCGCAATCCAGACCGGTAAAGTTGCCCTCGGCGTCGCAGCCCAGCGTAAAGGTACCGTCCATGGCATGGCGCTTGGGATGGAAAGCGAGCGACTCGGCACGCGTGAGCTTGCACTTCACAGGACGCTGAAACTTATATGCGGCGAGCGCGGCCAGATGCTGGATGGACACGTCCTCCTTACCGCCAAAGCCGCCGCCCACGAGCATGGTCTCGACGACCACGCGCTCGGGCTCGCTATCCCAGCCAAACATGTGGGCGCACTCTTTGCGCGTGTCGTAGGCACCCTGGTCGGTCGACTGCACCTTGACGCCGTTCTTGTACGGGAAGGCAACGGCGCACTCGGGCTCCAAGAAGGCATGCTCGGTAAAGGGCGTGGTAAAGCGCTGTGTTACGGTGAACGCGCTCTCCGCAAGCGCCTTGGCGGCGTCGCCGCGCGTCACGTGGCGGCTCTGACACACGTTGTCCTTGAGCTCCACCGTGTTGCCGAAGGCAAAGAAGCTGTCATGCAGGCGCGGGGCGTCGGCGGCCCTGGCCTCGACAATGTTGCGCACGGGCTCCAGCGGCTCGTAGTCAATCTTTACGAGCTTCTTGGCCTTCTCGAGCGTCGCCTCGTCCTCGGCAACCACCAGCACGATGGCATCGCCCACGCAGCGGGTGATATCGCCCTGGGCGATCATGACGTCCCAGTCCTGGATAAGGTGGCCGACCTGGTTAACCGGCACGTCCTCGGCGCGCAGGATGCCCACCACACCGGGCAGGGCCTCGGCCTTGGAGGTGTCGATGGAGAGCACACGGGCGCGCGGATACTTGGAGCGCACGGCGCTGGCATAGGTCAGGCCCGGCTGATCGAGCTCGTCGATATCGTCGGGGTACTTGCCCTCACCGAGCACCTTCTTGCGCACGTCGATACGAAAGGCGCGCTTGCCCACGCCGTAGTCATCGCCGCGCTCCAGGTCCTCGTCGATCTGCTTTTCGCCGCGGAGCACCGCAGCGGCCAGCGAGATGCCCTCGATAATCTTTTTGTAGCCGGTGCAGCGGCAGACGTTACCGCGAATGGCGTACTTGATCTGCTCCTCGGTGGGCTCGGGGTCCTCGGCGATCAGCGCTGCACCCGCCATGACCATGCCAGGGATGCAAAAACCGCACTGCACGGCGCCCACAGCGCCAAAGGCGTACACAAAGGCCTCGCGCACGTCCTCGGGCAGGCCCTCGACGGTCACGATGTTGCGACCGGCGGCAAGAGCGGTGGTCAGCACGCACGCCTTGACGGCTGCACCGTCCACATGGATGGTGCAGGTGCCACAAGCACCTTCGGAGCAGCCGTCCTTGGCGGAATGGATATGCAGGTCGTCGCGCAGGTAGCGCAGCAGCGGTTTGTTTTGGGTCGTCGTGCGCTCGACGCCGTTAACGGTAAAAGTGAATTCCTGTGCCATGGTGATTCCCTTCTACACGCCGGCGGCGATGCCGGTGCGGTCGTGGATGGCGCCATGCGGGCAGACGACGGCGCACATGCCGCACGACAGGCAGTCCACGCCGTCGATATGGGCGCAGTTGTCCTCGATGCGGATAGCGCCGGCAGGGCACTTTTTGGCGCACATACCGCAACCGATGCAGCTGGTGTCGCAGATCTTGCGCGCAATGGCACCCTTATCGGTGTTGTTGCAGCGCACCAGAATGTTCTGGTAGCCGGGGACGAAGGCAATCACGCGCTGCGGGCACGCCATGCCGCACAGGCCACAGCCCGTGCACTTGGAGCGGTCCACGCGGGCGATGCCATCGACCAGCGCAATGGCGCCGTGGGGGCAGGCCGTGACGCAGGCGCCACAGCCAATGCAGCCTTCGCTGCAGCGGGCGTCGCCGCCTGCGGAGGCGCAACCACTTCCGCAGGCAACGTAGGCCACGTTATGTTGAATGGATTTGGCCATAAGAGACTCGCCTATTTCTTAAGGAGATACGGATAGTTGTCGCGCACAGCCCTGATGGTCAGGCGGACGGCCTCGGGAAGGCCGGTGTTGACGGCATCGACCGAGACGGTGCGGACCGTGCCGGCGACGCGGACCTTAAAGTGGTCCTCGTCCACAGCCAGGAAGCCCTCGTTCTCGGAGTTCTCCATGTCCTGCTCGCTCCAGAACAGGGTGAGCTTGTCCTTGTAGGGACGGCCCTCCTGGTAGGGGCAGAACACAGCGCAGTTGCCGCACTCGTTGCACATACCGTCGACGTGGACGACCTGATGCTTGGCCAAGCCCGGCACCTTAATTGCCACGTTGGCGCGGTTGGGGCACACGTCGCAGCAGACCTCGCACACCGAGCCGCAGCCCAGGCAGCGGGTCTTGGTGCAGTTGCGCTTGTCGCGGCACAGCGACCCCTTGCGCTCGTAGCAAGTGTCCTCGCGGCCGGCCTGCTCGTTGCAGTCGGCGTACTTGTTAAAGTCCACGTCGGCGATGGCACGGGCGACCTCGGCGGCATCGGCGATAGCCTCGACCACGGTGGCAGGACCGCGGCGGCAGTCGCCCGCAGCCCAGACGCCCTCGACGCCGGTGGAGGTAGCGGCAAGGCGGCCGCGACGGTCGTGCTCGACGCCCGCGGCATCGTACAGGCTGGCGTCGATGCCCTCGCCCACGGCGCAGATCACCGTGGTGGCGGGAAGCTCAACAGTCTCGCCCGTGGCGACGGGGCTGCGGCGGCCGCTTGCATCCGGCTCGCCAAGCTCCATAACATCGCAGGTCAGCACGGCGCCGTTGAGTGCCTTAGGTGCCAGCAGCTCGCAGAACTCAACGCCGTCGGCAAGAGCAAGATCGAGCTCTTCCTCATCGGCGGGCATCTGCTTCTTGGTGCGGCGGTAGACCAGGCGCACGTTCTTCACACCAGCCAGGCGCTTGGCCACGCGGGCCGCATCCATGGCGGTGTTGCCGGCGCCAATGACGACGACGTCCTCGCCCAGCTCGAGCTTCTCGCCCTTCTTGGCGGCCTCGAGGAACTCCAGCACGTCGAGCTCGGCACCCTCTCCCAGGCCCGCAGAGCCGGGCATCCAGGCACCGGTGGCCACGACCACGTCGGTAAAGCCCTGGTCCTTGAGCTCGTCAATGGAATCAACGCGAGCGTTGAGCTGCACCTTGGCGCCAAAGGCTAGGCAGAGCTCGGCATCGTGGGAGATATCGTCGCTCGCGATGCGGAACTCGGGAATCACGTGACGGACCACGCCACCGAGCGAATCGCGGGCCTCAAAGATGGTGACGGGCACGCCGGCACGCGTCAGGAAGAACGCCGTCGCCAGGCCGGCCGGGCCGCCGCCGATAACGGCAACGTTGCGCTCGCCGTCGTTTGCGATGGCCTGGGCACGCAGCTTGGGCAGCACGGCGGTCATGGCCTCGCGGGCGGCCTTGAGCTTGCTGGCGCGAATCTGGGCGCCCTCGGGCTCGTAGAACGCACGCTCGCAGGCACGGCCGCAGGGATGCGGGCAGATGGTGCCGGTAATGAACGGCAGGGCGTTGCGCTCGATGATGATGTTGAGTGCGTCCTCGTAGCGGCCCTCGTCAACAGCCGCCAGATAGGCGGGAATATCCTGCTGGATGGGGCAGCTCGTGCGGCACGGCGTGGTAAAGCAATCGGAAAGCGGGCTCTTGCCGGCGACCTTGCGGTCGGGCAGCGGACGCAGCGGCTTCTTGTAGAGCGGGTTGGTGAGCGAATCGGCCTGGATCGCGGTCACGGCCTCGAGAGAGACGCCCTCAAACGGCTTGCCATCCAGGTCGGTAAACTCGCCGGCCATCTGGCTAAAGCGCTCGTAGCCACCGGGTTTGAGAACGTCGGTCGCCAGGGTGACGGGCCAAATGCCGGCATCATACAGGGCGCGGATGTTGTAGACCGTAGCACCGCCGGAGTAGCTGATGCGCAGCTTGCCGTCAAACTGCTCGGTAATGCGACGGGCGGCCTCGATGGTCAGCGAGAACAGCGAACGGCCGGACATGTACATCTCGGTGGAAGGCAGCTCGTTCCTCGTCACGTCGACGGGGAAGGTATTGGTCAGCTTGACGCCAAACTCCAGGCCGCGCTCGGCGCACAGGGCAATCAGGCGCTCGAACATGGGCACGGCATCGGCCCACTGCAGATCCTCGCGGAAGTGCGTGTCATCGAAGACGATGTAGTCAAAGCCCAGCTCGTTCAGACGCTGGCGGGCAAACTCATAGCCCAGCAGCGTGGGGTTGCACTTGATGTAGGTGTTGAGGCCCTTCTCGGTAATCAGATAGGTCGCGATGCGCTCGATCTCCGCCGGCGGGCAGCCGTGCAGGGTAGACTCGGTGATGGAGTTGGAGATGCGTGCCGGGATGGACTCGACAAACGCGGCGTCGACATGCTCAAACTTGTCCAGGTTAGCGAGCGCCCACGTGCGGCACTCGTTCCAAACCTCGGAGCCGCTGGCGTCCTTCATGCCCTCAATGTACGCATCGACCTTGGGGCTCTTGATACCCTCCAGGTCATAGCCCACGGACATGTTAAAGACAAAGCCGTCCGGGCTACCCAGGCCGTACTCGCGAGCGATGAGGTGGCATGCGAACCATGCCTTCACGTACTCGGCAAAGGCCTGCGGAACCTCGAGCTCGGTCGACCACTCGCAGTTGTAGCACTCGTCCTGCGCCACAATGCAGGGCTTGTTCACACACTTGGAGAGCTCCTCGCCGTCCATAACCTGAACGGTCTTGAGCTCAAAGAAGCGGGAACCGGCCACGTAGGATGCCACGATGTTCTGGGCCAACTGCGTGTTGGGGCCGGCGGCCGGGCCAAACGGAGTCTCGATGCGCTCGTCAAAAATGGGAAGCGCGCCCTCCTGGTTGGTCGTGACCATCTTACGCACGCCAAAGATGGCGTCCTGGGTCTTGTGCTCCTCGATGATCCAGTTCATCAGCTGCGAAAACGGGATCGGTCTCATGATGTCGCTCATAATGAGCTCCTCTCTGTAACGCCCGGCGAGACCGCGCGGCGGGCGCAAATACGGTGTAGCGCTAGCACAGCGCCGGCGACCCCGCGGAGGTCGCCTATACGCGCGTCGGATGCGGCGAAACATCCGGCGCGCGTGAATCTACTTGTAATTAGTAGGCGCGATCGTTGAGCGTGCTCCAGAGCTTCTTAGACTCAGCCATGGTCCACGCGTTGATTTTGTCCTCATCAATGCCAACGAACTCGCGATCCTTGTACAGGACGCGGCCGTTGATGATGGTGGTGCGGCAGTTTTTGCCCATCATGCCAAAGAGCATGTGGCCGTCGATGTTCTCCTCGCTCAACGGCGTAAAGGGCTTGTAGTCCATGACGATGACGTCGGCGGCAGCGCCGGGCTCAAGCACACCGAGCTTGCGATCGAAGTACTTGCTGGCCATCTTGGCGTTGTTCTCGAACAGCATCGTCATGGCCTCGCACCAGCCCACGTTGGGCATGGCGGCGTTGTGGCGCTGAATGATCAGGAAGACCTTAAGGCTCTCGAGCATATCGTGGGTGTAGGCGTCGGTGCCCATGCACACGGGGATGCCGCGGCGGAAGAACTCGAGCACGGGGGCGCAGCCCACGGCGTTTCCCATATTGGATTCGGGGTTGTTGACGAGCCAGGTGCCGGACTCCTTGACGATATCCATCTCGGCAGGCGTCACGTGGATGCAGTGGCCCAGCATGGTGTCGGGACCCAGCAGGTTGTGCTGCAGCAGGCGCTCGACCGGGCTGATGCCGCCGCGGTTGAGGCGGGAGTCCCACACGTCGTTCATGCCCTCGCACACGTGGATGTGGAAGCCGGTCAGGCCGTTGTTGGCCTCGGCCATCTTGTCCATGGTCTCGTCCGAAAGCGTAAAGGTAGCATGTCCGCCAAACATGGCGGCGATCATGTGGTTGTCGTTATCGCGACGCTCCTTGGCGGCCCACTGGGCAAATTCGGCGTTCTCGGCAATGGCCTGGTCGCACTTTTCCTGGCCGCGGCGATCGGAGACCTCGTAGCACAGGCACGAACGCATGCCCAGCTCCTGAGCTGCATCCTTAATGGTAAAGAGGCTTCCCGGAATCTCGCAGAAGCTCGCATGGTGATCGAAAATCGTGGTGACGCCATCGCGGATGGAGTCCAAAATCGTGGCATAGGCGCTGGCCTTGGTGCCGTCAAGCGTCAGGTTGTCGTCAATCTTCCACCACTGCTGCTCAAGATTCTCCAGGAAGTTGGTGGGGTTGCAGCCCTTAATGGCGAGGCCGCGGGCCAGACCCGAGTAGATGTGGGTGTGGCAGTTGATGAGTCCGGGCATGATGAGGTTGCCCCGGGCATCGACGTACTCGGCATCCGGGTACTTGGCCTTGAGCTCGCGCTCGGGGCCCACTTCGACGATCGTATCTCCGTCAATGGCGACCGCACCGTTTGGAATGAACGGGGTCTGAGCGTTGCGGGTAAAGACGGAACCGTTAGCGACCAGAAGCATGGATGCTCCCTTCAACATCAGAGGCGGGGTTTGACACCTCTGACATGGCGGAGTGCGAAGCGCCGGCCTACACCGGAAACGGGCCCTCTCCCGTCAACGCTTCACCAAAGGGACAAACCCTTTGAAGTGCGGCTTGGCGCCGCATGGCGTCGGCGGACGAGGCGATGCGTCCGCCGGCGAATAGCACCGAATTGGTTACTTCTTGCTCTCGGGCAGGACCAGATCAACAGCGGCATCCTTGGCGGCATCGATGTGCTGAGCCACGACCGGCGTCTGCGGAAGGATCAGGTTAAGGACAATGGCCATGATGGCGGTGGGGGTTACGGCATTGGAGCCGATGACGGTGGACACCCAGGTGGGCATACCCTCGCCGGCAAGGCAACCGCTGGCCATCCAGATACCCAGGCCAAAGACGACGGAGGTACCGACGATGGTGGTAGTACGCTGCGTGAGGCCCTCGCGGGTGAACATGCGCACACCGTTCATGGTGATGGTGCCAAAGACGCCGACGGTCGCGCCGCCGATTACAGGCTGCGGGATGGCGGAGAGCACGGCAGAGAGCTGCGGGAACAGACCGGCGATGGCAAAGACGGCCGCGATGATCACAAAGACCCACTTGTTGACGACCTTGTTGGAGCAGATGATGCCCACGTTCTGGCCAAGGGCGCTGGTGGGAAGACCGCCCAGCAGGCCGCCGACCATAGAAGTGAGGCCCTGGGACACGATAGCGCCGGAGAGCTCGCGCTCGGTGGGCATGCGGTCGATGGATCCAAGGCAAGCAGCAGAGACGTCACCGATAACCTGAATGGCAACCATGGGGAACACGACGGCGAGGGTAATGCAGACCTCGGGATCAAACTCGAGCGCGTAGGGCATGAGCTTGGGAAGGGCGAAGACCTGAGCGGTGGCGACGCTGGAGAAGTCAATCATGCCAAAGGGGATCGAAACGATCATGCCAACGATCATGCCAAAGAACACGGATCCCAGCTTGAGCGTGCCCTTGCCAAAGTTGGCGAGCGCAAAGACCACAGCGAAGGTGATAAGAGCGACGCACCATGCCTGCGGGGTGCCCCACAACGGCGTGCCCATGCCACCGGCCATGTACTTGACGGCCGTGGGATAGAGAGAGACGCCAATGGAGAAGATGACCGTACCGGTCACGACGGGCGGGAACAGCCACTTAATCTTGCTGTAGGCCAGACCAAAGAGGACCGCGACGGCACCGCCAACGATCTCGCCGCCCAGCAGCGCGCCAAAACTAAAGCCCGAGGCGCCCATGGCCTGAAGGGCCGGCAGGAACGCGAACGAAACGCCCATGACGATGGGCAGGCCGCCGCCAATGCGACGGAAGGGAGCGAAGGCCTGAAGGGCCGTGTCGATTGCCGAAAGAATGAGTGCAACCTGAATGATGTCGGTGCTCTGCTGGCTATTAAAGCCGTAGACGCCGGCCATGATGACCGCCGGGGTAATGATGCCGGCAAACGATGCCAGTACGTGCTGAAGGGCACACGGGATCATTTCCTTAACGGGCGGCATGCCTTCGCGAGTGAACAGGGCTTCAGTGCCGTTCGTAACCGTCTCCTGGGTCATTTGACCACCAATCCTCGAAATAGTTGTTTTCGCATCTAACGCTCTATTGTGACGCAGTGCGGGGTTGAGGTTGTGCCTTCGTTGCATATCTTATTAAAGATGATTCTCATTCTCAATAATAATTTTTTGTTATCAGACTATTCTTCAGCTGAGATAACGCATTTCCGCAGGTCAGGAATGTGTCTGTTCAAAATAACATCTAACTTTTCTTTTGGTCAACCGTTTACCGCCAAATTCCTACCGTTCGTCTGTATAACGCAATGTACCTGCGGATATACGAGATGATGAGCAGCATGTTACCATGATAAAAAATTGTTATGAACACTTCGATAGAACCCAAAGGAGTTGCCCGTGAACGAGACCGTACGTCGTTTTTTGCCGATGGTCGATTTCCTGGAGCAGATACTCGGCAAAAACAGCGAAATCGTGCTGCACGATTTCTCGGATCCCGACCACGCCATCGTCGATATTCGCAACGGCATCGTGAGCGGCCGCAAGGTCGGCGGTCCCGCCACCGACCTGGCACTCAAGATCATGCACGACGCTAAGTATCGCGACCTGCCGTTTATTACGGGCTACGAGGGGCGCGGTGCCGGTGGCAAGACGTTGGAGTCGGCGACGTACTTTATCCGCGAGAATGACGAGATTGTCGGTATGCTCTGCGTCAACACCGATCTTTCCACGGTCCGTTCCATCAACGCCATGGCGCAGCAGCTCATGGCCTGCTTCGACGCTGTGCCAAGGCAGGCGGAGCCCGCGTCTATCGAGGTCGAAAGTCTTTCGGAGTCTACACAGGAGCTCATCGACCGCAGTATTTCCGAGTTGCTCGAAAGCCGCGGACAGGATGTCGCCTCGCTTGGGCAGGCCGATCGCGTGGACGTTATTCGCCACCTTAACGGCAACGGCGTATTTATGCTCAAGGGCGCTGTTGCTTGCGCTGCCACCGCGCTGGGCATCTCGGAGCCCAGCGTCTACCGCTACCTGCAAAAAGTTCGGAAGGAAGGCTAACAAGCTAAATGGACTGCCCTTGGTGGCTCCACAAGTGATCCGTCGCTTGACAAAAGACCCTGCAGCTCGCACTGCAGGGTCTTTTTTGCATGTCATGTTTAGTTGTTGTCAACGCCTTAGAGAGCGGCGACGACCTCTATCTCGACCAGACCGCCGGCCGGAAGGGCGGCAACCTGGAAAGCGCTGCGCGCGGGGAACGGAGCCTCGAACTTGGAGGCATAAATCTCATTCACGGCAGCGAAGTCGGCAATGTCGGCCAGGTAGACCGTGGTCTTGACGACATCGGCAAAGGTGGCGCCGGCAGCGGTCAGCAGGGCCTCGACGTTGGCGAGGGACTGCTTAGCCTGGGCTTCGACGCCCTCGGGCATCTTGCCGGTTGCGGGGTCGATGCCCAGCTGGCCGGACAGGAACACCATATTGCCGGTCTGGATGCCGGGGGAATACGGGCCGATGGCTGCAGGTGCGTTATCGGAAGACACGACGGTCTTGCTCATGTTTTTCTCCTTACGATTAAATAGAGAGCGTGAGCGCGGCGTTCACACCGGGAGGCACAGTTCGGTCTGAACACCGCGCTTGATTGGGATAGTACTCAAGGTTTCCGCGCTATGCAAGATTATTATCACGTTGCGAGAATATTTTATCGCCCAACGGTTTCCCAGGACCGCTGAACGGCACGACCGGACGGTGAAGCTCAAAATGATCCGTTTCCCTCCGTCCCCATCGAATCAGGCGATCCATAGGGGACGGAGGGAAACGGATCATTTTTGCTGCAAGGGCTGCTGAAGACTTTATCCTGCTTGGGCCACAGGGCTCGTCTGCCGCAACAGCACCACTATACTTTTGAATATCTGAGCATTTTGAAAGGCAGGATATGACCGCAACCGCCAGTCGAACCACCAACCGCAGACCCGAGCTCTTGGCCCCCGCCGGAGGCCCGGAGCCCTTTGCCGCCGCACTCGCTGCCGGGGCAGACGCCATCTACTGCGGCATGGGAAGCTTCAACGCCCGCCGCAAGGCCACCAACTTTACCGACGAGGCCTTTGAGCAGGCCTGCCGTGCTGCACACCTGGCCGGGTCGCGCGTCTACGTCACGGTCAACATCGTCATCAAGCAGTCCGAGATGGGCGATGCGCTGCAACTCATCCATCGTTGCTCCACGCTGGGCGCCGACGCCTTCATCATCCAAGACTGGGGCCTGTTCTTTGAGGCCAAGCGCACCATGCCCGGCATCGAGACGCATATCTCGACCCAAGCGAACATCCATGACGACCGCGGAACCCTTTGGTGCCGCGAGCAGGGCGCCGACCGCGTGACCCTCTCGCGCGAGCTTTCCATCGACGAAATTGCCGCCATTCACGATGCCGCGCCCGATGTGGACCTTGAGGTCTTTAGCCACGGCGCCATCTGCTTTTGCTACTCGGGTCTGTGCCTGCTGTCGAGCTTTGCCATGGCGGGCCGCTCGGCCAACCGCGGCATGTGCGCTCAGCCCTGTCGCCTGCCTTACGAGCTGATCGACGAGAACGGCCGCACGCTCTCCCCTGCCGGTCGCGAGCGCGCTCTATGCCCGCGTGACACCAACACCTCACAGCTTGTTCGCCGTCTGTATGATGCCGGCGCCGCGTCTCTCAAGCTCGAGGGCCGCATGAAGGCGCCCGATTACGTGTACTCCATCGTTGATGTGTATCGTCACGAAATTGATGACATGCTGGCAGGGGTCGCCGTTGCCAAGGACGAGGAAGCCGCCCGCCAGCGCCAGCTCAAGCGCTGCTTCAACCGCGACTTTACGCACGCCTATCAGGACGGCACCTCGGGCGACGAGATGATGAGCTACGAGCGTTCCAACAACCGCGGCCAGATCGTGGGCACGGTGCTGGGCAGCCGCCCGGCCAACCGCGATGTGCGTGGCCTCAAGCCCGACGACCGCCGTCGCCGCGCCGCCATCGCCCGCATTGAGCTGTTTGAACCCGTGGGCAAGGGCGACTTGTTGGAACTTCGCCACGATAACGAGTTTGACCAGTTCCTGACCACCATTGCCGCCGATGATGCCGCCGCGGGCGATGTTATCGAGTGCCGCGTGCCCCGCAGCATGCCCGAGGGCTGCCGCGTCCGCGTGATTCGCAGTCAGCGTGCCATCGACGCCGCCGGTGCCGCGCTCAAGCGCGATGTGCTGCGCCGCCGAGCTGTTGATGTGTCCGTCGTGGCGCGCCTGGGCGAGCCGTTTACTGTCACACTCACCTGCTGCGACAACCCCGCGCTCACCGCCACCGCCACGGGCTTCACCGTCGAGGCCGCCAAGACCCGCGCGGTCGAGGCATCCGACCTGGTTGAGCATGTGGGCCGCATGGGCTCCTCGCCCTTTGAGGCGGCGAGCTTTGATGTGGCGCTCGATGAGGGCTGCGGTATGGGCTTCTCTGCCGTGCACAAGGTGCGTGCCGCCGCCTGTAAGGCCTTGGAGGAGGCCATTCTGGAGCCGTACGAGGAGCGCGCGAAGACGCTCGAGTTGCCGGTGCTCGACAAATGTACGCGCCCCATGCCCGAGCACTACCGCGACGAGCCGCAGATCTGCGCCGCCGTCACCACGCTCGAAGCCGCCGAGGCGGCTCGTGCCGAGGGCGCCACGCGCATCTATATGACCACCGACGCGCTCGAGGCTGTCGGACTCTCCCCTGCCGATGCATTTGAGCAGGGCATCATACCCGTACTCGACGAGGTCTGCCGCGCCGTCGACCACGAGCGCGTCGACCCGTGGGTTGTTGCCGGCGCCACGGTCGCTATCGGCAACATCTCTGAGCTTGCCCTGGCCGCCCAGGTTGGCGCCACGGCGGAGGTCCGCTCTTGCCTGCCGGTGCACAACACGCCCTGTATGGAGGCGCTTGCCAAGCGCGGAGCCGGTGCGTTTTGGCTCTCGCCCGAGATCACGCTCGACGAGATTGTCTCGCTCGGCGCCGCCGCGCCCGCGGCTCTGGGCATCACCGTTTTCGGCCGTCCGCGCGTCATGACAAGCGAGCATTGCATTCTGCAGGTTGCCAACGGCTGCATCCACGATTGCGCCAACTGCCGCCTGCGTGCCCGCAAGCTCTCGCTCAAGAATATCGATGGAAAGGTCATGCCCGTCCGCACCGATATCCACGGCCGCTCTCGCCTGTACGATGCCTACCCCATCGACCTCACGCCGCAGGTTCCTCAGCTGCTCGATGCCGGTGTGCGTCGTCTCATGGTGGACGGAACGCTGCTCGAGACGGATGAGGTGGGCCGTGCCGTCGCTCGCGTCCGTCGCGCCGCCGAGGCGGCTCAAGCTGGCCGTAAGCCCGCCGCCCGCCTGCGCGGGGCGACCTCGGGCTGCATGTTTGTGGGAATCAGCTAACCGAAAGGCTTACACGTGAACGAAGAACCTCAAGTCCTCTACTGCGACGCCTGGCTTATGGCCATCGACAAGCCCGCCGGCATGATCGTCCACGGCGACGGCACCGGCGAGCGCACGCTCACCGACTACGCCAGCGACCTTTTGTTGGCGATGGGCGACGGCTTTGCTGCGACCGACATGCAGCCACTCAACCGCTTGGACCGCAACACCACCGGCGTGGTGTTGTTCTCGCTCGACAAGCAGACGCAGCCCGCTTTTGACCAGATGGTCATCGACCACGCGTTCGAAAAGCACTATCTGGCGCTCGCCGAGGGCAAGATCGACTGGAACGAGAAGCTCATCGACAAGCCCATCGCGCGCGACCGCCACGACAGCCGCAAGATGCGTGTAGGCGCCAGCGGCAAGCCCTCTCAAACACGCGTCAAGGTGCTCAAGCGCCTTAAGAGCCGCCGTGGTCTGCCCACGCGCTCGTATATCGATGTCGAGTTGCTCACCGGCCGCAAACACCAAATCCGTGTGCATCTGGCGAGCGAGCGTCATCCCCTGGTTGGCGACGACCTGTACGGCACGCCGCGTCCTTGTGGCCTCATGCTTCACGCCCACAGCGTGTCCTTCACGCATCCCGTAACCGGCGAGCACATCCACATCGAAGCCCCCTGCCCCTGGGAGCCCTAAAGTCTCCCGAAAAGGGACGGGTTTATTTTGGCAGGTCTTATCTGGACAAACGTCAAAACCACCACAAAGGTTCCTGTCCCTTCGCGGTGGTTTTGGCCTTAGCCCGTCCCCTGCTGCTAGACCGTGATGACGTTGTCCATTGCCCGGTACTTGGCGGGGACCTCGCCTGCGGTAATAATCGTTGCGTCGCGGAAGTCCGCGAACTTGACGGGCGCCACCATGCCAAATTTACTGGCGTCCGAGATTACGAAGCGCTTGGCCGTATGGCGCATCGAGATACGCTTTACTTGCGCCTCCTCGATATCTGGCGCCGTGAAGCCCTGCTCGGCGGCAATGCCGTTAGAGCCCCAAAAGCCACAGTTGAAGTTGTAGCGGTCTAAGGTTGCCAAGGCATCGGGGCCAACGAGCGCCTCGGTCTCGGGTTTGAGCTCGCCGCCCAGCACCACGGTACGCATGCCGCGCAAAGCAAGGCGCTGAGCATGGAGCACGGAATCGGTCACATAGGTGACATCTTCAAGGTGTGGAAGATGCTCGATGAGCCTGAGCGTCGTCGAGCCCGAGTCGATGTATACAAAGCTCTCAGGCTCCACAAGCGCCGCCGCACGGGCGCAGATACGCTCCTTGTCATCGTTATGGAGGTCGCTGCGCTCATTAAGCGTTAGGTCGCGCGTCACGTGCGCGCGCTCAAGACTCGTCGCCCCACCGTGGACCTTGGCGATGCGGTGCGCTCGGTCGAGCGTCTGCAGGTCGCGCCGAATGGTAGACGCCGTCACGCCCAGGGCCTCAGCAAGCTCCGGCACGGTAACCGAGCCGGCTCGCTGCACCATCGACACGATCGCGTTGAGCCTATCTTCCGCAAGCATCGCTTACTCCTCCTCGGGGTACACAACTCCCCAGTCGGCGCGGAGCTTGGTCATAAGCTCCATAACATCAGAAGCATAGCCCAGAAGCTCACGCTTCGAATCATCGCCGGCAACGGCCTTCTCAAGATCGGCCATCTCGTAGCACAGAGCGTATGCCTCGGTGCCAGCGTGAACCTCCTCACGGTGACCGTCTGCAGTCCACACGATGGTCGCATGATCGGCACGCGGATACTCGTTGACCTCGATATAGCACTTATCGAAACTGATGACCGAGCGCTTGGGCTGTTTGGAGTGGAGTGTAAGGCTCACGACGCCCAGCTGCTGCTCAGCATTACGGCAGACAATGCCGCCCGCAACGTCAACACCGGTCTCACAGGTGTTGCCCAGCGAGACAACCTCAGCGGGCTGGCTCGCCATAAACAGGCGCATGACGGAGAGCGCATACACGCCAATGTCGAGCATGGCGCCGCCGGCAAGGTTGCGATTGTAGAAGCGATTGGTCAGATCGCCGTACTCCTTGTAGCTGCCAAAGTTGAGCTGAGCGAGATTCATGCGGCCGAACTCGCCAGCATCCATGCGACGACGCAGCTCCTGATACAAGGGCATGTGAAGCACCGTGGTGGCGTCCATAAGGACCACGTTGTGCTCGTCGGCAATGGCGCGGGCCTCGTCAAGCTCGGCGGAATTGAGGGTAATGGCCTTCTCGCAGAGCACGTGCTTGCCAGCTGCCAGAGCGGCTCGCAGATAGGTGATATGCGTGTTGTGCGGCGTGGTGATATAGACTGCGTCAATGTTCGGATCGGCGTAGAGATCCTCGACCGTGTCATAGACCTTCTCAACGCCATACTGCTCTGCAAAAGCCTGAGCCTTGGACAGTGTGCGGTTGGCAACGCCCGCAAGCTTGCGGCCGGCAAGAGCGAGAGACTGGGCCATCTGGTTGGCGATAACACCGCAACCGATCACGGCCCAGCGGAGCTCGGGGGCCGTAAAAATATCGTTGGGGAACGGCTGATCCTGGACCGAGGCAAACGCCGCCTTAGCGGCTGCTTCGGCGTCGAGCGGAGCCTGTTTGGAATCTGCCATTATGTGCCTCCTGAGGTATCGGAAGTCCTTCATTTCTAACAACCCTATAATCGCACAATTGCGCGCGTATCTGCTCGTGTTTGCGTGTTTATTTTCTTATCGGTCATTATTTAGCCATAGTTGGCAAATGTTTGCGCGGTTATGCGCATTATCGCGCAAGGCTATGCGCGTAAATGCGCATGCAACGATCCTTATGAAACATAAAAGGGCGGAACACCATAGCCATAAAAGACAGAGTAGGCCGTATTACTCCACCCCTCTGGGGGCATCAGACATCAAAGGACCGTCCCAAACTGCCGGCACATAGAGACTGTCCCCCCAACGACTGGTCATTTAAGTCTGTCCCCAATGAATGCCAAGCGAAGGCTGCTCATTTAAGTCTGTCCCCAATGAGTGGTCGAAGCCGACGAAACGCGACAGGGTGTCACCTGGCGGCACTCGATTCGAGACGGCACCGAAAACTGGATGCAACCGGAATGACGGGACGGCAAAACCGAAGCCATCGAGTAGCGATAGAAAAAAGGCCCGGATGCCGTGGGGCATCCGGGCCTTTGCTAGCAACTTGATGTTGCGGGCAGCTTAGAACTTGTGGCCGCACTTCTTGCAGACGCGCAGCTTGTTCTTGCCGTCCTTCTCGTGACCGACGCGGGTAGCCTTACCGCACTCGGGGCAAACGAGATTGACGTTGGAGGCATCGATGGGAGCCTCCTGCGAAACGATGCCGCCCTGCTGGTTGGCAGCGTTGGGCTTGACGGCCTTCTTGACGACCGAAACGCCCTCGACAACGACCTTGTTCTCGGCGGGGAGAGCACGCAGGACAACGCCCTGCTTGCCGCGATCCTTACCAGAGAGAACCTGGACCTTATCGCCCTTCTTGATATACATATATCTCCCCTAACTACAGGGTCTCGGGAGCGAGCGAGACGATCTTCATGTACTTCTTGTCACGAAGCTCGCGAGCGACAGGCCCGAAGATACGGGTGCCGACGGGCGAACCATCGTTGTTGATGACAACGCAGGCGTTCTCATCAAAGCGAATGTAGGAGCCATCCTTGCGGCGGATCTCCTTAACGGTGCGAACGACGACGCAACGGACAACGTCCTTCTTCTTGACGTTGGCGCCAGGGGTAGCCTCCTGGACAGCACCGATGAACACATCGCCGATGCCTGCATAACGACGCTTGGAACCGCCAAGCACCTTGATGCAGCGAATCTTGCGAGCGCCGGAGTTGTCGGCGACGTTCAGCATGGTTTGCATCTGAATCATGGTAGATGTTCCTCCGAACTAAGAACCGAAGAGAGGTGCGCAGCCTTTATACGGCCTGTGGTATGCAAGCCAGGCATACGCACATCTTCGGAAACGTACAAGTCGTAAGAGCGACTGCTTATTTAGCGCGCTCGACGACCTCGATGAGGCGCCAACGCTTCATCTTGGACATAGGACGGGTCTCCATAACGCGGACGGTATCGCCCACGCCAGCCGTGCACTCCTCGTCGTGAGCGTGCAGCTTCTTGGAGCTGGTCATCATCTTGCCGTACTTGGGGTGACGCTTGCGCTCGGTGATGGTGACAACAATGGTCTTGGCACCGGAAACGGAGGTAACGACACCCGTACGGACCTTACGCGAGTTACGCGAATCAGTCATGTTCTCTCCTTAGGTCCTACTCGGCGACAGCGGACTTCTCCGCTGCGATCTCGCGGGCGCGCTGCTCCGTGAGGACGCGAGCGATGTCCTTCTTCACGGTGTTGACGCGAGCGGTGTTGTCCAGCTGGCTGGTGGCCATCTGGAAACGAAGGTTAAAGAGCTCGGCGCGCATTTCCTTCAGCTTCTCAACGAGCTGAGCGTCCGAGAGCTCACGAATCTCTGCGGGCTTCATTAGTTCTCCTCCTTGGCGGCGGCGGCGTCCTCAGCAGCCCACTTGGCCTCGAGAGCGGCCTCCTCAGCCATCTCCTTCTCGATGCGCTGCTCAGCGTTCTTAGCAGCAACAATCTTGGTCTTGATGGGAAGCTTGTGCTGTGCAAGACGCAGAGCCTCGCGAGCGACCTCCTCGGGCACGCCCTTGACCTCGAACATGATGCGGCCGGGCTTGACGACGGCCACCCACTCCTCGGGGTTACCCTTACCAGAACCCATGCGAGTCTCAGCAGGCTTCTTGGTGATGGGCTTATCGGGGAAGATCGTGATGTAGACACGACCGCCACGCTTCATGTAGCGGGTCATGGCAATACGAGCGGCCTCGATCTGACGGTTGGTGATCCAATGGGCCTCGAGAGCCTGGATACCAAACTCGCCGAAATGCAGCTCGGTATTACCCTTGGCCTGGCCCTTCATGGAGCCACGCTGCACCTTGCGGTGAAGAATACGCTTAGGGGCAAGCACTACTGACCCCTCCTCTCGGAGTTACGACGACGAGGACGGGAAGAGCCCTCGAGTGCAGGGTTGGGAACAGGCTGGCCCGGGAGCTTCTCGCCCAGGTAGATCCAGACCTTCACGCCGCAAGCGCCCATGGTGGTGCTGGCGACAGCCGTGCCGTAGTCGATCTTGGCACGGAGGGTGTGCAGAGGCACGCGACCCTCGCGGTACCACTCACGACGGCCCATCTCGGCACCGCCGAGACGACCGGAGCACTGGATACGGATGCCCTTAGCGCCGGCCTTGCGGGCGGACTGGACAGCCTTGCGCATAGCGCGACGGAAGGCAACGCGGCCCTCGAGCTGCTCGGCGATAGACTGAGCAACGAGGTTGGCGTCGAGCTCGGGGCGCTTGATCTCGACAACGTCGACGGAGAGCTGGCCCTTGGAGACGCCAGCAACCTTCTCGAGCTCGGTGCGGAGGGTATCGATCTCGGCACCCTTCTTACCGATGACAACGCCGGGGCGAGCGGTGAGGATGATGACCTTCACCTTGTCGCCAGCGCGCTCGATCTCGACGCGGGAGACAGCTGCGCGGGAAAGACGCTTCTCGAGGTACTTGCGGATCTCGAGATCGTTACCGAGGGTCTTAGCGTAATCCTTCTCTGCGAACCAGCGGGAGCGCCAGTTCTCGGTGATGCCAAGACGGAAGCCGGTGGGGTAGACTTTCTGACCCATACAGCTTTACGCCTCCTTTCGAGGAGCAACGACGACGGTGATGTGGGAAGTACGCTTCAGAATGCGAGAAGCGGAACCCTTGGCGCGGGGACGGATGCGCTTAAGCGTCGGACCCTCGTCAACATAGGCAGCGGCGACAACCAGGTTGTCGGCACGCAGACCGTTGTTGTTCTCGGCGTTCGCAACGGCGGAACGGAGAACCTTCTCGACATCCACGGCGACGGCGCGGTCGCAGAAGTGGAGGATGTCGAAGGCCTGAGCGACAGGCTTGCGGCGGATCAGATCGACCACCAGGCGGGCCTTGCTGGGGGAAACACGCACGTACTTAGCGACGGCGCGAACCTCGGTGGCCTCAGTTTCAATAGACTTAGTTGCCATTTACGGTTAACCCCCTATTTGGCCTTGTGGCCACGGAACGTACGAGTCGGCGCGAACTCGCCGAGCTTGTGACCAACCATGGACTCGGTAACATACACGGGCACATGCTTGCGGCCGTCGTGGACGGCGATGGTGTGACCAACCATCTCGGGGAAGATGGTGGACGCGCGGGACCAGGTCTTCACGACGTCCTTCTTGCCAGCCTCGTTCATCGCGGTGATACGCGAGAGAAGGCGAGTCTCCACGAACGGGCCCTTTTTGAGACTTCTGCTCATAAGTGCTTTCTCCTAAAACTCGGTATCCGAAATTACTTCTTACGGCGACGAATGATGTGCTGGTTCGAGACCTTCTTCTTCTTGCGCGTACGAAGGCCCTTCGTCGGCTTACCCCAGGGGGTAACAGAGGGACGACCAGAGGTGTGGTTCTTGCCCTCGCCACCGCCGTGCGGGTGGTCGACAGGGTTCATGACGGTACCGCGGACGGTCGGGCGCACGTTCATGTGACGCTTACGGCCGGCCTTGCCGATAACGATGTTGGAGTGATCGGCGTTGCCGACCTCACCGACGGTGGCGCGGCAGGTAACGAGGATGCGGCGCATCTCGGAGGAAGGCATACGGACGATAGCGTACTTGCCCTCCTTACCCATCAGCTGGCAGGAGTTACCGGCGGAACGGGCGATAGCAGCGCCCTTGCCCGGCTGGAACTCGACGGCGTGGATGAGCGTACCGACGGGGATGTCGGCGAGGGGCAGAGCGTTGCCCGGCTTGATGTCGGCGTCAGAACCGGACATGATGGTCTGACCGACCTCGAGGCCCTTGGGGGCCAGGATGTAGCGCTTCTCACCGTCAGCGTAGTGCAGCAGAGCGATGCGAGCGGAACGGTTCGGATCGTACTCGATCGTGGCAACCTTGGCGGGCACGCCGTCCTTGTTGCGCTTGAAGTCGATCACGCGGTAACGACGCTTCACGCCGCCGCCCTGGTGGCGGGTGGTGATGCGGCCGTTGTTGTTACGACCGGCCTTCTTGGGCAGGGGCTCGAGAAGAGACTTCTCGGGCTTGGTGCAGGTGATCTCGGAGAAGTCGGAGATCGTCTGCCAACGCCTACCAGCGGAGGTCGGCTTAAGGTGCTTTACAGCCATTACAATCCCTTTCAATAGGAATCCGTTAGCCATCGCAGACAGGGATTCGAGGTTCTGCCTCGGGTGCGATGACACCGGACGTATACACGGTTCCGGGCGTGTCCATTTTATACGCCCAAAACCTTGAGCTCTCGCCTCCCCTAGTTGGGAGGCATGAGCTCACTCAACAGCAGCGAGTCTTAGGCCTGGTTGCCAAAGACCTCGATGGTGTCGCCCTCGGCCAGCGTGACGATGGCCTTCTTCCAAGAACGGGTCTTGCCGGCGACATAGCGCACGCGCTTGGTCTTGGGCTTGACCGTCAGGGTGTTCACGCGAACGACCTTGACGCCGAAGATCTCCTCGACAGCGTCCTTGATCTGATACTTGTTAGCATCCTTGGCGACCTCGAACGTGTACTTGTTCAGCTCCATGCCGGAGAAGGAACGCTCGGACACGATCGGACGGATGATGATCTCGTGGGCGGTCATTTATGCAAGCACCTCCCCGAAGTGAGCGGCGATGTCGGCGGGCATCAGCACGGCGTTGTTGTTGACGAGATCGTAGGTGTTGGCCTCGTCAGCGGTGATGATGAACGTCTTGGGAATGTTGCGGAACGACAGGTAGGCGTTGACATCCTCATCGCGAACGATGATGGTCAGACGCTTGCCCTCAAGGCCGAGAGCCTTGAGCATGGCGACGGCAGCCTTGGTGGAAGGCTTCTCGAAGCCGTAGTCGTCGACGAGCACGAGCTCGCCATCGGCCAGCTTGGCGGACAGCGCGGAGCGCATAGCCAGCTTGACCTCCTTGTTGTTCATACGCTTAGCGTAGGAACGGGGCTTAGGGGCGAAGACAACGCCACCGTGACGCCACTGGGCAGCACGGATGGAACCCTGGCGGGCACGGCCGGTGCCCTTCTGACGCCAAGGCTTCTTGCCGCCACCGGAAACCTCAGAGCGGCCCTTAGCGGACTGGGTGCCCTGACGCCAAGAGGCCATCTGGCACTTGACGATGTGGTGCATAACGTGGATGTTCGGCTCGATGCCGTACACCTCAGCGGCGAGCTCGGCCTCGGCGACCTTCTTGCCCTCGCTGTTCTTTACTTCAAACTTTGCCATTTAAGTGTTCTCCTTGGTATGACGCTGGGCTAAATGGGCTGGGCCCTTAGGCCATACGGATGGCGACGAGACCATTCTTGGCACCCGGGACAGCGCCCTTGACCAAGATGAGGTTCTGCTCGGCATCGATGCGGACAACGGAAAGGTTCTTGACGGTAACGCGCTCGTTACCCATGTGACCGGCCATCTTGACGCCCTTGAGGACGCGCGCAGGATAGGCGCACTGACCGATAGAACCGGGGTGACGCTGGAAGTGAGAACCATGCGTCATAGGACCGCGGCGCTGACCCCAGCGCTTGATGCGACCCTGGAAGCCCTTACCCTTGGAGGTACCGATGACGTCGACCTTCTCGACATCAGCGAAATCAGCGACGGTGACGACCTCGCCGACCTTGTGCTCCTCGCCGTTCTCGACGCGGACCTCACGAAGGAAACGGACAGGCTCGACGCCAGCCTTGGCGAAGTGACCAGCCATGGGCTTGTTCACGTTCTTGGCCTTGATGTCGCCGAAACCGATCTGGACGGCGTCATAGCCGTCGGTTGCCTGAGTTTTAACCTGCGAGACAGCGCAGGGGCCAGCCTGGATGACCGTGACGGGAACGACGTTGTCGTCCTCGTCCCAAACCTGGGTCATGCCAATCTTGCGGCCGAGAATCATGCTGATCAAGATATGATCCCAACTCTCGCGTGGTCTTGGGACAATGCGTACACCACCGAGCGTACGCCCCTAGAGGACCACTACTTACACGACGTGCTCCCCAGCCTTGTATTTCGCCCGGACTACCTGACAACCCTATTAAGCAGGCATTTTGTCCAGCCAGAATACTCCCCTGGTTACACACAGCTGTTTAGTATACACGGCTGCGGGCGTATCCATCGAGATTCATATTTCACTCACATTGTTTACGCAGGTAAAGTGCGTGGCACGTTCCCAGTGTGCGGCGGAGGGGGCGGGCCTGAGACATATTAAGGTTGCTGCTCTACAGTCCTGCTCACGACGGAGAGCACATTAAGTGCTCTCCTGTTCGTGCGGAACTCGCGACAACCTTAATATGTCTCAGGCCCGCCCCCTCCGCCGCACACTGGGAACGCCACGTTGATGTCTGCTTAACTCTGCTCGCTCAGGCTAATGACTTTGTTGAGGGTCCACAATTTGTTGCAAGGTGAACTTGCATTGGGGCGTATCGTCCTCTTCTCGCGCATCGTCAAAACCGAAGATCATGATGGCGCAGTTGGGGAGTTTTGTTGGGAGCTCAAAGCCCTCTGGGGCTGCGGCCTTGATAAATTGGCGGCTGGCGCTGCCGTGGCTTACTGCTAGGAGGGTTTCGATGCCCTCGGAGCCCATGAGATTGGTGAGGGTGTCTACCATGCGCTCTTGCAGCGCGCGGCTTCCTTCTCCTCCGAAAGGAACCAGGTCCTCGCCCGGATCCCAGACGTCGGTGGGTAGCGCGTCGTGTGGGCCCTCTTCGAAGGTGCCGTAGCAGCGCTCGATGATGCCTTCGCAGGGCTCGACTGCTGCGTCCGGGCCGAGGAGCTCGCATGCGACGAGCTGAGCTGTGTCCATGGCTCGGCCTAAGGGCGAAGAGACCACTTTGTCGGGGACAACGTCGTGGCCCTTGAGCCATGCGGCTGCCATTCCCGCTTGTTTGCGGCCCAGGTCGGTCAGCGGTGAATCGCAGCGGCCCTGGACCAGCTTTTTGACGTTGAACTCCGTCTGACCGTGGCGGAGTAGATACAGCTTCTTCATGCTCTCCCCTTCTGCATAACCTGCTTTGCCGGCACAGCCTTACTCGTGGGCATGGCCTACGTAGTCTTCGTCGATAGTGATTTTGGCGACCGACTTGGGATATTCCGATTCGACCCGTTTCGCCAACGCGCGCTTTAGGTCCTCGGCGCTCATCGCCAAATCCGAGGGTCGCACGCAGTCAAAAATCACATTGGTGTGCGTAGGGCCCGGCACACAGCGTAGGTCATGAATCGAGAGGCGGCTATCGATCTCTTGAGCCATAGCGTTGATGCGCAGGCGCATGCTCGCCACCTTAGGGTCGTCGGTCACGATGGGGTCGTAATGGAGCGTGACAATCATGCCGTCTTCGACCCTAAACGACTGCTCGATGTTATCGAGCGTGTCGTGGCTTTCCAGCGGGCTGGCCTCGGCCGCCATCTCGGCGTGCGCACTTGCAAACTTCCTGCCCGGGCCGTAGTCGTGAACCATCAAATCGTGAACGCCCAAAACGCCGGGATAGCTCATGATCTTGTCTCGAATGTGCTTGACCAGCCTAGGATCGGGCGACTGGCCCAAAAGCGGGCTCACCGTATCTTGAATAAGTTCAAGGCCGCTCCAGCCAATATAGGCGCCAACGGCAAGGCCAACCCATGCGTCAAGATTGATGTGCGTCACCTGCGAAACAATCGCACATGCCAGCACGGCGCCTGTGGCAAGGACATCGTTCTTGGAATCCTGCGCGGTCGCATGCAGCGTCTCGGACTCGATACGATCGCCGAGCTTTTGGTTGAAGGCCGCCATCCAGAGCTTTACGACCATCGAAAGCGCCAGGACTGCCACCAGGGCAAGCGAGAACTCGACAGGTTCGGGGTGAATGATGCGCTCAACCGAGGACTTCACCAGCTCAACGCCGATCAGCAGCACGAGCGCCGCCACGACCAGACCCGAGAGATACTCGTAGCGGCCATGTCCGTAAGGATGCTCGGGGTCCGCCGGCTTGCTCGCAAGTTTAAAGCCCAGCACGCTCACAATGTTTGAGCTGGCATCGGACAGGTTGTTCATGGCATCCGCCACGATCGAAACCGATCCCGACAGCACGCCAATTGCGCCCTTCGCAGCGCATAGTGCCACATTGGCGAGAATACACACCACGCCCGTCAACGTGCCCACGCGCGCACGGTCGCCCTGCGCACGCTTAACAATCCACTCGACCATCTACATCCGCCCCCACGGTGCTATCTATATATCTATTGCTCAAACGGATTGTAGTGTAGCCACTTTGCCCCACAGATACAAAAAGGCCGCAACCCACACGGGCCACGGCCTTAGAATGTGGCAGAGGAATCGTCCTTGTGTCGCACAGGTTTACGCGCTTGCTTCGGCCACGCTCTTCGAGGTTTCGGGTGAATCGGCCCCGTCTTCTGCTGCCTGTCCCTGCGCCGGCACCACGCCAAAGCAGTAGCTCAGCGCCGCAGACACCGCAAATGCCACACCGCCGGCAACGCAGCACCACAGCAGGTTCGAGATGCCGCCCGTGGCAAAGCCAATGACCATAAGGACATTCGTCATGCCGATGGTATAGGCCGTAACGTGGCCCACGGCCGCAACAAGGCCTCCGACGGCGCCGCCAATGGCCATGCACGTCAGGCACCTGCCATATTTAAAGCCGCAACCGTACAGCGCCGGCTCGCTTACGCCGCCAAGAATACCCGAGATTGAATAGCCCAGCATGAGTGCCTTCTCGTCCTTATCCGCAACGCGGAGCGACGCGCCAAAGGGCATGCCCCAAACGGCGAACGTCGCCATCGTCGCGGCGATCAGGATGCACGAATCCGTTCCCACACTCATAAACTGAGCATAGGCAAGCGATAGGACAACGTTGCTGACGCCTGCAATCTTAAGAAACTCCCAACCCGCGGCAAGCCCCATGAGCGTGAGCAGCGACACGATGCCACCGGAATTGCCAAGCATAAACATAAGCTGGCCCAACAACATGCCCAGATAGCTGCCCGCCGGCGCCGTAATACACAGCGAAACCGGAACCATGACAAGCAAGGTCGCAAACGGAACGAACGAAAACGCCACGGCCTTAGGGATAACGCGCTGAAAGAAACACTCCACTCGCCATAGCACGGGCACCGAGATGAGAACCGGAATAACAGTCGTCGTGTAATCGTTGACCGGCGCGGGAAGCAGACCATACACGGAAGTCATCGATGCCCCCGTCGTCGATGCGGCATCGACGAGCTTAAGCAGATCGGGCGCAATCAATACGCCGCCCAGCATCATGCCTAGCTGCTCCGAGCAACCGAGCTGGCGGGCGGCCGCCCAACCAAGATAAATGGGCAAAAAGTAGTAGCCGGCGTTATAGAGCCAACTGTAGAACAGGCGATAGATTTCGGAATCGGCAGACCACAGGCCCAGCATACCTTCGCCCATAATGACGGCGACGGTGCGGAACAACGCCGCGCAGACAATAAACGGCAGCGCCGACATCATGCTTTTGGACAGATAGTCCACCACGGCCATGGCGTTTGATGAAACCGTCGTTGTAAACGAGGTGTTAGAAACTTGTGACATGGAACGCCTTTCCCAATGTGACATGCGAGCTTTCCCTTTGTCACATCGTGCGGTACTGACCGATTGCGCGGTACTTTTCGTAGCGGAGGTTTGTGAGGGTCGCGTCGTCGAGCTGCCCAAGCGTATCGAAGGCATCAAATGCCGAGGACATGACGGCACCGGCGATCTCCTCATGCGACAGGCCCCTATCGTCAACAATGCCGTCGATGATGCCGAGCGCCAACAGATCGGGGGCTGTGAGCTTAAGCGCCTCGGCGGCCTCATTCGCGCGCTCGGTATCCTTCCACAGGATCGACGCACAGGCCTCGGGGCTCACGACCGAATAGGCCGAGCTCGAGAGCATCAGGATGCGGTCGGCCACGGACAGCGCTAGCGCGCCACCAGAGCCGCCCTCGCCTGTCACCACCGAGACAATCGGCGTCTTGAGGCCGCTCATCTCCATGAGATTCTGGGCAATCGCCTCGCCCTGGCCGCGCTCCTCGGCACCGATGCCGCAAAACGCGCCCGAAGTATCAACCAGGCACAGAACCGGTCGACCAAACTTTTCGGCCTGGCACATAAGGCGACGCGCTTTGCGGTAGCCCTCGGGATGTGCCATACCAAAGTTGCGACGCATGCGCTCTTTGGTCGTGGTACCGCGCTCGACGGCGATAACCGTCACGGGTCGCCCGTCTTTCCAGCCAATGCCAGCCACCACGGCGGCGTCGTCGCCAAAGTAACGGTCGCCATGCAGCTCCACAAATCCATCCAGGCCCAGCGAGATCATCTCGCCCGCCGTGGCACGATCTGCCGAGCGGGTCTGTTTGACAATCTCGAGCGCGGTTTTTGGTGCGGTCGAGCGCTTGAACAAGTGCCCCAGCTTTTTGCCGCGACGACCCGTATGCACGATCTCATGCGGTGCCCCCAGGCCGGGCGCGTGCCCTTCGTGCAGTGCCAGCAGCTCGCCTACCGTGAGCGCAATCTCGCCACGCGGAACAACGGCATCGCAAAAGCCGTGCTCCAGCAAAAACTCGGATCGCTGGAATCCCTTGGGCAGGCGCTTGTGCATGTTCTGCTCGATCACGCGCGGGCCGGCAAATGCCGTCAGGGCATCGGACTCGGCCAGGATAATATCGCCCTCCATGGCAAAGCTCGCGGTTACGCCTCCGGTCGTGGGATCAGTGAGCACCGTGATATACAGGCCGCCCACCTCGCTATGGCGCCTAACCGCCGCAGAAATCTTGGCCATCTGCATAAGCGATGTCACGCCCTCTTGCATGCGTGCACCGCCCGAAACGGTAAAGCCGACAACTGGCAATCCAAGCTCGGTCGCTCGCTCAAATGTGCGACAGATCTTCTCGCCCACCACGGAACCCATCGAGCCCATCATAAAGTTGGCGTCCATAAAGAAGAGCGCGGCATCGCAACCGCAGATTTTGCCCCTGCCGCACACAACGGCGTCGCGCTCGCCCGAACGCTCGCACACGCTCTTGAGCTTGTCGGCATAGCCGGGAAACGAGAGGAAGTCCTCCGACGCCAGATTGGCATCCCATTCCTCAAACGTGCCCTCGTCGACCGTCATGCGCATGCGCGCGCGACCGCTCACGCGAAAGTGTTTGCCGCAACGAGGACAGACCTCGAGGTTGTCGTGCAGGCGTGCCTCATCGATCACACGGCGGCACTCCGGGCACTTGATAAACACGTGGCGTGCGGGAAACTCGGCGCACGACTCGGTTATCGGCCCCTCAAGGACATTGACCGTCTTCGCTTTTCTATTCATCAGCATAGAGATGCCCCATCAGATCGGTGTGGTACATGCCCGACAAGAACTCGTCGTTTGCCAGCACGTCGAGCTGAAGCTCGCTGTTTTCGCTCACGCCCTCAATCACGAGCTCGCCCAGGGCCGAGCGCATCTTACGAATAGCGCCGTCACGCGTGGGCGCACACACGATGAGCTTGCCGAGCATAGAGTCGTAGTACGGCGGAACGTTCGCACCGGTAAACATGGCGGAATCCCAGCGTACGCGCGGACCGCCCGGCACACGCAACGCGGTGACCGTTCCGCAGGACGGCAGAAAGTCCGGCGTTTCGGCATTGATGCGGCACTCCATGGCGTGGTTGCGGACCGGCATGTCCTCCTGCTCAAAGGGCAGAGGCTGGCCGGCTGCCACGCGCAGCTGCCACTTTACCAAGTCGGTATCGGTCACAAACTCTGTAACCGGATGCTCCACCTGCAAGCGCGTGTTCATTTCCATAAAATAGAAATTGCCGTCGTCCGAATACAGAAACTCGATGGTACCGGCTCCTTCGTAGCCGACGGCACGAGCCAGGTCACGCGCTGCCTTGTGCATGCGGGCACGAATGTCGTTGTGTCCGTCGAGGCACGGCGCGGGACTCTCTTCGATCAGCTTTTGGTTGCGACGCTGCACCGAGCACTCGCGCTCGCCGAGCGAAAATACATGGCCCTGCTTATCGGCCATAATCTGCACCTCAACGTGGTGCGCCGGCGCGACGAACTTCTCCATGTAGCACTCGCCGTCGCCAAAAACGGCCTCGCCCTCGGCACGCGCCTCGATGAACGCCTTTGCCGCATCTTCCACGCGCTCGACCTTGCGAATGCCGCGACCGCCACCGCCCGCGCGAGCCTTAATGAGCACGGGACAGCCAATGCGCTCGGCCTCGGCCGTCGCCTCCTCGGGACTTTTGAGCAAATCGCAGCCCGGCACGATGGGCACGCCCGCCGCGGCAGCCGTTCGGCGTGCGGCGTCCTTGTCGCCCATGCTGTCGATCACCTCGGCCGAAGGACCGACAAAAGCCAGGCCATACTTGTCGCAGTCGCGTACAAAGCTCGCCTTCTCGGAAAAGAAGCCGTACCCAGGATGGATCGCCTTTGCGCCCGACTTTACGGCACAGGTGAGCACGGCATCGTCGTTGAGGTAGCTCTCGGCAAGACGCGGGCCGCCGATGCAATACGCCTCGTCGGCAAGTTGCACGTGCAGCGCGTCCGCATCGGCCGTGGAATAGACGGCGACGGTTTTGATGCCCATATCGCGGCACGCGCGGATAACACGGACCGCGACCTCGCCGCGGTTGGCGATGAGCACTTTGTCGAACATGAAGCCTTCCTTAACTTTCGTGCATGAGTGCAAAAGACATGTCGGCGCGGCAACAGACCTCACCGTTGACGCTCGCGGTGCCCGTCGCAAAGCGGAACGGCCCGCGCGCACGCGTGATGGAGCACACCAGATCCACCGTGTCGCCCGGTCGCACCGGACGCTTAAAGCGCACCTTGTCCAGGCTCGTGTAGAACGGCGTCGCGCCGCGCGCTTCCTCATCGCCCATCAGCAGCACGCAGCAGTTTTGGGCGAGCATCTCACACTGAATCACGCCGGGGACCACCGGGTTTCCCGGAAAATGCCCCTGCAAAAAGTACTCGTCACCCGTAATCGTGATCTTGCCGTGGGCCTCGTCGCCCACCAGCTCGGCCTCGTCAAGCAAAAGCATCGGTTCGCGATGCGGCAACAGTTCTTTAAGCTCTTCTTTGTTCATGGATATCACCTATCCGATCCTCATGAGGCAACTGCCGAACTCCACGAGATCGCCGTCGGCCACGCAGATCTCGAGCACCTCGCCGTCTGCCTCGGCCGTCACCTCGTTGAGAACCTTCATGGCCTCGATGATGCAGAGGGTCTCACCGGCCTTGACCTTGGAGCCCACGTGCACAAACGGCTCGTCGCCCGGCGCCGGGGCAGCATAGAAAACGCCGACCATGGGAGCGGTCACCTCGGTGCCCTTGGGCTCCGGTGCGGTGGCAGGCGCCTGCGCGGCGGGCTCCGGTGCGGCGGCAGGCATGGCGACAGGAGCCACCGCCGGAGCAGTCACGGCACCCGGCATAGGCATGGGCACGGCAACCGGCTGTGCGGCGCTCGCGCGCTCGAGTTCGACTGCGGTGCCATCGGGCTCCTCAACGCGTACGCGCGTGAGGCCGCGGTCCTCCATAACATCGGCTATCTCGGCAAGTCTTTTGGAATCCATGCTCTAGCTCCTCGTATATCTACGCAGCGCGATGGCGGCATTGTGCCCGCCAAAGCCCAGGTTGGTCGAAAGCGCCCAGGTAAGATCGGCGCGAACCGCGCGATTGGGCGTGTAGTCAAGATCGCAGGCGGGATCGGGTGTGCGGTAGTTAATGGTCGGGGGCACCACGCCCTGCTCGAGCGCCATGGCACATGCCATGACCTCGATGGCACCCGTGGCGCCGATCATATGGCCGGTCATCGACTTAGTCGACGAGACGTGCGCGGCGCGCGCCGCGTCCTCGCCGAGCGCACGCTTAATGCCCGCCGTCTCGGACGAATCGTTGAGCTTGGTCGATGTGCCGTGGGCATTGATGTAGAGGCCCTCGGAAGGCCTGACGTCGCTCTCGGTCACCGCCAGCGATATCGCGCGGGCAATGCCGGCAGCCTCGGGATCAGGGCTCGTGATGTGATAGGCATCATCGGTGTTGCCGTAGCCCACGACCTCGGCATAAATGTGCGCACCGCGCGCCTGCGCATGTTCCATGCTCTCGAGCACGAGCACGCAGGCGCCCTCGCCCATCACAAAGCCGTCGCGGTCTGCATCGAACGGACGGCAGGCCGTCGCGGGATCGGGGTTGGTGGTCAATGCGCGGCAGGACGTAAAGCCCGCAACGGCATCGGGGATAATTGCAGCCTCGGCGCCGCCCGCGAGGATCGCGTCGGCATAGCCGTGCTTGATGGCGCGGAACGCCTCGCCCACCGCATGGGCCGAGGTTGCGCACGCGGTCACCACGGGCAGGGTCGGGCCCTTTGCCTTGTGGCGGATTGCGATATTGCCCGATGCCATGTTGGGGATCATCATCGCGATCATATAGGGCGATGCGCGGCGGGGCCCACGTTCGGCAATCGTATGGACGTTGTCGACGAGCGTCGTCATGCCGCCCACGCCCGAGCCCACGTAGACGCCCAGGCGCTCGCGATCGATGGCGCCTTCGACATCAAAGCCCGCATCGTGCATGGCTTCGTCCGAAGCCGCCATCGCAAACTGAACGCAGGGGTCGAGATGCTTGGCGTCACGCTTGCCAAAGTACTCGTTGCCGTCAAAGCCCTTGACCTCGGCTGCCACCTTGACGGCAAACGCATCGGTATCGAAGTGCGTGATCGGGCCGATGCCGCACGTGCCGGCGCACATGGCCGCCCAGGTGGCAAGCGCGGTGTTGCCGAGCGGCGACACGGCACCGATACCGGTGATTGCAACTCTCTGTTCCATCATGGTCTCCTCATCCAAGCCGTTCTTCGGCCCTGGTTTCTACATCGCCATTCCGCCGTCGACGCGCACGACCTCACCCGTAATGTAGGCAGCCGCATCACTCGCCAGAAAGCGCACTACGCCGGCCACCTCCTCGGGGCGCGCCATACGCTTAAGGGGAATCTGCTCCTCGGTTACCGTACGCACCTTCTCCGAGAGCTTTGCCGTCATATCCGTCTCGACAAACCCGGGGGCAACCGCGTTCACTCGTACGCCGCGGGGCGCAAGCTCGCGCGCCACCGCCTTGGTCAGGCCGATCACGCCCGCCTTGGAGGCAGCGTAGTTGGCTTGCCCGGCATTGCCCATCAGGCCCACGACCGAGCTCATGTTGACGACGCAGCCGCCGCGCTGGCGCATAAAGGTCTTGGTGAGCGCGCGCGTCGTGTTAAACGTTCCTTTAAGATTGACATCGAGCACGCGATCGAAGGCGTCATCGCCCATGCGCATGAGCAGGCCATCGCGGGTGATGCCAGCGTTGTTGACGAGCGCCCAAATGGAGCCAAAGTCGTTGAGGACCGCTTCCACGCACGCGTTGACGGCAGCGGGGTCGGCCACGTCGCATTGATATGAGCGCGCCGTGGCGCCAGCCGCCTCGCAGGCGTCGCACGTCTCGCGCGCCGCATCGACGCTGCCGGCATAGACGACGGCGATATCGTAGCCATCCTCCGCCAGACCGATAGCGCAGGCGCGGCCGATACCCCGCGAGCCGCCCGTGACCAGTGCCACGCGACGTGAGTCGTTGCGCTCGAGCGCGCCATTGTTCAAGTTGCCCATGTCATTCCTTTCGGGTTACAGCCCTGTGGACTATGCGAGCTCGTCGGCAATAGCTGCGACCTGCTCGGCCGTCTCGCACGAATACACACGAACGTCGCTCAGCGTACGCTTGACCAGGCCGGACAGCGTTTTGCCGGGGCCGACCTCAATAAATGTGTCGATGCCTTGATCCTGCAGAGCATGCAGCGTATCGACCCAGCGTACGGCATGGCTCACCTGATTGGCCAAGACATCCGATGCCGTCTGGGGATCCGCCGGATAGGGTGCCGCTGTCATATTTGCCAAAACAGGAATGAGCAACGGGGACGGCGCGTGACCGGCCTCAATATATGCGGCAAGGCCACAGGTCGCCTCGGCCATATAGGGGCTATGAAATGCACCCGACACCGCGACCTTCATGGCGCGGCCGCCAGCCTCTTTTACTAGGACGTCGAGCTCCTGCAGCGCCTCGGGCGCTCCGGCCACAACCGTCTGCTGTGGGCTGTTGTAGTTGACTGGCCAGCAGTCCTCGCCGGCCTGTTTTGCCAGGCCCTCGACTTGCGCCGCATCGAGCTTGATGACGGCGCGCATGCCGCCCGGATGGCGCTCGGCAGCCGCGACCATCAGCGCCGCGCGCTCGCACACGAGCTCAAAGCCCGCTCGCGTATCGAACGCCCCCGCAAAGGTGAGCGCGGCGACCTCGCCCAGCGAGAATCCCGCACAGGCGGCAGGTACCACGCCGCGCTCACGCAGGGCGGCAGCCGCTGCCAGGTCGTGAACGAACATACACGGCTGCGTGTTCTCGGTCTGCGAGAGCTCCTCCTTGGAGGCACTCCGGCATTGCTCGCTGGTCCCCGGGCGCACCTCGTCGGCAATGGCGAACACCTCGGCGGCCGCCGGCGATGTCTCGATCAAGTCGACGCCCATCGCGGGGTGCTGGGCACCCTGGCCGGCAAACAAAAACGCTACGCCACCCATGCGCACGCACCCTTCAGGACGTGCTCGGCGCCATCGACCAGGTCGTCAACGATTTCGCGTGCGCTCTGGCGCTCGTTGACCATGCCGGCAATCTGTCCACACAAAAACGAACCCTCTTCGTAGTTGCCCTCCTTGGCGGCCTTACGCAGCGCACCGGTTCCCATAGCACCGAGCTCCTCGGCACTCGCGCCGGAACCCTCGCTCTTGGCATAGGCGTTGGTGAAGGGGCTCTTGAGGGCGCGCACTGGATGTCCCGTCGAGCGACCGGTCGCACGCGTTGAAGTGTCGTTGGCCTTCAGGACCATCTCTTTGTACTGCTCCGCGACGGTGCACTCGTCTGCGACCAGAAAGCGCGTACCCACTTGCACGCCTTCGGCGCCCAGCATAAAGGCGGCCGCCACGCCGCGGCCGTCGGCAATACCGCCGGCGGCCACGACGGGAATGTCAACCGCATCGACGACCTGCGGCACCAGTGCCATCGTCGAGGTCTCGCCAATATGGCCGCCCGATTCGGTACCCTCGGCAACAACCGCCGTGGCTCCACGACGTGCCACGAGGCGCGCCAGCGCCACCGAGGCAACGACCGGGATGACCTTGATGCCCGCCTCGTTCCACGCCTTCATGTACTTGGCGGGATTGCCGGCGCCCGTCACGACGACCGGCACTCGCTCGTCAATCACGACCTGTGCAACCTCGTCGGCAAACGGGCTCATGAGCATGACGTTCACGCCAAAGGGCTTATCCGTCTTGGCGCGCAGCTCATGAATCTGGTCGCGAAGCCAGTTGGCATCGGCGTTCATGGCCGCGATGATGCCTAAGCCACCCGCCTCGGACACTGCGGACGCCAGCGAGGCATCGGCAATCCAGGCCATACCGCCCTGGAACACGGGCTTTTCGATGCCGAGCAGATCGCAGAGAGGAGTCTTGAGCATCTCTACTTCTCCAATGCCGCCTCGACCGTATCGGCGAACTCGCCGACCGTCTTGGGGTTCTCCTCGGTATCGAGCTGGATGCCAAACTCGTCCTCGACGGCAACGAGGATCTCGACGGTGCCCAGGCTGTCGAGACCAATCTCCTCGAGCGTGGACTCGGGCTTCATCTCGACATCGTCAAGACCGGCGGTCTCGCGGATAACGTCGCAAACGCGCTCGAAGGTCTTCTGATCTGCCATGGTAGTTCTCCTTTGGTTGTGCCCTAGGGCGTTTTTATTTCCTATGTACGACTACTTCCAACGAAGCAGATAGCCACCTATATCCAGACCGGCGCCAAATCCAACCAAGGCGATGGTGTCGCCTGTGTGAAGTGCACCGGCGTTTGCCAGCCGGTCGAGGGCAAGCGGAATGCATGCGCTCGAAATGTTGCCGGTCTCGCGCAACGTGCGAACCACGCGCTCGTCCGGCACGCCCAGGCGCTTGACCGCCTGGCTCAGGATTCGTTCGTTAGCCTGATGGAATACAAAATGATCGATGTCTTCGACCAAAATGCCCGCATCGATCGCAAGCTTATGGACCGTGTCGCAGATGGCGTTGACGCCGAACTTGAACACGCGGCGGCCATTCATGGACAGCACGCTCGCGCTATCTGCGGAAGCCTTAAACGGCGAGGTACCGACCAGACCGGGAACGCGCAACGTCTCGACGTCGGGCGCCGTCGAAAGCTCAACGGCAAGGGGGTTGTCTCCCCCAGCTTCAATCACTGCGGCGCCTGCCCCATCGCCAAAAAGCACGCAGGTGGCACGGTCGGTCCAGTCGAGCGCGCGCGTCATCTGCTCGGCAGCAACAACAAGCACGCGCTCGGCACGGCTGCGGGCGACATAGCCCTCGGCGACATCGAGCGCAAATACGAAGCCGGCACAAGCCGCCGAGACATCGAAGGCAGGGCACGTCGCGCCCAGGCGCTCAGCAACGGCACACGCCTCAGCGGGAACAAGGTGGTCACCCGTCGTCGTCGAGCAGACGATCAGATCCAGCTGGCTCGCGTCGATTCCGGACACCTGGAGTGCCCGCTCGCTCGCCGCTACGGCAAGGTCGTCAAGTGACTCGGTGGTGCAGACGTGGCGGCTCTTGATACCTGTGCGAGTAAAAATCCACTCATCCGAGGTATCGAGGAACTCAGACAGCTCGTCATTGGAAACACTGCGCTCAGGAAGTGCCGAACCTGTTCCAAGAATCGTGAAACCCATCACTAACCTCCTTTGAGTTGTTGACGTGTTTACATCTTCCAAGAGAGGATAACGCATTTCAGTCTTTGTTGACGTGTTAACATTAAATTGTCCAAATGCGACAAAGGCTTCACATTGTGTCTATCTCTCGACACCATTGCGTCATTCACTTATTCAATAAGGAGGTAGCAGCCGCTATGGATGCCCAATTAACGATTGTCGACGTAACCGGATCGACCAACGATGACCTGCTCAAGGCAGGAAAACAGGGTGCGCCGCACGGCACAGGACTTGCCGCCCGCGCGCAAACGGCAGGACGCGGCCGGCGCGGCCACAAGTGGGATTCAACCGCCGGCAACCTATTGCTTTCGATTGTCCTGCGTCCATGCGTTAATCCCGCAAAGTACTCTGGTCTTGCCGCCGTCAGCGGCCTAGCGGTGCTCGAAGCACTCGAAAAGCAGGGTCTTGCAAACGAGATTGGCCTCAAATGGCCCAACGACCTGGTCGCGAGTGGACGCAAACTCGGCGGCATTCTGGTCGAAGCCGCACGCGATAACGAAGGCAGCCCCTTTGCGGTCTGTGGCATCGGCGTCAACGTGAACTATGTGCCCGCGGAGGTTCCCGATGGCGGCCTGCCCGCAATCGGTCTCTCGGATCTCAACGAGAACGTTCCCGCCGTCGATGTGCTACTCAAACAGGTCTATCACGCAGTCGTGAACGCTGTAGATGCGTGGGCAGAACGCCTCAACGCCATGGAAGAAGACGCCGGACCGCTCGCGCCCGTCCACGATAATTATGTAGCTCACCTCAATTGGATAGGGGAAACCGTTATCGCCCGTTCCCCTGTCGGTGACGAGCTGGCGCGTGGCATCTTTAAAACGGTCGATGGCTTTGGTCGCGCGTGCATCGAAACGGAAAACGGCTTTCGATCCTTCCATTTTGAGGAGGCATCGCTGCGTCCCTTGAGCGAATAGGGCGCCGCAACCACCTACTCGGCAGCATTACCCCGCAGTCCAAACCATCATTCAAAACAAAAGGGCCCCGCTGCCGTTACGGCAGCGGGGCCCTTTAAGCTATGAGCGATATCGCTTAGAGCTTGATGTCGATGTCGACGCCAGCGGGGAGGTCGAGACGCATGAGCGAATCAACGGTGCCCGAGGTGGGGTCGAGGATGTCGATGAGGCGCTTGTGGGTGCGCATCTCGAACTGCTCACGGGAGTCCTTGTTCACGTGCGGCGAGCGGATAACCGTGTACAGGTTGCGCTCGGTGGGCAGGGGGACAGGACCGGAAACGCGAGCGCCGGTCTTCTGAGCGGTCTCGACGATGAGCTTCGCGGACTGATCGACGACCTCGTGATCATAGCCCTTGAGGCGAATGCGGATCTTCTGGGTAGCCAACTTAAACCTCCAAAGAGTGCGAGAGATGTTCTCGCAGGATTACGTAACAGGGAGCTCGAACTTAGGCGTTCTTGCTCATGACCTCGTCCACGATGGACTTGGGCGCGGGCTCATAAGAGTCGAACTGCATCGTGTAGGATGCACGGCCCTGGGTCTGGGAGCGAAGGTCGGTAGCGTAACCGAACATCTCGCCCAGCGGCACCTTGGCACGGATGAGCTTGCTGTTCTTGCGATCCTCCATGCCCTCGATCTTGCCGCGGCGACCGGAGAGGTTGCCCATAACGTCGCCCATGTACTGCTCGGGGGTCTCGACCTCAACAGCCATGATCGGCTCGAGCAGCTGCGGATCGGACTTCTTGAGGGCGTCCTTGATAGCCATGGAACCGGCGATCTTGAAGGCGGCCTCGGAGGAGTCGACCTCGTGGTAAGAACCGTCGAACAGGGTGACCTTAACGTCGAGGACCGGGAAGCCGGCGATAACACCGGTGTTCAGGGCCTCCTGGATGCCCTTGTCGATGGACGGGATGTACTCCTTGGGCACGACGCCGCCGACGATAGCGTTGACGAACTCGTAGCCGAAGCCCTCCTCCATCTTCTCGAGCTTGATGACGGCGTGGCCGTACTGACCGCGACCACCGGACTGACGGACGAACTTGCCCTCAGCCTTCTCGACGTCGTGACCAGCGGTCTCGCGGTAGGCAACCTGGGGCTTACCAACGTTAGCGTCAACCTTGAACTCGCGGAGCAGACGGTCGACGATGATCTCGAGGTGCAGCTCGCCCATGCCGGCGATGATGGTCTGGCCGGTCTCGTGGTTGGTGGACACCTGGAAGGTCGGGTCCTCCTCGGCGAGCTTGGTCAGAGCCAGGGACATCTTGTCCTGCTCGGCCTTGGTCTTGGGCTCGATGGCAACGTCGATAACGGGCTTAGCAAACTCGATCTTCTCGAGGACGATCTCCTTGCCCTCGGCGCACAGGGTGTCACCGGTGGTGGAGTTCTTGAAGCCGACGCAAGCGACGATATCGCCGGCGGCAGCGTCGTCACGGTCGATACGCTCGGCGGCGTTCATCTCGAGGATGCGGCCGAGGCGCTCGCGCTGACCGTTGGAAGCGTTGACCACGTAGGAGCCGGACTCGGCGCGGCCGGAGTAAACGCGGACGTAGGTGAGCTTACCGACGAACGGGTCGGTCATGATCTTGAAGACCAGGCCGGAGAAGGGCTCGTCGAAGGAAGGATGACGCTGGATCTCCTCGCCGGTGTCCGGATCGGTACCGGTGACGGCCTCAACGTCGAGCGGGCTGGGCAGGTAGTCGACGACAGCGTCGAGCAGCTCCTGAACGCCCTTGTTCTTGTAGGCGGAGCCCACGAAGACGAGGTTGAGCTCGTTGGCCAGAACGCCCTTGCGCAGAGCAGCCTTGAGCTCCTCGACGGTGAAGTCCTCCTCCATGAGGATCTTCTCCATGAGCTCGTCGTCAAAGCTGGCAGCAGCATCAAGGAGCTCCTCGCGCTTGGTGGCAGCGATGTCGGCAAACTCAGCCGGGATCTCGTCCATCGGCTCGGGGTAGGTCATACCCTTCTCGTCGGCCTTGAAGTCCCATGCAGTCATGGTAACCAGGTCGATGACACCCCAGAAGTTGTCCTCGGCGCCCATCGGGACCTGAGCGGCCACGGCGTTAGCGTCGAGACGATCCTTCATGGTCTCGATAGCGTTGAAGAAGTCAGCGCCCACGCGGTCATACTTGTTGATGAAGGCGATGCGGGGGACGTTGAAGGTAGAAGCCTGACGCCAAACGGTCTCAGACTGGGGCTGAACGCCGGCAACGGCGTCGAAGACGGCGACAGCGCCATCGAGGACGCGCAGGCAGCGCTCGACCTCGGCGGTGAAGTCAACGTGGCCCGGGGTGTCGATGATCTGGATGCGGTAGTCCTTACCGTCCTTGTTCCAGAAGCACGTGGTAGCAGCGGAGGTAATGGTTACGCCGCGCTCCTGCTCCTGAACCATCCAGTCCATGGTGGCAGCGCCCTCATGGACCTCACCGATCTTGTGGGTCTTACCGGTGTAGTAAAGAATACGCTCGGTCGTGGTGGTCTTACCGGCATCGATGTGGGCCATGATGCCGATGTTACGGGTATCGGAAAGCTTGTACTTAGGCTTAGCCATGTTAGTTCCTTACCTTAACTTACCAACGATAGTGAGAGAACGCGCGGTTGGCCTCGGCCATCTTGAAGACGTCCTCACGCTTCTTGACGGAAGCGCCCAGGCCGTTGGAAGCGTCGAGGATCTCGTTGGCGAGACGCTCGGCCATGGTCTTCTCCTTGCGAGCGCGGGAGAAGTTGACGATCCAGCGGATACCCAGAGCGGTGGAACGACGGGAGTTGACCTCCATCGGGACCTGATAGGTAGCGCCACCGACACGCTTGGGCTTAACCTCGAGCGTGGGCTTGACGTTGTCCATAGCCTTCTTGAAGGTAGCGAGAGCGTCGCCACCCTCGGACTTCTCGGCAACGATCTCGAAAGCGGTGTAAACGATGCGCTCAGCGGTGGCCTTCTTGCCGTCAAGAAGGACTTTGTTGATGAGCTGAGTCACCAGGCGGTTGTTGTAAACGGCGTCAGGCTGAACCTCACGACGATTAGCTGCTGCACGACGCGGCATGTGAAATCTCCTTAAGTGTCTACCGTGCGGCGCTTAGGCGGCACACGGCGAAAGTATCAAAACGTTATCTGGCTTATTTAGCCTTGGGGCGCTTAGCACCGTACTTGGAACGGGCCTGCATACGGTTCTGGACCGGAGCAGCGTCGTAGGCGCCACGGATGACGTGATAACGGACACCAGGGAGGTCACGGACACGACCGCCGCGGACGAGCACGATGGAGTGCTCCTGCAGGTTGTGGCCCTCACCCGGGATGTAAGCAGTAACTTCGATGCCGTTGACGAGGCGAACACGGGCAACCTTACGAAGAGCCGAGTTCGGCTTCTTGGGGCTCGTGGTGAAGACGCGGGTGCACACGCCGCGCTTCTGGGAGTTGTGCTGCAGGGCAGCGTTCTTGGACTTCTTGGGCACGGAACGACGGCCCTGGCGAACCAGCTGGTTAATAGTAGGCAAAGCGTACTCCTTCTCGAATGATTCCAGCTTTCTGTAAAGTGCAACGGCTTGAATCGAGGGGTCAGCATCCCCCTACGAAACACGCAGTTCGATAGGATACGTGGCGTTAGCTGTGTCGTCAACAGACCACGCCGCCGGGCGTATCCTAAAATACCCACATTTCCGCAAAGCCTACACAAAAGGAATCCCCTTCTGTGCGCGTGGGCGGATTCCCGGGCCGGGCGGCACAGGGGTTAAGTTTGCTGCTCTACAGTCCTGGCTCGCACGGAGGCCACATTAAGTGGCCTCCGGCTCGTGCGGAACTCGCAACAAACTTAACCCCTGTGCCGCCCGGCCCGGGAATCCGACGTACTCGTCGGGGCAACGTTCCCTGCCAAAAAGGGACAGGTTTATTTTGGTCGGTTTTATCATGGAAAACGCCACTCTTCACGGTGATCCGCATCTATTTGCCACGTTCTTCCGAGAATCAGACGAATAACGTCCAATCCACTCGTCCATATAACGCTAAAAAGGCCGCTTCCCCTCTTGGGAAGCGGCCCAGACTTTACGAATAAACGATGGTAAAGGGTACTTCTGTTTCGGTCTCTCCTGCTGACGTGTATCTCGTGCCCTCAAGGGTTACCGAGACCACTTGATCGACATTGATCAGTTTTGTTGGCACCGAGATGTTCTCTCCGCTATTGCGCGTCAGCGAGACATACAAATTGTACGCACCCGCAGCATCATCTTCGATAATCTGCTCCGATCCATCCTTGTAGGTAACGGTCAACTTCTTCGTGACTGCGTCAATGCCCAGATCATCGATGTGTGTCTGGATAGAAAACGGGCTGATCTCGAGAGGCAAGTCATCGGAGCGGAGTTCCTTTGTATCGACGTGCGCTCCAACGCTAAACTCGGGCGTCGATGCCTCGAACAGCCTCGCGTCCTCGCCTTCGCCCTCAGTCCAGCAGATATTCCAGGTGACCGCATGTCCCAAATCTCGCTCGCGATTCCACGAGGCAAAGTACATCGTGCCATTAATGACCGTGTCGCTTGATGTGTCTTTATCAATTGTGCAGCGTGTGTCAGCCCATTCCTCGCCGAAGTTCATGCTGGGCGTACCGATGCCTTGTTCTTCTTCACCATAGAGAACAAGTTCGCCTGTCTCTGCTGCCGGCTTGTAGTAGTTAACACCATTTGGATTGGACAACGTAAACGTCACGGCACCGCAACCGTTTTTATCGATAGCCATATCATGAATGTCGAGCGTATAGCCGTTGCCCTCGACGGACAGATTGACCTTCTGTACTGAACCCTCCAAGCTTTGGGGCGCGATACCATCACCAAACTCTCTGGTGTAGGTATATTTAGTCCCCGACGAGCCACCTTGAGTCCAGGTAATGGACTCTCCGTTGCCATGGTTTCCCCAGGCAGAGGCAAAATAACTGGAATTGACGACGGCGTAGGCGACCCCTCCGGTCGCCAGCACTCCGGCAAGGCATCCGATCACGGCAACATACAGAGGCTTCGCGTGACCCTTTCGGCGAAGCGGCTCACCAGCAGCGGCATAAAGAACACGGTCAGCAAGATCGCTATCGGCTTGGACGGACTCGAAGGCCTGCTTGATTTGGTTGGATTTCACGGTCGCCCTCCTCTAGGATGAACTTGAGTTTCGATCTGCCGCGAGCTAAACGCGTTCGAACGGTCGCGGCTGGTACATGCAACAACTCGGCAATCTCTGAAGTCGAGAAGCCCAGATAGTAATAGAGCACGATGGGGATACGGAATCGTTCCGGAAGCCGCATGACATCTGACAGGACGGCCTTGGTCTCATCCTGCGCCGCCGAAAGCGAATCGGCCAGGTTCTCAATATCCTCCACACGCCTCCATGGCTTTCGAAAGAGCGATTTACATTCATTGATCGTGACCCGGATAAGCCAGCGGCGAAGATGTTCCCAACTTTCAAAGTGTCCATCGCTTTTAAGCAGCTTAAGAAAGACATCTTGGGCAATATCGTCGGCATCGGCGCGATCGCGCAGGTACGTCAATGCGATCCGAAACACGACATCCCGGTGATCTTCGACCGCCTGTCTAAATGCTTGTTCTTCCATAATCACCTCCCGGTGACGTTCATGATTCTTGCTGAGGCCCTCACCATAGATACGCTCTTGCCGGACGAAATGTTTCAAATTCAAGCAGGAAAAACCTACCAAAAAAACCTGTCCCTTATTGGCAGGTTTTTTCAACAAAAAAGACCCGCTTCCCTGTTGGGAAACGGGTCTTTGGAAGGACGGTTAACGTACTAGGAAATTACTCCTCGTCGTTGTCCTTGGCCTCTTCGGCGTCGTCGGTGTCCACGAGCTGGTTGAGCAGCTCGTCGAGGGAAGCCATGTCCTCGTTGATCGCGCCGTTGGCGGGAGCCTTCTTGTCGTCGATCGGGGCGCCCAGGAGCTCCTCGTCGGCGTCGGCGTGATGCGTCGGAGCGGAAGTACCCAGCAGGATATCGTCCGGACCGTCGGGGCTAAAGACCATCTGCAGCAGCTGCGAGAGGTCTTCCTCGTCGGCAACGTCGTCGTTGTTCTCGAGGATGTAGAGCAGGTCGTGGGCCTCCAGGCCGTCACGGAGCTCCTCGATCGCCTTGGCACCGATGCCATCGATGCGCAGCAGATCCTCCTCGGACTTGCCGACCAGGTCGCCGACCGTCTCGATGCCGACCTCGCTGAACTTGTTGGTCCAGCGCTGCGACACGCCCAGGTCGTCGAACAGGTACAGGCGAGCCTTCTCGGCGGAGATGGTGTGGCCGTTGCGGGTGAACGAACCGTCAGCACCACCGAACTCGTCGTAGCCGGCCCAGTCGAGCTGCTGCGGGAGCTGCTCGTCCAGGTCCTTGAGCTCCACCGGAGCCCACTCGGGCAGCGACTTGGCGTTGGGCGAAGCCGGGCCGTCGATGTCGACATAGCCGTCGGCCGTACGATACGTCAGCTTGGCGTTGGCGTACGGCTTGAGGCCAGTACCGGCCGGGATCTTCTTACCGACGATGACGTTGGACTTAAGGTCGAGCAGGTGGTCGACCTTACCCTCAATAGCAGCCTCGGTAAGGACGCCGGCGGTACGGATGAACGAAGCGCTCGACAGCCAGGAGTCGATGTTGGACGCGACCTTGAGCGTACCCAGGATGACGGGCTCGGCCACGGGGGCCTGACCGCCCAGACGGGCAACGCGCTCGACCTCGTCGGCGAACTCATAGCGGTCGACGTACTGACCAAGCAGGTACTTGGAGTCACCGGGGTTGGTGATCTGAACGCGACGCAGCATCTGACGTGCGAGCACCTCGATGTGCTTGTCGTTCAGGTCGACGCCCTGGCTGGTGTAGACGTCCTTGACGCTCTCGACGAAGGTGTGCATCGTCGACTCGATGTCGGTCAGCTTGCGCAGGTTGCGGAAGTTGACGAAGCCCTTGGTGATCTGGTCGCCGGCGCGAACCTCGCAGCCGTCCTCGATCTCGGGCATGAAGCGCACCGAAGCGGGGACGCGACGCTCGTCGAGGACACGGGTGTGGTCCTCGGAGTCGGTGAGCGTCAGCACGTACTCGGACTTCTCGGGCTTAATCGAGAGGTGACCGGAGTACGGAGCCAGCTCGGCCTCGCGACCCAGGATCTTCTCGTTGACGTTGCCGACGATATCGAACATACGGCTGACCGTAGGCAGACCCTGCGTAATATCGTCAACGCCAGCGACGCCGCCGGAGTGAATGGTACGCATCGTAAGCTGCGTACCAGGCTCGCCGATGGACTGGGCGGCAATAATGCCGACTGCGGTACCGATGGCGACCGGACGACGGGTGGAAAGATCCCAGCCGTAGCACTTCTGGCACACGCCGTACTTGGAGCGGCAGGTGAGCAGCGCGCGGAGCTTGACCTTCTTGAGGCCGGCATCGACCATCTTCTGAATGTCGGCGACCTTCTCGATGTAACCGTCCTGCTCAAAGAGCACGGTGCCATCGGGAGCCACGACGTCCTCGATGAAGCAACGGCCGACGAGGTCGGTGTTGAGGTCGGTGGTGCCGGGGATGATGAGGTTGTAGGTGACGCCCTCATGCGTACCGCAGTCCTCCTCGCGGACGATGACGTCCTGGGCCACGTCGACCAGACGGCGGGTCAGGTAACCAGAGTCCGAGGTGTGGGATGCGGTATCGACCAGGCCCTTACGGGCGCCGTAGGTCGAAATGAAGTACTCGAGCGGCAGCAGGCCCTCGCGGAAGTTCGCCTTAATGGGAAGGTCGATCGTCTCGCCGGACATGTCTGCCATCAGGCCACGCATGCCACCGAGCTGACGCAGCTGGGTCTTAGAACCACGGGCGCCGGAGTCGGCCATCATGTACAGCGGGTTCTCCTCGTCGAACATGTCGAGCATGAGTGCTGCGACCTTGTCGGTACAAGCGGTCCACTCGTTAACGACTTCGATGTGGCGCTCCGTCTCGTTGATGAAGCCCTCCTCGAAGTACTCGTTGATCTGGTCGACGTTGGCCTGGGCGCGATCGAGCAGCTCCTGCTTCTCGGCAGGGATGAGAGCGTCCCACACCGAGATGGTGAGGCCGGCGCGGGTAGCGTAGTGGAAGCCGGAGTACTTGATGGCGTCGAGGATCGGACCGACCTTGGCCTCGGGGTAACGATCGCAGCAGTCCGCAACCAGCTTGGCCACGTCGCCCTTGACCATCTTGTAGTTCATGAACTCATAGTCTTCGGGCAGGCACTGGCGGTTGAAGATGATGCGGCCGATAGACGTCTCGAAGCGCGCGGTCTTGTTGCCGGTGACATCGTAGTCGACAAACTCGTTCTTGCCGTTCTTGACGCGGAAGATACGGGTGCCGTCCTCGTTGATGACGTTGGCATCGGCAGCGGACACGCGGACCTGGATCTTGGCCTGCATGTCGACCTCGGAGCGGCAGTCATAGGCGTGCAGCGCGTCGTCGAAGCTCGAGAACACGTGGTTCTCGCCCGGCAGACCCTCGCGAACCTGGGTGAGGTAGTACACACCGATGATCATGTCCTGCGAAGGGATGTTAACCGGCTTGCCGGATGCCGGCGAGCGCAGGTTGTTCGCAGAGAGCATGAGCACGCGAGCCTCGGCCTGAGCCTGGCTGGACAGCGGCACGTGGACAGACATCTGGTCGCCGTCGAAGTCGGCATTGAAGGGCGAGCAAACCAGCGGATGCAGGTGGATAGCCTTGCCCTCGACCAGCACCGGCTCAAAGGCCTGGATGGACAGACGGTGCAGGGTCGGTGCACGGTTGAGCAGCACGACGCGGCCGTCGATGACCTCTTCGAGGATATCCCACACAAAGGTGGCACCGCGGTCGATAGCGCGCTTGGCGCCCTTGATGTTCTCGACCTTGCCAAGCTCGACCAGGCGCTTCATGACGAAGGGCTTGAAGAGCTCCAGCGCCATGGTCTTGGGCAGACCGCACTGGTGCAGCAGCAGCTTGGGGTCGGTAACGATAACCGAACGGCCGGAGTAGTCGACACGCTTACCCAACAGGTTCTGACGGAAACGACCCTGCTTGCCCTTGAGGGCCTCGGCGAGCGACTTGAGCGGGCGACCGCCACGGCCAGAGACCGGGCGACCACGACGGCCGTTGTCGAACAAGGCGTCCACGGACTCCTGGAGCATGCGCTTCTCGTTGTTCACGATGATCGCGGGGGCGTCCAGGTCGAGCAGGCGCTTGAGTCGGTTGTTACGGTTGATCACGCGACGATACAGGTCGTTGAGGTCGGACGCGGCGAAGCGGCCGCCGTCGAGCTGGACCATCGGGCGCAGATCGGGCGGAATGACCGGGATGACGTCCAGAATCATGTTCGCGGGGCTGTTGCCGCCCTTCAGGAAGGCGTCAACGACCTCGAGGCGCTTGACGGCCTTCTCGCGCTTCTGCTTCTGGGAGTCCTCGTCGGCGATGATGGCCTTGAGCTTCTCGGCCTCGGAGGGGAGGTCGATGGCAGCGAGCAGGTCGCGGACGGCCTCGGCACCCATGCCACCCTTGAAGTACATGGAGTAGTAACGGGTCATCTCGCGGAACAGCGGCTCATCGGAGATGAGGTCGCGCTCGGTGAGCTTCATGAAGGCGTTGAAGGCGTCCGTGCGGAGCTGCTTCTCGTCCTTGCACTCTTCCTCGATGTCGACGATGCCAGAGGCGATCTCCTCGGGGGTCAGCGGCTCCTCGTCGGAGAACTCGTCAAAGTTCTCGGGGTTGCCCTGCTCCTTGAGGGACTCGATCTGGCGGGCGCACTCGGCATCGATCTCTTCCAGATCGGCGGCGAGCTCCTCACGCAGGTCGTCAGCGTCGGCCTCGCGAGCCTCGTAGTCGACCTCGGTGATGATGTAGCTGGCAAAGTACAGAACCTTCTCGAGGTCCTTGGACTTGATGTCGAGCATACGGCTCATCGGGAAGCTCGTGGGGCTCTTGAAGTACCAGATGTGGGACACGGGAGCGGCGAGCTCGATGTGGCCCATGCGGTCGCGACGCACCTTGGCCGAGGTGACCTCGACGCCGCAGCGCTCGCAGACGATGCCCTTAAAGCGGATGCCCTTGTACTTGCCGCAGGAGCACTCCCAGTCCTTGGCGGGACCGAAGATCTTCTCGCAGAACAGGCCGTCCTTCTCGGGCTTGAGGGTACGGTAATTGATGGTCTCCGGCTTCTTGACCTCACCGTGCGACCAGGAACGGATCTGGTCGGCGGAGGCAAGGGAGATCTTTACCGAGTCAAAATCAGTAGCTTCGAAATCTGCCACAGTCAACTACTCCTTATCAGTGGTCGTGGCGGCGACAGCCTCGGGTGCCTCGGCGGTCTCGGCATCCTGGGCCTCGACGTCGGCGTCAACGCCGGCGAGCGCAGCCAGGTCATCGAGGGCAGAGGTCTCCTCGGCGGTCACAGGGGCGGAGGCGTCCTCGTCGGCATCGTGCATGGGCTCGATGTCCAGTGCGAGGGAACGGATCTCCTTGACGAGAACCTTGAAGGACTCGGGGATACCCGGGACAGGAACGTTCTCGCCCTTGACGATGGACTCGTAGGTCTTGACGCGGCCCACGGTATCGTCGGACTTGACGGTCAGGATCTCCTGCAGGACGTTGGAAGCACCGTATGCGTACAGTGCCCAAACTTCCATCTCGCCGAAGCGCTGGCCGCCGAACTGAGCCTTGCCGCCCAGCGGCTGCTGGGTAACCAGGCTGTAAGGGCCGGTCGAACGGGCGTGGATCTTGTCGTCGACCATGTGGCCGAGCTTGAGGATGTAGGACGTGCCCACGGTAATGGGCTCGCGGAACTCCTCGCCGGTGCGGCCGTCGAACAGGCGGGTCTTGCCGCGCTCGTCAAGCTGAGTGACAAACTCGGGACGCATGTGATCGCCAAAGGCAGCGGTGGCCTTGTTGAGCATGTTCTTGTTGGCACGACGAATGACCTCGGCGATCTCGTCCTCCTTGGCGCCGTCGAAGACAGGCGTGGCGGTGAAGAACGGACCGGGGACGTACTTGTCGGAGTCGGCCTGCTCGGTATCCCAACCGCAGGCAGCAGCCCAGCCAAGGTGGCACTCGAGCAGCTGGCCGACGTTCATACGCGAAGGAACGCCCAGCGGGTTGAGGATAACGTCGATTGGGGTACCGTCAGCCATGTAGGGCATGTCCTCGACCGGCAGAACGTTACAGATAACACCCTTGTTGCCGTGGCGGCCGGCGATCTTATCGCCCTGCTGGATCTTACGACGCTGGGCGACGTAGACGCGCACCTGCTCGTTGACGCCGGGGGCCAGATCGTCGCCGTTCTCGCGGCTAAAGCGGACGACGTCGATGACGCGGCCGTAAGCGCCGTGAGGCATCTTAAGGGAGGTGTCGCGAACGTCGTGGGCCTTGGCACCGAAGATGGCGCGCAGCAGGCGCTCCTCGGCGGTCAGAGCGCTCTCGCCCTTAGGCGTGACCTTGCCGACCAGGATGTCGCCAGGGCCGACCTCGGCGCCGATGCGGATAATGCCGTCCTCGTCGAGGTTGGCAAGCATATCCTCAGAGAGGTTCGGGATCTCGCGGGTGATCTCCTCGGGGCCGAGCTTGGTGTCGCGGGCATCGATCTCGTGACGGGTGATGTTGATGGTCGTCAGCAGGTCCTCGGCCACCAGGCGCTCGGACACGACGATACCGTCCTCGTAGTTGAAGCCTTCCCACGGCATGTATGCCACGGTGAGGTTCTGACCCAGTGCGAGCTCGCCATGATCGGTCGAAGGACCGTCGGCCAGGGGCTCGCCCTGCTCAACGGTGTCACCGACGCGCACGAGCGGACGGTGGTTGATGCAGGTGGACTGGTTGGAGCGCTGGTACTTGGCCAGGTGATACTCGTCCATGCCGCCGGCATGCTTGACGATGATCTTGGCGGCGTCGGCAAAGATGACCTCGCCGGCGTTCTTGGCCAGGGTGACCTCGCCGGAGTCCAGAGCGGCGCGACGCTCCATGCCGGTACCGACATAGGGAGCGGCGGGGTGAACCAGCGGCACGGCCTGACGCTGCATGTTGGCGCCCATCAGCGTACGCTTGGCGTCGTCGTGCTCGAGGAACGGGATCAGCGTGGCTGCGACGGAGAGCATCTGACGCGGCGAGACGTCCATGTAGTCGACGTCCTCGACAGGCACGTCGGCGGGAGCGCCGAAGGAGCCGTCGAAGTCGCGGGTACGGGCGATCACGGTGTGCGGGCGGACAAGCTTGCCCTCGGCATCGGTCGTGATGAACTCGTTGGTCTTGGGATCGAGCGGCGTGTTGGCCGGCGCGATGACGTGCTTCTCTTCCTCGTCAGCGGTCATCCAGTCGATCTGGTCGGTGGCAACGCCGTTCTCGACGCGACGGAACGGAGCCTCGATGAAGCCGTACTCGTTGACGCGGGCGTAGAGGGCGAGCGAGCCGATCAGGCCGATGTTGGGGCCTTCGGGGGTCTCGATCGGGCACATGCGGCTGTAGTGCGAGTTGTGGACGTCGCGGACGGCCGTCGGCACGTTGGTGCGGCGGCTGGAGCCGGACTTGTGGCCGGCAAGACCGCCAGGGCCGAGTGCGGACAGACGGCGCTTGTGGGTCAGACCGGTCAGGGGGTTCGCCTGGTCCATGAACTGCGAGAGCTGCGAGGAGCCGAAGAACTCCTTGATGGAGGCCACGATCGGGCGGATGTTGATGAGCGACTGCGGGGTGATCTCGTCGATGTCCTGGGAGCTCATGCGCTCACGGACGACGCGCTCCATACGGCTCATGCCGATACGGAACTGGTTGGCGACGAGCTCGCCGACGGTGCGGATGCGGCGGTTGCCAAAGTGATCGATGTCGTCGACCTTGAAGCCCTGCTCGCCGGCAGCGAGGGACAGGAGGTAGCGCAGCGTCGCGACGATATCCTCGTCGGTGAGCACCGTGACCTCTTCCTCGGTGGTGAGGTTAAGCTTCTTGTTGACCTTGTAACGACCGACGCGGGCCAAATCGTAGCGCTGCGGGTTAAAGAGCAGGCCCTCGAGCAGGCTGCGGGAAGCGTCCACGGTGGGAGGCTCGCCCGGGCGCAGACGACGGTAGATCTCGATAAGGGCATCCTCGCGAGTGAGAGCGGTGTCGCGCTCCAGGGTGCGCTTAATCACATCGGAGTTGCCGAGCAGCTCGATGATGTCGTCGTTGGTGACGGCGATGCCAAGGGCGCGCAGGAACATCGTGGCGCTCTGCTTACGCTTACGGTCGATGGAGACCATGAGCTGGTCGCGCTTGTCGACCTCAAACTCGAGCCAGGCACCGCGGGACGGGATGATCTGGGCCTTGTAGATCTGCTTGCCCGAATCCATCTCGGAGCTGTAGTACACACCCGGGGAACGGACGAGCTGCGAAACGACGATACGCTCGGTACCGTTGATGATGAAGGTGCCCTGATCGGTCATCATGGGGAAGTCGCCCATAAAGACGAGCTGCTCCTTGATCTCGCCGGTCTCCTTGTTGGTGAGACGAACGTCGGTCAGAAGCGGGGCCTGATAGGTCATATCCTTCTCGCGGCACTCCTCGACGGTGTGCGCGGGGTCGCCGAACTGATGCTCGCCGAAGGTAACCTCGAGAACATGGTTCTGGCTCTGGATGGGGCTGGATTCCTTGAACGCCTCACGAAGGCCCTCGTCCTTAAAACGTTCAAAGGATTCCCTTTGAACAGAGATAAGGTTGGGGAGCTCCATGGCCTCCGGGATTTTCCCGAAGCTGACGCGCTTGCGCTCAGTGGCAGTGTATGCGTAGGTCACCAGGTTTTTCCTCCTTCACGGAAATGCTCGGTGGGTTGGCGAGGCATAGCTTCGCCAGTTATCGCAACCTAATAGTTTATCAGGTACCGACCGTTGGGCAAGAAAAGCCTTGACGCGATTGAGTTTTTGGAGTAGCAAAGTTTTTCGACAGAAAACACGCAGGTAGATGTGTGTGTATCGAACATCTGTTCATATATTTTCTGTGAACAGAGGGCCGGCAATCGCAGCTCTTATTAAAAACGGGCGCGAACCGAGGTCCGCGCCCGTAAATGTCGATGCCCGAAGGCTTATTTGCGCATCAAGCCGCCGCGCTCGTCGATGGCGTCCCAGAAGGCGCTGGCAAAGCGAGGATCGCTTGCGGCCATGAGGGCGTTGGTGGCCATCCAGCCAGAGGGAGTGCCGGTGTCGTAGCCCGAGAGCGGGTCGATGACGACAGCGTACATGGCCTCGCGGTCGAGCGAACGGGCCATGGCGTCGGTGAGTTGAATCTCGCCGCCCTTGCCGGCCTGCTGATCGGCGAGCAGGTCCATAACCAGCGGGCTCAGCAGGTAACGACCGACGATGTACAGGTTGGACGGAGCAGCCTCGGGAGCGGGCTTCTCGACCAGACCGCCGATACGCCAGACAGCGCCCGGCTCTGCATCGGCAACGTCCTCGGCACCCTCGAGCGAACCGACGCGCTCACCGGCGATAACGCCGTAGCGGCTGACTTCCTCGGGCGAGCAAGCAGCGACGGCGATAACCGAAGCTCCACCGTGCTCCTTGGAAACGGCGAGCATCTTGTCGCAGATGTCGCGGTTAGGCACAACGTAGTCGCCCAGAAGAACCAGGAAGTTCTCCCCTGCCACGGCGTCGGCAGCAGAGCGAATAGCATGGCCGAGGCCCTTGGGCTCGTACTGATAACGGAAGTCGACCGGCATACCGCCAGCGTGGGCGACGGCATCGGCATAGGCGTTCTTGCCGCGCTCGCGCAGCAGGTTCTCGAGCGAGCGATCGGGCTGGAAGTAGTTCAGTAGCTCGGGCTTACCGGGAGATGTAACGATGATGGCGTCGTCGACTTCCTCGGGGTCGAGCGCCTCCTCGACGACGTACTGAATGACGGGCTTGTCGAGCACCGGCAGCATCTCTTTGGGCGTGCACTTGGTGCCAGGCAGAAAACGCGTGCCAAGACCGGCGGCGGGGATGATTGCCTTCATGTTATTCAAAGATCCTTTCGCAGGCGCAAAAGCGCCCCATGCGTGCGGCACACAGCCGCAGATCAAATTGCGATACCTAAGCATCTTACCGCTGGAACTATATGTCGCTACAAGGCAGAGACAATTCTTCAGCAGGTCAACGCAAATTATTGCTCGAATGGTGCAATTTTATTGCCCAACGGCAGGGTGCCCGATACGACGCAAATCACAGAACATGGCAGTTTGAGCTACCGATGTCGAGGGACCGAAAAACAAAAAAGACGGGGCTCGCAATGCGAACCCCGTCTGCAAAGAAATCTGGCGAGAAAGCCTGATTACTTGAGGGTGACAGCAGCGCCAGCAGCCTCGAGCTTCTCCTTGGCAGCCTCGGCGTCCTCCTTCTTGGCACCCTCGAGAACAGCCTTGGGAGCGCCCTCGACGACCTCCTTGGCCTCCTTCAGGCCAAGGTTGGTGAGCTCACGGACGGCCTTGATGACCTGGATCTTGTTGTCGCCGAAGCCCTCGAGCACGACGTCAAACTCGGTCTTCTCCTCGGCCTCAGCAGCGCCAGCAGCGGGAGCGGCGACAACAGCGGCAGGAGCAGCGGCGGAAACGCCGAAGGTGTCCTCGATAGCCTTGACGAGCTCGGAAGCCTCGAGAAGGGTCATTTCCTTAAGAGCATCGATGATCTCATCGGTGGTAAGCTTAGCCATTTCTAAGTCCTTTCGGTTTCCGTGCGGATGCACGGAGATCAGTTAAAACACAGCGCGAATGCGTCAGGGGTGCGGCGTTGCCGCCGCGGGTGAAAACAGCAACTAGGCTGCCTTCTGCTCGGAGACCTGCTGGATCGAACGAGCGAGACCAGAGGAAACGCCGTTGACGCAGACAGCGATGTCGCGAGCGAAACCGGAGATGAGACCGGCGATCTGGCCGAGAAGCTGATCCTTGGTGGGCAGCTCGGCGATAGCCTTAACATCATCAGCGGAAACGGCCTTGCCGTCGGAGATACCGCCCTTGATCTCAAGGACGCCCTTGGACTGAGCGGAGAAGTCCTTAAGGGCCTTAGCGGCCTCGACCGGCTCGGACTCGTAGAACACATAAGCGACGGGGCCGGCGAGGATCTCGTCGAGCTCGGGCTGCTCCTGGTTCTTGAGAGCGATCTTGACCAGGTTGTTCTTGTAGACCTTCATCTCGGCGCCGCACTCGCGAAGCTGATGACGCAGCTCCTGAGCCTGCTTAACCGTCAGACCGTTGTAGTTGACGACGAACAGACCGGCGTTCTCGGCGATACGGGACTCGATCTCTGCAACCTTGTCGATTTTGTACTGCTGGGGCATGAATTACACCTCCTCGAATTCTTTCCGGGCACGGTCTGCCACAAGGACGTGACGGGGGCATGTCCAAAAAGAAAGCCCCCGCGCTGCATGAGCGACGGGGGCGAGAAGACATATCTACTCGACCACCTCGGCTGGCGGGATATCCCATTAAGCTCGCGGGTAAGACCCGTTTGCGCCGGCTGTCTCTGGCAGCGGATTCGTGCGTGAACCGAAAGTATTATGGCGGGGG
>UQZU01000005.1 GCA_900545665.1 uncultured Collinsella sp.
GCATCCATATACTGCGCAAACTCAACCTCGATGCAATCGGTATAGGCATGGGCCGAAGCCACCTCGGGCGCCGCCGTCGACACCAAGCCGATGTTCACCTCAGTCTGAATCGGCGGCACGCGCAGCCAAGCCGAACGCGCCTCCTCATACCCGTCCTTGGTCACGCGCACCTGATACCAGCCGGTCGGCGTATTCCAGTTGTATGCACCGTCCGCACCCGTTGCAAGCGGATTGTCCTGCTCATACTCCTCGGCATCCCAACGCACCGCATTGGTACCGGCCGCATCGTCGGCGCTCCACAACTCAACCGTCGCGCCTTCAACCGTATTGGACAGCAGGCCCTCGTACACCACGCCCGCAGGGTCGGGTGCAGCCTTGGCAGCCACATTGCGATAACGCGCCTCGAAGATCGACTGCATCTTCTCGTCCGAGATCAAGCCGTCCTTGTTGGCCTTGTAGACCTCGGCATCGGTCAGCTCGCCCCAGTTGACCGTAATACGATTCTGGCACGCGCGCTCCACCTGCTCGCAGGCAACATCGTAGGCGCATTCGGCATTGGTCAGCTTAATCGCGCGCTCCGAACCTACGCTGATCGAAGCCGCGTCATAGGCAGCGCCCACCACGGTACCCGCCGAATCGGCCGTCAGCACGCCGGCGATTGTCATAATGGAGCCCACTGCCACATCGGTGCTGTCGTGGCAGAGCTGGCGATACAGCAGATCCTCAAACGCACGCGCCTTCTCCATGGCGTCACGCAGCGCGTAAATGCACTTCCAATCGTCCTCGGTCTTCTCGGGCTTGGCAAGCAAGCGCGTATGCTGAAGCTCATAGCCCTCGCGCTCGCCCTTCACCTTCTGCATGCGGACGTTCACGTTCTCCCAGTTCTTGCTGGCATCGTTCACGCCGTAAATGCCGGTAAAGATGCCGATACCCTGGGTCGCCGCGGGAAACGCCTGGCCGGCCGCCTTCCACGCATCGGTCTTAAAGACCTGTCCGAACATCTCGCACTCGATCTTATAGCTCTTGAGCGAACGGATCGTGCGGATGAGCTTCATATGGGCGCTCACGTCGCCGTTGCGCTTCCAGGCCATGAGCCATCCGCGCACCTTGGAGTTGTTGAGGCTATGGACCACATTCCAGTTGTCGTACAGGTTGTCCAGAATGTCGCACTGCATGGCGATCGAGTTAAACAGAAGCGCCTGGTTCTTGTTGTTATTGGAGTTCTCGATAAACTCCGACTCGATATAGGCCGTCTGCTCGCCATCGGGCGCGGCGACCTTAAAGCCCTTGACGGTATCGTCGTCAGCCGCCTTGTAGCTCAGCGAGCTGCCGAGCGCCTGGCCCAAATCGTTAAACCCGCTCGTCGACTGGCCGTTGTACTCGCTGGCCTTAATGCCCGCACACTTGTTGAGCGCCGCAGCGGTTGCGTCATTCCAGCTTCCGTATTGGTTGAGCTGTCCGATACCCATCGACTGGCCCACCAGATCCTCGGCCCGCTGGGCAATAAACTCCGCTCGCGATGCATGGTCGACGAGCTCCTTGATGGCGGCCGCATCCGCGGCGTCCGCGCCCTGGGCCGCCGCGAGTTCCTGATACCAATCCTCGCTGGTGCCGTAAGCATCCTCAAAGATCATCTTGTCCACATTGACGCCATAGCTGTCGCCCTGCTGGGTCAGCAGCGCCGCCGACCCGCCGACCGCGGCCTTGAGCTCAGCCGCAAACTGCGCGGCCTCGTCGTTGCCAGCATCATCGCCCTCGCCGTCGCTGGCGGCAGGGGCGCGACGAGCCTTACGGGCAGCTCCACCTTGGGCTTCGTCCTCTTTACCGTCCTCGTCCTCCTCGGCAAACGCATCAGCGACCATCTGGTCAATCGCGTCGTTAAAGGCCTCGTCGACATCATTAAACGAGTTATCCATCATATACTCGTGCCACTGCTGCACGGCATTCGAGAACTCCTGCTGGCGCTCCTCGGCCGCGGCGGAATGCTTTTTGGCCGAAGCGTTGGCATCAAAACTCAGCATGGTCATAAGCTGAGCATTGGAGATGCGGTAGGTCTGCGGCATAAAGATCTGCTCAAAGTTGCCGCAGTTCACATAGGTCGAGTCATTCGTCTTGTTAAACTCGTCGAGCAGCTTAAGGTAACCCTCGTCCACATACTCCGCCACATAGCGCACATGGGTGCCCTCGCGCGACTTTTGAGTCAGAGGAATCGTCACCGTCTTGCCATCCACGCAGTCCACGTACAGGTCGAGCGTGTCGGCGGCCTCTTCGTTTCCCACCTCGAGCGTGATATCGAACGTCCAGTAGGCGTTCTTCTTTTGCGGCAGATGGTGGAAGGTCCACAGACTCTTGCCGGTGTCCTTGCCGTCCTTGACCAGGCTTTGCGTACCGCCACGATACGTCACATCAAAGTTCCAGACCGAAGCGCCCGGAACATAGCGCACATAATTGCGAGCCGTTACCTCGGCAGCAGCGGCGGCAGCAGCGGTCGAGCCCACGCGCGCTTCGAGCGTCACACGCTCGGCGGCAAGCGTATCCTGCGGCAGGTCGTATTCAATCTTGGCACGGCCGAGTTTATTGGTCTTGCCGGTGTACTTTGCGGCCGAGGCGCCCACGCCCACGGTAAGCTGCACGCTTTTTCCGGGCGCTGCGTATACGTAGGCCACATTGCCCAGTAGGCTGTGAACGTCGGTGCTGTCGACCTCGATGCGCGATCCGCTAACCTCGAGTGTGGTGCTTCCCAGAGGCAACGTCACCTCGCCCAGCGTAATAAGCGGCGAGATGGCATAGATGCCCGCGGCCTTAGGCTTAAAGCGCACAAACACATCGGCGCCCATGCCCTTATTCATATTGAGAACGAGGCTGTCGCCCTCCCAAGTTGTGTCAGCCCACATGGCCTCGGAGCTGGCGCCGGCTTCGCGAGAGCCTGCGGACACATCCCCGACGGCATCCTTGGCCAGCGGAATCTCAATCTTGGCAGCCTGGCTGTCCTTGAGCTCGTAATGAATGCGCAGCTCGGTCTCCGCGCCAACAACCGCGGACGAATCAGCGATAACCGAGCCCGCCGTCAGCCCGCGCTCGGCACGATACGTCTCCACGTCAAACGTGGGGACGTCGAGCGTCACGTCGAGCTGTTTGCCATCCTCGATCTTCACCTGCTTTTGCGCGATATGCTTACCCACGGTCAGCCCTAGGCGGCTAAACGTGGAATAGCTCGTCGCTTGGATGTCGTAGCTCGTCTTGTTAAAGGCGACGATGGTGTACGAACCGGCCTTAAGGCGCGGCGTCTCGGCCTTCATGATAGGCGTGGTGCCATCGTCTTCGTAACCCATCAGATAGGTGACGCCGTCGGCGACTAGCTTGCCGTCGGACGTACGGAACACCAGCACGCGGTTGGCGCCCTGGTAGTCGCCCTTGGTCGTGACCGTCGCCGTGCCCCAGGGCTTCAAGTCGATATCGACCTTGCCGGCCGAAGGCTTCACCGTCGCCGTCGCCCCACCCAGCTTGAGGCTGTCTTTGGGCTCGAGCGTTATCTCCAGATCCTGGTCCGCGTCGGCAATGGCCTGCGACACCACGAGCGCTGTACCCTGGATACGGTAGTCGTTTTCCTTGTCGCCCTTGGCAGGCTTAAGCGTCTTGCCGCCGCTCTTCACCGTCAGATCGATGTTATCGAGACTATCGAGCTCAATGCGTTCGGTCTTATCCTGGCCTGCGACCGGTTCGAGATAGGCCACATTGAGTTCAATCGCGCGCGAAGTCGGAATCTTGGTAAAGTCCTCAGCCTTAATCTCTCCGATATTCCATGTGCCCGTCATCTGGTCGCCCGGGCGCGCCAGCACCATGTCATAGTAACCGCTGAGCGAAATGCGCAGCGTTGCTGTCGTCTTGGAGAGAGCGTCCGCTGTAAAGCTGCCGTCATCGCCAACCGCCAGCGGCGTGGACTGCCCCGCCTGCACGAGTGTAGCCGTCGCGCTCTGGGGAAGTTTGCCCGTCACCTGGGCCGCCTCGCCCATCCACTCAAACGTGTAGGCAGGCTTCGAGGAATCGACGGAGTCCTTGCGATCGGCCACGGCATCGGCAAGCTTTTTGACCATCGAGGGGTTGCCAGCCGAATCGGTCGCATAGGCATAGATGGTCTGGCCTTCACTAAAGGGAATCGCATACGTTACGCCATCGATTGTCACGCGCTCATTATAGTCGCCCGGATAGCCCGCCTCACCAAACTGAAGATCGGGGTTCATCACGCGCAGGACAACGGCATTATGGTTCGTCTCGTTTCCGTATCTCGTGTTCTCAAAAGCTCCCCACTCTATCATTTCCACGCTTTTGGGTAGCACAATCTCTTTGCCGGCAATCGCAGGATCAAGAGAGGCGAACGCGTGCGCTCCGATATATTTGACACCGTCGCCGATCGTCACCGACGACACATGCGAGCACCCGTCAAAGGCATAGCGCTCAATCCGCTCCACCGTGCCCGGCACGTTGATCTGCGTAAAGGTGAGTACCGTTGTGTCCGAGACATAGAACTGCGGTACGCCGCAATTGGCGAAGGCACGATAGTCGATAGTCTTAACCGAAGGCGGCAGCGTTGCCACCACATTGTCGTCAAGTTGTTCGCAGCCCTCAAAGGCCTGCTCGGGAATCGTGGTAAAGGCCGCGTTGTTGGGCCAGGTCACCGTGTGAAGTGTCTTGCTTCCGGTAAACGCATTCCAGCCCAGCTCCTCAACCGAATCGGGCAGTGCGATTTCCTTGATGCTGCTGCCGCCCAAACCGCCCACAGAGCGGATATGCGAATCGGGGGCGAAGGTGACCGATGTGAGAGCGGCGTTTCCCATGCCCCTAAGGCTTACGACATGCTTGCCGTCGATGGTCGAGGGCACCTCCAACGTGGTAATGCCCGCGTCGCCATACTCGATAGAAATTTCGTTGGTGAGGCTATCAATCGAGAAGTAGTACTGCGCGGGGGTCTGCTCGCCGGCCACGTAGCCATCGTCGTATTCGTCCTTTACGCCCGTGGCGCCCTTCGAGGTCATCCAGAGCCCAAGTTCCTCGTTCCAGGTTGCCTCGGCACCGGAAGCCTCCTCTTGCTTCTGCTGCTCGGCGAGTTCCTTGCCCTCGACAAGATCGGTGGCGAGCGTACCCGCAGGTGTGCTCTCGGTCTGTCCGGCGCCCGTCAGGCCCGCCGCCGATGCAATCTCGGAGGCCGGAGGCGTAGGGGTGTCACCGGCCTCGAGCGCTGTGGGGTCGGCAGCGCCGGCATCGGGCGCGGGGTCGGCGGAAGCAGAGTCTGACGTTTGGGCGTCAGCCGAATCGGCGGAAGCGGCGTCGTCCGCTTGGCCGTTATCCGTCTGCACAAAAGTGCCGTCGGTGTTGAGGGCCTCAGCAAACGCGCCCACAGGCAACGAACCCGTCACCATGGTGAAGGTCACCGCGGCAACCGCCAGCTGGCGACAAAGCGCTCGAACAGTAGTCCACCTCATGGTCGTTCCTTTCCTGCAAACCAAAAGTCATCCAGCGTAATCGTCGTCCAAAAACAAAGCGAACGGTAGGTTCATATATACGAACCTACCGTTCTACCTGCGCAAACCACCACAAAGGGGACAGGCACCTTTGCGGTGGTCCTGGACTCGGCCGGTCGGTTTGTCTCGATCTGTAACAGTTAGAGGTCAAATTCCCCGCCTGGTGTTACAGATCGAGACATTAGATTGGCGGCCATTCGGTTCATCTAAATCTGTAACATCTAGGGTCGTTTTGGGCAGTTTGGTGTTACAGATTGAGATTTTGCTGAGGCCGAGAACGAGAGCCGTCACCCAGCTCTAACGTTTGCGGCGCTTGGTCGCGGCGATGCCGGCGGCGGCAACGGTTGCGCCGGCGATACCCAGGGCGGTGACCGTCAATGCGGTGGTATCCCCCGTGGTAGCCAGGACAGCATCGCCCTTCTTGGCCTGCGTGGTTTTCTCAACCGTCTTGGTCGTGGCGGTTGTCGTGGCCGGCTTGGCCGCGGGTTTGGTCTCGGGCTTCACTTCGGGCTTGGTCTCGGGCTTAACCTCAGGCTGCGGTGTCGGCTTGGGATCCGGCGTAGGCTGCGAATCGGGAGTCGGCGTGGCTTCAGGCGTAAAGGTCAGATCGGTGTTGAGCCACAGGGTGTAGATCCAGCCGCTCTCGGGATCAACTACACTCGCTTCGCCCATCTGGTAGCCGCACTCCTGGCCGTTGATCACCAGCTTGGTGTCGGGCGTGAAGTAGAAGCCGCGCGCGGACTTGAGGTAGATACCGTAGCGATAGGTCACGCCGGGCTTAAAGACGTCGATGTGATTCGTGATGTTCTGATCCCAGAACATCTGAGAGTTCACTTCGCTGCCGTCGCTACCCGTCCAGTACTCACACTGAGGAAGGGAGCTGGAGCCCGTCGGAACATTCGCCGTAAAGACCGGCTTATCGCCCGCCTTGAAGGTGGTCGTGGCGCCGTTGATCTCTATAACGTCGATGGCACGCCATTCGTCGATTGGCTGCTCGCACAGCATATTGTCAGCATTGGGCGCAAAGACGCCGTTGTCGGTCTTGATGTGGTGCGCCCAACGACCGTTGACGTTCATATTGCAGTCATCGGCCACGGTATTGTCGCCCTTGAGCCTCAGCTCAACGGAGTACATGTAGAACTTGCCCTCCTCGAAGTGGTCAATCTTCTTCATGCCCGGCTTGTACTCTGCGGGATCGGAATACCAGAAGGCGACGGGTACCGACTCCCCGGATTCCATATTGAGCTCCATTTCCTCCCAGCACTCGTAGGCGATCTCGTACTTGTCGGCATCGGCAGCGGGGATCGTCGCGGTCGCGCGCGGCGCCTCGCCGGGCGCGTAGTCGGTCTTCACGTCGTTGACGTCCAGGTTATGGAGGGCTTCGTTTTCTGACGCAACGAGCGTAATTTCGCTATTGATGGCGTAGCGGAGGTAATAATCGTACCTGGTTTCGTTGAGGATAGTCGAGCTGCCTTCATAGTCAGTTCCGGTATACTCCAGTGCCGTGCCAATATAGAGAGCCTCATTGCGCGCGAGTCGATACGAGCCGCCTGCCGCGCCACCCGTAAAGGTCAGCGTCAGCCTCATGTGATCGCCAACAGGCTCAAAGTGAGCCGTCACATCGGACATAGATGTGTCCTGGACTTCAGCCAGAGTGCCCGAAACAGCATCGGCCCGGTAGTACTTGGTTTCGACAAGTTCGCAGGGCGGCTCATCCGGCATGCCGCCCTCAACATCGGGAAAATCATAGGTATACGACTGGCCCTTTTCGAGTGTGACATTGCTCGGAAGCGCGCAGTCCGTGTAGCGGGGAACCACGGTCGTATTGACCCTAACGTCGCTGCCGCCAACAACATCGGTCACACCGCAGGGCATGATGGCGTTGCTCGCTGGCATGGCGGCGTCGTCGTCGCCAGAAGCGTTTTGCCCAGCGAGCGCAGCACCGCTAGACTCATTGACGGCATCGGCTGGGATTGTCTGCTGAGGCTCAACGGTGACTTGCGCCGCCGGAGCAGCATCGGTTGCAGGCGCGGTCGAAGCAGCTGGTGCGGTCGTTGCAGCCGCATCCTCCGCAACCGCCGGCGTCACCGGAACCGCGGCAACCTCGTCCATCCCAGCGGCGGAATCGGCGCATTCCGTCGCCAGCGCCACGCTCGGCAGCAGCAACTGGCCGACCATAAGCGCGCACGCGCCAGCGCAAGCGATTTTGGCACCCACACAACGCCAGGTACCGTGAGCCAACGAGCAGGTACGCTCGCGCTGGGTTTGCTTTTCAAAGTGGCTTCCGTACATAACGGCCTCCTTGGTCGTAGGGGCATACCACCGCAAAGGCGCCTGTCCCCTTTGCGGTGGTTCCGTACCACCAAGATGCGCCAAATGACTCCGTACGCCTAGGTTCATAGATGCGAACCTAGGCCTCTACCTGCGGTTTAATTCAATATGATTTCGTTGTCGCCACACGCGTCCCAGGGACGCTACAATCGAGGACACAATCATTCGTCCATCCAAAGGACCGTCCTTGAACCTGAGCAAGCCTAAAATCAACGCGCTTCTGGCACTCGCGCTCTTCACCTTCGCCTTCCTTGCCGCCGAGTTTCGATTCGACATCAATGTCGGGCTGCTCACCGGTGCCGAGCGTGTTGTGATTGCGCAGGGCTTCATCCTCGGCGCCAGCGTGATCGGCTTTATCGGATATGCGCCGCTGCTCGGGCTCGCACAGCGCAAAGGCCACTCACTGGCAGCCGCCAACGCCGCTGCCGTCCCTATCGTCATCGTGGGCCTGACCCAAATTCAGTTCCCTACGGCCCCGCTTGTGCTCGAGATTCTGGGCTGCGTGGGGTTCTTTGGACTCGGCCTGCTGGGTGCCGCAGCGCACCACGCCTTTTCATTGGCGTTCCAGGATGACCCCAAACTCGCCACCGGCGCGGGAGCGGCCTATGCTGCGGGCATCCTGATGCAGTTCGCCATCAACCTGCTCGATTGCGGCGGCATCGCAGAGCTCATCGTCCTTGGCACAGCGACTATCGCCATCTCCGTCCTCAGCGTCGTTCCCCAAAAGGCCGCCGAGAGCTCCAGCCCCGCCATCAGTCCCTTTGTTGAGCCCTCTCATGCCCTCGCCAAACAGGCATGCTGGAGCATCGCGCTCGTCATGATTCTTGCCTGCTTGTTCTCGACCCTCGACAACGTGGTCACACTCTCCAACGCCCACGGCACCATTGCCGTGCAGACCTGGCCGCGCCTCTTTTTGGCGGCAAGCGGCCTTGCCGCCGGTCTTATCTTTGACCTTGCCGAGCGCCGCTACATGGGACTTGTCATGCTCGGCATCGCCGTGCTCTCGACCATTTCCATCCTGGCCGTGGAGGCCGGCGCCGATCCCAACCTGGGCCTTGTCGTCTTTTACCTGAGCTCGGGCTTTTTTGTCACGTTCTTTACCGCCACCTTTACGCAGCTGGCACCGTGCATGCGCGCGCCCGCCTTATGGGCTGGCATGGGTCGCGCGGCCAACAACGTATGCGCGTTCACCACATCGGGTATCTCGCTGGCGCTCGTGACCTCGGACAATGTTGCTCTCATCATGATCGGTGCGCTCGTTTTGCTCGTCGCCGCCTGCGCGGCATTCGTGGCAGCCGGCTTGTTCCGCCTACCCCAAACCGAGCAGGAGCGCGAGCGCGAGCAGCTGGCAGAAGAAGCACTCGCCGCCCCCACCATCGAGGAGCAGCGCCAGGCCTTCATCGCCAACCACGCTCTCACCCCGCGCGAAGTCGACGTGCTCATGGCCGTAACCCAGGACGAACGCCCGCTCAAGCAGGTCGCCGAGGAGCTCGGTATCTCGATGCGCATGGTCCAGCGCCACCTGAGCTCCATCTACCAAAAGACCGACACGCAGACGCGCGCTGGTCTCACCAAGGCCTTCCCCTCCGCCTAAAACAAAAACCACCACAAAGGTGCCTGTCCCCTTTGCGGTGGTTTTAATCGGCTAGCCTTCGAACTGCGCCACCTTGTAGCGGTAGGCGGCGGCGATAACGTCTTTGCAACCCTCGCGACCCAACTTGGCGCGGTTGACGACGATGTCCTTGCCGCTCGTCATCTTCCATTTTCCGGCGCTGTAGCGCTTATAGAACGCCTCGCGCGCCTTCTGCTGCTGCTTGACCAGCTTGGCGCCCTTCTTTTTGTTGAGGCCGCGCTTCTTGCGCACGATCTCGACGCGGTCCTCAAAGGGTGCGGTCACCAGCACGGCAATGTGATTGGGGTTGTTGCGCAACAGATAATCGGACAGGCGGCCTTCGATAATGCAGCTCTCGGTCTCGCCCAGATCCAAAATCACCTGGCTCATCTTTTGGAACAATTTATCCGAGTACGAACGCGCATCGTAGCGGTCGGGCAGAAACGCCATGTTCTCCACGGCCAGGCGCTCGTCGTAGGCGGCCATCTTGTCGAGCGACTCGCCCGCGCGCAGCGACGCACGCACCAGCAGCTCGTTATCGTACAGCGGAATCCCCAACTCGTCGGCAAGCATGCGACCAATCTCGTGGCCCTCGGCGCCAAAGTCGCGCGCGATGGTAATGACCACAGGATTCTTCTTGTTCTCCAGATTGCTCATCGCGATTCCTTTCTCTATGTGACAAAGGGGCTGTCCCTTTGCCACATTCTACGCTGCCACCATTCGCCTCTGATATGCGCGAACCAGCAACGAGATACCAAAGTTGAGCACAAAGTACATCGCAAACACCAGGCCGTAGAGCATAAGCACCTGCGACAGGTCGATCGCGTGGGCCATCACGACGTTTGCCGTGTACATGAGCTCGGCCACGTTAATGCCCGAAAGATACGAGCTGTCCTTGATGACAGTCGTGCACTGGCTAAACAGCGCCGGAATGATCGTCTTAAACGTCTGCGGCAGGATGATGTAGCGCATGGTGGCAAAGAAGCCGAAGCCCTGGCTCTGCGCCGCCTCAAACTGGCCACGCGGAATCGAGTTGAGACCGCCGCGCACAATCTCGGCCATAACAGCGCTGGTAAACAGCGTAAAGGCGATGGTCGAAATCACAATGTCCAAACCCTGCACCGTAAAGTAGATAAACAGAATCCACAGCAGGTTTGGCGTGCAACGGAACAGCTCGATATAGGCACTCACCAAAATACGGAACGGGCGGGGCGCATAGCTTTTAACGAGCGCCAGCACCGTGCCAAAGATGAGCGAGAAAAAGATCGACAGCGCCGAGATCTCGATCGTCTTAACAAAGCCGCCCCAAATGTAGAGCAGGTTGGTCGCGTTGAAGATCTCCATGCGCTAGGCCTCCTCTACATTGTCGAGCCCCAGCTCGGCCAGGCTCACGCCGCGCGGACGCTCCTTGGAGCGGCGCTCGAGCCACTGCACCAGCATGGCGAGCGGAAAGCAGATGATGAAGTACATAAGGCAGCAGACGATGTATCCCTGCAGGTAACCGTACAGACTCACAAAGTTGTCGGAACGGTACATAAGGTCACCGCCGGCCACAAGCGCCAGCACCGACGTGTTCTTGACCAAGTTGAGCGCCTGGTTACACAGCGGCGGCAGAATGATCTTGAATGTCTGGGGCAGCACGATGTACCAGTAGGCCTGCGCACGGGTGAAGCCCTGGCTCTGGGCCGCCTCCATCTGACCGCGCGGAACCGCCTCGATACCAGTGCGGATGACCTCCGAAATGTAGGCCGCGTGATACAGACCCACGCCCAAGAAGCCCAGCACGAACGGCGCGATGCGCACCGGCTGGTCGGCACCGGTTATGGCCTGCAAAAACTGCGGACCGGCCATGTACATAAAGAGCACCTGCACGGGCAGCGGGGTGTTCTGGTAAAACTCCACGTACACGCGGCTTATGGCGCGCAGCACGCGCGAGCGAGTGGTAGAGAACACGCCCAGCAGCGTGCCCAGCACCAGCGACAGCAGCAGACCGGCAACGACCACTTGCAGCGTCACGCCAAAGCCCTCCCAGAAGGGCCCCATGTTTTGAAATGTCGTCGACCAACGGTCGGCGTCAAATAATCCTTCGAGCATTTGATTCCTTCCTTGGACGATACGCCTATACAAGACCCCAGGTCTTGACCTCTTGGTCGAGCCAGCCGTCGGCCAGGCGATCGCAAATCACCTGATCGACCACGGCCGAAAGGTCGCAGCCCTTCTTGGTCGCCACGCCGTAGCCCTGCTCGCCAAACTTGACCTCGGGCTGCAGCAGCTCAACGGTCTCGTTCATGTAACCGGCCAGCGTGGAGCGGTCCATGGCAAAGACGTCGATATTGCCGGCGTCGAGCGAACTCTTGATGATGGGGTAGCCGCTAAAGGCCCTAAACTCGGGCTTGCAGCTAAAGCCGTTGTCCTTGATCATCTGCTCAATCAGGCTCTGCGTGGTAGCACCCTGGCTCACGCCGATGACCTTGCCGTCCAGGTCCTCAATCGAGGTAAAGCCCGAACGCTTCTTGACCATGAGCCCCACGTAGTCGGTGCGGTACGGCGTCGAGAAATCCCAGCTCTTCTTGCGCTCGTCGGTGATGGTGTAGGTCGCCGCGACCACGTCGAGTTGGCCGTTATCGATCAGCGGGCCGCGTGTCTTGGGCGTTACGTCGGTAAACTCGACAAGCTCCTGGGCGCGGGCCTCCTTGTAGCTCACGCCAAAGACGGCAGCGGCGATCTGGTAGCACAAATCGACTTCCATGCCCTCAAAGCGGCCCTTGGCGGTGTCGTAATAGCCATAGCCGGGAACGTCCTTCTTAACGCCGGCATTCAGATGGCCACGCGACTTGATGGCCGCAAGCTTGGACCCCTTGTCGGAACCCTCGCCGCCGGCGGAGTTGCCGCAACCGGTAAGCGCGGTCCCCGTCAGCGCGAGCATGCCGGCGCCCGCCAGCTGCAAAAAGTGGCGGCGCGACACGGCCGCCCTCGTCATATCCGTCATGTCCATCACCGCGCCTAGTGCAGAATCTTGGACAGGAACTCGCGGCAGCGCGGGTTCTCGGGGTTATCGAAGAAGTGCTCGGGCGTGCCCTCCTCCAGAATGCGGCCGTCCTCCATAAAGATGACGCGGTCGGCCACCTGACGCGCAAAACCCATCTCGTGCGTCACGCAGATCATGGTGATGTCCTCCTGCGCGAGCTCAATCATAACGTCCAGAACCTCCTGGACCATCTCGGGGTCGAGCGCCGAGGTCGGCTCGTCAAACAGGATGATGGGCTGCTTGGTGCACAGGGCACGGGCGATGGCGATGCGCTGCTGCTGACCACCCGAGAGATTCTGCGGATACTCGCCGGCCTTATGTGCCATGCCGACGCGCTTGAGCGCAGCGATGGCGATCTCGGTCGCCTCCTCCTTGCTCTTCTTTTGCAGTTTGATGGGCGCGAGCGTCAGGTTGCCCAGCACCGTCATGTTGGGATACAGGTTGAACTGCTGAAACACCATGGAACTATACTTGCGAGCCATCTCCAGGTGATTCTTTTTGGTGAGCGGCGTACCGTCGATGACAACCTCGCCCGACGTGGGCTCCTCCAGATAATCGACGCAACGGATGAGCGTCGATTTACCCGAGCCGGAAGGCCCGATCATTACGAGCTTCTCGCCACGTTTGACGGTGAGGTTGATATCTTTGAGCACATGCAGGTCGCCAAAGTACTTGTTGAGATGCTTGATCTCGATCATGTCTGCCATGAATGTCCCTTCCCTGCGTTTACACGAGTTGAACTATTGTACGGAAAGAACCACGTTTCCGCAGCCCACACTACATTCCCGTAAAGAACCCGCAACCTTCCACCCACTCATTGGGGACAGACTTAAATGAGTACCTGCTCATTGGGCACTCATTTAAGCCTGTCCCCAATGAGTGCCCAGCCCAGCAAAAAGGGGCGCGACCATGACGGCCACGCCCCCTCAGCCTCAACTGTGTGCCACTCGGCCCCTACGCGAGGCGGGCTCCGACGATCTTTGCTGCGGCCGGCTTATCGAAGTTGCCACCGGTGGCCTTGCCGAGTGCACCCATAACCTGGCCCATCTGCTTCTTGGACGTGGCGCCCAGCTCGGCGATAACCTGCTCGATCAGGGCCTCGAGCTCCTCGCCCGAAACCTGCGCGGGCAGCAGGCTCTCCAGAATCTTGACCTGCTCGGTCAGGTTGTCGGTACGCTCTTGGTCGGTGCCGGCCTTGATGGACATCTCCAGCGTCTCGCTCGTCTGCTTGATCAGACGCTTGATCATGCTGTTGACGTCTTCCTCGGTCACATCGCGGCGCTCGTTGACCTCGATATTCTTCACCTCGGCCTTGACCTGGCGAATGATGGACAGGCGGACCTTGTCCTTGGCCTTCATGGCGGCGATCATTTCCTTCTGCAGCTCTTCGTTGGTCATCTGCAAATCCTCTCTAATTGCGTGGGCGGCACTCGCGCGAGCACCGCCCCATGATTACTCAGTCGTCGACGAATCGTCGGTCGAGCTCTTGGTGACGCCCTTCAGGCTCACGTTATAGGGTACGTCCTTGGGCATGGGGTTGACGGTAATGTCGGCGTCCTTCTTGTACTGCTCCAGCCACTCGCTGTACGCGGTGCTGGCCGCCTGCGTCTTCACCACGTTGGAGACATACTTCTTGATGGCCTTGGGCACCTGGTTGATGTCATCGACCTGATTATCGACATGGAAGTAGTCGGTGCACTTGATGATGTGGTAGCCATAGGTCGACTCGACGACGTCGCTCACATCGCCCTTGTTGAGCCCCTCGAGCGCCGCCTGGTAGCTGTCGACGAAGGTGGTGAGCTTATCCCAGCCCACATCGCCCTTCTTCTCCTTGGAACCGGTGTCCTCGGAGTACTGCTCAACGGCGTCCTCAAAGCTCAGCTCACCGGAGTTGATCTTGTCCAGGCACTCCTGCGCCTTGGCCTTGGCGGCAGCCTTGTCCTCGTCGGAAGCATCGGAATCAGCCTTGATCAGGATGTTCGACGAGCGGCGAGCATCGTTGTAGTTAGACAGGTTCTCGTTGATGTAATCGACGATCTCGCTGTCCTTGGGCTTGCTTGTGGGCGCTACCGCATCCTTGAGTTTCTGCTGCGCCAGACTCTCCTTGAGCGAATCCTTGTAGGTGTCCTCGGTATAGCCGTAGGTCTTGAGGGTCTTCTTAAAGGCCTTGGCACCGCCCGCGCTCTTGCACGCGTCCTTCCAAGCCTTCTCGACCTCCTCATCCGACACCGTCACGCCGTTCTCCTTCTGTGCCTGCTGAAGCAGAATCTGCTGCGTGTAGGAGTCGATGAGTTGCTTGCGGTACTTCTTGGGCGTGAGGTCGTTGTCGACCAGATACTGCGCCCAGTCCTTGTCCTTGGTGTAGCCGTAGGACGTGCGCATGCTCATGATCTGCTTGGTCACGGTGTCCTCGGTGAGGTTGGTGCCGTTGATAGTAGCAGCAACACCGCCGGTCAGCTTGTAGCCCGAGGTGTCCTCAGCCCGCGACATAAGGCCGGAGCACGCCATCGCCGAGACGGAAAGCAGCATCGCCAGCACGCCGATGACCACCAGGACGATCTTGACGGTCTTAGACACGTACGTCTTGCGCTGCTTCTTGCGAGAGCTGGAGGCAGCGCGAGCCTGCTGCTCGGGCGTCGGCGCGGCCTCGGAGTTCTTTTTCTTATTTGCCATAGTCGGCCTTTCGCATAACGAATCGAACAAACGCCATTGTGTCACAACGCGGCCCCCGCGGCACGCTTGGTACATTGGGGGCAGGTTAATCTGCACCATTTTGGTGCAAAGGGGGCAGATGCGGCACTTGGCAGTTGGGGACGTTCTTTATGTGCCGGCAGTTAGGGACAGTCCCCCAAGTGCCGACAGAAAAGGAACGTCCCCCAAGTGCCGACTCAGCCCCACCTTAGAAGTGGCGGCGGATGGCGTCGACCATACCCTGGGGCGTGGTCTGGCCGAGCACGTCGGCTGCGGCATCGGCGCCCATAAAGATGTTCATGAGCGCTTGCAGGGCCTCGACTTGGCCGCCCGGCTCGGCAATGCCCAGATTAATGACGATCTGCGCCGGCACCGGAGCGCCCATGCCAGCCATAGCGTTAAATGTCACGGGCGCGGCGGGCTTCACCACCGCGATATAGGGCTTGGCCACAAACCCCGGGTCGGTGTGCGGGATAGCGATGTTGGCCGCCGGCATGGCAAGGCCCGTGGGATAGGCATCTTCACGCGTGCGGACGGCGTCGAGCCAACCGGATGCAATGTAGCCACGTGGTGCAAGCTCGCCCTCAAGCCGCGCGAACACCTCATCCGGCGTCGCACACTCCCAATCAAAAAACACCAGCTCAGGCGTAAACAGCGCTTCGTTATCCGCCATGCGCTCACCTCTCTCTCACCTAGCCATCGGGGACGTTCTTAAATGACTAGTCGTTAAAGAACGTCGCAGGTGACTACCCAAAACAAAGGGTGGCCACGTGCGCCTTGGCGCCAATGACCACCCTGACTACTCGGCTAAATTGTACTGTGCGCCGCTAGCCGCGAGGCGCGTCAATTGCGACCTTGCCGCTCTCCAGCACGTGGACGCGGCCGTCGGCGAGCATTTGCACGACCTCGGGATACAGCACGTGCTCAATCGCGTGGATGTGTTCCTCGAGCGTGTCGACATCCCAGCCCTCCTCAACAGCCAGCGCACGCTGGGCGATGATGGGACCGTTGTCGTAGATCTCGTTGGCAAAATGCACGGTCACGCCAGTTACCTTGACGCCGCGCGCAAAGGCATCGTCGATCGCATGCGCGCCGCTAAAGCTCGGCAGCAGTGCCGGATGCAAGTTGACCACGCGGTTGGGAAACGCCGCCAGCAGCGGCGTGTGCACCATGCGCATGTAACCGGCCATGACCACATATTCGCAGCCGCGCTCGAGCAGCTCGTGCGCGATGATCTCGTCGGCGGCGATGGGGTCGGCGTAGACATCCTTGGACAGCGTAAGCGTCTGGATGCCCGCGCGCTCAGCGCGCTGCAAACCCTTAGCCGAAGGACGGCTCGACACCACAAGCTCAATCGAAGCGTTGAGTTTGCCGGCAGCGATCAGATCGATCAGCGCCTGCAGGTTGGTACCCGAACCGCTGATGAGCACACCGATCTTGAGCGGCTCGGCCGTATCGGTACCGGTCGGACGGGTATAGGGCACAAAATCCAGGCCCTCAGCAGCAGTCATCTGCTCGTTAGCGCTCATCGGAGTACACGACCTTACCGGAGCCCTCGACGCACTCGCCCACGCGGAACGGCTTCTCGCCCAGCGCGACCAGGGCCTCGGTCACGGCAGCCTCGTCCTCGGGGGCGACGATCAGGCACAGGCCAACGCCCATGTTGAAGGTCTTGCATGCCTCGTTGGGCGCGAGCTCGGCCTGGCGCGACACGTAGGTGATGACGGGCGGAACGTCCCAACCCATCTCGGCGCCGTTGCGGGTGACCACGGCGTCGACGTCGTCGGCAAGCGCGCGGTTGAGGTTCTCGGTAATACCGCCGCCAGTGATGTGGGCGATAGCGTGCACGTTGGCGCCACCGCGCAGCAGCTCCAGAATCGGCTTGACATAGATGCGCGTGGGGGCCAACAGGGCGTCTGCCAGCGATACGCCGCCGAGTTCCTCGAGCGGACGGCTCAGCTCCTCGGCCTTAGCGGCGGCCTCGGGCGTGCCCGGCTTAATACCGTCGACGCCGATGACCTTGCGCACGAGCGAGTAGCCGTTGGAGTGCACGCCGGTGGAAGGCAAGCCAAGGATCACGTCGCCGGGGCGGACGTTCGCGGGGTCGAGCATCTTGGGACGGTCGACGACGCCCACGGTAAATCCGGCAAGGTCGTAGTCGGCAGGAGCCATGACGCCGGGGTGCTCGGCCATCTCGCCGCCCACGAGCGCGCAGCCCGAGAGCTTGCAGCCGTCGGCCACACCCTTGATGATCTTTGCCATGTGCTCGGCCTCGATGTGACCGATGGCAACGTAGTCCAGGAAGAACAGCGGCTCGGCGCCCGAAGCCAAAATGTCGTTGACGCACATAGCAACCAGGTCCTGGCCCACCGTCTCGTGACGGTCCATAATCTGGGCGAGCACGAGCTTGGTGCCCACGCCGTCGGTACCGCTAATCAGAATCGGGTCTTCCATATCCTTAAGCGCGGCGGCCGAGAACAGACCACCGAAGCCGCCGATGCCGCCGATAACCTCGGGGCGATTGGTGTCCTTAACCATCTGCTTAATCGCGTCGACGGCACGGCCGCCCTCGGCGGTATCGACGCCGGCATCCTCATACGTCACATGCTTGCTGTCGCTCATCTGAGCCTTCCTTTCCCACTACCGTGGCGCCGCGCGGGCGCCAAACGGTGCTCATAGTTGCGTTCATTTCGGCGCGCGCCATAACAACGCGCGCCGCTCAATCAACAAAACAGCAGGTAAAACCTACCAAAATAAACCTATCCCCACATGGCAGGTTTTAGGCCTCACCGTGCTTCTCTTCCCAGCTGCGGTCGTCGTATTTCTCGACCACGGCGTCGTCATCAAAGTGCAACGGCTTGTCCAGGTTGCGGGGCTTAAAGCCCTCCATGAACTTGTCGCGGCCAAAGCTCTCGGGAATCGCCACGGGGTAGCGGCCGGTAAAGCACGCATCGCAGTAACCGCCCTTGGGCATGACCTTAAGCAGGCCCTCGACCGAAAGGAAGGCCAGCGAATCGGCGCCGATATACTCGCAAATCTCGTCGACCGTCTTGTTGGCGCTGATAAGCTGCGACTGCACGTCGGTATCGATGCCGTAGAAGCACGGCCAGATGACCTCGGGCGAGTTGATGCGGATGTGAATCTCCTTGGCGCCGGCGTTGCGCAGCATCTTGACGAGCTGCACCATGGTGGTGCCGCGCACGATGGAGTCGTCGATGACGACCAGGCGCTTGCCCTCGATGTTGTCGCGCAGCGGGTTGAGTTTCATACGCACGCCCATGGCGCGCAACTCCTGCGTAGGCTCGATAAACGTACGGCCCACGTAGCGGTTCTTGATGAGGCCCTCGCCAAAGGGAATACCGCTCTCGTGCGAATACCCCTCCGCGGGCGGCAGGCCGGAGTCGGGTACGCCGATGACCAGGTCGGCCTCGACGGGCTCCTCGTGTGCCAGCTGACGACCCATGTCATAACGGCAGGCATAGACGCTCTTGCCGTTCATGATGGAGTCGGGGCGGGCAAAGTAGACCTGCTCAAAGATGCAGTTTGCGGGCTCTTCGGCTGCAGGCACGCCCTGCTCGGATACCAGACCCTCGGCGCTGATGCGCAAAATCTCGCCGGGACGAACGTCACGGACGTACTCGGCACCCACGATGTCGAGTGCGCAGGTCTCGGAAGCAACGACCCAGCCGCCGGCGCGCGTGACACGGACGGCGGAGTCGACCGTCGCGGCGCCGTCCTGCGACGGCAGCTGCGAAACGGATGCGGCATCGGCCTGGTCCAGGCCCTCGTCCACCAGCTTGCCCAGCACGAGCGGGCGAATGCCGTGTGGATCGCGGAATGCGTAGAGTGCCTGCTCGTTGATGAGCGTCATGGCGTAGCCGCCGCGCACGAGCTCCATGGTCTTGCGAATGCCCTCGCGCAGATGGCCTGTACGCTGAGTAAAGTAGCCGATAAGCTTAGTCGCGACCTCGGAATCCGAATTGGAAAGGAACGGCACGCCCAGCTCGATCAGCTGGCGGCGCAGCTCGTCGGTGTTGACGAGGGTACCGTTGTGCGCGAGCGCGATAATGACGCTGTTGATGGTAGAAAGATGCGGCTGCGAGGCTTCCCAGCTCTTGGCGCCGGCGGTGCCATAGCGCACGTGGCCCACGGCCAGCTGGCCGGAGAGCGTCGACAGGTCGGCGTTGGAGAACACGCGATCGAGCAGTCCCAGGTCTTTGCGAACCATAACCGTGCCGCCATCACCCACGGCGATTCCCGCCGATTCTTGGCCGCGATGCTGCAGTGCACGCAGGCCAAAGTACGTCAGTCGAGCCACGTCGCGATCGGGCGCCCAGACACCAAAAACGCCGCATTCCTCATGCAGCTGGTCAGAGTCCGGATCATACGTCGACATGGCGTTCACCTGTCCCGCGGCACGCTCGGCCGCGCGGATGGTTTCTTGAGACATGGCATCCCCTCAGAGCCTCGTATTTTGGCGTTACCCGCCTTATTATACGCACGGCGCGACGCGCTCCCCCGCGCATGAGCAGCGCTTTTTAAAAGCCCACCGAGCTTATTATCCGTTTTGCGACCAAACATTTTATTGGGTAGTCCACTCTCAGGGGCAACGGCCTCGAAGACTTCCCGTGCGCCGTGTCTCGCCCGCGCTAGGGGCTACATTGTTGCAATTGGGACGTTCGTCCTGTCTTTTAGCTGGTCGTCGGCGTATCCTTGTAGGCTACTACAAGACGAGAAAGGTAGCGTATGGATCGAAATCAACTCGACCCCAGTGTCCCCAGCACCACGGAGGCCAAGAAGATCCCCCTTATCATCAAGGTCTACGCAGTCCTGTGCACCCTATCTGGCGTGGGCACGCTCCCGTCAGTCGCCGTCTTTATGTGGCAGGTCATCACCGCACTCATTAACGGCAACGTCGCCGCTAAGCTCGATGATAACACCCTGGTCGCGGTTGGCCTTATCGTCGCCGGCATTATGCTCTCGGCGGCAAGCGCGATCATCTTGATCGTCTTTGGCCTGGACCTCATCAAGGACCAGCGGCGCAATGCCGCCCGCCTGTCTTACGTCCTCATCGCATTTACCGTCGTGGAGCTTTTAGTTGACGTGATGCTCCAGGGCATCGGACCCTTCCTGCTGCGCCCCGCCGTCCAGCTTGTCATCCTCATTGCGCTGTCGGCCACCGTCGACCCCACGCTACGCCAGGAGCGCGAACTGCAGCGCCGTCTGCAAGAGATGCTCGACCGCGATGCCGCCGCCGAGGGGATGCTCGGCCGCGACGAAACCGGCGAGGGCTACATCAAGCTCAACTACTTCAACCTGTTCTGGGTATTCTTCGTCTGCAGCGTGTTAGGTCTCATTCTCGAGGAAGTCTGGCATATGGTCGTCGTCGATCCCGGCGTCTATCAGGACCGTGCCGGTATGCTATTTGGCCCCTTTAGCCCCATCTACGGATTTGGCGCGGTGCTCATGACCATGGCGCTCAACCGCTTCTATAAAAAGAATCCTCTGATCATTTTCCTGGTAAGTGCCCTGATCGGCGGCGCTTTCGAGGTGTTTGTAGGCTGGTTTATGCAGACCTCATTTGGCGTGGTGTCGTGGAGCTATTCACACATTAGGCTATTCGGCATGCCCGATCCCATCGCGGTATTGACCGGGGGACGCACATGCACGCCGTTTGCCTGCATGTGGGGCCTGGGTGGCCTCATCTGGATCAAGGTCTTGCTGCCGCGCCTGCTTAAGCTCATCAATATGATTCCATGGAAACGCCGCTACTCTGCTACCGTCATCCTGACCGCCGTCATGTTGATCGACGGCGTCATGACGTTGCAATCGCTCGACTATTGGTATCAGCGCGTCAACGGAACCGTTCGAAATATTCCCGTCGCACAGTTCTATGACAAGCATTTCGATAACGAATATATGGAGAACCGTTTTCAGAGTATGACCATGAGCCCCAAGGACGCCACACGCGTGTAGCAAACGCCAGAGCAAAATAGCTCCAACACATCAAAGCCCGCTGGCAGATCTACATGAACTGCCGGCGGGCTTTCGCTATAGACAGACTCGGATTGCCGACGAGGCCTTACGCCTCGCGCTCGACCTCGCTCACGCACTCGTTCTTGATGGTGCCGACGAGCGACTGCAGCGCATCGACCACATGCGGGCGAATGTCTCCGCCAATGAGCACGAGCATGATGTCGTCACCTACGGCAAGCTCGCCGCTTGCCAGCCACACGCGCACATAGCCGATACCCGGCATCGCGCGCGTGGCCTCGATAGCAGCCTGCACCTTGCTGGCGTCGTAGCCAAACACCATGCCGCCCACCTTGTGGCCCGGCGCCACGCCATCGGTCTCGACACCGCGCGCCTCGGCCTTGGGCGTCGCGCGCACCACACCGTTATGTGTCAGATACATACCGCACGCAGGTGCCGACGAATCGGCCTTGGCCTCGCGCAGCCAAGCATCAACCGAAGGCATCATTTTGCCATTCTCGAGCATCATTTCTCCCTTACCGTCGTCGAGTAGCCAATTTGGAACGGGGCTTTTTTAGCTACTCTCGAACAACTTATTCCTCGACCGGCGTGAGCACCATGACAGCACGCGTGTTGCTCAGCGATAACGAACGACAGGTCACAAGCGTTACGACCTTGGTTGCCGAAGCAGCACGATCGGTGGCATCGCTCGCCACGGCAGAGGCACCGTCGAGCATCTCGGACAGGTAGTTCTTGAGCCCGTCGTCGCCCTCAAAATTGGGTATGCGCGCCTTGGCATACGTGTCCTCGACCACCTTGGTCGCCAGCGGACGCAGCTTATAGGTGGCGTCGCGCGTGATGTAATACACGTACTCTATGCTGTCGAACGTCGCCTGATCGGTCGTGTCCGAGATCACATTGAACATCGATCCGTCGTTCATGTGGTGACCATAGATCGTAGTCTGCTGATCCACCATGCCGGGCGCATTGTCCTCGTAATCCAAGAAGATAGCACCCGATGCGTTGGACGTGCCATCGAACAACGTGTTGAGGTACTTGGAGTTATCAGTAGCCTGCACTACTGGATAGTTAATGTTGGTGCCCGGTGCGTAAATCCAACCGACGACCTCGGGATTTGTCTGGGCAAGTGCATCAAAGTCGATAATCGGCACGCCGCTGGCGTCCTTGTCGCTCACATATTGTTTTTCGATCTTTTGATACGACTCGCTCGCCTGCTTGTAGCCAATCTGGGCGTTGATAAAGATGGCGGCAGCAGCAACAATCAGGCCGATGCCGATGATGATGAGCAGAATGGGAATAATGGAGCGGCGCTTTTTGCGCGGCGGCTCGGTGTAATCCGACGGCGCGGCATGCGATGAAGACCGGGGCGGCTTCTTAGCGTTGCTATAAGATGAAGGTCGATATGCGGCTGGCGCGTCCTGTCGACGATGCGTCGCCGGTGTCACGGGGCGCGGCGCGCGCGGCTGCTGAGGAGAGGATGTCCGACCCTGCTGTGCCGCATGGGCAGCACCCGGCTTCGACGGATCGGGAATCTGAGAAGCCTTGAATCGTTTTCCCTGATAGTCGGACATGGCTCTCCTTATACTGCGGTGAAACGGCGGAACGCCTAGGCGTCGGCCATCTCCTGCTTCATCTTCTCGATAACCTTGCGGTACTCGGGGTCGCAAGCGCCCAGAATCTGCGTGGCGTAGATGGCGGCGTTCTTGGCGCCGTTGATGGCCACACAGGCAACGGGCACGCCCGAAGGCATCTGCACCATCGACAGCAGCGAATCCATACCGCCCAGGTCACTCGTCTTCATAGGCACGCCGATGACCGGCAGCGGCGTAAACGCAGCCACGACACCGCCCAGGTGAGCAGCCTTGCCGGCGGCGGCGATAATCACTTTGATACCGCGATCGGCGGCAGTCGAAGCCCACTCGTGGACCTTCGCCGGTGTGCGGTGTGCGCTCGCAATGACGAGCTCATAGGGCACACCCAGCGCCTCGAGCTCGGCGGTGCAACCTTCCATAACGCCCAGATCGGACTTGGAGCCCATGATGATCCCGACAACCGGCTTTTGATCTGCCATAAACAAAGACCTCCTGTTGAGAGCGGTGACGCGGCCAATCCGCGACCCTTAACTACTGAGAGTAGTATAGCTGCTCCCGTCCCTGCGGTCTTTGTGGCGCTTCGCGGGCGGGCCAGGCTTTATCTTCACTCCGGTTGCTTTGCAAAGTCGTTCAGATAAAGCCTGTCCCGCCCGCAAAGCACCCCTCGACCTACCGGGGATTGCTATGACGTACGTTGGCTGAAATAAAAGTGTGGGCTCTGTCGTTCATTCGAACGACAGAGCCCACACTCATTTTCTATTCAGCCCTAGTCATCGCGCAAAGCCCCTTCGGCAGCACACGGTGCAACCGAGTCACCGCAGACCGTGGCGGGAGGGGCCGAGTTTCCTCCTGAGCGACTCTGCTTGCAGCCGGAGCGAAAGGGGGAAATCTCGGCCCCTCCCGCCCCGGCCGGCCAGGTCACACTACACCGTGTGCTGCGGCAGGTCCTGCAGGGCGATGACGTCCATGCCCATGTCGTTGGCGCTGCCGTGACCCTGCTGGTCCTCGCGCACGGCCTCGATGGCACTCACGTACGTGTTGGCCGCAGACATCGCCGTCACGCAGGTCACGCCGCGGCGCACGGCCTCGGTACGCAGCAGATAGCCGTCGCCACGTGAGCCCGGGCCGTACGGCGTATTGATGATTACCGCGATCTTGCCATCGGCGATGAGGTCGCCGATGTTGGGACGCTCGCCGTCGTGCGGGCCGCTAATCTTCTCCACGACTTCGCACGTCACGTTGCCGCCGCGCAGCACGCGCGCCGTACCCTCGGTGGAGCAGATATCAAAGCCCAGGTAGCGCAGGATACGCGCGACCGAAAGGATATGGCGTTTGTCGCGGTCGCACACGCTGATGAACACCTTGCCGGCACTGGGGTCGGGCAGCTTGTAGTCGATCGCCAGCTGCGTCTTGGCATATGCCTCGGGGTAGCTCTTGGCGATACCCATGACCTCACCCGTCGACTTCATCTCGGGCCCCAGGATAACGTCGGCACCGGGGAAACGACCCCAGGGCATAACGGCTTCCTTCATGCAGAACCAATCGAGCTGACGCTCGTCGCTCGGCAGGCCCAGGCTCGCGATGGAATCGCCTGCCATGATACGCGCCGCGCACTTGGCGAGCGGCACACCGGTAGCCTTGGAGATAAACGGCACGGTACGGCTTGCGCGAGGGTTGGCCTCGATCACGTAGACGGTCTCGCCCTTGATGGCATACTGCACGTTGACCAGGCCGCGTACGCCCAGCGCCATCGCGATGCGGCGCGTGGTCTCGCGGAGCTTTGCCTGCAGGCTCTCGCTAAAGCTGAACGGCGGGATGCAGGTCGCAGAGTCGCCGGAGTGAATACCGGCCTCCTCGATATGCTCCAGAATGCCGCCGATGTAGACCTCCTCGCCGTCGCACAGGGCGTCGACGTCGGACTCGATCGCACCCTCCAGGAAGCGGTCCAGGTACACCGGGTAGTCGGGGCTAATGCGCGCAGCCTCGGCCATGTAATCGCGCAGATGCTCGGCATCGTAGGCGATCATCATGCCGCGGCCGCCCAGCACGTAGCTCGGACGCACCAGCAGCGGGTAGCCGATGTGCGCGGCCACGGCCTCGGCCTCCTCAAACGAGGTGGCTTGGCCCGCCGGCGGATACATGATATCCAGCTTGTCGAGCAGGGCGGCGAAGCGCTCGCGGTCCTCGGCAAAGTCGATGGCGTCGGGCTTGGTGCCCATAATGTTCACGCCGCTCTCCTCGAGCATGCGCGCCAGCTTAAGCGGGGTCTGGCCGCCGAGCGTCACCACGACGCCGTCGGGACGCTCAACATCGATGACGTCCATAACGTCCTCGTAGGTGAGCGGCTCAAAGTACAGGCGGTCGGAGGTATCGTAGTCGGTCGAGACGGTCTCGGGGTTGCAGTTGACCATGATGGTCTCGAAGCCGCGGGCCGCCAGCGCGTAGCTCGCGTGCACGCAGCAGTAATCGAACTCGATACCCTGGCCAATGCGGTTGGGGCCGGCGCCCAGAATCATCGCCTTGGGCTTGTCCGCCGGCGTGGTCTCGTCGGGAGCCACGCACTTCTTGGCATCCGGGCTCGTGCGGTAGATGTTCTCGTAGGTCTTGTAGTGATACTCCGTGGCGCTCGAGAACTCCGCAGCGCAGGTATCGACCGTCTTCATGCTGGGAACCACGCCCAGACCCTTGCGATAGGCGCGCACAAAGCGCTCGTCCGAGCCGGTCAGCGCGGCGATCTCGGCGTCGCTCGTGCCGTACTGCTTGAGCAAGCGCATCGCGTCGGCGTCGATATCCTCCACACGCAGGCCGCGGATGCTCTCCTGGACCTGCACCATGTCATTGATGCGGTTGAGGTACCACGGGTCGATGCCACAGGTAGCATGGATGCGAGCGATGTCCCAGCCACGGCGTAGGGCCTCGACCACAAAGAAGATGCGGTGCTCGGTCGGCGTGGCCACGGCTTGAGCGAGATCATCGTCGCTCAGCTTATCGGCACCCTCCTTGCCACCGGCGCAGATACCCTGGTGACCGTCCTCCAGCGAGCGCATGGCCTTGCCAAAGGCCTCCTCAAAGGTGCGGCCAATCGCCATGATCTCGCCCACGGCCTTCATGCGCGTGGTGAGCGTGGGGTCGGTACCCTTGAACTTCTCGAAGGCAAAGCGCGGCACCTTGACCACGCAGTAGTCAATCGTGGGCTCAAAGCAGGCGGGCGTGGCCTTGGTGATGTCGTTGACGATCTCGTCGAGCGTATAGCCCACAGCCAGGCGCGCGGCGGCCTTAGCGATGGGGAAACCCGTGGCCTTGGAGGCCAGCGCGGACGAACGGCTCACGCGCGGGTTCATCTCGATGACGATCAAGCGACCGGTGTTGGGGTTCACGGCAAACTGCACGTTGGAGCCACCGGTCTCGACGCCGATCTTCTCCAAGATGGCGAGCGAGGCGACACGCATACGCTGATACTCAAGGTCGGAGAGGGTCTGCGCCGGCGCCACGGTGATGGAGTCGCCGGTATGCACGCCCATGGGGTCGAGATTCTCGATGGAGCACACGATGATGCCGTTGCCGGCGTGATCACGCATGACCTCCATCTCATACTCTTTCCAGCCCTCGATGGACTCCTCGACCAGCACCTCGTGGGCAGGCGAGAGCTCCAGGCCCTGGCTCACGATGGAGACGAGCTCCTCGTGGGTGTGAGCGATGCCGCCACCGGCGCCGCCGAGGGTAAAGCTCGGGCGCAGTACGCAGGGATAGCCCACGCGCTCGGCGATAGCCTCGGCGTCGGCCACGCTGTAGGCATAGCCCGAGCGCGCGACCTCCAGGCCAATCTCGGCCATGGCCTCGTTAAAGAGCTTGCGGTCCTCGCCGCGCTCGATAGCGGCCAGGTCGCAGCCGATCATCTCGACGCCGTATTTGTCGAGCGTACCGTCTTTCGCCAGCTCGACAGCGGCGTTCAGACCGGTCTGGCCGCCCAGCGTGGGCAGCAGCGCGTCCGGGCGCTCTTTCTTGATTACGCGCTCGATAAATTCGGCGGTGATGGGCTCGACATAGGTGCGGTCGGCAAGACCTGGGTCGGTCATGATGGTCGCCGGGTTGGAGTTGACCAGGATGACCTCAAAGCCATCCTCCTTGAGCACCTTGCAGGCCTGGGCACCGGAGTAGTCGAACTCACAGGCCTGGCCAATGACAATGGGGCCCGAGCCAATGACGAGGATGCGCTTGATGTCAGTACGTTTAGGCATATTAGTTCTCCTCGGTCTCAGCGGTCTCGGACTCAGCAAAGTTCCAGCCAGCCAGGCGGTCCTTCGCGGTGTCGATGTCCAGGTAGTTCTCCTCGCCGTCCATGAGTCGCGTAAAGGCGGTAAAGAGATAGTGGGCATCGGTGGGGCCAGGCGAGGCCTCGGGGTGATACTGGACCGAGAAGCACGGGGCGTCGAGCAGCTGGATGCCCTCGGCGGTGCCGTCGTTGAGGTTCACATGTGTTAGGCGAATGCGGCCAAAGCGCTCGTTCATCACGACCGGCGCGATTCCGCGGCGCACCCAGACGCGCAGATCTCCATCGGCCGCATGCTCGGTCTCGCCGCCGGAAAGCTCGGGGACAAGCTTGCCCAAGCTGGGGAACAGCAGGCCAAAGCCATGGTTTTGCGCGGTGATCTCCACACGGCGGCTTACCAGGTTCATAACCGGCTGGTTGCCACCGCGGTGACCGAACTTAAGCTTTTCCATCTGGGCGCCGCAGGCCAGGCTGATCATCTGGTGACCAAGACAAATACCAAAGACCGGCACCTTGCCGATCAGCTGCTGCACCTGCTCGTAGGTCTCCACCACGGCGTCGGGGTCGCCGGGGCCATTGGACAAAAAGACGCCGTCGGGATTCATGTCGAGCACCTCACTCGCGGGCGTGTCCCACGGCACGACGGTAAGGTCGCAGCCGGCGCGGACCAGCCCCTCCAGAATGCCGCGCTTCACACCGCAGTCGTAGGCGACCGCTTTGTGACGGGCAGGAGCGGCAGCCGAAAGCGCAAAGTCATGCGTGGCAGGCAGGTCGGCAGCCACAAACTCATGAGGCGCGGGGCAACTTACGGTCTTGACCAGGTTCTCGCCTACCAGCGTGGGCGCTGCGGCCAGACGCTCGGCAAGCTCGTCGACGTCGAAGATCTCGGTCGAGATAATGCCCATCTTGGAACCATTGTCGCGCAGATGGCGCACCAGAGCGCGGGTGTCGACACCCTCGATAGCGACGATGCCGTGAGCGCGCAGGTACTCCGGCACGCTAACGGCCGAGCGCCAGTTAGAAGGCGTGGCGCACATGTCGCGAACGATCATGCCGCGCATGGCCGGAGCGCTCGCAGGGCGCACGGCGTCGCCGGGGAAGGCCGACTGGACGTCGGTCTCGTCGATACCGTAGTTGCCGATCTGCGGATAGGTCATGGTTACGATTTGGCCGGCATAACTTGGGTCGGTCATGACCTCAAAGTAGCCCTCGAGCGAGGTGTTGAAGCAGACTTCGCCGGTCGCGGTGCCCTCGGCGCCGCATGCACGTCCATAAAAAATGGTCCCATCCTCAAGATACAGGATGCAGGGACCGCAGGTGCCCTTGCTGGTTTTGGCCAGCATACGCTGGCAAAGCTCGCTGGGCGCGAAGGTGCGGGCGGCAGCGCCCGCGGTATGGTTGTTCGCCATAATTCTCCTTCCCGGTCTCACAGGACCGGCTTAAAGGTGTGTAGTTAGGCCTCGCGGTATTGTAACCGCAAGCATGCCTCATGGCGTTAATTTCATCGAAATGTTTACGAAATGATAATTATGACTTTCTATGCATAATGTTTTTTAATCCCCGTCCCAAAAAAATCATCCCGCGGGGTTTGTGGCTCACGCGGGATGATGGCGTCTTATTTTTTCTTGTCCTGCTCCAGCAGTTCGGACGGTGTGCGATCGGGCTTGCCGCCGCGGAAAATCTCGCGGCCATGCAGACGATGTTCCAGGTCACGCTCGGCCTTTTCCTCGTCAATCTTGGTCTGGCTCACCACCGGGTCCTCAATCAACGACGACACCGAGTTCACCTGCTTCTGAATGCGCTCGGCGATGGTGTCATCCATACTCACGACGCGCATCTTCCAGTCGATACTCGTGGCGTAGGATGAGCTCTTGGTCCACACGAACGTCAAAATGGCGCTCTGGTGGCCCCGCGCGGGGAACATGCCAAAGAAGGAATCGTGCTGAATATTGCTATCCTCGTCGATATAGGCGTGAACGTTATACACCACGCGGTCGATCTTGTCGTTGAGCAGCGCGTTGGTCGCAAGCGCCGCGGCCTGGATCTGCCCGTTGGACAGCAGCTCGAGCTCGTTGGCAGACGATGTGTCCAACACCGTCACCTCGACCGTGCCCGTGCGTTCATCGGCTTCATCGACGGTGAAGTCGAGCGGGAACTGCGTAAAGCCGTTGCCCCACTCAAGGCCGCCCTTCAGCGCCGTCGAAACGGTATCGACCGAAACGCTCTCGGACAGGTTGGCGGTGTTCAGACGACGCATCACGCCGTAGCCAATCTGCATGCCCACGATCAGCACCAAAATACCGATGACCACGGCCATCGCGGTCTTCGTAATGGTATGGCTCACCTGCGAGCCCGAAGGATCGTCCTCGGACAGCGGGTCGATATGTTTTGCCTGGCTCGCGCGGTCCTCGCTGCGCAGCTGCGCTAGCGCCGCTTTGTCACCGCGCTTGGCCGCAGCCTCCTTCTCACGCATGCGCTCGGTACGCTTTTTGGCGAGCGTGGGATCCAAGACGCCGGATGCATCGATTTCGGAGAATAACTCCGTCACTTCTTCCGGAGTCAAAGGGTTCTTGTCAGCCATAAACTTCCTGTCATATCAATCAGTCGAGCTCGTGCGCACGCGCACCTTCGAACTGCATTCGATAGTAACGGGCATAGGTGCCGCCACGGGCGAGAAGCTCCTCGTGCGTGCCACGCTCCACAACGCGACCATGCTCAACGGTCGCAATCTCATCGGCATGCTTAATGGTCGAAAGACGGTGGGCGATGATAATCGTGGTGCGGCCGCGTGCCAGCTCTTCGAGTGACTCCTGCACCGCCTCCTCGCTCTCGTTATCCAAAGCACTCGTCGCCTCGTCCAAAATCAGGATCTTGGGGTTCTTGAGAAACACGCGCGCGATGGCAACGCGCTGCTTCTGTCCGCCCGAAAGACGGCTGCCGCGCTCGCCCACCACGGTGTCGTAGCCCTGCGGAAGCGACTCGATAAAGGCATCGATGTTGGCGCGACGGGCGGCCTCGGCGATCTCTTCTGCCGTAGCGCCCGGCTTGCCGTAGGCGATGTTCTCGCCAATCGTGCCGTCAAACAGATAGACATCCTGCTGCACCAGGCCGATGGCGCGGCGCAGGCTCTGCTGCGTCACATCGCGCACGTCCTGACCGTCGATGCTAATGGATCCGGTAGCCACGTCATAAAAGCGCGGCAGCAGCGAACAGGTCGTGGACTTGCCGCCGCCCGAAGGGCCAACCAAAGCGATGGTCTGCCCGGGCTTGATGGACAGGTCCATATGGTCGATAACGGGACGCTCGTCGGCATAGCCCTCGCCCAGCTCGACATCCTCGTAGTTAAAGCACACGTCGTGATACTCCACGGCGCCAGCAGTCACCTGCAGATCCGTAGCGCCCGGCTTGTCCTGGATATCCGGCGCGGTCGAGAGCACCTCGTCCATACGTTTAAAGCCGGCGATAGCCTTCTGATACGTTTCGGCCGAATTGACGAGCGTCTCAAGCGGCGTGCAGAACAGCGAAATATAGAGTGCAAAGGTCGCCATATCGACCGCCTGCAGCTGTCCCTTGGCGACCAGCCAGCCGCCCAGCAGCACCACGATCACATAGAGCACACCCGAGAGCAGGCCATACGTCGCGGTATAGACGCCCATGGCGTGATACATGTTCTCCTTGGACAAAAGGTAGCGGTCGTTAGAGGCACGGAACTTGGCACGCTCGGTCTCCTCGTTGGCAAAGCTCTTGACCACGCGCATGCCCGCCAGAGAATCCTGCAGCTGTGCATTAATGCCGCTGATCTTCTTGCGGTTGTCGCTAAAGACCTCGCGCATGCGCATGTTCTGCCAAAACATGACGACCGCAAACGCCGCCGTCACCACGGCCATGGCAAGCGCCAGCACCGGAGCGATGGTAAAGAGGATCACAAACGAGCCGATAATCTCGATACCGCAGATGATGATCCACTCGGGTACGTGATGCGCCGCCTCGCAGATATCGAACAGGTCGTTGACCACGCGGCTCATCATGTCACCCGAGCTGTTGCGGTCGAAGTACGCAAAGCTAAAGCGCTCATACTGGTCGAACAGGTCCTCGCGCATTTTGGACTCCATGCGCGCGCCCATCACGTGGCCCCAATAGCTCACAAAGTAGCGGCAGGCGCAGCGGACGGCATACATCAGCACCAAGCCCACCGCGATCATGCCGAGCGCCTGTATAATGGCAGCCTGACCCTGAGTAAATAGCCCACCGGTCAAATTACGCAGAATAATAGGAAAAGCAAGGTCAATGGCGGCAAGCACCAGAGCACAAACAGTATCAGCAACAAAAAGCCCCATCTGGGGCTCGTAATACGAAAGAAACCTCTTCAGCATGTGATCCTCAAAGAAATATCAGCAACGTAAGGCCCTGGGACAAAGCAATCAGTAGTACTTGTCCCAGGGCTATCCCCACTCGTTAAAGCTCCGTGCCCCCAAGGCGGTGTGCGATGCTGTCGCAGGCCAAGGCGCCCACGACGGTCTTGGCGTCTTCGATCTTGCCGTCGAGTACGGCGTCGATCAGCTCATGCAGCGGCACCAGGTCCACGTTGACAAACTCGTCATCATCGGGGTTGGGCGCATCAAACTCGAGCTTGGTAGCCAAGTAGATGTGGATAATCTCATCGCAAAAACCACAGGACGTGACAATCGACGTCAAAAAGCGAATGCGACCAGCCCTAAAGCCCGTCTCCTCATGCAGCTCGCGCTTGGCGCAATCGAGCGGGTCCTCGCCTGGATCGAGCTTGCCGGCGGGAATCTCGACCGTCACGCGGTCGATGGCGGTGCGGTACTGACGCACCAGTACGATCTTGCCGCTCTCGGTCAGTGCCACAACAGCCGCCGCACCCGGATGGCGAACGATATCGCGGGCGCTGCGGCGACCGTTGGGCAGCTCAACCTCAAGACGGTGGACGTCGAGGATCTTGCCCTTCCAGGCGCACTCCTCCGAAAGAATCTTCTCGTGCAGCTCGGCATCGTGCGGGTCGTCATCGCCCAGCACCAGCGCCGGCTCGTCAGCGACCTCGCCACCAGGCTCGCCCTCGGCGTGCCCATACACGCGGCTGTCCTCTTCGACGATCTGCGCGTCCACGAGCTCTTCGTTCTTCTCGTCCATCCGTCTCATTCCTCTCGGATTTTAGGCATCCCAGGCGTCGCGGCCGCGCAGCGCGCGCAGGCCGATGTCGTGACGCAGGGTCTTGCCCTCAAAATCAATCTTCTCGCAGGCCTCGTAGGCAAGGTTGCGGGCGTTCTCAAACGTATCGCCCAGCGCGGTCACGGAAAGCACGCGGCCACCATTGGTCACGAGCTGGCCATCCACCACGGCAGTGCCCGCGTGGTACACGGTCACGTTCTCCATGGCCTCGGCATCGGCGATACCGGTAATGACCTTGCCTTTCTCGTAGCTGCCGGGATAACCCGCACTCGTCAGGACAACGGCCACGGCCCACTCGTCGCGCCAGTCGAGTTCAATCTGATCGAGCTCGCAGTTGGCACAAGCCAGCATGACCTCGACCAGGTCGTTCTTAAGGCGCGGAAGCACGACCTGCGTCTCGGGGTCGCCAAAGCGGGCGTTGAACTCCAGCACCTTGGGGCCGGCGGGTGTGAGCATAAAGCCGCCGTACAGGCAGCCGCGGTAGTCGATGCCCTCGGCAGCGAGCTCGGCCACGGTCTGCTCCATGACCGCCACCATGGTGGCGTGCTCCTCGTCAGTCACGATGGGCACCGGGCTGTAGACGCCCATGCCGCCGGTGTTGGGACCCTTGTCGCCCTCGAGCGCGCGCTTGTGGTCCTGCGAGGTGGCCATGGGGCGCACGGTCTTGCCGTCGGTAAAGGCCAGCAGCGAGCACTCGGGGCCGGTCAGCATCTCCTCGATAACCACGGTGTTGCCGGCATCGCCAAAGGTGCCGCCAAAGCACTCGCGCACGGCTTCCTCGGCCTGCTCAAGTTCGGTCGCCACGATAACGCCCTTGCCCGCGGCAAGGCCGTCGGCCTTCACGACCAGCGGGGCGCCTTGCTCGCGCACGTAGGCGAGAGCCGAAGCCTCGTCGGTAAACGAGCCGTAGGCTGCCGTCGGAATGCCCGCACGCTCCATGAGCTGCTTGGAGAACAGCTTGGAGCCCTCCATCTGGGCACCCTCGGCACCCGGGCCAAAGCAGGGAATACCCGCCGCGCGCACGGCGTCGGCCACGCCCGCCACGAGCGGAGCCTCGGGGCCAATTACCACGAGTCCGCATCCGTGGCTCTGAGCAAACGCCGCCACGGCCGCAGGATCGCAGTCGTCGAGAACAACGTTCTCGCCGCAGTTCGCGGTGCCGCCGTTACCCGGCGCGATGTAGAGCCTGCCGGCGCGCGGTGATGCTGCGAGCTTAGCTGCCAAAGCATGCTCGCGGCCGCCGCTGCCCAACAACAGGATGTCGATGGTTTGAGTGTCCGCCTTCAAGGGTGCCTCCTCTATGGATGAACGGCCCGCTCCGCGCGAGCCCTTTGCAAGCAAATATACCCCTCGGCCGCCCGTCCGGGCTGCAAAGGGGTATATCGCAATAACCAAATAGTCCCGATTACTTCCAGAATCGGTTGATGATCTGCTCGCGACCAGCGCCAACGCCAATGAACGTCACGCGGGTGTGTGCCAGATCCTCGATAAACGCCACATAGTCCTGAGCCTCTTGCGGCAGCTCGTCAAAGCTGCGGCAACCGGTGATATCGCACTTCCAGCCGGGGAGCTCCTCGTAGATGGGCTTGGCATGCTCAAAGCGCACCTGATGCTCGGGCACGCTGGTGTAGCGCTCGCCATCGACGTCGTAGGCCACGCACACCTTAATGGTGTCGAAAGCCGAAAGCACGTCGAGCTTGGTCATGGCGATATCGGTGAGGCCGTTGACGCGCGAGGCGTAGTTGGCGATGGGGCCGTCGAACCAGCCGCAGCGACGACGGCGACCGGTGGTCACGCCGTACTCGTAGCCCTCCTCGGTCAGCGTGTGACCGGCCTCGGACTCATAGGAAAGCTCGGTGGGCATGGGGCCCGAACCGACGCGGGTGATATAGGCCTTCATGACGCCCAGCACGCGGTTGACGTTCTTCATACCGACGCCGGAGCCGGTGATGGCGCCGCCGGCGGTGCAGTTGGAAGACGTCACGTACGGATAGGTGCCGTGGTCGATGTCGAGCAGCGTCGCCTGGGCGCCCTCAAACAGCAGGTCCTTGCCCTCATCGATCATATTGTTGAGCAGCAGGCTCGTCTCGGTGATGTAGGGGCGCAGGCGCTCGGCCATCGGCAGGTACTCGTCGCAAATCTGGTCCACGGTGTAGGTGGGCAGGTTGTAGATGAGCTCGAGCTCGGGGTTCACGCGGGCGAGAGCGGTCTCCAGCTTGTCGCGGAACAGCGCCTCGTCCAGCATGTCCTGCATGCGCAGGCCAATGCGGGCCATCTTGTCCTGATAGCACGGACCAATGCCGCGCTTGGTGGTACCGATGTTCTTCTTGCCGAGCTTCTGCTCAAAGGCGCCATCCAGATCGATGTGGTACGGCATGATGACATGCGCGTTGCCGCTAATCTTGAGGTTCTTGGTGGTGATGCCGTCGGCCTCGAACATGTCGATCTCCTCAAGGACAACCTTGGGGTTGACGACGCAGCCGTTACCGATCACCGACACGTGGTCGGAATACATGATGCCGGAGGGCACCTGGTGCAGGCCGTACTTCTTGCCGTTGACGACGATGGTGTGGCCGGCGTTGTTGCCTCCCGAGTAGCGCACGACGGCATCGAAGTCGCCGGCGACCAGGTCGCAAATCTTACCCTTGCCCTCATCGCCCCACTGGGCACCGACCAAAACGGTTGACGGCATGTTTACTCCTTACATTCATGGCCTGTCTACGCGCCACGCCGGCACGCAGAAGCACAAAACATTCCCAGTATACCCGTGCAACGGGCGCCTGTCCTACTCCTCGGCATGTGCCCCATCAAGCTCATAGAACTTGGTGGATGCCGGCAGGAACATCAGGTCGACGTCGCCGATCGGGCCCGAACGGTTCTTGGCCACGACGATACGCGTAACGCCCTCGTCGGGTCGATCGTCGCGCGAGGCTTCGGCCTCGTCGGCGGAGCGGTCCAAGAACATGACGATATCGGCGTCCTGCTCGATAGAGCCCGATTCACGAAGGTCGGAAAGCTGCGGACGCTTGCCGGTACGGGATTCGACCTGACGCGAGAGCTGCGACAGCGCGATGAGCGGAATCTTGAGCTCCTTGGCCATGATCTTCAGACCACGCGACATCTCCGAAACCTCGACGGTACGGCTCTCGGAGCGGCGTCCCGGCGGAGGACTCACCAGCTGCAGGTAGTCCAGGATGATGATTGCCTTCTCCTTGTTATGGAGCATGCGGCGGCTCTTGGCGCGAATCTCGGTCACTGTGGTGCCGGGCGTATCGTCAATCAGAATATCGAGCTTGGACAAGGTCTGCGTGGCCTCGTTGATATTGGCCCACTGCTCGGGGCTAATGCGACCCATGCGGAAGTCACTGATCGAGATCATGGCATAGGCGCAAATCAGACGCTGGGCAATTTCCTTACCCGACATCTCCAGCGAGAAGAAGCCGACGGTATAACCAGCAGCGGCAGCGTTGAGCGCCAGGTTCAGAGCGAACGACGTCTTACCTACAGCAGGACGGGCGCCGATGATGATGAGCTGGCCCTCGCGAAAACCCATGAGCATGCGGTCGAGTGACGGAAAGCCCGTGGGCACGCCCGCAGCCTGGCCACCGGCCTGGCACACTTCCTCGGCCTCGTTATAGGCCTCGACCATAAACTCGGTCAACGTCTTGTAGCTCGACTTGACCTCGCGCGCCGTAACCTTGAGCAGCTTGCTCTCGGCCAGCTCGACAACCTCTTTGGTGTCGGTGGGGGCGTTATATGCCAGCGCGTTGATCTCGTTGGTGGCGCCGATCAGCTCGCGCAGCATCGAGTCGCGGCGAACGATGGCGGCATGGTGCTGCCAGTTGACGAGCGACAGGGTCTGACCCATCAACTCCAAAATGTACGCCTCGCCGCCCACGGCATCGAGCTTGTTGATGCTTCGCAGGTAATCGATCAGCGAGATGGAGTCGATGGGAATGCGGCTGTTGTACATATCGACCATCGCGGTATAGATAGTCTTATGAATGGGCCGGTAGAAGTCATCGGGCCGCAGCTCGACCTGGGCCTCTTCGACCACCTCGGGCGATAGCAGCATAGCGGCCAGTACATTGGCCTCTGCATCTTGGTTTTGGGGAAGACCCAACTTTGAGCCGCGGTCCTCGACCGTCAGCCCGGTCTCCCTATCGTCATATGCCATGAGCATCCTCATTCATATCGCTTGCGAGCATCCATAGTATCAGCCACGGTCCCAAAACGCGCCGCGCGCCGCCAATCATCACCGAACCAAACGGATGAACGGTCCTGTATATAGGACTTCGACGCAACGTTCACCATGACACTCACTCAGCGCAAAAAACAAAAGGGCGCCCTGGTTTCCCAGAGCGCCCTTCTTAGAACAAGATTGTTGCGTTGCAGCAAATGCTACTCGGCAGCAGCCTCAGTCTCGACCTCGGCGGTCTCGGCCTCGGCGACCTCAGCGGCCTCCTCGACCTCAGCCTCGGCAGCGACCTCCTCGGCGGTAACGCCGACGAGAACGACAACCTCGGCCTTGATCTCGCGGTACAGCGAGATGGCAACGGTGTGGGCACCGGCAACCTTGATGGGCTTACCGAGCTCGACGCGCTTGCGGTCGATGTCCATACCGAGCTGAGCCTTGATGGCGTCAGCGATCATAGCGGCGGTAACGGAGCCAAAGAGGATGCCCTCGTCGCCGACCTTGACGTCAACGGTGACCGTCTTGCCCTCGAAGGCAGCCTTGGTCTCGTTGGCGGTAGCCAGACGGACGGCCTCGCGCTTGGCGATGTTGTTGCGACGCTCGTCAAGCTGCTTGAGGTTGCCCTTGGTGGCGGCAACAGCGAGCTTCTTGGGGAACAGGAAGTTCTCAGCGTAACCCTGAGCGACCTCTACGACGTCACCCTCGCCGCCCTTGCCCTTGATCTCATCGAGAAGAATAACCTTCATGATGCGTCTCCCTTCTTAGCCGCGGTCGCGGTTGCCACGAGAGGAAACCACGGGGACGGTGTACGGCAGGAGAGCCATCTCGCGGGCGCGCTTGATGGCGTTGGCGATGTCATGCTGATGCTGCGTGCAAGCGCCAGTGACGCGACGGGGCTTGATCTTGCCACGGTCGGTCATGTACTTACGGAGAAGCTGAGTGTCCTTATAGTCGATGAACTCAGTGTTCTCCTTGCAGAACTGGCAGTACTTACGACGCGGCTGACGTGCAGAAAAATCATTAGCCATGTCAAAATACCTTTCATTTGGCAACTTCGGCGAACCGAGGCCGCCTCTCACTCAAAAATAGGTGAACAACCCTTAGAACGGGATGTCCTCATCGTAGACGTCGACCGCGGGCGGCGTAGCCACCGGTGCGGCAGGACGTGCTGCGGGCGCGGGAGCTGCGGGGGCGTAACCGCCCTGATCGTAGCCACCCTGGCCACCACGGGAGCTCATAAACTCGATCTCATCGACGATGACCTCAAGCTTGCTCCGGCGCTGGCCGTCGCGCTCCCAAGAGCTGTAGCGCAGCTTGCCCTCGATCGCGACCTTGTTTCCCTTTGCCAGGAAACGGCTCACGGCCTCGGCGCGGGTGCCGAACATGGTGCAGTCGACAAAGTTGGGATAGTCCTCCCACTCGCCAGTCTGCGCGTTGCGGCGACGATCGTTCACGGCGACGCCAAAGGACAGAACCTGGGTTCCGCCGGCGGTGGCACGCAGCTCGGGATCACGCGTGAGGTTACCGGTGATGTTCACTCGATTGATGCTCATAACTCACTACTTCCTCTTGGGGCACAAGCCCAGTCCAAAACGACAGTCTTACTCCTGGTCGTCGCGACGGACGATCATGTGGCGGACCACAGCGTCGGTGATGCGCAGGACGCGATCAAGCTCGGCGATCTGGGTAGGATCTGCGTGGAAGTTGATGAGGGTGTAGTCACCATCGGTGAGGTCGTTGATCTCGTAGGCGAGCTTGCGCTTGCCCCACTCGTCAACGGAGTCGACCTTGCCAGCGCCCTCAGCGATCGTGGTATCGATACGCTTCATAACAGCGAGACGAGTCTCGGGGTCGAGCGACGGGTCAACAAAGAACAGCAGTTCATAAGCCTTCATATTGTCACCTCCTCTGGGCAAATGTGGCTTCAGGTCGTGAAGGTGCGCCTGAAGCAGGAAAAGACTTGGTAATAATATCTTTCAACCTCCTAGGCTGCAAGAATATGCAGCTACAACCTCATGACCTCCACATATGCCCATACTCGCACGACGTTTCATGCGCATTCCAACCAAATGCTGACCAAAAGCTTGACGGATCTGTGGACAAGATACGGTGCCGTGGGGACAAGCTGAGCCAAGCCGCAGGTCAACGGGCACAAGGCTGTGGTCGCAAAATGCATACCAGTGGTCCACAGCACCACCCAAAGATTTTTAAATTCATTGCCAAGTCGCTTATGAATACCCCTTTTGAACAATTGAGTTGATCAACCACGCTGGTCGGAAGCCGTTTTTTGGCACCTCAAACCCCACTGCAACGCCAAGCGCGGCCAAGCGTTTTAAAAAATGCCAACTTTTCTGTTTGCACTTTGCGATTCCTCGTGTATACTGACTTTCGCATTTAACGGAGAGTTGTCCGAGTGGCCGAAGGAGCACGATTGGAAATCGTGTAGGCGTCAAAAGCGTCTCCAGGGTTCAAATCCCTGACTCTCCGCCAGTTAATTCCAAAGCAGGCCTTCGAGCCTGCTTTGTTTTTACCCCACGCGGAGGGGTGGCAGAGTGGTTGAATGCGGCGGTCTCGAAAACCGTTTGGCCTGTATAAGGTCACGAGGGTTCGAATCCCTCCTCCTCCGCCATTTTGGTTGAGAAAGCTCCCGAGAATGGGAGCTTTTTTGTTTTGAGTCCCTAACAAGCAAATACGGCGGAGGAGGAGGGATTCGAACCCGCCAGGGCGCGGAGCGTAAAGAAAACGCGCCCGTGGCGCGTTTTTAGCGCAGCGCGGTCGGCGCAAGCCGACCGGATAAATTTTGAGCGGAGCTCAAAATTTGGACATCCCTCCTATTCGACCACGCCCCCATCGCGTTCAGCATCAACCCGGATCCCCTAACATGGAACCTATGACCGTACCCAGTCCCGACCGTTTGCCGAGCAATAGGGTCGCAATCGGCGCCGAACATGTACTATGTACGGGCATTGTCTAAACCCGTAACTCAAAGGACCCCATCTTGCCCGTTGCCGCCGCTATGATCGTTACCGCACACGCCTCGGATGCCATGGTTGCCATCCCGTTTTGGCTCGAGATGTTCGCCGTCGTCGCGGCATCGATCTCGGGCGTGTTGGTCGCACGCGAGCACAAACTCGACCTGGTGGGCGCGGTCGCGCTCGCGGTGGTCTGCGGTCTGGGCGGAGGTCTCTTGCGCGACATGACGCTGCAGGTGGGCAACGTCTACATCCTCAACCAGCCGATGGCACTCCCGCTTTCCATTGCCACGGCGGCCATCATCTATATTTTCCCGGCAATCGTCGACAAACCCGAAAAACTCATTCCCCTGCTCGATATCATCTCGGTCGGCATCTACGCCGCCACTGGAGCAGACAAGGCGCTGGTCTACGGCTTTGCGCCGGCGGTGTGCATCATGATGGGCTTTTTCACCGCGGTGGGCGGCGGCATGTTGCGCGACGGCTTTATGGGCGTGGTTCCGGGCATTTTCCAACGTACTAACTTTTATGCCATCGCCGCCATCGCCGGATCGACAAGCTACGTGTGTCTCGTTATGAGCGGCATCATGAGCAATGTCGCCGCGCTGGTCGTATGCGTTGTCGTCACCATGGGTCTGCGCTGGCTCTCGCTGCGCTTTGACATCAAAAGCCCCACCGAAGAAGACATCGCACGCTTCTTGCACCGTAAAAAGTAGACAGCACGGCACGACCCTTCGAAATGCAACCGAGAGGTTCTTTTAGAGTGCCCACGCGTTGGGTACCCTGTTAGGTATATGCCGAACACCTAACAAAAGGATCAACCATGACTTTCAATCAAACCGCGGCGACGACGTCACACAAAATGCGTCGCTGCCTGCTTATGGCATTCGCGCTCATCGCACTGGCGATCACTGCGCTTCCCACGGCGTCGTTCGCCGGCACGGACACCGCAGGCAACGTACTTGCGACCGACAATGACGCCAATCCGTCCGGCGTCGAGGGTGACCTGTACTGGGCCGGTCAGGCCCTCAACTTGGACGATGCTTCCATCGACCACGATATCATCGCTGCGGGCGATACCCTCTCAATTCGCGACTGCACGGTGGGCGGCGCCGTTCGTCTTGCGGCGCGCACGATTGATATCGCCCAGACCACGGTTGATGGCAGCGTGACCGTCGCTGGCCAGCACGTTGTTCTCAACGCCGACAGCACCGCCAACTGTTTTTACGCGATAGGCGAGACGGTTGCCCTGCGCGGCTTTACCAAGTCGGCAGCGCTTGCGGGCAACACGGTGACCATCGATGGCACCGTCGAGGGCGATGTCGAGGTTTGGGCCGACAAGCTCATCCTGGGCAAGAACGCCCACATCACCGGCACCGTGAACGCGCACGTCTCCGAGGACCCCGAGCGTGCCGCGGGAGCCGAGGTCGGCGCGCTCAAGATCGACCGCACCGAGAACGAGGATACTTCCACCGTTAACGATGTCATCGGCGGTACCGTCGCCGCGGCACTCTCGACCTGCTTTGTCGCTCTGCTGCTCGAGCTCGTCTTTCCGCGCGCGACTGCCAGCGCCGCCGGCATGCTCCACCAGCGCCCCATGCCCCTGTGGGTGAGCGGTCTTCTGAGCACGATTGCTATCGTCCCCGCCGTCCTACTGCTGATTATCTCTATCGCCGGTCTGTCGCTTGCCGGAGCCCTCTTGTGCGGTGTTATTGGCATCGCACTGGTGTCGAGCGCCTTTGCGGGGTGCGCGATCGCGCGCATGGTCGGAAACAGCCAGAACCGTTACGCCATGGCGGCCGTAGGTGGCATCGCCGCGGGCGCGCTTACGGCAATCCCCCTCGTAGGTGATTTCATCAGCGGCGTGACCTTCGTCTTTACACTCGGCTACATCATCCAAATCATCTGGCGCAACGCCCACCTCAAGCCGCAGCAGGCCGCCAACACCCCGGGCCTTCCTTCCGCCTAGCCGTCGACCCCCCCCGCAAAGGGGACAGGCACCTTTGCGGGGGGGGTGCAGACCAACTCAATCCCTGTGCACCAAAAAGGGCGCCGACCATTGCGGTCGACGCCCTTTCTTATTGGCGGTTATAAGCCCCAGCGCTTATTTGTTGACCTGGCCGGCGCGGACGGCAGCCTTCTTGCGGTCGGTGGCGTTGAGCAGACGCTTGCGCAGGCGGATGTTCTTGGGAGTGATCTCGACCAGCTCGTCGTCGGCGATATACTCCAGCGCCTCCTCCAGCGAGAAGGTGCGAGGCGGCACCAGCTGGACGGAGATATCGGAGGTCGAGGAACGCTGGTTGCCCAGGTTCTTGGTACGGGCGATGTTGACGACCATGTCGCCAGCCTTGCTGCGCTCGCCCACGATCATGCCCTCATAGCACTCGGTGCCCGGCTCAACGAACAGCTGGCCGCGCTCCTGCAACGTGCCCAGAGCGTAGGCGACGGCCTTCTCGGTGGTCATAGAAATCATGGCGCCGTTCTGACGGTTGCCGATCTCGCCGGCATAGGGACCATACTCCAGGAAGGTGTGGTAGAACACGCCCTCGCCGTGGGTGACGTTCATGATGCGGTTCTTGAGACCCATGATGCCGCGCGTCGGGATCTTGAACTCAAGGTGCGTCACGATGCCCGAGGTGTCCATGCTCGTCATGATGCCGCCGGAGGTACCGAAGACCTCAACGACCTTGCCCGAGTACTCGTCCGGGCACTCGACGACGGCCTGCTCGACAGGCTCCATCTTGTTGCCGTTCTCATCCTTCTTAAACAGAACGCGGGGACGGCCGACCTGGAACTCAAAGCCCTCGCGGCGCATGGACTCCATCAGAACGGACAGGTGCAGAATGCCGCGGCCCGAGACCTCGACGCCGCTCTTGTCCTCGAGCTCCTCGATCTTCATGGTCACGTTGTTCTCGGCCTCGTTGAACAGGCGCTCCTTGAGCTGACGGGCGCCCACGATGTCGCCGTCGCGACCGACGAGCGGAGAGGTCGAAGCCTCAAAGACGATGGACAGGGTCGGCGGGTCGATCTCGATAGGCTCGAGTTCAACGGGGTTCTCGGGGTCGGTGTAGACATCGCCGATATCGGTGCGATCGATGCCCACGACGGCGGCGATGTCACCGGCGCCGACTTCCTGGCACTCGGTGCGGCCCAGGTAGTCGAAGGTAAAGAGCTGCTTGACGGTAGCGGTGGCGCTGGAACCGTCATTCTTGACAACCAGGATCTGGTCGCCCTGGTGCATGGCGCCGGAATACACGCGACCGATGCCGATACGGCCAACGAAGTTGGAGTGGTCGATGGTCACGCACTGCATGGCCAGCGGGGCGTTCTCGTCAACCTCGGGCGCGGGCATGTCGTCGATGATCATATCGAGCAGCGGATACATGTCCATGTTGCCGTCGTTGGGATCGAGGCGGGCAAAGCCATTCATGGCGCTGGCGTAGACCACGTGCTCCATGGCGAACTCAAGCTGGTCGTCGGTGGCGCCCAGGTCGGCCATAAGGTCGAGGCAGTCGTTGTAGGCCTTCTCGGGGTTAGCACCCGGACGATCGATCTTGTTGATGACGATCATAATCTTAAGGCCGGTGTCGATAGCGTGACGCAGCACGAAGCGGGTCTGGGGCATGGGGCCCTCAAAGGCGTCGACCAGCAGCAGGGCGCCGTCGGCCATACGCAGCACGCGCTCGACCTCGCCGCCAAAGTCGGCGTGGCCCGGGGTGTCGATGACGTTGATCTTAACGTCCTTGTACTCGATAGAGATGTTCTTGGCGAGAATCGTAATGCCGCGCTCGCGCTCCTGGTCGTTGGAATCCAGGACGCGGTCCTCGACCTGCTGGTTGGCACGGAAGGCGTCCGTGGCACGCAGGAGCTTATCGACCATCGTCGTCTTGCCGTGGTCGACGTGGGCGATGATGGCGATGTTCCTCAGATTGTCTACGCGCATGTAGTTCCCCTATCTTCTATCCATATACAAACGGCACGCGTATGCGACCCGCCCAGCGATGCAACGCTCAGCGGGAATATTGAGCCTTTTACCGAAAACTCGTTTATTTTAGCGATTTTAGATGAGAGGGGTTTCCTCACCTGCAGGTTCAGGGTCGCTCCACATAAAACCATCGCCGGCGCCCATGCCCTCATACAGCACATATGCCGAAAAACCACTCTCGAGCGTGGTTTCGAAGAAGCTCACGAGCAGAGCATCGTGATAGCTGCCGTCAATCTCGACGCAGCCGGTGTAGCCGATGGCATAGCGGGCGATACGGCCCAGGCCCTCGTCCTTAAGACCCATCTTGTGCTCGGAAATAAAGTTGGTAGCCGCCTCGAGGCACGCCTCTTCGCCGTCCTCGTCGAGCGCCGCCAGATATCGGTTGGAAGCAGCGTCCTCAATCGCCACAACTACGCCCGGATTCTCGCCGGCGGCAAGGTCGTCCAAGAACGCACCAATCAGGTCGCACACCATGGCGTCGAGCTCGGCGGAGACGTTACCGGCGTCCTGCATATCCTGTGCCATCTTTAGACCTTCCCATCGAGTCTGGCGTCATTACAGTTCTTGTGCCTCGGCGGCGATCCTGGCGGCAGCGTCGCGGGCGCGCATCATGTCCGCTGCGCGCTTGTCGAGCACCTTGATCTGACTGGTCAGCATTACCGCATCGACCACACCCCAGATCACGAGGCCCGTAGAGATCGAAAACCCAAGCGCACCAACTGTACCACGAAGGCGCGAGCAGATTGCCGCGACAAGGGCGGAGACGACAACCATCTTGATAAACGAGCCGCGGCGTTCGCGAAGCGTGCGGGCCTGCGTCACATAGGCAATGCGAGCCGCCTCAGAAGCCTCCGAGCGCATCTGGGCCTCGCGCGCAATGGCCGCCGCCTCAGCCAACATACCGCCGGCCATCAGCGAACGCTCCGCAGCCTGGCCGCCCCACATTTAGAAGTCATCGGGGGAGAGCGTATGGACGAACTCGTCGAACTTCTCGAACTCCCGCTCGTCGTCAACTTCCTCGGCATGGGCAGAAACGGTGCCTAGGCGATTCATGATGTCGTCCTCCACAAACATGGGGGCATTGCTGCGCACGGCAAGGGCAATGGCATCACTGGGACGCGCATCGATCTTATGCTCGTTGCCATCGGCCAACACGACAACCGTCGCGTAAAACACGGGCGGCTCGGCGCGAACGATTTCGATGCGTTCGAGCTTGGCACCCAGGGCGCCAACAGTATCGAGCAACAGGTCATGGGTAATCGGGCGCTCGGCGCGGCCGCTATCGATGCCGCGGCTGATGGCAGCGGCTTCAAACGAACCAGTTTGAATGGAAAGGGAACGCAGTGGCGCGGGCGAGTCCGATTTGCTGCAGCGCTCGCGAAGCACGATAAGCGATGGCACGGGACCGGCGGCCATGACGATGGTCTCTATGTCGACACGAACCATGGAACACCTCCGGTACGTAGCGGTTAACACGCGGCAGCTCCACCGCATTGAATAGCTATACTACCCAATCTTTCGCACAGCACACAAAACCAAAATGAGATTTATCGCAGACAAGAAAAAAGCCCCAAGGCAATGCCCCAGGGCTCTTCACAGTTTTGATGGTGGACCTGACAAGATTCGAACTTGTGACCTCCCGGTTATCAGCCGGACGCTCTAACCAACTGAGCTACAGGTCCATCATGGTGGAGGTTAGGGGGATCGAACCCCTGACCTCAGGCTTGCAAAGCCCGCGCTCTCCCAGCTGAGCTAAACCCCCACGGAGACAGTAATAAACACCCCAGCGGCGACTCGGCTCTCGCTGGGGTGTTTATTGCGAAAGAAAGTGGTGGACCTGACAAGATTCGAACTTGTGACCTCCCGGTTATCAGCCGGACGCTCTAACCAACTGAGCTACAGGTCCATCGCGCAAGGGATATATTAGACGAGTCGTTACGCGCGCGTCAACAACTTTTTTGAAAATCTTTGGGAGGGGTGGTCGCTGGGCTGGCGAGATGGTTTTGGTTTGCTGCTCGGACAGTCCTGCGCAAGACGAAGGCCACATTAAGTGGCCTTCTTTGCGTGCGGAACTCGCGACAAACCAAAACCATCTCGCCAGCCCAGCGACCATGGGATCCCAAGGTTTTCAAAAAAGCGGTCGGCGCGCAGTGCGCCGACCGCCGATATATGGGGTCTGATAATTTTTACCAGCTAGAGCCTCTTACTCGTCTAGGAGATCTTCTGGCATGTCGTTGCCGTCGCCTAGATCGACTGGGGCTTCTTCGGGGGCAGAACCATCTTCTGTTGCTTCGCCTTCGGGCTTCTCTTTGGCTGCCGTCATGCGGGCTACGGCGCATACGCGGTCGTTGTCGTCGACGGTCATCATCTTGACGCCCTGGGTGGCGCGGCCAGTCTGGCTGATTTCGTCGGTCTTGACGCGAATGACCGTCGCACCCTCCGTCACGATGAACAGCTCGTGCTGCGGGCCCACCGTCTTCATGGCCGCGAGGTTACCCTTGCGCTCGGTCATTTGGATGGTGTAGACGCCCTGGCCGCCGCGATTCTGCTCCGGGTAGTCCGCAACCGGCGTGCGCTTGCCGTAGCCGCGCTCGGTGATGACGAATAGATCGCCGTTGCCGTTAGTGACTTCCATGCCCAGAACGCTCACGCCGTCCTTCAGACCGATACCGCGAACGCCGCTGGTATCGCGGCCGGTGGCGCGCACCTGCTCCTCGGAGAACATGATCGCCTTGCCCGCGGTGGTGGCCAGGATAATCTTGTCGCCGTCGCGCACGCGGCACACGTTCAGCAGCGCGTCGTCGTCACGCAGGTTGATAGCGATCAGGCCGTCGCGACGGCTGCGGTCATATGCGCTCATCACGGTCTTTTTGACCATGCCGCTCTTGGTGGCAAACATCAGGTACTCGTCGGCCGGGAACTCGCGGCAGCTGATGACGCTCGCGATCTTCTCGCCTTCCTCGAAGGGCAGCAGGTTGACGATCGCGGTGCCGCGCGCCTGGCGCGTACCCACCGGCAGCTCGTGCACCTTCAGGCGATAGACCTTGCCCTTGCTCGAGAAGAACAGCACGTACTCGTGCGTGGACGCGATGAACATCTCATCGATAACGTCGTCCTCTTTGAGGTTGACGCCCGACACGCCCTTGCCACCGCGCTTCTGGGCACGGTAGGCAGCCACTGGGATACGCTTAACGTAGCCGGTGTGGGTGATGGTCACGACCATATCCTCGTCGGCGATGAGGTCCTCGACATCCAGGTCCTTCTCAACCTGGCTGATTTCGGTACGGCGCTTGTCGCCAAACTTCTTGGAGATCTCGCGCATCTCTTCCTTGATGACGCCCAGAATCTTCTCCTCGTGCGCCAGCAGGTCCTCGTAGTAGGCGATGGCGCGGCGCAGGCCGTCCAACTCTTCTTGGATCTTGTCGCGCTCCAGGCCGGTCAGGCGGCGCAGCTTCATCTCGAGGATGGCCGTGGTCTGCTCGGGCGTAAAGCCAAAGCGTTCGATCAGTCGGCTGCTGGCCTCGGAGTCGGTCTGCGAGGAGCGGATGATGCTGATGACCTCGTCGATATGGTCAAGGGCCATCAGGTAGCCCTCGAGGATATGCGCGCGGGCCTGGGCCTTCTTAAGGTCGAAGCGGGTGCGGCGGGTGACGACGTCGACCTGGTGGTCGATGTAGTGCTGCAGCATCTCACGCAGGCTCAGGCATTTGGGAACGCCGTTGACGAGTGCCAGGTTGTTGGCGCCAAAGGTCGTCTGCAGCGAGGTGTACTTATACAGATTGTTGAGCACGACCTGCGGAATGACGCCCTTCTTGAGCTCGATGACCAGACGGATGCCCTTCTGGTTGGACTCATCGCGCATATCCGAGATGCCCTCGATGCGCTTGTCGTTGACGAGCTGGGCGATCTTCTCCTGCAGGGTGCCCTTGTTGACCATGTAGGGAATCTCGGTAAAGACCAAGCGGCTGCGGCCGGTCTTGGTGGACTCCACGTGTGCCTTGGCACGCACGGTAATGGAGCCGCGACCGGTCTCGTAGCTCTGCTTAATGCCGGCGCTGCCCATGATGATGGCACCGGTGGGGAAGTCCGGACCGGGCATGATCTGCATGAGCTCGTCGACGGTGGCGTCGGGGTTGTCGATCAGGTAGCAGGTGGCCTCGATCGCCTCGGTGAGGTTATGCGGGGCGATGTTGGTGGCCATGCCGACGGCGATGCCTTGGCTGCCGTTAACCAGCAGGTTGGGGAAGCGCGCAGGCAGTGCCACGGGCTCGGCGAGCGATTCGTCGTAGTTGGGCTGCCAGTCGACGGTATCCTTCTGCAGGTCGCGCAGCAGTTCCATGGCGGGCTTTGCCAGGCGGCTCTCGGTGTAACGCATGGCCGCCGCGCCGTCGCCGTCGATGTTACCGAAGTTGCCGTGACCATCGATGAGCGGCGTGCGCATGGAGAACCACTGCGCCAGGCGAACCATGGCCTCGTAGACCGCGGAGTCACCGTGCGGATGGTACTTACCGATAACTTCGCCGACCGTCCAGGCCGACTTCTTATGTGGGCGGTTGGGGTAGATGCCGCTCTCGTTCATCGCGTACAGGATGCGGCGGTGCACCGGCTTTAAGCCGTCGCGCACGTCCGGCAGGGCGCGCGCCGTGATGACCGACATCGAATACTCGATGAACGACTGCTTCATCTCGCGACCGAACTCCGAAATCTGGAGCTGGCCGCCGTTGATGTCCTCGCCGGCCGAGGCACCACGGTCGACTTCGCCAAAGCTCTCCTCGAGCTCACCGTCGTCGTCCTCTTCCTCATCATCATCGGCATCGGGGTTATAGGCGTCCGGATCGCCGTCCTCGCCCTGCTCAGCACGGGCAAGCAGGCGCTTCAGATCATCGGGCATACCGGCATCGCCGGCCTCGTCCATACCCTCGCTATTGTTGATATCGTCTGCCACGTTACCTCCTCTTAAGCATCAAGGAATCGTGCATCATGTGCGTGTTTTTCAATGTACTCGCGGCGATAGCCGACCTCGGAACCCATCAGCTCGCGCACGGCGCGGTCCGCCACCACGGCGTCTTCGATCGACACACGCTGCAGAATGCGGGTCTTTGGGTCCATCGTCGTCGAGGCGAGCTGCTTGGGGTCCATCTCGCCCAGGCCCTTGTAGCGCTGGACGGTATAGCCCTTGCGCTTTTTGGTGATCTTGCCGTCCTTGGCCTTGCCGTCCTCGTCGTTATCGTCGGGGTTCAGGCCCAGGCTCTGGATGGTGTCGCGCAGGATCTCGTCTTCGGGCTGGCGGCCGTTGGGATACACGTAGTGGATCTTGTTGCGCACCTTAATGCCAAAGATGGGCGGGCAGGCAACATAGACGTAGCCGGCATCGATCAGCGGACGCATGTACTTGTAGAAGAACGTCAGCAGCAGGATGCGGATATGCGCACCGTCGACGTCTGCATCGGTCATGATGATGATCTTGTGGTAGCGCGCCTTGGTGATATCGAAATCGCCGCCGTCGCCGGCACTCGTCGTGACGCCGCAGCCGATCGCGGTAATCAGCGACTGGATGGTGTCACTCGAGAACGCGCGATGGTCACCAACGCGTTCGACGTTCAAAATCTTGCCGCGCAGGGGCAGAATCGCCTGGATGTCTCGGCGACGGCCGTCCTTGGCCGAACCGCCTGCCGAGTCGCCCTCTACGATGAAGAGCTCGGTCAGCTCGGCATCGCGCACCGAGCAGTCGGCGAGCTTACCGGGCAGGGACGCCGTCTCGAGCAGGCTCTTGCGGCGGGTCGCCTCGCGCGCCTTGCGGGCGGCATTGCGCGCCTTGCAGGCCTGTTGCGCCTTCTTGACGATCTCGCGAGCGGGCTTGGGATGCTCCTCGAGGTAATCGACAAGGCCGTCGGTCACAATCTTGAGCGTGAGCGCGCGCATATAGGAGCTGCCGAGCTTGGCCTTGGTCTGGCCCTCAAACTGCGGATCGGGCAGCTTGACCGAGATAACGGCCGAAAGGCCCTCGCGCACATCGTCGCCGGTCAGATTGGCGTCTTTTTCCTTGAGCAGGTTCTGCTTGCGCGCATAGTCGTTGATCACGCGGGTGAGCGCGGTGCGGAAGCCCTCAAGGTGCATGCCGCCCTCGGGGGTGTAGATGTCGTTGGCAAACGACATGACGTTCTCGCCGTAGCCGCTATTCCACTGCAGGGAAACCTCAACCTCGCCCATCTTGGCCACAGGTGCGTCCGGGTCCGATTTGCCCTCGATGTAGATAGGCTCCTTAAAGGCCTCGGGGACGTCCTTGCCCTCGTTAAGGAACTTGACGAAGTCGATGATGCCGCCCGCGTAGCAAAACTCCTCCACGTGGGGAGTAGACTCGCGCTCGTCAGTCAGCACGATTTTGAGGTTCTTATTGAGGAACGCCGTCTCCTGCAGACGGTTGTGCAGCGTATCGAAATCGTAAATGCAGGTCTCGAAGATCTCGTCGTCGGGCCAGAAGGTGACGGTGGTGCCCGTCGAATCCGAGGTGTCCACGACCTCCATCTTCTTGACGGTCTTGCCGCGCGAGAACTCCATCTCGTAGGTGTTGCCGTCGCGACGAACCTGAACGACCACGCGCTTGGACAGTGCGTTGACGACGGAGATGCCAACGCCGTGCAGGCCGCCCGAGACCTTATAGGCCGAGTTATCGAACTTACCGCCGGCGTGCAAGATCGTCATGACGACCTCGAGCGTCGGGATCTTTTTAACAGGGTGCTCGTCGACGGGGATGCCGCGCCCGTTGTCGACGACCGTGATGGAGTTGTCGGCGTGGACCGTCACCTGGATCTCGGTGCAGAAACCGGCCATGGCCTCGTCGACGGAGTTGTCAACGATCTCCCACACCAGGTGATGCAGACCGCTGGCGCTCGTCGAGCCGATATACATGCCCGGGCGCTTACGAACGGCCTCGAGACCTTCGAGAATCTTAATCTCGCCGCCATCGTAATCGTTTTCGTTTGCCACACGTCCTCCTTCAGTCAAGAAAATGTGTACAGCCTTATTAGTTTATCGTAAAAAAATACCCTCGGGAACGAGGGTATTTGGCTCTACAAGGCCACCAGATGCGATTTAAGGCTCTTTTTTGCTTTGCACGCCCTTGGCCCACTCGGCACTGGCTCTCATGGCATTCTCGAGGGCCTCGCGCAGTTTTTGGTCTTCGATGGGTGCCACTTGGCGCTCAATCTCGGTGCGCTCGGCCTCACTTAGGTCGGCGTGCGGGGCCGGCGGGCGCAGGCGCTCCTTGGCGGCGGGCGGCGTGTGACCGGGTGCGGTGGTTTTGAACACCAGGCCGTCCACATGCGCACCGGCGCGCTCCATGCGCGCGCGGATGATCTCACGCAACAGCGTCATTTCCTGCGTCCACGAGGGCGAATCGAGATATACCAGCAGCTCATTGGACTCGGGCAGGTAGCGCAGACCCGTCACATGCCGCCCCTCGCGCGTGCCCGAGCACACCGCGTTCCACGCGCGATAGACCGCGCGCGACTCCTCGGCAGCCTCCATCTGCGCACGGCGCTCAGGCGTCACCGACGCCAGGATGCGCTGGCGCTCTGCGTTCAAAAACCCACTGAAGGCGACCGTCTCGCTCTCGCGCTCGCAATTAGCACGTCTCACCCATGCTCACCACCTTGGCTCGATCAAGCAGGTCATCGGTAAAGTATCCCAGGTTGGTCGTGGTTATGACCGTTTGGATATCATCGCCGATCAGCCGCAGAAAAGCACCGCGGCGCTCGCCGTCGAGCTCGCTCATCACGTCGTCCAAAAGCAGCAGTGGGGCGGTGCCCAGGACATCGCGAGCCACGGCCACCTCGGCCACCTTCCAGGACAGTACCAACGTTCGCTGCTGTCCTTGGCTGGCAAATGAACGAGCGGAGCGACCCGCCACGGTAAATTCAATCTCGTCGCGATGCGGCCCCACCAACGTCACGCCGCGGCGAATTTCCTCGCCGGCGTGCTCATCAAGGGCGGCCAGCATGCGCTCGTACGCCCAGCCCTTCAGCTCTTCGCGATCCTCGGCCTGGGGCAAATCCCCCAGCGTGGACGCATAGGACACGTTGGCGGCTTCACCGGACGCCACTTGCCCGTAGGCAGTACGCACATGGCCCGCCAGCCGGTCGAGCAGGGCCAACCGGTGCACGAGCAGGGCCGAGCCCGCGCGGGCAATCGAATCGTTCCACGCGCCGAGCATCTCGCGGCAGCACCAGGTCTCCTTGAGCAAGGCGTTACGCTGGGTCACGCAGCGCCCATAGGTGCTCGCAAGATCGGCATAGCGTGCGCTCAGTTGCATGCCAAAGTCATCGAGGGCGGCGCGGCGCACGCTGGCGCCTCGCTTAACCATGTCCAGATGGTCGGGGCAAAACAGCACGCTCGGCAGAACCCCGCGCACACCGGCGGCAGAGCATCTCTTGCCGTTGCGGCTAAACGAGCGTTTACCGTCCTCCGCGCTCAATCCCATATCAAGTACGCGGCCGTCGCCCTCGAGCCTCAGCTCGATCTTGCACGAGCCCACGCCATCATGGACGAGCTCGGCTGCGGTCGGATGCCTAAACGAGGCGCCGCTCGTCAGCAGCTGCAGCGCCTCTATGAGATTGGTCTTTCCCGCCGCGTTGGGTCCCGCAAGTATCGTCACGCCCTCGTCCAGGGCAAGACGATAGTTATCGAAGCTGCGGTAGTGCGCGACGGAAAGATCGCGGGCGAACATGGTCATAGGGCGGTTGCTAGATGCGGACCGGCATGACCAGGTACAGGTAGTTGATCTTGTCGTAGGACTTGAAGATGCCCGCCTGCGAGTAGCTCTTGAGCTCCAGCGTGATCTCCTTCTCCTTGGACAGGGCATTGAGGCAGCCGAAGATGTAGTGGTAGTTGAAGGCGATGGTACCCGACTCGCCCTCGGCCTCGACATCGATCGTCTCCTGTGCAAGGTCCTGGTCATTGGAAATGGAGGACAGGCCCATCTGCCCGTTCTCGACATCGATCTCGAACTTGACGGCGGGGTTGGCGCTCGCGATAACGGCCACGCGCTTGAGGGCGGCGTTAAAGGCGGCGACGTCGATCTTGACGCTCGTCACGCACGAATCGGGGATGAGCTGCTTGTAGTTGGGGTACACGCCCTCGATGCGGCGCGACACGTAGGTGGTATTGCCGGCCTCGAAGACGACCTGGGTGTCGGTAGCCCCGATCATGATGGTCGCCTGGCTGGCCATGATGTTCAGCGCGTCGTTAAAGGCGTCGGCCGGAACGTTGAGCTCAAAGGAACCCTCGAGGGTCGAGGTCTCAACCTGCGTATCGCACACGGCCAAGCGGAAGGAATCGGTCGCCACCAGGCGCACGGTGTTGTTCTCGACCTTCATGTGCACGCCGCCCAGGATGGGGCGGGCCTTGTCGGTCGAGGTGACGCGCCATACGCGCCCGACCATCTCGGACAAGATATCGGTCGGCAGCTCCACGGCGCTCTCGATGGCATAGGCCGGAAACTCGGGGAAGTCATTGGCATCGAGCGTGTTCAGGCGGAACGAGCTCTTCTCGCAACCAATCAGCACCTGGCGCTCGGACAGCTCAAAGGTGACCGGGGCATCGGGGAGGGTCTTGGTGATATTGGAGAGCATCTTACAGGGGATAACCATCTCGCCCTCTTCTTCGACATGCGCCGCGATGCGATGACGGATCGAGATGGTGTAGTTAGAGGTCTGGAATTCCAAGATGCCGTCTTGCGCCTTGACGAGCACGCCCGACAGGATGGGAAGGGTGGATGCCGAAGCGACGCCCTTCATAACGACGCCGATGGCTTGTGTAAGCGAGCTCTGGCTGACGGTGAACTTCATCTTTTAATACCTTTCTATAGATATAAATATCTTAATAATAGTAATAGCACTGACGAAACTGTTGATTACTCCCAAAGACGCAGGTCATACCCAGAAAGAGAATCGACAGCAACCTGTGTGCAACGGCGGTGGTTTTCCACGTTCAAAACCTGCGCAAAACTTTTCATCACCGCGGGTTGGGTTTTAGACACCTTATGCCCGTGGTTTCGACAAGTTTTCAACAGGTGTCTCTATTTCCCTACGAGCGCAGTGTAATTTTATCGCGCAGCGACTTGAGGTCTTCGGTGACGGTGCGGTCTTCCTGGATCATCTTCTGGACCTTTTTGTAGCTCGTACTGACGGTCGAGTGGTTGCGGTTGCCAAATTCGGCGCCCACCGCCGTGGTCGTCATCTCGCACATCTCGATGGCCAGGTAGATAGCGATATGGCGTGCTTTGGCGATATTGGCGTTGCGACGCGGGCCGATGAGCTCCTCGTGCGTCACGCCGTACTGCTCTTCGATGACGGACTGAACCGTTTGCACGTTGATCTTTTTGGCCGATGTGTCGAAGTACTGGCTGGCGATGGCGTCGATATCGTCAAAGGTGAGCTCCCCGCCCTCGCGTTCGCGGTCGCCCGCCTCGCCGGCGCAGCGCTCGCAGAAGCTCTCGAGTTCGCGGATGTTGGTGCCCGAGACCTCGGCCATGTGTTTAAAGTGCTCGTCGGTCAGGTGCCCGCCGTCGCCCCCGTAGGCCGCCAGCAGTGAGTCGTCGCCTGCCTCGGGAGCGGCGACGATGGTGTTCTCGTAATAGCGCTGCAAGATCTTGTATTTCATCTCGTAGCTGGGCTCTGCGACCAGGCAGAGCATGCCGGCGTTGAAGCGGCTGGTCAGACGCTCGTCCATGCTCAGGTCCTTGGGGGCGCGGTCTGCCGCGATGACGACCTTCTTGTTGTTGCGGATGAACTCGTCCATGAGCTGGAAAAAGTAGTCCACGCTCGCGCGCTTGCCGATGATGTTTTGGATGTCATCGATGATGAGCACGTCCACGCCGTGGTACGCCTGCATGATGGGGGCGTTGCTCTTCTTTTGACGGTCGAACTCGGTCATCAGGTCGTCCAGATATGCCTGGGAGTTGGCATACTTGACCTTGATCTCGGGCGACTTCTCGGCGAGCTCGTTTTTGATGGCGAGCAGCAGGTGCGTCTTGCCCAGGCCCGATTTGCCGTAGATGAACAGTGATGTACATGTGCCGCGCTCGTCCGCGAGGGCGGCAAACTTGAGTGCCGAGCGATAGGCATGGCTGTTCTCGGGGCCGTAGACAAAGTTCTCAAAGGTAAATTTTGAGTTCGCGGCGAGCGGGGCTCCATCCGTATTCTGCTCGGCCGGCACGGTCGGTGTTGGCATGGGTGAAGCGGGGGTCGCAGCTTGCGTGGATTTAGTCGGCGCTCCGCCCTTCATCTGGTTCATCATGCGGCGAAAATCGTCGGCCGAGAGCGTGTTCTTGATTGCAATGCCCGAATCCGCGCCCGCCGCTGCGTCGTGAGCGATGGGCATGTGCGTGACGGGTGCGTTCGTTGACGTCACTGCCGCGGTCGGCAACGGCGCCATGGTTTCACGGGAAACATCGCTGTGCTGGTGCTCGATTGTCGGCACGTCGCCTGCGGAGGCCGGCACCGTCGGGGGAGTCGCGGGAGCCGCGGAGGGCGCCGTCGCGGCGGCGGATTCCGTCGCGACGCCTTGCGGTGCCACGATGTCGAGCGCAATCGGTGCAAAGGCGATTTCTTCCAGATAGGCCTCAATAGTTGGCTGATGCTTTTTGAGCTGCGCGATGGCAAAGCGCGAGGGGGCCTCGATCGTGAGCGTATCTTCGGTCAGGCTTATGGCGCGCGATTGCCCCAGCATGTTGATGAGGCGTGCATCTTGGCCGTCGCGCTGGCAAAAGGCGATGGCATCCCCCAGGATGATGCTTGCTTCCTCGTCCACTGTCTCTCCCGTTCTTTAGCTCTGAGCTCGCACGCGGGCGGCGCCGAGTTCGGTCAGATGGTATTTCTGGCCATGCTTGATGACCAAGCCGGCCTGCGCCAAGTCATTGAGCGTGCGTGACCAAGTGGGGGCCGAGTTTCCAAACGCCCTCGCCAGATCGGTTGCACCGCACGCTTGATTTTGCGCTAGATAGCCCAGCGCGGCGTTGCCGCGATCGCTTACGAACACGTCCGGTTGTGGCTGCGCATACTGATTTGCTGCATTAGGATACATCATTTGAGCTGCTGGTTGTTGAGAACTCTGCATCGGCGGCATTTGCTGTTGAAAACTTTGAGGCCACTGTTGGTAAGGCTGCGGAGGCATCTGCTGGGCCCAAGGGTTGTACTGCTGCTGCGGCATCTGCTGGTACGGCTGCTGATATCCCTGCTGGTACTGCTGCGGGAACTGCTGGCCATACCCCAGTGGCGGCATCTGCTGATATGGATATCCCTGTTGGTACGGCTGATAGCCCATTTGCTGGCCACCCGGTGCCCCCGTCGCCTGCTGCATTGCTGCTGCATCCTGATCCGCCAGCGGCATGGCCTCTGGCATGTTTGGCGGCATCGACATCGATGTCGCCTGGGGCTCTTGTGTAGGAAGCATTCCGGGCTGCTGTATCTGCCCCACGGGGGGCTGCATCTGCTGCGTTGCCATGGGCTGCTGCGCAAAAGCTCCCGGCAGGGGATATGTGGGCTGCTCCGTCTCGGGCCGCACGGCAGCGCCGCGTCCGCCGGCGCGCTCGATTTCCTGCACGCGTTTAGGGTCCAGGCTTACCGTAACCACGGTACCGCTACCCATGTTGTCCTCGATGGATACGGCACCGCCGGCGTTTTCCAAATACTCCTGCACCATGGGAAACCCTGCTCCGGTTCCACGGATATAGCGCTTCATCTTGCTGTTTGCGCTGGTAACGCCAAAGTCGAAAGCGCGTTCCTTGTCGTCGATGCCGGGTCCTTGATCAGCAAAGCGGATGGTGTCTCCGCCGTCCAGAATCGAGATGATGGGCTCGGCAAAGTGTGCGTGGATAAAGTTTTCGACAATCTCGCGGATGACCATGAGCGAGATATGGCCACCTTGTTCTTTCATGCACTGGTAGACGGTGTTGGTAGTCTCTTCCAAATACGTGCGGACATCTTGCGGATCAATGACGATCACACGCGGTGTCGACAGCATGTCGTCATAGACGGCGATGCGCGCGGCGTACATGGCTTTTGGCGCCTGCGTGGTCGTCTGCTCGCCTTCCGCACGCTCTTCGCGCACGCCGGTGATGTGCTCGTTATCGGGTGCCGGGTCTCCGGAATCGACCATGGTGTAAAAGTCGTCAGACATGCCGCTCGCAATCTTCCAAAAGGTTTCGAACAAATAGTAGCTCACTGTGCAATGTTTCTCATCTTTCGACAACTTTTCAAAACCTGTTGAAAACTCTGGAAAACGGGCGAAAAGTTCTCAACATTGCCAACATGACCTGTTGAAAACTCGATGAAATATCGTGAAAAGTTGCCATGCACCGCTAAATCGAACTCGGCTTATGGGGGAACCGTGTGAACTGCGCGACCTTTTACCTTTGATTTCTTGACATTTGAACATTGATTTCCCTACAATCTTCAAGCTCACGTGTCTATATCTGCGTCCGCGCTCCCGCGGACACTCGAAATGCAGCAGGAGGAACTTAAGATGAAGCGTACGTATCAGCCTAATAAGCGTAAGCGTGCCAAGACCCATGGCTTCCGTGCCCGTATGGCCACTAAGGGTGGTCGTGCCGTGCTCGCCCGTCGTCGCGCCAAGGGCCGCAAGCGTCTCACTGTCTAGCAGCGATACACACATCTCGCATGAAGACTATTAAGTCTCGGCAAGATTTCGAGCATGTGTTCAGTCAGGGGCGTCGTTTCAATCACCCTCTGATTCGAATGACCATATGTGAATCGGTTGGCGAAGGCGACTCCGGAAGGGTCGCCTTCGTTGGTGCTAAGCGACTCGGTTGTGCCGTCGTGCGCAACCGATCTAAGCGTGTGATGCGCGAGGCCGCCCGCAGCTGCGGATTTCCCGTTGCGGGTTATGACATCATCTTGTTTGCAACTCCCAAGACGAGGGTTTCCTCGCCGCAGGAGATGGACAAGGCGTTGCGTTCGCTTATGAAGCGCGCCGGCGTTGCCGGGGAGGAGCGATGAGCAATCACGTTTTGCGACGTGTTGCCATCGCTCCTATTCGCATATATCAACAGGTTATTTCGCCCTTATTGCCTGACGCCTGCATTTATTACCCAACGTGCTCGCAATACGCCATCCAGGCGATTGAGAAGCACGGTGTTTTGAGAGGCTGCTGGCTTGCCGTGAGGCGCATCGCTCGCTGCAATCCCCTGCACGTCGGCGGTTATGACCCTGTGCCCTAGCGGGCACTCGCTATCGGAGGAAAACTTACATGTGGGATTGGATCGTTAACATCCTTTTCGAGCTGCTCAAGCTCATCCAGACCTTTGCGGTCGACTGGGGCCTGTCCATCATCATTCTGGTGGTCATCATCCGTCTGCTGCTGACGCCGCTTATGCTCAAGTCGACCAAGTCGACGGCTCGCATGCAGGTGCTGCAGCCCAAGATGCTCGAGATCCAGGAGCGCTATGCCGACGATCCCCAGCGTCAGGCCGAGGAGATGCAGAAGTTCTACAGCGAGAACAAGTTCAACCCCATGGCTGGCTGTCTGCCGCTGCTGATTCAGATGCCTATCCTGTTCGCCCTGTTTACATTGCTGCGCAACCTGCCGCAGTACTTTAACGACGGCACGTTCTCGTTCTTCAACATCCTGCCCGACCTGACCACCACGCCGAGCGCTTCCTTTGCCGATGGCTTTATGGTTGCACTGCCTGCGCTGGTTTGCCTGATCCTGTTTGCCGTCCTGACCCTGATTCCGCAGCTCTATATGTCGCGCAACCAGACCGGCCAGCAGGCTCAGAGCATGCGTATGATGGCCGTTGTCATGACGGTCATGATGCTTTGGATGGGCTGGAGCCTTCCCGTTGGTGTTCTGCTGTACTACGACGTCTCGTCTGCTTGGCAGGTTATCCAGCAGATTTTTGTGACGCAGAAGGTCATCGACAAGGCGAAGGCCGATGAGGAGGAGCGTCTTAAGAACGCTCCGCTGCAGGTTGAGGTCACTCGTCGCGAGAAGAAGCCGCGCCCGCACAAGAAGAAGTAGTGGGATATCAATCTTATTTAGGTACCTAACTTTTGGAGTACGTTATGTCTGAAGAGATCATCGAGGATATGCTTGAGGAGGTTGCCCCGCAGGTCGCGGGCGATTATCCCGAGATTGCACAGCGCTACAAGGCTGGTGAAGAGCTGACCGATGAGGAGCTCGACACCATTGCCGATGTTGCGATTTCCATCCTGCGTTCCATCCTTTCGCACTTCGATGCCGCCAACTCTCCTATCGATGAGTATGAGGGCGACGAGGGTGAGCTGATTTTGGATATAACGGCTCCCGACCTTGCTGTTCTCATTGGCCGTCATGGTCGCACTCTTGATGCTCTTCAGGTTATGTTCTCTTTGCTGGTGAGCCGCAAGCTTGGCTTTAGGTATCCGGTTGTAGTGGACGTCGAGGGATACAAGTGTCGCCGTCAGGATAAGGTCGCCTCCATGGCTCAGTCTGCTGCCGAGCGTGCCATCCGCACTCATAAGAGTGTTTCGCTTCCGCCCATGAATGCCTACGAGCGCCGACTGGTTCACATTGCACTTCGTGGCAACGATGCAGTCGATACTCATTCTGAGGGTTCTGACCCTGATCGCCATGTGGTGATTGTTGCTCGATAATCTACTCGAGCTTATGCTAGGGGGACGTGGTTTCCACGTCCCCTTTTTTTGTCAAAAGTTCTCGATACGCTGATTTTTGTCAGAAAGGAGCTTTCGTTGTTAGTACTTACCGATCAGCAGGCTGACGAGATGTTGAGTCGCCTAACTTCCTATTGCAAAGAATATTCCTTGAGCGTAACTGATATTGAGCTGAGGAAATGTATCCAGCATTTGGATTTGGTTCTAGAAACAAATAAGACAACCAATCTCACCCGTATTCTTAACGTAGAAGATGCTGCCGTACTTCATATCCTCGACTCACTTGTTTTGCTCCCCTATATCAATAAGGCTCCTGAGGGAGCTTTGCTCGATATGGGAACAGGTGCGGGCTTCCCTGGTATTCCATTAACCATAACCACGCATCGTAAAGCTACTTATATTGACTCTGTTGGCAAGAAGGTTGATGCGGTTAATTCCTTTGTCCATGCTCTTGGATTGAAACATGCTCATGCGGTTCATGATCGTCTTGAAGAATATGCTCGAAGCCATAAGAAGCAGTTCTCCGTTGTAACCGCCCGCGCACTGGCCCCTCTACCGATTCTTGTTGAGTATGCGGCTCCGTACCTGAAGGATGGAGGGCTATTTGTTATCACCAAGGGCAATCCTTCGGATGAGGAGCTTGCTTCCGGCATGTCAGCAGCTAAGATTTGCGGCTTCACTTTGCTTCTGAATGACGCAATTGATTTGCCTGAAGGCTTGGGTCACAGGGAGTTTATTGTTCTTAAGAAGAGTCATTCAGCATCCGTTTCATTGCCTCGTGCAAATGGCGTGGCAAAGAAGAATCCGCTTGCCTAGATGTTTCACGTGAAACATAATGGATACTAACAACTTGCAGTGTTTCACGTGAAACATGGCGGTTGCTATCGATTCGGAATGTTTCACGTGAAACATCCTCCGTTTGACAGCTTTAATACACACCAGGAGGGACCGTGGGATTTCGCGACGTTAAGCGTTCTAAGAGCGCAAAAGACACGCGTATCATTGCAATCATCAATCAAAAAGGCGGCGTCGGTAAGTCAACGACGGCTGTAAACCTTGCAGCAGCACTGGGTGAGCAGGGTCGTAAGACACTGATTGTCGATTTTGATCCGCAGGGAAACAGCACCAGTGGATTCGGAATTGAAAAAGAAGACCTTGATCACTGCATCTATGATGCATTGTTGAATGATGTGCCGGCAGAATCGCTTGTTCTTGATACAAATTGCAAAAAGGTATTCGTAATTCCGGCTACAATTCAGCTTGCAGGCGCGGAAATTGAACTCGTAAGCGCAATTGCTCGTGAAACCCGTCTCAAAGATTTGCTTGAGCCGATTCAGGACGAGTTCGATTTTATTTTCATTGACTGCCCTCCTTCGCTCGGCCTGCTTACTATCAACGCTTTGACCGCAGCAGACAGCGTTTTGATTCCGATCCAGTGCGAGTATTACGCACTCGAGGGCGTTACGAAGCTGCTTGAGTCAATGAAGATGGTCAAATCTCGTCTGAACAAGGGCTTAGACACCTACGGTGTGCTTATGACCATGTATGACTCGCGTACTTCTCTATCGAATCAGGTTGTTGAGGAGGTTCAATCGTACTTTGGTGATAAGGCGTTTAAGACGTTGATCCCCCGTACGGTTAAAATCTCTGAAGCTCCGTCTTTTGGAGAACCGGTAATTACCTATGCACCTCAAAATAAGGGTGCAAAAGCATATATGAACCTTGCAAAAGAGGTGATCAAGCGTGCCTAGTGTAAAAAAACGTGGCGGATTGGGACGTGGACTCAATGCTTTGGTCTCAGAGGCCGAGTATGAGACCGGTGGTTCGGCTGCATCGGCTTCGAATGCCGCATCTGAAACAAAACTACCTATTGAGGATATCGTTCCCAACCCTAATCAGCCGCGAATTCACTTTAACGAAACTGAACTTCGTGAGTTGGGCGAATCAATCCAAGAACATGGCGTCTTGCAGCCGCTTTTGGTACGCAAGCATGGAAACGGCTATGAGATCATCGCTGGTGAGCGTCGTTACCAAGCGTCAAAGCTTGCTGGTCTTGAGGAGCTGCCTGTCATCATTAAAGATGTTAATGATGAAGAGATGCTGGCTCTTGCTCTGATCGAAAACCTTCAGCGTTCTGATCTGAATCCCGTCGAAGAGGCTAAGGGCTATCGCCAGCTTATCGATGCCAGCGGTATGACCCAGGAGGCATTGTCGAGGGCGGTAAGCAAGTCACGCTCTGCAATTACAAACTCGCTGCGCCTTCTCGATCTCCCTGAAGTTGTTCAGCAGATGATTTTTGAGGGCAAACTTACTGCTGGTCATGCACGTGCGATTCTTGCAGTTCCCTATGAGGACGCTCGAATTCGACTTGCAGAGAAGGTTGTTGCAGAGGGCCTTTCCGTAAGAGTGACAGAAAATCTTGCTCCGTTGTTTTCTGCCGGAGAGACACCTAAGACGCCGAGGCCTGCAACGCCTCAGTCTTTTAAAAAAGCTGCCCGCGTGCTTCGTCAGGTTTTTAATACCAACGTGCGTGTGAAGAGCTCGCGTGGAAAGAATAAGATTGAGATTGAGTTTAAAGACGAGGAAGAGCTCTCTCGTATTCTTGGCGAAATGATTCAGTTTGATCAAGGAGGCCAAGATGAGGAATAGGATTTTAACTGCGATTGCATTGGCGACGACTGTCGCGGCTGGTGCCTTTGCTGGCTATAAGATCACGACAGACGATGAACTTCGAGGTCGTTTGCTTCGTAGTGCGCAAGATATTGTCGATACATCCAAGAAGAAAATGGATGTTATGACAGAAGATGTTGCCATGCGTACGGCTCAGGTAACGAAGAATCCCAAGATTAATCAAGGTTGGGTTAGCAACCAATGGGAAAATGTAGGCTATTAGGTACCTAACAATTACTTAGCATATTTTGAGGGGTCCTTGTCTGATTCACGAGACAAGGACCCCTTATTTTGGCCGTAAAAAATGGGACAGGTAGCAGCTGATTCAAAATTAAGGTTAATAAATAAAACGACCCCGGTTGCATATTCTGTAACCGGGGTCGTTCGATGTTTCACATGAAACGTTTTGGGATGCGACTCCCCTATGCGTTCTTCTGAACTTTGAAGCGCTGCTTCAGCTGTCCGCAAGCGGCGTCAATATCGTTACCACGGGAGTTACGAATCGTGGTCTCGATGCCACGGGACTCAAGACGACGCTGAAGATCCTCAACCTTATGAATTGGCGACGGCTTGAGCGGGCTACCCTCGATGTCGTTAAGCTGAATGAGGTTAACGTGGCACAGCGTTCCCTCGCAGAAGTCGCAGAGCGCCTGCATCTCGGGATTCGTATCGTTGACGCCTTCGATCATGGCATACTCATAGGTCGGGCGGCGGCCAGTCTTCTCGGTGTAGAGTTGAAGCGCCTCGTGAAGGCGAAGTAGCGTGTACTTCTTAACACCGGGCATAAGCTTATTGCGTGTCGACTGGATGGCGGAATGCAGGGAAACGGCAAGCGTGAACTGTTCAGGGATGTCGGCAAATTTGCGAATACCGGGAATAACGCCGCTGGTAGAGACGGTGAGGTGACGAGCACCGATACCGATGCCATCGGGGTCGTTGAGGATTCGCAACGCCTTGAGAACCTCGTCGTAGTTGGCAAACGGCTCGCCCTGGCCCATGAAGACAACGCTCGTGACGCGCTCGCCAAAGTCGTTGGATACATGAAGTACCTGGTCGACGATCTCTTGAGCGGTCAGAGAGCGCTTGAGGCCGTTGAGACCGGTAGCGCAAAAGGTGCAGCCCATGCCACAGCCAGCCTGGGTGGAAACGCAGACGGAAAGCTTGTTACGACGGGGCATACCGACAGTCTCGACGGAAACGCCGTCGTGGTACTCGAGCAGATACTTGCGAGAGCCATCTTTGGAAACCTGCTTGGTTAGTTCAGTCGGCGTGTCAAAGGCAAAAGCCTCTTTAAGCTGCTCGCGGAAAGCCTTGGGAAGGTTGGTCATATCGTCAAACGAACAAACGTTCTTCTCGAAGACCCATTCGATGAGCTGCTTCGCGCGGAAGGCGGGTTGGCCAAGTTCGGCCACGAGCTCGCGAATATCGTTTTGGCTCAAGTCGCGAATGTCCTGAGATTTAGTCCTGGGATTCATGGAAGCCTTTCGATTTTGGGGAAACGTAGAGGGTATCGCTACAATATGGTATCAGCTGCAGAAATTATAGAGGAGGAGTCTGCCCATGCCGGGTAAAAGCCTAGAGAACATGCACGTAGCGGTCTTGGCGGGCGGTCATTCCGCTGAGCGCGAGATCTCGCTCAATTCGGGAAAGAACGTCGTGGTTGCCTTGAAGGAGGCCGGCTATACTTCGGTGGAACTGCTCGACACGGCCGCTGATGATTTTATGGTAACCATGGCGACCGGCGGCTTTGACGTGGCGTTTATCGCCATGCACGGTGCCGGCGGCGAGGATGGCGCCATGCAGGGCGCCATGGAGACCCTGGGTATCCCCTACACGGCCTCGGGCGTGCTTGCCAGCGCCTGCGGTGCCGACAAGGAGGTCTCTAAGCTCCTGTACGCCAAGGCGGGCATTCCCATTGCCCCCGGCCTTGCGCTCGAGGTGGGCGATGAAGTCGATATCGATCATATCGTCGAGGTTTGTGGCGAGCGCTGCTTTGTGAAGCCGGCCGTCAACGGTTCCAGCTATGGCATTTCCCTGGTCCATGAGCCCTCCGAGCTGCCCGCGGCAATCGCCAAGGCGTTTGAGTACGGCGACAAAGTGCTGGTCGAGAAGTGCATCGAGGGTACCGAGATCACCGTCGGTGTATACGGTGAAGATGACGTGCGCGCCCTGCCGATTGTCGAGATTCGTAAGCCCGAGGACTGCGAGTTCTACGATCTGGACGTGAAATATGTCGACCCTACGGACATCCATCGCATTCCGGCGCAGATTTCACCCGAGAACTACGCTCGTGCCCAGGAGCTTGCCTGTGCCGCTCACAAGGCGCTCGGTTGCCTGGGCATCTCGCGCAGCGATTTTATCGTGAGCGAGGACGGCCCCGTTATCCTCGAGACCAATACCATTCCCGGCATGACCGATACGTCGCTGTATCCGGATGAGATCCGCCATACCGACGACATGACGTTCCCGCAGGTCTGTGACAGCCTGATCCGTATGGGCCTTCGTCGAGCGGGCATTGCATGCTAATCGAGGACGCGGTTTCGTCAGGAACGCCGCAGTTTGTCATCGACTCCTATGCCACGCTAGCCGAACGCGCCAAAACGCAGTCCTTTGGCCTTATCGAGGAAGATGTGATTGTCCTCGATACCGAGACCACAGGTCTTTCGGTGCAGGACAATGAGCTGATCGAGATCTCGGCGGCTCGTCTTTCGGGCCGCGAGATCGTCGACCGCTTCGATACCTTCGTGCATCCCAAGCAGCTAATTCCCGCCGAGATTACCGAGCTCACGAGCATTACAAATGCCGATGTGGCAGATGCCCCGTCGGCCGTTGAGGCCGTCGCCGCTCTCGCCGATTTTGTCGGTGGTTGCCCGGTGATCGCACATAACGCCACGTTCGACCGCTCGTTTATCGAGTCGGTCAAAGGCGGCGTCAACGTGAGCGATATTTGGATCGATTCGCTGGCGCTGTCGCGCATCGCGCTTCCGCGCCTGGCCTCGCACAAGCTGTCTTTTATGGCTGATCTGTTTGGCTGTGACTCGGTATCACACCGTGCCAATGCCGACGTCGACGCCCTGTGTGGCGTATGGCGCGTGTTGCTCGTGGCGCTCACCGACTTGCCCCAGGGCCTCATGGCGCGCCTAGCCGACATGCATCCGGATGTGCCTTGGTCCTATCGTCCTATCTTCTCGTTCTTGGCAGGGCAGAACCCTGGTTCTATTTTCTCTCTCAGCGCCGCTCGTGCTGACGTTCTCAAGGCCGATCGTGCCGACGATCGGGTGGACGCCGACGAACTGCCGGTCCTCAAGATGCCGAGTCGTGAGGAGATTGAGGCAGACTATGCGCCAGGCGGCCTGGTCAATCGCATGTACCCCACCTACGAGCCGCGTGATGAGCAGATCGCGATGGCGCTCGAGGTCCGCGATGCGCTGGTCACGGGCACTCATCGTGTAATTGAGGCGGGCACAGGTGTCGGCAAATCGATGGCCTATCTGGTACCTTTTGCCGAGGCAGCGCGCCGTAACAACATCACGGTTGGTATTGCGACCAAATCGAACAATCTTGCCGACCAGCTCATGTACCATGAGCTGCCAAAACTTGCCGAGCAACTGGACGGTGGTCTGTCATTTTGCGCTCTCAAGGGGTATGACCACTATCCGTGCCTGCGCAAGCTTGAGCGCATGAGCCGAAGCCAGGTCGAGATTACCACCAAGCGCGATCCGGCGGACACGCTCACGGCGGTCGCGGTCATTATGGCGTACGTCTGCCAATCAGCCGATGGCGACCTCGACTCACTTGGCATTCGGTGGCGCAGCGTCAACCGCCCCGACTTTACAACGGCCTCGCGCGAGTGTGCTCGTCGCCTCTGCCCGTTTTTCCCTGATAAATGCTTGGTCCACGGCGCTCGCCGTCGTGCGGCGCATGCCGACGTGGTGGTCACCAACCATTCCCTGCTGTTCCGCAATGTCGCGGCCGAGGGCAGGATTTTACCTCCGATTCGTCATTGGGTAATCGACGAGGCCCATTCCATCGAGCGCGAGGCGCGCCGCCAGTGGGCGCGCGTGGTGTCGGCGGACGAGTCACGCGTTCTGTTTGAGCGCCTGGGCGGCTCGAGCACCGGCGCGCTAAGCCAGGTTTCCCGTGATTTGGCAACCTCCGAGGGCTCTACGCTCTATCTGGGCCTTACTGCCAAGGCGACGTCGACGGTTGCGCGCGCGAGCATGGCAATCGCCGACGTGTTCGATGGCGTTCGCGAGCTCGGCCGCCGTGCCCGTGGGGGTTATGACAATGCCAATCTATGGATTGGCCCCGAGCTGCGCGAATCTGACGACTGGCATGATTTCTTACAGTCGGCCTACGCTGCCATCGACGCATTGGAACAAGCTGACAAGAGCGTCGACGCGCTGGTGCAAGCCGTCGCCGCCGACAAGCCCGAGGTTGTTGTCGACTTGGGCGATATCTCGCGCCGCCTGCACGAGCTGGCCGAGAACCTCAAACTCATCATTGATGGCACCGATGAACACTACGTGTATTCGCTGCAGGTCAATCGCAGGTTGCGCGCCGGCGGAGAGTCAATGACCGCAGAGCGCATCGACATTGGCGAGGCCTTGGCAACCGAGTGGCTGCCCGAGGTTCACACGGCTATCTTTGCCTCGGCGACCATGACGGTGTCCAAAAGCTTTGAACACTTTAACCACGCGGTCGGCCTCGATCGCATCGGTGCTTCAACATCCTCATCGTTGCATTTGGACTCGAGCTACGACTTCGATTCGAACATGGCTGTAGTCGTTGCGGGCGATATCCCCGATCCGCGCGATCGTGAGAGCTATCTTACGGCGCTCGAGCGCGTGCTGGTCGACGCCCATCTTGCCATGGGCGGATCGGTGCTCACACTGTTCACCAATCGCCGCGACATGGAAGACCTGTACGCCCGCGTTGAGCCCAAGATGGCCCGTGCGGGTCTGGAGCTCAACTGCCAGCAGCGCAACTCATCTCCTCGTCGCCTGCGCGACCGGTTTATCAACGAGCCGACCTCGTCGCTTTTTGCTCTTAAGGCCTTTTGGGAGGGATTCGACGCCAGCGGCGAGACGCTGCGTTGCGTCATCATTCCCAAGCTGCCGTTCTCGAGCCCCACGGACCCGCTCTCGTGCGAGCGCAACCTGCGCGAAGACCGCGCTTGGGCGCGCTATTCGCTGCCCGAGGCGGTGCTCGAGGTCAAGCAGGCGGCCGGCCGCCTTATCCGCTCGTCGACCGATTGCGGCGTGCTGATTCTGGCCGACCCGCGCCTGGTGACGAAGGGCTACGGAAAGAAGTTCTTAACGTCGCTGCCCACGAGCTCCTACCAGCGCATCGAATCGGCGCAGATCGGGCACTATCTGCAACTGTGGCGCGCACGCCACGAGCGGCGGCGCTAAAGCGGACAGACGAGGGTTTTTGCCATATCGCACAGACGCTTTGACAGGGCGGGGTCATCCAAGATGTGGATGGCTCCGCCCGCTGCAATTATCTGGCTCAGTAGCCAACGCTCGGAGCCGTAATGCACGGTTACCGTTGCCATGTCTGCTCCGCTGCGCTCGATTAGGGTGATGCCGGCCCAGTCCAGATGCTCCGCCATATCGAATGGCATCAAGAGCTTTGCACTACGCTGCGTCCGGGCAAGGGAATCGTGGAGGGATGCGACGTCCGGTGCGTGAGGCACGACGGAGTCTTCCGTCAAGGCGAGTCCCTCGATTTTATCCATGCGATAGGTGCGCTGCTCATCGACTGCGATGTCCCAGGCAATCAGGTATGTTTGGTCGCCGTTTGCCGTAATGCGCAAGGGGTCGACCAGACGCTTGCGTGGCCGTGCATCGTCCATCGAGCGATACGAGATGCGGCAGCGAACGCCGTCCTGAATGGCGCAGCTCAGCTGCTGCCAGTGCGATCCGTGGTTGACGGTGTCAAAGACGCGCTGGTTATAGCCAAGCTCTTCGGGTAGAAGGGCATGTCGAATCCGAGCTGCCGTCTGCGGCTCGATCCCCAACGATTCAAGTTCATGGTTGAGCACAGCGCCCTCGGCGGCACTCAGGCGCAACGGTAGCACACGCCCGGCGTCACCGGTGAGGACCACACGCTCGCCGCGGCATTCGCAGATGATGCGCGCGCCCGATTCTCGGTCCGCGAGCGTCGAGACGATCTCGAGAATCTCGTCGAGCGATACCCCCGTGATGTCAAAGCGACTGCAAATCTCGGTTCGTGTCATGCCGCTCTCGCCGGCGGCGTAGAGGGCTTCCATGATGTCGATGGCGCGCGAGAGTCTCTGCTCGCTGGTGAGTTTACGCACGGGCATACTCGTGCACCGTCCTTTCGATGAGGTGGTTCCACGCCTGCTTGAGCGATTTGGGGGCCATGGGCCTCATGCCGTCCATGGCGTGGGCCATGCAAAATGAGGCGGCGGCTTCAAGATCGCGCACGTCAACGGTCCAGGTCCATCCCACATCGGTGTGTGCGAGCTCACCTCGCCCGCGCGTGAGGCCGTTGATCATATCGATCTGCGTCTGAGGGGCGAACGAGAACGTGGCTGCAACGGGCGGTCGGTCGGCAAAATCGAATTCAAAGAACAGATAGTCGTTGAGATTGAAGTTCGCGGGGATGACGTAGGCCTTCGAAGGACGCCAAGCGCGTACGATACGGTCGCAGCGGAATGTCCTGATGTCGCCGGTGACGTTGTCGAGGCCGCAGAAGTACGCCACGCCCTCGCGCTCGAACATGCCGTAGACGCAGACGGTACGTTCTTTCTGCTCACCGCGTCCGTTCTGATATAAAAATCGTAGCGCGCATCGCTCGGCAAAGGCGCTCCATACCGCATCGACGGTGGGAGAGCGGCGGATCGGTGCTTCGTCCACCGTCGTCCTACCGGTGAGATAGGCAATCTTGGAGCGAATATCGGCAAGCGGTGCGGCAAAAGTGGATGAGCCGGCCGCTAGTGTCTGGTCGATGGCGTTGAGCAGGATATCGGCGTCGTCTGCGGTGATGAGGCCGCCTGCTGCAAAGGTGTGCTCGCGGTCGATTGTCCATGAGCTTTCCTCGGTTTCCTGCGCGCCGGCGGGGCGAACCTCCTTGATTAAGATGCCGCGCTCGAGCAGTTTGTCACGATCGCGTCGAAACTTGCGCTTATCCGAGTCGATGTTGCCCGAGCCATATCCCAGGTCGGAATCCAAGACGATCTGCTCGGTCGTCAGCGGTTCGGGGGAGCTATTGAGCACAAAGAAAAGATTGAGGATGCGCTGAGCCGTTTTATCGAAACTGGGCTCAGAATTTCCCTTTTTAATTGTCTCGGTCGTGTCGCTTGCCGTCATAGAGTCCTCGCATGAGAAGGTGGTTTGCTGCCATGATTTTAGTCCGATATGGAGATTAGGCTATATCCTTGTCCGCTCGGGGCGTTAAGATGGCCCGAATTCGGTCGTTTGCGCTCGCTCGGGGTATACTTTCGACTATATACGGTTCTAATGTGCATGCATTGGGCCTATTTGTCGGATTATGGATGTGGAGCGCACATGGCGAACACCCAGAACTATATTAACCACCTGCTGCAGAACACCGGCATTACGCCGGCATGCAGCGAAGAAGAGCGCTTGGCTGCCGAGGATATCGCTCAGATCTTCCGCAACCACGGCTTTGACCCCGAGGTTCAGGAGTTCAATGCCCCGGCGCCCAGTAGGTTGGCATTTGCCGTTACCGGTATTCTTGCGTTTGCCGGCGCCCTGCTGATGGGCATCGGCGGCGGTATCGGCTTGGTCGGCACCTTACTGGCCATTGTCGGCGCCGTTCTTTACGTGCTCGAACGCACGGGCCACCCCGTGGTTTCGCGCCTGGGCAAGACGGGCGTGAGCCAAAATGTCATCGCCTACCACAAGGCCTCGGGCCCGCTCGCGTCCCCGCGTAACCGCCCGGTGGTCGTTGTCGCACACTACGACTCTCCCCGTGCTGAGCTGCTCGCCCGCGAGCCCTATGCTTCGTATCGTGCGCTCATCGCCAAGCTGTTGCCCGTTGCCACGGTTGCCCCTGCTGCCGTTGCCATCCTGCGTATCCTGCCGCTCCCCGGCGCGCTCAAGGTTCTGCTGTGGATTGTCGCGATCATCGCTTCCCTCGTTGCGCTCGCCAACGCGGCAAACATCATCTCTAACCGCCACATTCTTCCCTATACGTCCGGCGCGGTGTGCAACAAGTCTTCTGTCGCCGCTATGCTCGGCGTTATGGACAACGTTGCTCCCTTCCAGGGCGAAAACGAGTTTCCCGACGATGTTCCGTTCGATACCTATTTTGGGGAGCAGAAGCGTCGTGCCGAGGAAATGGCGCGCGCAGCGGCGGAATATGCCGCGGCCCAGCAGCAAAACGACTACGGCAACACCATCGAGTATGAAGAGCCTACCTACGCCGAGGACGAATTCGGTCAGCCGATTGCTCCCGACGCTCAGACCGAGCCCGAACAGGGTGAGGCTTTCGACGAGCAGATCGAGGGCTTTGAGGGTGCGTCTGCCGACGAGACGCTGATCGGCGCCATCGTGCCCGAGGATCAGAACCAGGCTGCCCAGGCTGAAGAGTTCAATGACGAGGTTTCCGCTGCCGAGCCGGTGGAGGAGCCTGTCGCGGCCGAGCCCGAGCCCAAGCTCTATCGCAATGCCGCCGGCAACATCCGCTTTGGTTCGGAGGCCATCCGTGCGCTCGGAATGCTTCCCGAGTCCTGCACGCTCGATTACGAGGAGGGCGAGGAGCCGACGTTTGAGCCCGAGCCTGCCCCCGTCGTGACTGCGCCTGCGCCCGCTGTCACCGTGGATGATGAGTCTGCCGCGGTTGCCGCTGCCGTTGCCGAGCCCGAGGCGGTGTCCGCGATCGATCCCGCGGCAGGACTGGACATTTTGGCTCCCGCCGCGCCGGCACAAGACGTTGCGGACGAGTCTGACGACGATTACGTTGAACAGCCGAGGCGCGTGTCTTACGAGAGCGATACTGATTTCTCGGCCGAGATTCCCGCGGCAACGCCCCATGCCGACATTGCATCCGCGTTCTCGTCGATTGGCGCCAGCGCTTCCAACTTCTTTAAGGGTGCACTTGCAAAGGGCAAGAAATTTGTCGACGACTTCGAGGAGAAGCGCGCTGCCGCACGCGAGGTTGCCGAGCAGGAGGCTATCGCTCAGCAGCAGGCAGCCGAGGCGGCACGTGAGCTCGCGGCGCAAGAGTTCGAGCAGAACGAGGCTGTGCAGTCCGTGCCCGTCGACGCCGCCGAAGCTACAACGTCCTTTGAGTCCCAGCAACCGACGTCCGCGGATGTTGTTGAGGCAACAACGTCTTTCGAGGCTCAGCAGCACGTCGATAGCACCATGTCGTTTGATGCCGCGAAGTTCGATTCCACGATAACGTTTGAAAAGCAGGGCACCGCGATTGCTGAGCCCCTTCCTATTTCCGATGAACAGGGCGACGCGGTGGACGATGACGAGCCCATTGATGCTGCCGAAATTCAGGATGCTGCCGAGGACGAGTCCGTCGAGGCCAACTCTGACGAAGAGCAATACGCGGCAGCCGATCAAGGTGATTCGACCGAGGTCGAGCAGGAGGAAGTGCCTGCGGTTTCCGAGACTCCCGAGACGGATGAGTCGAGGCCTTATTCCACGCAGATTTTCACCATGCCGACCCCGAGTGGTTCCGGTGCCACGGTTGCCAATGTCGCTCCCACCCAGGACGAAACGGTCGATTCCCTTATGGCCCAGATTTCCTCCCAGGCATCGCCGCGTCCGCAGATGAATGTTCCCGATCCGGCGTCGGCACCGTCGCCTGCACCCTCCTCGTCTCCGCTGGCTTCGGTCCCCGATCCGTCGCTGCCGTCTATGAAGCAGGCAAACGTTGCGTCTCGCACGTCGCTGTTCGACCTTCCCGATCCCTCTGCCCAGGTCAACGACCCCTTTGCTACCGCCCAAGGTCCCGAACCCACATCGGCACCCGTTGCGCCTCCTATGCCCGTTGCGTCGGGCGCGCAGCCGATCGAGACCATTTCGGCTCCCGCCCCGGCGGCACCCAAGTCTCGTAAGCGCGGCCTGGGTGGTCTGTTCGGCCGTAAAAAGAAAAACGAGCAGGACAGCATGAGTGACTGGCTGGGCGTCGAAGACGATTACGATGCCAAGAAGTCCGGTCGCGGTATCGGTTCGTGGGATAACTTCGAGGACGATAACGATGGCTGGAAGGGTGGCGCTACGTCTTCCGATGGCGCTTCTTCCGAAGACATGCTCTCGGCTGTCGCCTCTATGGGCGATGATGAGCTGCTCGGTCACGATATCTGGTTTGTGGCAACGGGCGCCTCGGATTGTGATGGCGCCGGCATGAAGGCCTTCTTGGCTTCGCATCGCGATAAGCTCCGCGGCGTATTCTTTATCAATCTTGAATCCGTCGGCGCCGGTAGGCTTTCGGTTGTGACGGTCGAGGGCGAACAACAGCTGCTCAAGGGCGATCGCCGCATCATGAACCTGGTCAGCAAGGTCTGCAAGTCGTTCCATGTCGATTGTGGCGCGCTCGAGATGCCCTATGCCAAGACCGATGCCTACGCCGCGCTCGAGGCGAGCCGCCGAGCCCTCACCATCGCCGGTGTGGACGGCACACGTCTGGCTTGCGCTCGTACCGAGGACGACCTGCCCCACAATGTCAACCCGACGAACATTGCCACGGTATCCGAGGTCGTTACCGAGGTTATCCGCCGTTCGTAGGCGGAGCTCTAAGGAGTCAACGTGTTTTCGTATATTAAGCACCATTGGCCTGTCTACGTGATTTTGACCTTGATTGCCATTGCGTTAGGATTTGGGGCCGCCTACATCGTGGGTGCGAAGGGCTCGACCCCCGCCTCCGCAATCAGCGAAGAGGTGGAGCAAGAACAGAGCACGGGTGCCGATGGGATTCCTGAGTCCGAGCAAGCAATCGTTGATGGTGGATCTTCGTCTGCAGAGTAGATACGGCGATTTAAATGATTGAAAGCGAGCGAGCCAGGGGACTGGCTCGCCCGCTTTTTCATCGCGCTAGCGGTTCTTTGGGATCGACCTAAGGCGAGCGAACCATAGGGCTGCGGCACCCGAGGTCAGGAGCGCGGTGATGCAAGCGGCGATGGGAACTGGTCCTGTTGCCGGTAGGTCCTGCGGTAGGGTACAGCGTTGAATGACACAGTCCTCGTCATGTGACTCAAGTTTATCGCCGCCGCCGTTGCGACAAAGATCGACGCGTGCGCTGTTGGTGAGTGCGGTTTGGGGCGTATAAGCCGATGTTGCCTGCATGTGCACGACTGCGCCCCGAGCGTCTGCACCAAGGATTGCTTTGGCATCGTCAAGGTCGTCGTGCTCATCTTTGAGATCATCGCGGGTCCAAGAATCCGCATCGCTTCGAGTCGTAAAGTCGGCGGCTACCGCACCGTATTCAATTCGAATGCCCGTTACGACGGTATTGGATGCAAGGTCGAGCTCTTCCGCCTCGAGTGTGGTGGATTCCGTGGTCGAGATATCCGCCTTCCAGAGGTGCCAACCGTCGTAATCGACGAGGCGACAGTCCTCACCAAGGCTCTCTTTTACTTCGTCGGACTCAAGCCAAGGATTTTCGTGCCCATCGTCAAGTGTCGCGTTTGCCGGCTCATCGACGTCTGTCGAGTCCAACGGCGTCGTGCGATACCATACGTTGCACAGACCGTTGAGGTCGCCGATGGCGACGGGGGTTTCGATTGAGATGAATCTCGCTGTGCCGTCTTTGGCGCACTCAAGATCATCGGTAATCGTAAACTCATCAACCCAAGTAGCGGAATCGTTTCGAGCATCGATGGTATAGGAGAAAAGCCCATCACTATTGGTTTGCGTCGTGGCGCGGTTTTTACCATCGCCGTTAGCCAACAGGCCCTTTTCGATAGGTTGGACAAGTTCCTGACGCTTGTCGACCTGTCCCTTGATCTCGATGGGCGCATCCTTCATCGCGACGGATTGGACTTCTCCCGTATCCTTTATTTCAAACGTTATTTCCTCGGCAAGGTCATAGGTCCGCGGAGACATCATTTCGCGCAACGAGTAGGTGCCGGGTGCAAGATGTTCGACGCGGTGTGGCTTGTCGGATGAGGTCCAGGAGTCTATTTCGGTTTTATCGGGACCATATAAGGTGAGCTGTGCGCCTTCCACTTCCTGCTCACCGCTTGCATCGACCTTGGAGATATCAACCTTGGTGTAATCGTCGGATACGTTAAGCCGTGCTTCTACAACGGGTGTTTTCTGGTCGGCATAAGTAAGGTCGACAATATGGGTTGTCCGATCGAGCAAGAAGCCTGCCGGCGCTTGAGTCTCGACAACCTCGTAGCGTGCGGTGCCAGATCCCAGCGGGAGGTTGTCCGCGCGTGCTTCTCCAGTTTCATCCGTCGTGACGGTAGCGACAGTCTCACCGTCGAGCGCGGCAATGCTACCGTCGGGGCGCACGATATCACCCGAGGCACGGATCTCAAAGACGGCGCCCGCGAGGCTGCTGCCGTCTATGGCATCGGTTTTAACGATCCTGATGTTTCCGGTCGCGGCGTGGTCATAATACGAGGCGATTGCAACGGGCGTTAGGTTCATGTCGGCGGGTATGTTTACCTCGATCTCCTCGCCGACAAGATAGGGCTCTTTGGCCGAGGTTTCGCGTACATAATAGGTGCCCGGCACGAGCGATTCGGGCAGTGTGACGGTCCCGGTCGCGTCAGTCGTAAAGGTGTCCATTACGTTATGTGTTGGATACCAGCAAGTTTGTGAGACAGATTCGTGATTGCTGTCTAGGAGTTGGAAGGTGAATCCGGCTAGTGGAACAGAAGCGCCTGTTTGGGCATCGCGTTTTACAATCTGGAGATGCGTCGACAGAGCGTGGTTGTCCACGATATATTGAAGCTCGGCGCCGTTGGAAATCTGATTGGCCCCGACGGTCCATTCCCCTGCACGTTTAAAACCCTCGGGGACGGTTTCCGGAACCTCGCGAACCGTGTAGCCGGCACGGTCGTATGGGACGGCTCCGTGGACACCGGCGGGTCGCTTGCCTGCGCCGAACCATGCTTCGGGCTGATCTTTGGTGGAGGCAAAGCCATAGACGTTTGTGGTCAGTGTGCCAACAACCTGCTGAGAGCTGTTGCTGACAACCTCAAAGACAACACCACCCGCCGGCTGCTCCAGGCCGGATTGATCGCTATTGCCGTAATCCTTGAATTTGGAAATCTCAAGGTTAAACGCAATGGGGATATCGGAAATGCGAGATTCGATCTCGACCACGCCTGAATCGCCGAGCTGGTCGGCTCCAACGGTATAGGTCCAGCTGTCGTTGGATGGCAGGTAGCCCTCGGGGGCTTTTGATTCGTAGATGGTAAAGGTTCCTAAGGGGACATCGGCGAGGGTGGCCCGACCGCTTTCGTCGGTCGTGAGGATTTGCGCCCATCCAGGGGTTGATTGCGACACACACGTGAACTCTGCTCCTGCGAGTGAAGATCCCACCTGGGGGCCGGCATTCGTCGCGGCATCGAGTTTTACGATACGCAGGTTGATGGTGCCGGGCTGTTCATCAATGGCGACCTGTCCACCGTCATTCCCCGTGGTAAAGGCGATGCGATCACGACGGGGGACATAGCCGGCCGGCGCCTTCGTTTCAACTAGGTAGTATGCCGTGTTGGGCAGAAGTGTTGCTTGCGCTCGACCGTTGCTGTCCATCTGGACGGTGTCGACACGCGCGCCGCTGGTGCTCTCAAAAACATCGAATGTTGCCCCGTCAAACTGATAAGTATTGTTTCCGCTGGTAATGGCAGCGTTTGCAGACTGCTTTTGGAAGGAAACAGAGACCGCCGGCAGTACATAGAGCATGTCTTGACGTTTGCTGCCGCCCGATACGGCTCCTAGATAGCGCCGCGCGCGGTGCGGAGCGGCTTTGATGCTTCCTGATTTTGCGCTGTCGTGGAGCCACCGCGCCGCCGCCACGACTTCATTGTCAGTGGTAAAGTGCCCACTCTTGGTTTTGCCCTGAGCGGTCGTGTAGGAATAGGTACCGTCGACATGGGTAGTGCCGTTGAGCATCCATACGGCAAGCTGGGTTGCGGCGCGGGCGCGATCGGGTGAAAGATGGTAACCGCCAAACGACGTGGCGGTAGGATATCCGTGACAAACGATTGCCGCGAACTCGTCGTCGAGCCACACCCAGCCTTGATCAAAGTTGAGCCATGGGCCGCCCGGCTTGGTGGGGCCGGGGCGCTCCTGGTTCATGCAGTAGGCAATCGAGGCGTCTTGAGCTTCATACTTGCCGATGAGGAAGGGTCCACAATCATCGCTAATAGTGCGGAAGCCGAGCTGGTCGTAGCCATCGACGGCAAATGCGGCTCCCGGTGCCAGGCAGCCGAAAAGCAGGAAGAGGAGCAGGAGCAGCGGACCTGTTGCGATTGCGCTGTGGACAGAGTGCGTGGGTGCGTTGGACATGACTGCTCCTTATCCCTCGTGCGCCGCACGGGGAGGCTGCGACGCGTAGGATGAGGCTACCCCCGAGGTTCATGCGGGTAAGTACCGGAGCCTGACCAAAAGCTTGCCCGATTTCTGACAAATCGAGCTCAAATACAACAATCAGATAAAAGTGCAGGTAGAAGATGGTAAGAAAAGAAAGACAAAGGTCCTCATCTCCACAATTGGCGCGGTTTTCAAACGATTCTCCACAGCTAAAACAAGCATCGACACCCTTGTATCGAACAAGACAACCGCGTTATACTATCCCCCACATATGCGGGCATCGCCAAGTGGTAAGGCATCAGCTTCCCAAGCTGACACTCGCGGGTTCGAGTCCCGTTGCCCGCTCCAGCTAGAAGCACAAGCACGGCACCATTACGGTGCCGTGCTTTTTTCAATAAAGCGCCGGGACTCGAACCCGACAGGGTGCGAGCGTAAAGCAAACGCGAAGCGTTTGTAGCGAGCAGGCGAAGGCGCCGACAGGCGCCTGAAGCCGGTGCGGATTTGCGAAGCAAATACGCGGATGTCCCGTTGCCCGCTCCAATTCCAAAATGTTAGGTTAATGCCTGCTGCCCATACTTGCACCTGCGCACGGTACAATGGTTGGGTTACGACCAACGTGCCAATAACCAAAAAGGAGCCGCTATGATCGATCGCTATACCCGCCCGGAGATGGGACACATCTTCTCCCTCGAGAACAAGTACGCCATTTGGCAGGAGATCGAGGTTCTGGCCTGCGAGGCCCAGGCGGAGCTCGGCAAGATCGGTATTTCCAAAGACGAGGCCCAGTGGATCCGCGACCATGCCAACTTTGAGAAGGCGAAGGTCGATGAGATCGAGGAAGTCACGCGCCACGACGTCATTGCCTTCCTGACCAACATGAAGGAATACATCGATGCCGATGTTCCCGAGGGCGACCCCAAGCCCAGCCGCTGGGTTCACTATGGCATGACCAGCTCGGATCTGGGCGACACGGCCCTGTGCTATCAGCTCACCCAGGCCTGCGACCTGATCATCGAGGACGTCAAGAAGCTCGGCGAGATTTGCAAGCGTCGCGCCTTTGAGGAGCGCAACACGCTCTGTGCCGGCCGCACTCATGGCATCCACGCCGAGCCGATGACCTTCGGCATGAAGTTTGGCTCTTGGGCCTGGGAGCTCAAGCGCGATCTGGACCGTCTTGAGGATGCCCGCAAGAACGTTGCCTTTGGTGCCATCTCGGGCGCTGTCGGCACGTACAGCTCCATCGAGCCGTTTGTCGAGGAATATGTCTGCGAGCACCTGGGCCTGGTTCACGACCCGCTGTCCACGCAGGTTATTAGCCGCGATCATCACGCCTACCTCGCCGGCGTTCTTGCCACCACCGCGGCCACCTGTGAGCGCATCGCTACCGAGGTTCGCAATCTGCAGAAGACCGATACACTCGAGGCCGAGGAACCGTTCCGTAAGGGTCAAAAGGGCAGCTCCGCCATGCCGCACAAGCGCAACCCCATCACCATGGAGAAGGTCTGCGGCCTGTCGCGCGTCGTGAAGGCCAACGCGCAGGTTGCCTTCGACAACGTCGCCCTGTGGCACGAGCGTGACATTTCGCACTCCTCTGCCGAGCGCGTCGCCCAGGCCGACAGCTTCATCGCCCTCGACCACATGTTCCAGTGCCTCATCCGCGTTATCGACGGCCTGCAGCTGTATCCCGCTCGCATGATGGCCAACCTCAACAAGACACGCGGCCTCATCTTCTCCTCCAAGGTCCTGCTCGCCCTCGTCGACACGGGCATCACCCGCGAGGACGCGTACGCCATTGTGCAGGAGAACGCCATGGCAACCTGGCACGAGGTACAGGATTGTGTCTCCGGCCCTACCTTTAAGGAACGTCTCGAGGCCGATCCGCGCTGCACCGTCAGCCAGGAGAAACTCGACGAGATCTTTGATCCGTGGGACTTCCTCACCCGTATCGACACGGTCTTCGATCGCCTGGAGCAGCTGAGCTTCGAGTAGGTTCGGGCATAACGTTAGCTTTTTAGGGCGCTTTGCTGGTAATGTGTGTTGCCGGCAAAGCGCCTCGTTGCATTTAGGGAAAGACGGGGATAATAGTCGTCTCGAATAACATTCTGAGAGGGGATCGCATGATTTCGTTTGATTACAAGCCTCAGGGCGTGTGTGCTCGCAATATTCACCTTGACCTTTCCGATGACGGCAACAAGGTGATGGGCGTTGAGTTTACCGGCGGCTGCGACGGCAATCTCAAGGCTATCTCCAAGCTGGTCGAGGGCGCTCCTGCCGATCGCGTAATCGAGGTTCTCGCCGGTAATACCTGCGGTATGAAAAAGACCTCCTGCGCCGACCAGCTTACACGCGCTATCGAGGCCGCTCGCGCCGAGATCGCCTAATGGGTATCGCCGATCACATCAAGAACGGAATATCGCGTCGCGGCTTTGTGCTCGGTGGGGTTGCTGCGGGCGCTGCCACGGTGCTTGCCGGATGCTCGAAAAAAAAGGGTACCAGCGATGATGCCGCCGGCGAGCCGCAGGTTATCAAGGATGATTCCAAAATCATCTCGATTACGGATGAGTACGAGGCAGTCGACATCGATCTTGAGCCGGCGGCGTCGTGGACGCTGCCTCTGGGTACGCTGCTGTACTACTGCGACGGCGATTACGCCGCGGCAATGATGGCGCCCGCATCGGCACTGCACGCCAACACACTCGGTGTGCTCAACCTGGGCGATGGCTCGCTTACCACATTAATCGAGGATCCTATCGAGGGCACGGGATATGCATTCTACGATGTCCGTGCCGGCGACGGCGTATTCGCGTGGGTTGAGATGAACTTTGCCAATTCATCGTGGAAGCTCTACGCTCAAAATCTGTCGGGCGCTTCGCTCTCTGGCGACGTGGTTGAGCTCGATCGAGGTGGCAAGGACTACGATCCGCCGCTGTTTACGGCGTTCGGGTCATCAGTCATCTGGTATAAAATGCCCTCGGCAGGTGGCAATAAAACGAGTAGCGATTCGTTTTGCTATCGTCGCTCGCTTGATGAATCCAAGGCTGAGATAATTTGGAAATCGACGGGTCGCTTTGCATCGGCCCCGCGCGCGAGCGACGGCATTTTGACCATCTCGCCGCGTGTCCGCAACGACGAGGGCGTCTACTACGGCATAACGGCAATCGATTTGACCGACGGCAACAACACCAAACGTGCCCAGCTAGTCCTTCCCTCGTCAGTCTCGCCTTTCGAGGCCGTATATATGGGCGATACCTTCGTGTTTTCTATCGAGGCGGCCTATAGTGGCGTGGGCAGCCTGGGCAACATGGGCACGTATATCGGTAATGAGGGAGGGCCGTATCTCTTCCTGTCCCGTGAGCCGCTCGCATGTGCGGCTGGCAAGAAGAATAAATACCTTGTTAAGGTACAGGCGTCGCATTTCCTGATCGACACCTCTGCCAAGACCTATGGCTCGCTGCTGTCGCCCGACCGCGCTTTGGAGTATGGCGATTATCCAGCTACGGCGGGAAAATCGGACTCATTCCTTACGTACGCCACGGTGCGCAACAGCCAGGGTATACCAGAGACGGTCACTGCACGCCTATTCTCTCTTTAAGCTTAGAGGGGTTAAAAAGGCGCCAACAGGGGAATAAACGCGTTGTAATTGTGAGTACCGCCCGCCGAGCTGCCGCGTCATAGCGGCATCTGGCGGGCTCAGGTGCGTTAAAATGGGCTTGTTCTTAGCTAATTGAGACAGGGGGGCCGTGTTATGGCTTCAGATGCAAAAAAGATTCTGCTGGTCGAGGATGAGAAGGCAATCCGTGACGCCGTCGCTGCCTATCTCGAGCGCGAAGGCTACTGGGTTGTGGGCGTCGGCGACGGCCAGTCCGCGATCGAGGAGTTCGAGAAGCATCAGTTCGACCTGGTCGTGCTCGACCTTATGCTCCCCAAGATCCCCGGCGAGCGCGTTTGCCGCACCATTCGCGATACCTCGGATGTCCCCATCATCATGCTGACGGCTAAGGGCGAGATCGAGGACCGTATTATCGGTCTTGAGCTCGGCGCCGACGACTATCTGATTAAGCCGTTCTCGCCGCGCGAGCTCGTCGCCCGCGTTCGCGCTCTGTTCCGCCGTGCCCATCAGGCCGACGAGCCCGCCGTCGAGGTACTCGACTTCGGCGATCTGGTCATCGATATCTCGGGCCACAAGATCTTGGTCGAGGGCAAGGAAGTCGATCTGACGGCTTCCGAGTTCAAGCTGCTCACCACGCTTGCCCGCCATCCCGGCCGTGTGTATAACCGCATGGAGCTGGTCGAGAAAGTGCTCGGGTATGACTTTGAGGGCTATGAGCGCACCATCGATAGCCACGTGAAGAATCTTCGCGCCAAGCTGGGCGATGATCCCAAGAAGCCCAAGTGGCTCTACACCGTCCATGGTGTCGGCTATCGCTTCGAGGCTCCGGCCAAGACCGATAAGTCGGACGAGAAATAGGGAAATCACATATGACACCTGCGCGCTTTGAAATCGGACAAAAGCACAAGCAGGAGAGCGAGGCGGGTTCCAAGGCTAGTTGGAACACGCCTCGTTCCGATTCACGGCCAACGATGAGCTATCCCTCGCGCATGGC
>UQZU01000006.1 GCA_900545665.1 uncultured Collinsella sp.
AACTGCGGGAACGGCCTATCCGCTCAAAGTGTTCGGCTGAGATCGGAAATCAACCTTGTTTCAAATGGGGTGGTTTTGCAACCGTCATACGCGCGCCGTGCGAACGTGCCCCGGCTCGGATAAGATAGTGCGCGATAAAAACGATGCAAGGAGGCACATATGGCAATTAAAGCCATCGCAATGGATATCGATGGTACGCTCACCAACGATCAGAAGGTGATCAGCCCGCGTACGCGCGAAAAGCTGCTCGCGGCGCAGGAGTCGGGCATTAAGCTCATTTTGGCTTCGGGCCGTCCCGCATGGGGGCTGCACGCCTTGGCGCAGGAGCTCGACCTTCAAAACCATGATGGTCTGCTAGTCGCTTTCAATGGCGCGCATGTGGTCGACGCTCAGACCGATGAGGTTCTTTTTGACCAGGCCATGCCGGCTGACGAGCTGCACCGTCTGATTGATCATCTGCAAAACTATGATGTGATCCCCATGATCTCGCTCGGTCGCGACTTGCATGTCGAGGACTCGTACCACTGCATGATTACGCTGCCGGATGGCTCGCAGAAAAACATTGTCAAATACGAGCGCGATGCCTGCGACCTTAAGATCCGCGAGGTCGAGAGCTTGCATGAGGTCGTGGACACTTATCCCGTAGACAAGCTGCTGACGGCGGGCGACCCGGCCTATCTGCAAGCGCATCACGAGGAGATGTACGCGCCCTTTACCCAGACGCTTTCGGGTATGTTTACGGCCGACTGGTACTTTGAGTACACGGCGCCCGGTATTGACAAGGCCCGCGCGCTCGAGGGTGCCCTGCCCAAGCTCGGCATCGATGCCAGCGAGGTCGTCTCGTTTGGCGACGGCCAGAATGACAAGTCTATGATTGAGTGGGCCGGAACCGGTGTTGCCATGGGCAACGCCATCGATGAGGTCAAGGCTGTGGCCCAGATGGTGACCGCCAATAATAACGAAGACGGCATTGCGGTGGCGCTGGATAAGCTGCTGGGTTAGAATCGCCGATAGTGCATGGCTCGGGCGTCCGCTTGCGGGCGCCCTTTTGTTAGGGAGGGTGCCGTGTCCGCATTTCCGTTCGACGCCGTTATCTTTGACATGGACGGCGTCATTGTCGATACCGAGTATTACTACCTGGGCGAGACTGCCGCGTTTGCCAAGGAGCTTGGGCTTAATCTGACTCAAGAGGAGTTGAACGGGCAGGTTGGTACCTCGCATCAGTTCTTCCTGCGTATGCTGGTCGATTGGTTTGAGCGCGCCGGGAAGGGGCATTTAACTGGCGAGGAAGCGTTGGCCCGTTGGGACGAGTGGGCGCATAAGCGTCCGCGCGACTATCAGGCTTTGATTAACCCAGGCGCCGTGGAGACGATTCGAGAGCTGCCGCGCCGCGGCGTTCGCGTGGCGCTTGCCAGCTCGTCTCCCATGAATAGCATCGAGGAAGTGCTCAATGCGTGCGGGTTGTCGGATGCCTTTGAGTATGTGGTGAGCGGCGAGCAGTTTAAGGAGAGCAAGCCCGAGCCCGACATCTACTTGCATGCGCTGGACCTGCTGGGGCTGCCCGCGAATCGCTGCTGCTGCGTCGAGGATTCGGTGCCTGGCATCACTGCCGGCAAGCGAGCCGGCCTGACAGTCATTGCCAAGCGCGAGGAGCGCTTTGGCTTTAGCCAGGATGCCGCGGACAAGATCATCGACCAGCTGCCGGAACTACTCACGCTTTCTTAGGAGCGCGGTAGTTGCGCGTTTTTCGGGTCTGATGAGTAAATAGCCAACATTTTGGTGCGACACCTAGCATACTTTAAGCTAATGCGGGCTTAAGGGCTTGTTGGATGCCCTTAAGCCCGCATTAGAATTAATTGTGCTGGGAGAGGGTATATGCCACCGACTGAAGGGCCAACTGACGGTAAAGCAGCGATACCGCTGTACCAACAGGTCATTGATATCATTAAAAACGAAATCAACTCCGGCGCCTACAAGGCAGGCGCGCGGATACCCAACGAATTCGAATTGGCTGAGAGCTATAAAGTTGGCCGCGTTACCGTGCGACGCGCTATTGAGGAGCTCGTCCAGCAGGGCTATCTAACGAAGCGGCAGGGGAAAGGCACGTTTGTCAATGCCCCCAAGCTTAAGCGCAAGATTCGCCAGAAGGATGACGTCCAGAGTTTTTCGGACGCATGCCGCGTTAACGGAATGGAGCCGGGGGCGTGCGTCATTTCGAGAAAGATACTGCCGGCAGATTCTACCGAAGCGCAGTTCTTTGGTGTTCCCGTTGGAACTGATTTGATTTGCGTTGAGCGTGTACGTACTGCCGATGGAGTCCCCGTCATGCTCGAGAACAACTTATACGTTTACGAGGACAACGCCTATCTATCAACGGCACCTCTATCTAACCAATCCATTTTTGAGTTCGTGCACAACCGGACGGGCCGCACGCCCGCGTTTACCGACCCGTGCACGCTCGAGATCGCGTGCGCGTCACCCGAGGTCGCTCGACTGTTGGCAGTTCCCGTTGGCGAACCCTTGTTTTATATGGAAGCCTTCTTTTTCGATGAGCAGCGGCGGCCGTTTATCATCGGTCGTCAGCGGATCGTTGGGTCTCGCTACGTTTTTGACATCTAGGACATTGCGAATGGAAGCGCCCGGTGGATCATCTCACCGGGCGTTTCCATACCGTTCACGGCGCAAACGCAACCGTTCAACCGCGTTGCGGCAATCAGTTTGAAATTATCTTGATGAAGAAAAAAGCTGCTGGTAATCTATGGGACGTCATAGAACGTTTGCATTGTGCAAACGTTGAAGCGAGATGCGATGCAGTCTCGAGTTCTTTGGAGGTATCTATGTCAGATACGAAGGCGAAGAAGACAAACAGACGTTTTAAGTTCAAATTACCGCATGTCTATACGATCATGTTCTTGCTGATCGTTGTCTTTGCGGTCCTGACTTGGATCGTTCCCTCTGGTCAGTATCAGCGCAAGACGATTTCGACAGCAGCGGGCGAGCGTGAAGTCGCCGTTGCTGGAACCTATGAACAGGTCGATAAGAACTACACCGATTCCGAGACCGGTGAGACCATCAATCTGGGCCAGGATATCTTCGCGGTCCTGCAAGCGCCCACCAAGGGTATCCAAGAGGCTGCCGACGTCGTTGCGTTCGTCTTATTGATTGGCGGATCGTTCGCGATCATCACCAAGACCAACGCTTTGAATGCCGGCATGAGCCGTGTGATTAAAAAGCTCAAGAACAAGGACATCCTCATCATTCCCATCACGATGACATTGCTGTCCATTTGCGGCACTACGTTTGGTATGTCTGAGGAAGCCCTGCCGTTCTATGCCATCTTCATTCCCATCATGATGGGTATCGGTTATGACTCGATGACGGCATTCATCATCTGCTTCCTTGGTCCTAACCTGGGATATTGTGCTTCGACCATCGACCCGTTTAATGTTTTGATCGCCCAAGGCATCATTGGCATCGAGGGTAATCCGCAACTGTGGCTGCGCGCCGTTTCTTGGGTCATCTTCACTGCCGTCGGTATCGCATGGGCCATGCGCTACGCCATGCGCGTCAAGAAAAACCCCGAGTCGTCCATTGTGTACGAGGACGATAAGCTCAAGCGTATTGAGTTTTCCGTGACCGATGCCTCCATCGAGGAAGAGTTCACTATCCGTCAGAAGCTCGTGCTTATCGATTTTGCTTGCGGTATGGGCATTATCGTCTGGGGTCTTGTTACCCAGGGCTGGTACATGAATGAGATTTCCGCTGTGTTCCTTGGCATGGGCTTGCTTGCCGGTATCCTGGGCGGCCTTGACCAGCAGACGATCGCAGAGGAGTTCGTTAAGGGTCTCGCCGACTTTGCGTACGCTGCCATCGTTATCGGTATCGCTCGCGGTATTCTGGTCATCGCCGAGGGCGGCATGATCATCGACACCATCCTCCAGGCGCTCGCTACCGCGCTTGCCGGTGCACCCGCCGCCGTCTACACTACGTTTATGTATATCGTCCTTGGCCTGCTCTCTTTGCTGGTTCCCTCGAGTTCTGGCCTGGCGGCGCTCACCATGCCCGTTATGGGCCCCCTGACCGAGCTCATGGGCCTCAATCCCGAGGCGGCCGTCACCGCGCTCCAGTTTGCCAACCAGACCATCAACACCATCAGCCCCGTGGCGGGCATGACGGTCGCCGGCCTTGCCGTGGCTAGGATTTCGTTTGGCCAATGGTGGAAGACCATTTGGAAGTTCTTCATTTTCATGGTCGTCTTTGGCCTGATCGTAACGGCAATCTCTGGCATGCTTCCGGTGTAGGTGGTTGTGATGTCTGATCGTTTGACGGTCCTAACGTCTAAGAGCGTCTTTACCGGTACGGGGGACCTGCCGTTTGAAGGTTTCGTAGCGGTCCGTGGCAATCGAATTGAGGCTGTTGGCACCAAGTGCGAGGTAGCTTCGTATTTGACCCAGGCGGACGAGGTAGTTGACCTGGGCGACCGCACCGTCATGCCTGGCCTGATCGATGTACATACCTTCTATACAGGCTGGGCGCTGCGGACGTTGGGGTCTGATCTGTCCGGCATCGCTGATGCCAAAGAGGCCGTGTCGCTCTTGCGTGCATGGAAAGAAGATCATCCGGATTGCGCGGCGGCTTTTGGCCACAACCTACCCGAAACGTTGGCATCGGATGCCGAGAACGCAAATACAGCAGCTGTGTTTGACGATTGTTTTGGCGATATCCCCGTCGTCTGCTTTACATCGGGTGCGGAGACCTGCGTTCTCAATGCTGCCGCCAGTGCGCGATACGGCTTTACACCCCAGGCGTGCTATGCCGAGAAGATCTGGCGCATGATGAGCGATTTCCTCGCGCTGCCCGAGGTGCGTGCCGGGTATTCGGACTACATGAGCATGCTTAACGAGCGCGGCGTTACCGCCATCAAGGAAATGGCGTTTGATGACTACTACGGCTTTGCCGACGAAATGGCTCGCCGTGAGGAATCTGGTGAGCTGACGGTTCGCGTCTCTATGATGTCGCAGCCGGTGGGCGCCGGTGCAAATCTGGCATATGCCCGCGAGGCGCGAGAGCGCTTCCGGGGACCGTTCGTTCGTTTTTCTGGCTTCAACCGTATGACCGATCGCGGCGTATGGGCGGGGCTTGCCGAGATGATAGACCCCTATGAGGACTCGGCCGATGCGGGCGCTGCCGGCAAGACGGTCGTCGAGGAGCCAGAGTGGGATCTGATTGAGAACGAGCTGCGTGCAATTGATGCTGACGGCTTCCGATATTCCTTGCATTGCCAGGGCGATGGCGCCGTTCGTCGCACCGTGGCGCTCTATGCCTCGCTGCCTCGAGACGAGCATGGACGGATGCTTCGTCGCCATGCGATTACCGATCTCGAGAACTCTGACCCGACCGATCTTGTCAAGTTTGGCAAGTTAGGTGGAATTTGCGAGGTCTATCCGCAGATTCTGACGCTGGACCGGCGCGAGGATTGCCTGTCGATGATGCGTCGACAAATTGGCGAGACGCGACTTTTGCACAGCTGGAATCGCCGCGGCATGGAAGATTCCGGATGCACAGTGTGCTGTGGCACGGATTTGCCGCTGTTGATTCCGAGCTTGGGCGAGTCAATCTACAGTGCGTGCGGCGGATACTTCGACGACGGACTGCCCGTGAATGGGGTCAACACGCTGACGCTTGTCGAGCTCTTGTGCGCTTGGACTGCCGGGGGCGCGTACGACCTGATGCGCGAAGACGAGCTGGGTACGCTCGAGGTTGGCAAGCTTGCCGATATCTGCGTGCTCGATCGGGATGTGTTCGACCTCGATTATCGCGACGCACGTGATCTTGCGGTTGACATGACGATGTCGGACGGACAAATCGTGTTCGACCGAAATAAGGAGGCATAAGATGTCTGAATCCAAACCGACGCTGCGCCGCGAGCAGATTGCGGGCATGAATATCCACTACATCATGTGGTCGCTCGATTACTTCCTTGATGTTCAGCAGCGCTTGGGCTTTGAGTCCATTGAGCTGTGGTGTGCAGAGCCGCATGTGACGCTCGACCATACGGGTTACTTTGAGGCTGAGGTCCTGGCGAAAAAGGCTGCAGACCGTGGGCTTAGGTATCGTACTCTGTGCCCCGAGAATGTTGTCTATCCTTGGCAGTACTGCGCACGCAAGCCGCTGCATGAACAGCGCAGCCTGGCGTACTTTAAACACGGCATTGAGCTTGCCGAGGTACTTGGGTGCGACCGTATGTCCGTCAACTCGGGCTGGGGCGACTGGGACGAGGACCGCGAGGAAGCCTGGAAGCGCAGCCGCGAGCACTTGTCCATTCTGGCGGAGTATGCCGGCGAGCACGGTCTGGTGCTTACGATGGAAAGCCTGCGTCCCGAGGAGAGCAACCTTGTGACGACGGTTTCCGATGCGAAGCGCATGATTGACGAGGTCGCGAGCCCGTACTTACAGCCCATGGTTGATACAACCGCGATGGGCGTTGCAGGCGAGACGCTCGAGGACTGGTTTGCCGCCTTTGGTGATGGGGCAATTCACGAGATGCACTTTATCGACGGTGACCCGTATGGCCATCTGGTGTGGGGCGATGGCAAGCACGATATGGACGCCTTCGTCGCCACGCTCAACGCCCATGGTTTCGACGGCATGCTGGGCCAGGAAATCACGGACGGTCGTTACTACGATGATCCGGCGGCGGCAGATGCCAAGAACATGGCCGCATTCGAGAAATATCTGATTGACTAAAACAACCATCGGCCACGCAACCAACGTCATTGATTGCGGGCCAAATAAGAAAGGAACTGGATATGAACGCACACGATCTGATCAAAGAGGCAATTGCCGAGAAGGGCAAGTTCGACAGCGTCTACTGGATTGCTTGCGGTGGCTCCATGATCGATTTGATCCCGGCTCATGAGCTTCTGCAGCGCGAGGCAACCACCTTCGCTTCGTATATCTATACGGCTCGCGAGTTCGATATCATGCGTCCGCGTCGTCTGGGCGAGAAGTCCCTGGTCATCGCTTGTAGCCACAGTGGCAACACCCCCGAGGTCGTCGAGGGCTGCGAGATTGCCCTTGCTGCCGGCGCTACGGTGATCGCCCAGACCGACAACGCTGGATCTAAGATCGACACCGGTAAATGGACCACGTGGGTCTACCCGTGGGGCGAGGGCGTGCCGCAGGCCGAGGTCCCCGCTGGCATTTCGCTGTCGCTTGCGGCAGAGCTGCTCGATCAGCAGGAGGGTTACGCCGATCTTGCCGATATGTATGCCGGTATCGCCGAGATGGATAAGATTCTTCCCCCGGCACGCGAGAAGGTAAATGCCGAGCTGGGCGATCGCTTTGCCAAGCTTTGCCAGGAGCACGAGTTCTTCTATATTCTGGGCAGCGGTCCCAACTTTAGCCAGACCTACGGTTTCGCTATCTGCTCTCTTATGGAGATGCAGTGGCAGCACTGCAGCTACATCCACTCTGCCGAGTACTTCCATGGCCCCTTCGAGGCTACTCAGGATGGCGTTTTTTACTTCCTGCAGATGGGCTCCAGCGAGTGCCGTGCCATGGACGAGCGCGCCCTGGCGTTCCTTAAGACGCATACCGATACGCTGATGGTGCTCGATGCCAAGGAGTACGGTATGGAAGCCGTGCCGGCGAGCGTCCGTGCCTATCTGGACCCGGTGCTGTTCTACGCCATGAACTGCGAGCTGCGTGCTGCACGCGGCAAGGTGTTTGATCACGATCCCGATTTCCGTCGCTATATGGGTGTTGTCGAGTACTAGAAGGGACAAAGGCCATGGCATTTAACGTTAACGCGCTCGGATTTGGCGACAACGTCGTCGATCGCTACGAGCATATCCACACCATGTATCCCGGCGGCAATGCGGTGAACTTCGCCGTTTATGCCAAGAAATGCGGTGCCGCACGCTCTGCATACATGGGCATTTTTGGTAATGACGCCGCTGCCGAGCATGTCATTGCAAGCCTCGAGGATGAGGGTATCGAGCTTGACAAGTGCGAGCAGATGATTGGCGAGAACGGAGCGGCTCGCGTGACCGTCGTTGACGGTGACCGTGTCTTCCTTGGCTCCAACGAGGGCGGTATCCGTGGCGATGCGCGCTATGTCCTCGATCGCTTTGATCTTGCGTACATGAAGCAGTTCGATGTGGTTCATTCGGGCAACTATTGCTTTACCGAGCGCGAGCTGCCCAAGTTGAAGACTGCGGGCGTCACGGTCTCTTTTGACTTTTCGGACGACTCCACCGACGAGTACTACGAGCAGATTGCGCCCTACGTCGATTTCGCTTTCTTTAGTGCGGCGGATGCTGCGAGTGAGGACGAGATTCGCGAGCGTCTGGCATGGGTGAAGGGCCTGGGTCCGCGTTTTGTGTCGGCTACGGCGGGCGCCGAGGGCTGCATTGCTTACGACGGCGAGCGTTATTACCGCCAGCTGGCTAAACCGGTAACGGACATGAAGGACACCATGGGGGCGGGCGACTCGTTCCTCACCTCGTTTTTGATGTGCTATCTCGATTCCGCCAAGCGTGGTGAGGATGGCGCCGAGGCCATCGAGCGCGCGCTCGACTTTGCTGCCGGGTTTGCCTCGACCGTGTGCGGCATGGAAGGTTCTTGGGGCCACGGGGCACCAATCGTCGAATAGCTTAAGAAAGCGTACGGCGGTCTGGCCATGAGACTCTGGACGGCCGATGCAAAACAATAAGCGAAACGCGAAAAGGGGGCTCGCCATGCGGTGGGTCCCCTTTTGAACATTGGAGAAGACCATGGGTATTAAAGCGTGTGCGGCTGGTTTTTGCTGCGCGGACGTCTATCAAAACATTGGCGTGTTCTATCCGACTGGTAACGGCATTGACTGGGGTATCCATCTTGCACGAATGGGCGTTTCGGTATCCGCCGTGTCGGTTGTCGGCAAGGACGAGTACGGAGACAAGATGAGAGAGGCGCTGGCCGCTGAGGGGTTCGATATCTCACATCTGCGGGTGGAGGATGGCGACACCTCGGTGATGCTCATGGCATTGAAAGACGGCGTCGATCGCGTGCATCTCGAGGCAATCGATGGCGTAATGGAGACATATCGACCGAATGAAGACGACCGGGCGTTTATCCTAGAGCACGACATCATTCACACCGACCTGTTTGGCAATTGTTTGGACCTCCTGCCCGAATGGCATGATGCGGGCAAGACGGTAGTTATGGACTTCTCTGTGTTCAGCCAGGATCCCGAATATGCATGCGAGGCTCATTTTCCTTACGTAGACTATGCGTTCATGTCGTTTGAAGAGGACACTCCGGAGCTGCGGGACTGGGTACGCCACGTGCAGGAATTGGGACCGCGCGTTGCGGTTGCCACGCTTGGCGAGAAGGGAAGCATTGCCTATGACGGTGAGCGCTTCTATGAGTGCGGGATCGTACCGGCGGAGAAGGTCGTTAATACCGTGGGTGCCGGCGATTCGTATATTGCCGGGTTTACCAAGGGCGTGATCGATGGCCTTGATATTCCTGCGTGTATGAAGGCGGGCGCTGAGCTGTCGTCCCGAGTGATTGGTTCGTTTGAGCCGTACTAGGGTCAAATGCCTGGAAAGGAGTACGAAATGGTTATCGACATGTTGGTCCAGCCCATGCTCTACGGCGAGATCTGCACGCCGGGTGATGAGCCTGATGGATTCGGTTTTTGGTCACGAGAATTTGGCATGGGGCATATGGGCCCCATGGATTGGGATGAGCTTCAAGTCGAGATGGACGTCTGCGACGTGCAGAAGAGCGTGCTCATGCCGCTCGATGTAACCACGGCATGCGGAGGGCACTTTGGCACCAATGACCAGATTGCCATGCTGGTTGCCGCGCATCCCGATCGTCTGTGGGGATTTGCGAGCGTAGATCCGCAGGTGAGCGGTGCCGCAGGCGAATTGGAGCGCGCCTTTACCGAGTTGGGGGCAAAGGGGCTTTGCCTGCATCCGGCAAAGCAGGGTTTTGCCCCCGAAGATGCTGTGGCCGAGCCGCTTTACGAGCTGTGCGAGCGCTATAACAAGCCGGTGGTTTTCCATGCCGGTATGTCTTGGGAGCCTGGCGCAGAGCTCTCGCGCAGTAACCCGCTTGCATTTGAGCGCACAATCGCAACGCATCCAAATGTGCGCTTTAGTTTGACCCACTTTGGCTGGCCCTGGGTGCGCGAGACCGTGGCGATGCTGCTCAAGTATCCCAACTGCTACACGGACACCTCTATCACTTACATCGATTCGCCCGAGGAGATGATGCAGCGTCTTTTCACGGTCGATATGGGGCCGCTGTGGTATGAGCGCGCGCTATCGCATCAAGTGATGTTCGCCAGCAATACACCGCGCTTCCGTGCGTTCAAACTCAAGCGGGCGCTCGATACCGTGTCCATGCGCGATGATGCGCGAGAAAGGCTCTACTGGGGTAATGCCCTGCGTTTTCTTGAAGGGGATGAGTGAACATGGTGACGCTCGAGACATTGAGCTATCTATCGACTGCTCCGGACCAGTTCATCGATATTACCGAAGACGTGCACGCTGCCATCGAACGCAGTTCGGTGACCAATGGCTTGGCAGCGATTATTCTGTCGCATACGACCTGTGGAATCGTGGTAAACGAGGGGCTGCCCTGCGTGGAGACGGATCTTATGGAGACGCTTGATCGCATTGCCCCACTCGATGCCCCCTACGCGCATGCGCACTTCCTGCCGAGCTATGGAGCCACCGGCAACAACTCCTGTGGGCATATCAAGAGCATGATTTGTGGAAACAGCTGCTTCTTTCCCGTCCAAGATGGCCACATCGTGTGCGGAGGTGCCCAGAACATCTATCTTGCGGAGTTTGACGGTCCGCAGAAGCGAAGAGTGTACGTCGAGGTGCTGGGGGAGTAACGTCCCTGCGATAACCCTATGAAGGAGCACGTTATGTCGTTTCTAACCTCGATGTTCAAGACCGAAAAGCCGGTTATCGGAATGCTGCACCTGCGTCCTCTGCCGGGCGATCCGCTGTATTACCCGGGTGGAAGCGTGTCGCAGGTCGTGGAAGCCGCCAAGCGCGATCTCGAGGCGTTGCAGCAGGGCGGTGTCGATGGCATTTTGATTACCAATGAGCTCTCGATGCCCTATGAGCAGCACGTTTCTCCCTCAACCCTTGCATCGATGGGCTTTGTAATCGGGGCTCTGTCCCATGATCTATCGACTCCTTGGGGAGCTGAGGCTATTTACGACGGTGATGCCACAATCGAGCTGTGCGCTGCCGTCGATGCGCAGTTCACGCGCTGCAATTTTTGCGGTGCCTGGGCCGGTGATCTCGGGCTGATTAACCGAGATTTCGCGCACACCATGCGTCGCAAGGCGGCGCTGCGTCTGGATGACCTCAAGCTTTTTCACTTCATCACGAGCGAGGGGGAGGTTTATCTCAACGACCGCACGACTGCGGACATTGCCGATTCACTTCTCTTTAATTGCCTACCGGATGCGATGGTCATCGGCGGTTCGGCTGCCGGTCGTGGTGCTTCGGGCGAGCTTGCCGATGAGGTCCGCGAGCGTGTTGGCGAAGTGCCTGTGGTATGTGGCACCGGTTGTCGCGAAAATACCGTGGCTGACGTATTTGCCCACTACGATGGCGCGTTTGTCGGCACGTGCTTAAAGCGCGACGGAAAGCTGGATGCCCCGGTTGATGTTGAGCGGGTGGTTCGTTTTATGGCTGCCGCTCGTACGGCGCGAGGGGAGTAGGTGCTCATGGCGTTCTATCTGGGTATTGATATTGGGACAAGCGCCTCTAAAGGCGTTTTAATCGATGATCGATGCAACATCGTTTGCCAAGCCTCTTGTGGACACGAGACGGACAACCCGCGTGATGGATGGTACCAGCATGATGCGGAGGCAGTTTGGTGGGGCGATTTTTGCTGCTTGTCGCACGAGCTGGTGGCGCGATCGGGAGTTAACGAGGCGCAGATCGGATGCGTGGGCCTTTCCGCATTGGGTTGCGACTGTGTGCCGGTCGATACCGAGTGCAACGCGCTGGCGCCCGCGATTTTGTATGGAGTCGATGCACGTTCGAAGCCGCAGATTGACGAGCTTCTTTCCGAATATGGGTCAGATCGCGCACGCGAACTTTTCGGGCATGATCCCTGTTCGTCAGATATTGCTCCCAAGATCTTGTGGTTTAAGGAGAATATGCCCGAGGTGCACGAACGTGCCGCGAAGTTCCTGACGGCGTCATCGTTTCTGTGCGCGAAGTTGACGGGGCGTTTTACGGTGGACCGTTATTTGGCGGAGGATTTTCTTCCCCTATACGACCGCTACACCTGGAAGGTTGATGCTCGGGAATGTGCTCGTTTCTGCCGGCCTGACCAGATGGCGGAGGTAATGTCGGCTACCGATATTGCCGGGGTGATTACGCAGCGTGCGGCTGAGGCGACGGGGCTCGCGGCGGGGACACCTGTCTTAGTGGGAACGGGTGACTCTGGTGCCGAGGCCATTTCGACGGGTGTATTCCGTCCCGGCGATATGATGGTTCAGTTGGGGAGCACGGCGTATTTCATCTACCTAGCTGATCATATGATCGATGATGCCCGCCTGTGGCCGGGGACGTTTATCATTCCCGGAACTTACGGGATCTGCGCGGGGACCAATACGGCGGGCGCACTCACATCGTGGCTGCGCCAAGAGCTGTATCGCGACGCCGTAGAGGCCGAGGGCCACGGTGGTCCCGATGCCTATTCGGTTATGGCGCATGATGCCGCCGATGTGGCGCCGGGTGCCGATGGGCTCCTGTGTCTGCCGTACTTTGCGGGGGAGCGTACTCCGCTCAACGATCCCGAGGCGCGTGGCGTCTTCTTTGGCCTGACCGGAAGGCATACGCGAGCCCATATGGTTCGCGCCGCCTTGGAAGGCGTCGCGTATACCGTTGCATCCCATGTCGACATTATCGAGCGAGAGCATGGACTGCCAATTGGGCGCATTATGCTTGTCGGAGGTGGAACCAAGAATCCAGTTTGGATGCAGGCTATCGCCGACGTATGCGGGCGCGAGGTCTCGGTTGCCAAGGTTACGGTGGGCGCATGCTTCGGTGATGCCATCATGGCAGCTCTCGCAGGTGGCGCCTATGCATCATGGGATGAGCTCGCCCAAGTCCTTGGCGTTGCGCAAACAATCGTGCCCGATATGGCTGCCCACGAGTTATATGCGTCGCGCCGTCATATCTTCGACGAATTGTATGCACGCAACCGTGATCTCATGCACGAATTGGTGTAATGCTGCCGAACTGTACTGCCTACCAATAGGGACTGCGTTGTGCGATTCGCATGCCCCGTGGCATTTTTGCCCACAGGGATTAGCGAAGGTCAAAAACAGAGTGCGCATTTGCTAAAACTACCGACTCGATGCGCTTTGCGTCACAGTTTTTGAGTGAGGCAATGCGTATCGAGGTCCTTGTGAGCGATCTGATGAGCGACTGTGCGCTTGTTTCTGTGTTTGGTTCGGCTGGTGAATCGGTCTCGAGCAGTAAACGATCGAGTGGAATTTGTCGTACGTATTCGCGTCCTCGTTTAGATGCGAGCATGCGTTCGTTGACGGAAAAATAACAGCCCGCATTACGCGCGCGGACGAGTTCGTCCGAAGTACCGCTAAACCAGTGGAAGATGATAACGGGGGAGTCGAGGTTTGGGATGAGTAGTCCATGCGATTCGAGGACGTCCAGTACGGCTCCTGCCGAACGAACGGCGTGAATTGATATCACGCGCCCGGTAAGAGGATGCTGCACGAGCGCATCGCAGAGCCGGTTAAGTGCCTGTATTTGTAGCGGCTCACTTCCAGCAAAGCGCGCGGAAAAGTCGAGTCCGACTTCGCCGATGTAGCGTTCTTGGGCAGCAACTTCGCAAAGCAGATTGACTTCGACAAAACCGCAGTGGCCATCGGCGAGCCACCAGGGGTGAAGCCCAACGCCGGCGATGATGCCTGGTTGGCGACAGGCGCGCTCGTTTGCGGCCGAAAAGTCGCGCGGATTGACGCCGCAGTCAAATAGACCCAAGCCCAGCGCCGTCGCCTCATCGGCAACGGCGTCCGGGTGAGCCATTAAATCAAGATGGCAGTGTGCATCAAATAACCGGGGCTCCATCTCGGTGCGCTCCGCTAGTCCAGACGTTGGCCATCGGAGCGTACGCGCTCAGTGCCGCGGCCGCTGATCTGGCGGATAACCTCGCCGGCAATCATCTGGCCCATGATGGGCGGCATAAAGCTGGCGGTTCCCAGCTCGGTGCGCTCGTGGATGTTGGAAGGGTCGCGGGGCTGTGTCTTAACCGATTCCTCGCAGCTAAACAGTACATGCAGGCTCTTGATTCCGCGCTTCTTGCATTCTTTGCGCATGATGCGGCTCATGGGGTCACGTACCGTATCGAAAATGTCGGTAAAGCGGAGGCACTCGGGATGGAGCTTGTTGGCCCCGCCCATGGAGCTAACCAAACGAATGTCGTGGTCCTGAGCATATTTGGCAATGGTGAGCTTGGCCGAGATGGTGTCGATGGCGTCGACGACGTAGTCGAGCTTGCCGTCCGTCTGCTCCAAAACGCTCGCGAAGAAATCATCGATGTTGTCGCTCAGCAGGTATTCGGTGCGCTTGATGACGGTAGCGGTAGGGTTGATGTCGTGAATCATAGCCTCCATGACGTCGACTTTGCGCTTGCCGACGGTGCTGTGAAAGGAGATGGCCTGGCGATTGATATTGCTGGGCGCGATGATGTCCTTATCCAGAATGACGAAATGACCGATGCCGCCGCGGGCGAGTGCCTCGCAGCAGTTGGAGCCCACGCCTCCGCAGCCGAGCACTAGCACCGTAGCATCGGCGAGCTTATCGAGTGCCTCGCGGCCCATGATAATCTCGAGCTTGGTGTCGCGTGTCTCGATGGGAGTTGCGGCTGTGGTTTCGGTCATAAATATCCTCCGATGGGGAAGCAGGTCGTGTTTTAGCTATCGCCATTATAGGTAATCGCCCATAGGTTGCGATGGCGTTTGCTTTGATGTGGTTTGAAGCATTGCGATTAGATAGTTAGACAAACATCTAAATATTGAGTATAGTGTGCACGTCATGAGAGATGATGAGAGGAGGTCTTATGCCGGGAGAGGGTTTTAAGGCGCTGGCCGATCCTACACGGCGTCACATTTTGGAACTGCTGCGCAAGGGCAATTGCACGGCCGGGGAGCTTGCCGAGCATTTTGACATCAGCAAGCCGTCGTTGAGCCATCACTTGGCGACGCTCAAAAACGCCGGGTTGGTGACCGACGAACGTCATGGCCAAAACATCGTTTACAGCTTAAACACCACCGTCATGCAGGACTTGATCGGTTGGTTTATGGGCTTTACAAACACGAAAGGTGATAAGGATGAATAACGAAAACAAGGGCATTCACGCCACGGGGGTATCGTCGCGCGTGTGGGCCATGCTTGTTGTGGTCTGCGCTATTAATGTTGTAGCGCACCTCATGGTGATGCCGAGCCTGCCTGCACAGATTCCCACGCACTGGGGCGCGAACGGCGCCGTCGACGGTTGGGGTCCTAGTTGGATGGCCTCCGCGCTCGGCGTGCTGCCTCTGGCGCTTCTCGCAATGTTCCGCATGGTGCCGCGCATCGACCCCAAGGGCGAGGCATATCGAACCTCGGGCAAGTTCTACCAGGGCTTCGTAATCGCCTTCACCTTGTTCATGTGCGCCATAAGCTGGCTGGGAGAGCTTACGGTCTGGGGCGTGGTGCCGGCGGTCGGTTCGGTTAACGTGCTGATTTCCGGTGTTGTCGGTTTGCTGTTCATCGGCGTAGGCAACTACTTGCCGCGTGTGAAGCAGAACTATACGCTCGGTATCAAGACACCCTGGGCGCTTGCCGATCCCGAGAACTGGCGCCGTACGCAGCGTTTTGGCGGCGCCTGCTTTATGGTGCTGGGTATTGGCCTGATTGTGATGGGCGTGGCAGGCAGCGTGCTTTCGAGTGAAGTCGTCGCCGCGGTGATTGCGGTTCTGGCGTTTGGTTCGGTTGGAGCCGTCTACGTCTACTCGTATCTGTTGTGGCGCAAATCGCAGCGAGCCGCTCGTTAAGGTTGCGGAAAACTAGCGTACGCAGTTCATAGTATGTTCCGGGGGACTTTTCCCAGGTAGTATTAGGGGGTGTGGGCAACCATGCCCCTTTTTCGTTACGTTTCAGAGCTGGTTCCCTCATTTCGTTTCCACTAAAGCGAAACAAGAATAGGGAAACAGCAGGTAGAAAGGATAGAACAGGCATATGGCGGAGTTTATCTACCAGATGTATCAGGCTCGCAAGGCCCATGGCGACAAGGTAATTCTTGACGACGTGACCCTGAGCTTCTACCCCGGTGCCAAGATCGGCGTCGTGGGCCCCAACGGCATGGGTAAGTCGACCTTGCTTAAGATCATGGCCGGTATTGAGGAGGTCTCCAACGGCGATGCCAGGCTCACCCCCGGCTACACCGTGGGCATCCTGCAGCAGGAGCCGCCGCTCGATGACGACAAGACCGTCATCGAGAACGTGCGCATGGCGTTTGGCGACATGATCGCCAAGGTCGATCGCTTCAACAAGATCGGCGAGGAGATGTGCGACCCGGATTGCGACATGGACGCCCTCATGGCCGAGATGGGCAAGCTCCAGGACGAGATCGACGCCGCCGACGGCTGGGATATCGATTCCAAGCTCGGCCAGGCCATGGACGCCCTGCAGCTGCCCGATTCCGACATGCCGGTCAACGTACTTTCCGGCGGCGAGCGCCGTCGCGTGGCCCTGTGCAAGCTGCTGCTCGAGGCTCCCGACCTGCTGCTGCTCGACGAGCCCACGAACCACCTGGACGCCGAGTCGATCCTGTGGCTCGAACACTTCCTGCACAACTACCAGGGCGCGGTGCTTGCCGTCACACACGATCGCTACTTCCTGGATAACGTTGCCGAGTGGATCTGCGAGGTCGACCGCGGTCACCTTTATCCCTACAAGGGCAACTACTCCACGTATCTGGAGACCAAGGCCGCCCGTATCGAGGCGCAGGGCAACCGCGACGCCAAGCTCGCCAAGCGCATGGAGGCCGAGCTCGAGTGGGTACGCAGCTCGCCCAAGGCTCGCCAGGCAAAGAACAAGGCCCGTCTGGCACGCTACGAGGAGATGGAGGCCGAGGCCCGCGCAAGCCAGAAGCTCGACTGGACCGACATTCGCATTCCCGTTGGACCGCGTCTGGGCAACAAAGTGCTCGAGGCCCATCACCTGCACAAGGAGTTCGATGGCCGTGTGCTCATCGACGACCTATCGTTCACCCTGCCGCGCAACGGCATCGTGGGCGTCATCGGCCCCAACGGTGTGGGCAAGACCACGCTGTTCAAGACTATCGTGGGCCTGGAGCCGCTGACTTCGGGCGAGCTCGAGGTGGGCGAGACCGTCAAGATCTCCTATGTCGATCAGAACCGTTCCGGCATCGACCCCGATAAGAACCTGTGGGAGGTCGTCTCGGACGGCCTGGACCACATGATGGTGGGCGAGACCGAGGTCCCCAGCCGCGCGTACGTGGCGAGCTTTGGCTTTAAGGGCCAGGACCAGCAGAAGCGCGCTGGTGTACTCTCCGGTGGCGAGCGCAACCGTCTGAACCTGGCGCTCACGCTCAAGCAGGGCGGCAACCTGCTGCTCCTCGACGAGCCCACGAACGACCTCGACGTCGAGACGCTGTCCTCGCTCGAAGCGGCGCTGCTCGAGTTCCCGGGCTGCTCGGTGGTCATTAGCCACGACCGTATGTTCCTGGACCGCGTCGCCACGCACATTCTGGCGTGGGAGGGCACCGACGAGAATCCGGGCAACTGGTATTGGTTCGAGGGCAACTTCGAGGCCTATCAGGCCAACCGTATCGAGCGCCTGGGCGAGGACGCAGCCCAGCCGCATCGTATTCACCGCAAGCTGACGCGCGACTAGTAGCAAGTAGAAAGGCCGCCACCAAGGGCGGCCTTTCTTGTAGCAATTGCACTGCAGCTATGCCCTGGCTGCTGGTTTGATTCATAATCAAAGTCATCTCTTTGGGATTAAAGCCCGTTTTTGCTATGAGTGATTTTCTAATTCCGTTTAAAACGTAAAGACGCATTGGGTTGCAAGGACATAAGCAAATCGAATTGAAATATAACCAGTGCTGTAACGTTACAAAAAAGATTATAGAATAGGAGTACCTTATAAGTCGCTTCTCTAGAAAGAAGAACATATGCTTTCGCGTCGTCGTTTTCTGCAACTTGTCGCGTCTTCAATTGTCGCCTTAGCCGCACGTCCGAAAGAGGTTTTTGCTTCGACGGGCAATATTGATGGTGAGCAGATACAATTTACTTCTGAAATTGCGCAAGAGCTTGCCGATAAATATATAAAGGGACTCCTCGGCTATTCGTATACGCCTTCTGACCCTATTCCTTTTGTAGATGTTGATGGGTCCCCGCTTGGTTACATTGTTCCGGTTGTGACATCCAATAGAGCCGCGGGCTATTTGGTTTTAGATGCTTCAGATGATGAAATACTTACGGGATATCGTTTTGGAGACGGCTTAGTCAGCCCTATGGATCGGGGAGGAGATCTTGGTGTCGAGTCTTATTCTTTCAATAACCCAGTCGTAATGATCAATCCATTCGAATTCGGCGTGCAATCTTTGGACGGTTCAATAACAACAAATTGCGGAAGAACAATCCCGGCTGTTTCCATAGAAGGACGGCCTGTCGTTTTATCGAATAAACCTTCAAGCTGGAACGATGTTGTAATTTACGCAACTCAAATGCAGGATTACACAGTATCTGGATTTCGTTCCATTTCTCAGTTTATGTCATATGATGAAAGCGAGATTAAGAGGCTTACCGCCCACTATGCTTGTATGGTGACAGCTTTTTCGAACGTTGCGGAACTGTATGGCATTGCCAATTTATATAGCGACCCTTCGCAATATATGCAGATATGGAATTACACCAATACCCATGCTCTTTCCGATGAAGAACAGACTGTTCCCGGCGTTGTTTTGGGTGGAACGCCGATATCAACCTGTGCAACGGGGTTTACAAATTACTGCGCAAGCAGAGGAAGTACTCTTATCGCCCGCACTGTCTCCTCTCCGGCTATCGCGAGCATTCAAAATGAGATTAACTCTAATAGACCGAATGTTTTACATGCGAGTTTGTACAACGGATCAGCCCATTCTGTAACAGCGGAGGCTTACGCCACACTTACTGGTAAGAAAACTGGAGAGACAAGGCAGATGATTGGCATAGCGGACGGCTGGAATTCATCTTTATCCTTCCTGAAGTATGATCAGAGCTATTATGCGTGGACTTATGGAACGGCTTTTTCGAAGTAGGGCGATTCGTCTAGCTCTGTCTTTGGTGCTGATGGCTTCATTGGTGGGCTGTTCAACAAAGGAAGAGATATCGCGCGGAGGTTCCGGAGAAGTGACTGCGACAGACTCAGGTTCATTAGAAATAGCTGGCGGGCATGCCGATGTGATGTTACAAGGAAAAGGCGTGCTTAGGTCGATTGATGCTGAAGACGCTGTCTGCTCAATAGAGGATTTGAAGACAGGTGAAACTGCATCGTACCGTGTTTCAGATAATGCTGCGAATATGATTGAGTCGATACCGATTGGAGCACAAGTTTCTTTTAGGTATTTTGCTCCGCAACTTGAGGAGGAGCTTGCTTCTCTGGTGTCTATATGTGCTGATGACAGCCAAAAGGTCTGATTTCAAACGGCCCTGGATGGTCAAATGGCTATCCAGGGCCGTTTTGTCACTCGGCCGGGGCGTTGACCTTGTCGATGACCCAGGCGGCACCGAGGCCACCGGTGGTGTTGTGGCGGATGCGCACAGTGACTTCGTGGCGCTCGCCGGCCTGCGTGTAGCGCAGGGGGAAGCTTGCGCGGTTTCGCGCGGCCTCGATGGTACCGCGCTCGCGGGCAATCCAGTAGTACTCGCCGACGATGCCGAGCGTGTCGGCGCCGTAGGGGAGATAGGTCGACAGCTGGTGCAGAAGCGGGCCGGGGCAGAAGACCTCGGTTGCGAAATCGATGGGGAAGTCCTCGGGGATGGTCGGAGCTGCGGGTGCAGGGGCCGGTGCTGCAGCGGGAGCCGGAGACGGTGCCGGTGCGGGAATTTGGTCGCAAGCAGCGGCGGGCACGGATTCGATGACGGGTGCGGGCTCCGGCGTCGAATCCGGCTTGATCGCGGAAGCTGCGGGCTTCACGGTGACGGGCGCGTCTGCGGCTGCAGTTTTAACCTCAACCTGCGTCACGCTCTCATTCTCGACGCTCGACTTTGCCTCGATGGGCGTGGATGCCATGGTGGTGATGCCGGCGTTGGCGTTCTCGGGGTCATAGACGACCGTGAGCGAGATGGCGGGCTGCGGCGTCTCGGGCTTCGGCGTCGACTCGGTAGCGCCTTGATCGGCGGGCTCGTCGGACTGATCGTCCTCGGCCTCGTTGCCAAAGACATCGCTGTTTTGGAACGCAGGCGTCTCAGGTTGGTTAGCGACTTCTTCGGTTGTCGACTTGGGAGTCTCGTTGAGCTCCGCAGTGGCTTCCTGCTCGGATATGACTTTGGGATCGGTCGTGGCGGCGATTTCGGTTTCGGCTTCTGCCGTTACCTCAATAGCGACTTCGATCTCTGTCTCGGGCTCGGGCTCCGGCACAGCTTCAGCCACGGGCTCGGGCTCGGGAAGCTTAACGTGCTTGGGGCGCACGGCCTTGAGGTCCTTCTCGCCGCGCTTCTTCTTTTTGTAGGACTGCTTGGCGCCCTTGGTGGCCTTGGGCTTGTCCTCGCCCTTGGCAAGGGCGGCATCCCATGCCTCGTTGGCGATGACGGTGGCATACAGGCGACCGCCCTTAAAGACGGTCAGCTTAATGCAGTCATCGAGCTCCTCGAGCAGCTCGCGCGTGGACTCGAAGCCCAGGTCATAAGCGGTCATGTCGCCGGCGGCGAGCGCCTCCTCGACCTGCGTCATAAACGTTTGCTTGCCGCATCCAATCGCATCACGCAGCAGACGATACAGATAGATGTGGTTGCCCAGCGATAGCGTGGGCTTAACTATTGTCTTGCTCATGGCAAATCTCCTCTTTACACACCAAAGCATCTTACCATCGCGCGGGGCTTGCTACCTCGGCACCCAAGGCAAACGGGCGCGACCGTTGCCGGTTCGCGCCCGTTATACAGGTCGATTATCTATGAGGGGCAAACGTGCTTAGTTGCCCGATGCCGTGCCTTGGCTCGAGCTGTCAGATGCCGTGCCGGACGCGGTTCCACTCGAGCTGTTCGAGTTGCTGGTGTTGCTGCTGTCTGCTGAGCCCGTTCCCGACGTGGTGTCGCTCGTCTGGTCGCCCGTGCTCGGTTGAGAGCCGTCAGTCGTTTGGCTTGAGTCGGTTGTGCCGGATTGCGTACCGTTGTTGTTCACAGAAGAATCGGCGCCCTGCGACTGATCGGGGGTGTTCGAGGACGAGTCGGTGGATGCGGAGGTGCCCTGCGAGTCGTCCTGCTGGCTTTGCGATTGACCAGTGCTGTCCGCGTCGTGCTCGGTCGTGCGTGACGACAGAATCGGCTCGGGACGCTCGCCCAGACCCTCACCGGCGGTGGTGATAAGGATGGCGCCGGCGCAGGCGATGACCGCGACGATGGCGATGGCGATCGAGAAGACGATGACCTTCTTTTGCGTCTGGCTGCGCTCTGCCGCCGCCTTGGCGCGCAGGCTGTTAGGGGCGACGCGGGCCGTGGTCGCGCGCCCCGCAATCTGGCGCATCTCCTGCGTAGTCGCGGCGCCGCCCAGGTGCTCCTCGGCATTAAACTCAACGGGCTCGTAGGCGCCGGCGGGGTAGTCGACGTCGGCGTGCGTGCCCTTGAGGGCTTCGGCGCTGGCAGAGATAAAGTGGCGGTAGACCTGCGAGGACACAACGGTGATGACCGAGCTCACAGCGGCACCGATCACCGATCCGGCGATACCGATCTTGGAGGCAAGCGCGACGCTCGTGGCGGCAGCTGCGGCGCCGGCGATGATCTGGGGAATGGAAATGTCGTCAAACAGGCCCTTTTTGGGCGCGATGGCCATGGTCTGTCCGATGGAATGGTTCTCGTGCACGCCGTTGTTGAGCGATGCCGGCGTCATGACGCGCGTGCGCGGCGCGTCGGTGTACTTGGTTGTCATACGGGGTCCTCCCGGTGTAAATCTGCTTCGTTTCATGCAGCCATCAGGGTACCCACCTGATGTGAATCGTACGTGACATTTAACAGATACCATCAACTCATCAAGGGGGCTTGCTGTCTTTGGTGCAATAGCTTGATGCTAAACTGGATTAACGATTGCGAGGTGGTTTACGTGATGTACCCGTATATGACATTCGAAGACGGTACCGAGGTCGTTCATTCTGACCTGATAACAGATGGGGATATCGAAAAGGTTATCGTGCATTTTGAACGACCGACGGTAGAGGGCTTCGACTCCGCTCGCTGTGAGTTGCCTTCTTACAATTGGACTATGTGGGAGGGGCATTTCACCGACGAGGAGAAGCGAGGATTCGAGACTTTTCTGAGCAATAATGCTCACCTGCTGTATCGCTACGCCGCAAACGGAGGAGCTAAAGTTGCCTAGCCTATTTCTTATTGGCGGCTACAGGGTCTTCTTTTGGTCTAACGAAGCGGGCGAGCCAATCCATGTTCATGTTTGCAAGGGAGCGCCTTCAAATAACTCGGCCAAAATCTGGCTGACTCGCAGGGGAGGTTGCATTGTCGCTAATAACAAAGCGAAGATCCCCCAGAGCACGCTTGACGACCTCTGTGAAATTATCGCCGCTCAGCATGAATTGATTTGTTCTAAATGGAAGGCTTTTTTCCTTGTGGACGAGATCTCGTTCTACTGCTAAACGCCATTCTGACTTCTCTTTTTCATTTTTAATCATGAGACTGCCCCATCAGCGCTGATTGAACTTGACAGTACAATGGAGGCGGACTTTATTGCCGCTGCTCGTTGCGGCTAAACGGATGTGTTGGAGCTCGTATGAACGATTTTCTAAACGGTCAAGTTGAGAACGATGGCTTTTTGCGTGTGGCGGCGGCCTCGCCGCGGATTCGCGTGGCCGATGTCGAGGGCAATGCCGAGGTTGCGCTGGCAGCTGTTCGCGAGGCTGCCGAGCGCGGCGTTCGCGCGCTGGTGTTGCCCGAGCTCAACTTGTGCGGCTATACCGCGGCCGACCTGTTCCATAATCGCACGCTGCTGCATGCCTGCGAGGCTGCTCTGGTGCATATCCTCGATGAGACTCGTGAGCTGTCGATTGTCTTTACCATCGGTCTTCCCGTTGCGGTTGCCGAGAATATCTACAACTGCGCTGCCGTGTGCTGCGCGGGCGAGCTTTTGGGCCTCACGGCCAAGAAGTATCTGCCCAACTATGGCGAGTTCTACGAGCGCCGCTGGTTTGCTCCGGCGCCTGCAGATCCTGTGTGGGTCGAGTTTGCCGGTCAGGGTCCGGTTCCGCTGGGTTCGGGGCTTGTCTACCGCTGCTGTGATGAGGGCGCCGAGGACCTGGTGCTGGGCGTTGAAGTTTGCGAGGACCTGTGGGTGCCGGCGCCCCCTTCGACCGAGATGGCGCTTGCCGGTGCGACGGTGATTCTCAACCCGTCGGCCTCGGACGAGATTATCGGCAAGGCGGATTACCGCCGCAGCCTTATCTCTAACCAAAGCGCGCGCCTGTACTGCGCCTATGCCTACGCGGATGCGAGCGAGGGCGAGTCCACGACCGATATGGTCTTTGCGGGCGAGAACCTCGTCTACGAAAACGGCTCTAAGCTGGCGGCGACGAAGCTCCTTACCTGCGATATGGCGGTTGCCGATGTTGACCTCAACCGTCTGGTCGCCGAGCGCCGTCGCTCGACGACGTGGACGCGCGCGGACGATGCGCCGGAGGCCACAACCGTTGAGTTTTCGTTTGAGGGCGTGCTGGCAGACGAGCCTGTCCTGCGCGATGCACTCGACATTGACCGTGTCTTCCCCCGCGCGCCCTTTGTGCCGGCCGACCATGGTGACCTGGCCGAGCGTTGCGAGACGATCCTCGATCTGCAGACTGCGGGCCTCAAGACCCGCCTTGCCCACACAGGTACCAAGGCTGCGGTCATCGGCCTTTCGGGCGGCCTGGACTCCACGCTGGCACTGCTTGTAACCGTGCGTGCCTTCGATGCGCTGGGGCTGCCGCGCACCGGTATCACAGCCGTGTCCATGCCTGGCTTTGGCACGACGCGTCGCACCAAGTCCAATGCCGAGTCGCTTGCCCGCGACCTGGGTGTGAGCTTCCGCGAGGTTTCGATCCACGCGGCTGTGGAGCAGCACTTCAAGGACATTGAGCATGATCCGGCCGTGCAGGACGTGACCTACGAGAACAGCCAGGCGCGCGAGCGTACGCAGATTCTGATGGATCTGGCCAACCAGGCTGGCGGTTTTGTCATTGGCACGGGCGACCTGTCGGAGCTGGCGCTCGGCTGGGCTACCTATAACGGCGACCACATGAGCATGTACGCCGTCAACGCGAGCGTGCCCAAGACGCTTGTGCGCCATCTGGTACGCTATGCCGCCGATGTCTTTGGCGGGCGCATTGCCGAGGTCTTGCTCGATATCCTCGATACGCCGGTGTCCCCCGAGCTTCTGCCGCCCACGGGCGACGGCGAGATTGCGCAGAAGACCGAGGATTTGGTGGGCCCGTACGAGTTGCACGACTACTTCCTCTACTACCTGCTGCGTTTTGGCTTTGAGCCGGGCAAGATCTACCGCATGGCTCTCAAGAGCTTCGAGGGCGTCTACGACGCCAAGACCGTCTACACGTGGCTACGTACGTTCTACCGTCGCTTCTTTGCCCAACAATTTAAGCGCAGCTGCCTGCCCGATGGTCCCAAGGTGGGCTCGGTGACGCTTAGCCCGCGCGGCGATTGGCGTATGCCGAGTGACGCCAGCTCACGTTTGTGGCTTGCGCAGATCGACGCGCTCAATGCAATTGACTAAGGTTGGCTAAATTGAACCAATACGGGGGTTGCAAGCGTTACACTTTTGCAATCTGATGGCCCGTATCGCGCGGCGCTCTTGTCGGAGCGCCGCGTTTTTCATATCGAAAGGTGGCACCATGCAGGCATCGCAGCGTCTCGACCGCTTTGGCGCGGAGGTCTTCGCTTCGCTCAACAACAAACTGCTCGCGCTGAAGGCTCAGGGCAAGACCATTTACAACATGAGCGTGGGCACGCCCGACTTTAAGCCGTACGCCCACGTGGTCGAGGCGCTCACGCAGGCAGCCCAAGATCCCGAGATGTGGAAGTACGCCCTGCGCGACCTGCCCGAACTCAAGCAGGCCGTGTGCGATTACTATGAGCGTCGCTTTGGTGTCTCCGGCATTACGCCGTCCATGGTACAGTCGTGCAACGGCACGCAGGAGGGCGTGGGCCATTTGGGCCTGGCCCTGCTCGATCCGGGCGACACTATTTTGGTTCCCGATCCGTGCTACCCGGTCTTTGAGGCGGGTGCCAAGATCGCCGATGCCAAGCTCGAATACTATCCGCTGGTTGCCGAGCATAATTACCTGCCCTATGTGGCGGGTATCGATCCCGAGGTGGCCGATCGTGCCAAGTATATGATCGTGTCGCTGCCCGCCAACCCGGTGGGCTCGGTGGGCACGCCCGAGGTCTACGAGGAGATCATCGCTTTCGCCCGCGAGCACGACCTGCTGATCGTCCATGACAACGCATACTCCGACATCGTGTTCGACGGCGAGCCGGGCGGCAGCTTCTTGCAGTATCCCGGTGCGCTTGAGGTGGGCGTGGAGTTCTTCTCGCTCTCCAAGTCGTTTAACGTCACCGGTGCCCGCATCGGCTTTTTGGTCGGTCGCGAGGATGTGGTCTCGGCCTTTGCCAAGCTGCGCGGCCAGATCGACTTTGGCATGTTCTTCCCGATTCAGAAGGCCGCCATCGCCTGCCTGAACGGTCCGCGCGATGAGGTCGAGGCGCAGCGTCTGAAGTACCAGGAGCGCCGCGATGCCCTGTGCGACGGTCTTGAGGGCTTGGGCTGGGAGCGCCCCAACGCGCATGGCTCTATGTTTGTGTGGGCCAAGCTTCCCGGTGGCCGCACCGATTCCATGGCGTTTTGCGAGGAGCTCATGGAGAAGGCCGGCGTTGTGGTGACGCCGGGCGCGAGCTTTGGTCCTTCGGGCGAGGGGCACGTGCGCATGGCGCTGGTCCTGCCGCCCGACCAGATCGCTTTGGCTGTCGAGGCCATTCGTGAGGCGGGCCTGTATTAGAAAGTATCTCGGCTCGTCAATAGCTCGAAACCGATTTCGTGCAGTTATTTTACGAATCCTGCAAACAATTTCGGTAAACGGTCGATTTTTGGCTGCGAATAGGAGCATAATCAAAGTCCCGATTGGATGTATTGGGATTACGGCAAGCCGCTCGGGTCGTTCCCGGGCGGCTTGTTTGTGGAGAGAGATGGGAGTTTCTAATGGTTAACGAGAAGAAGGTCGCTATTGTCGGCTGCGGTTTCGTCGGTTCGTCTTCGGCGTTCGCACTGATGCAGAGTGGTCTGTTCTCCGAGATGGTCCTCATCGACGTGGACAAGAACCGTGCCGAGGGTGAGGCCCTGGATATCGCGCACGGCATGACGTTTGCCGAGCCGATGAAGATCTACGCCGGCGATTATTCCGATGTCGCCGACGCCGCCATGATCGTCGTCACTGCTGGCGCTGCCCAAAAGCCCGGTGAGACCCGCCTGGACTTGGTCAACAAGAACGTCAGCATCTTTAAGTCCATTATTCCCGAGATTAAGAAGTCCGGCTTCGACGGCATTCTGCTCATCGTCTCCAACCCGGTCGATGTTCTGACCTACGCCGCCATCAAGATGTCCGGCCTGCCCGAGGGCCACGTCATCGGTTCCGGCACCGTGCTCGACACCGGCCGCCTGCAGCAGATGCTTGGTGCCCACGTCGAGGTTGACCCGCGCGATGTCCAAGCCTATGTCATGGGCGAGCACGGCGACTCCGAGTTTGTCGCTTGGTCCAGCGCTCAGGTTGCCGGCGTTCCGCTGAACACCTTCTGTGAGCTTCACGGCCATCTGGAGCATGAGGCTGCCGAGAAGCGCATCGCTGAGGACGTCAAGAACTCCGCCTACACCATCATCGAGAAGAAGCACGCCACCTACTATGGCGTCGCCATGGCCGTCAAGCGCATCTGCACCGCCGTTATGCGCGATGAGCAGACCGTTCTGCCTGTCTCCTCGCTCATGGTGGGCGAGTATGGCCTGTCCGATCTTGCCATCTCCATGCCGACCGTCGTTGGCCGCGACGGCGTTGTCTGCCGCGTCCCCGTGCCGCTGAACGAAGACGAGCAGCATGAGCTCACCGTCTCCGCCAAGGCCCTCAAGGACATCATCGACAGCGTCGACTTCTCCTGCTAAATCAAGCTCGCTAGAGCGAAAAGCTACAATGAAGGCGTCCGAGTCCACGCGGCCCGGGCGCTTTTTTGGTGCAAAGTAACCTGACCCCAATGCACTATAGTCGATGGGAGGGCCATGTCGGATTCGCCTAATTTTTTGACCTATGCCCAGACGGCGTTTGATCCGTTTGAGGAGCGGCCGTTCTGCGCGGTGGATAGCCTGGTCTTTGCGTGGTTGTCCTATTTGCGTTTGCCGGGTGATATGGCGGAGCTGACGAACTGGCAGGGCCTAGACGTACGCGAGCTGCTGCGTGCCGAGTGCCATCGGGACATGATTGACGACTTGTGGGACCCGGAGGGGAGCAGGGCCTTGTTGGAGGCCGTGGCAGCAAGTCCTCGCTACCGTGGCGTGCACGTTTGCGGCTATCGTGCTGTGAGCGATGTGGTGGCGACGGAGCAGTTTGCAGCCATGGCGTTCCGGTTTCCGGCGGGGTTTAGTTACCTTTCCTTCCGGGGGACCGACAGCACGATTGTGGGTTGGAAAGAGGACTTTAACATGGCGTTCCGGTGTCCTGTGCCGGCCCAGGAATCCGCGGCACGTTATGTGGACGAGGCGGCGGATGCGATTGACGGGCCGCTTTTGTGCGGAGGTCATTCCAAGGGTGGAAACCTTGCGGTGTACGGTGCGGCAATGTGCTCCGATGTCGCCCGTGAGCGAATCGAACGGGCATATTCCCATGATGGTCCGGGTTTCGTCGAGGAGTTCCTGAACGGCGACGCCTTTGCCGATCTTTCCGGTCGAATCGACAAGACGCTACCTCGGTCGTCGATCTTTGGCATGATGTTCGAGACACAGGAGGACTATGCCATCGTTGAGAGCACCGAGTTCAGCCTGCTGCAACACAATCCCTTTAGCTGGGTGGTTGATGGTTGCGACTTCGTGTACTGCGAGCGCCTGTCCGCCGGTGCTCGATACGTTGATGGCTCTATTCGCGAGATGCTGCTTGCAGTGTCGCCTAGCGAGCGCGAGCGTTTTGTAGATGCGTTGTTCTCCGTGTTTGAGGCTACGGGTGCTGAGCGGTTTGCGGATATCGCTGGGAATCTGCGCGAGAGCCTGCCCGTGATGCTCCAGGCTGCGCAAGGCTTTGACAAGGATACGCGACGCTTTGTCTCGCAGACCATCGCGGCAATCCTTAAATGCGCACTGCTGCCCAAACGACCCCAGATCGACATGCCCGCTGCCGGCAAGAGTTTGGCAGAACAGCTCGAGGCTTGGCAGTCCGAGCTCCTGCGCTAGCCATTGGTGCAAAGCAACCTGTCCCCGATGCACCAATCTTCGATGCGCCTGGGGCGGGCTCGACCGCTATACTGGTTCGTGCCGAAATCGATCTAGAACGGAATGCCGTATATGAAAATCAATCACGCGATTCTGCATATCCTGGACTTTGACTCTGCCGTCAACGTTATGAGCCAGCGCGAGTTGGATATCGAGAGCCGTACCGTGCGCAACTTCGTGACAACGCATCTGCGCCGCGCGCGTACCTCGGCCGACAATAAACGTGCCACGTTTGCCGAGAACTCTGCGTTTGGCGGCGAGCTCAAGGGCTATTTCTTTGGCGAGCGCGAGTTCGTGGACCTGTCGCAGCAGATTGCGGAGTTCATCTCTTCCGAACTTACTAAGGCCGAGAAAGCCGAGTCCACTGACGTGCTTGTGGCGGACTTTGATGACGATGAGGATGCCCGCTGGTTTGCCGTGATGCTGCTGGGCTCCAAGCAGGCTTTTATGCACGAAGTGGGCCGCGAGGAGGGGGAGGTGCGCAACGATATCGCGCGCCACTACGCCATTCTGCCGAACCCTTCGCAAAAGGTGCCGAGCTATGCCATCGTGCGTGCGAGCACCATGGAGATCGGCTATGTGGACAAGAAGCGGAAGATTGCCGGCGAGGACCGTATGCTTATCCCCGATGGCCTGCTTCAGTGCGACACGGGCGTATCGGGCAAGGAGGTCATCGACACCGTGACGCGTGTGGTCGAGGAGGTCGCCGAGGAGCACGGTGCCAATACGGCCGTAGCGCTCGCTAAGGTTAAGGCTGCCGTTGCCGAGAAGGTTGAGGATGACGAGGAGCTGCCGCCTTGGGATATCGTCGACGAGGTCTTTGAGGACGAACCGGTTATCAAGGAGAGCGTGCGCGCGGCGCTGACCGAGGAGAAGGTGCCTGAGCGTGTGCCCGTGGAGCGCAAGCAGGTCGAACGCGCGGCGGTGCGCAATCATAAGATCCGTACCGACACGGGTATCGAGATCAGCTTCCCGGCCGAGATGGGTTCGAACTCTGAGTACATCGAGTTTGTCAACGAGCCCAACGGCCTCATCTCCATCGAGCTCAAAAACATCGGGTCAATTGAGAATCGATAAACTGCGCTTGTAAGCTGCAGACAAAACAAAGGCCGAAGCTCCGTTGGTGCTTCGGCCTTTTTGCTTGGGATTGAACTGCGCCGCAGGTTGAGCATGCGTCAGCGAAAACGACCCAGAGCGAGCAAGGTGACGTGGAAGAGGAGGGCATTGACCTTCTGGTCATGCCCGACGATTGAACGCCAGATTGCCGCTTAGGGGCGTTTGTAGCGTCGAGCCGTTGCGCGGTTTGGTAAAACCGCGCAACTTCTACAGCTTGCGCAGGCCCTCTTCCAGGCCAGTCTTGCTGTCGGTCTTCTCGTCACGCATCTTGATGACGCGGGCGGGGACACCGGCCACGACGGCGCCGGCGGGGACGTCCTCGACGCACACGGCACCGGCAGCCACGACGGCGCCCTTGCCCACGCGCACGCCCTCCAGGACCACGGCGTTGGCACCAATCATGACATCATCCTCGATGATGACGGGCGTGGCACTCGCGGGCTCAACGACGCCTGCCAGTACGGTGCCGGCGCCGATGTGGCAGTTCTTGCCCACGGTGGCGCGACCGCCCAGCACGGCGCCCATATCGATCATGGAACCCTCGCCGATAACGGAGCCGATGTTGATGATGGCGCCCATCATGATGACGGCGCGGTCGCCGATCTCGACGCGGTCGCGGATGATCGCGCCCGGCTCAATGCGGGCGTTGATGCCCTTAAGGTCGAGCATGGGGACGGCGGAGTTGCGGCAGTCATTCTCGACGTCGTAGTAATCGATGGAATCGGCATTGGCGTCCAGGATGGCCTTGAGTTCCTCCCAGTCGCCAAAGACGGTCTTGCCGCGACGACCACCGTAGACGTGCGCATCGCCCCACTGGACCTTCATGCCGGGCTTTTCGCGCACGTACAGCTTGACGGGCGTCTTTTTGGGCGCGGTGGCGATGTAGTTGATAATCTCCTGTGCATCCATCTCGGCTGCGTTGCTCATTTGCTATCTCTCCTTTGGGTGGATTCGGTTGATTCCTGGTTAGGCAAACATGACCTGGTCGAACGTATAGAAGCCGTGCTCACGGGTGACGAGCTTCTGCGCGGCTGCCAAGGCGCCGTTGACAAAGATCTGACGGCTCGTGGCGCGGTGGGTGAGCGTGACTTCCTCGTCCTGGCCAAAGAAACTTACCTCGTGCACGCCGGCGACGGTACCGCCGCGCAGCGAGTGCATGCCGATCTCCTTGGGGTCGCGCGCTCCGCACATGCCCTCGCGGCCATAGACGGGGTGGTAGCCTGCCTCGGGCTCGGCTTCGACGACGGCATCGAGCAGCAACTTGGCTGTGCCACTGGGGGCATCGACCTTTTGGTTGTGGTGCGTCTCGACGATCTCACAGTCAAAGCCGGGCAGCTCGCGTGTGGCCTGCGCTACCAGATGACGCAGGGCTGCAATACCGATGGAGTAATTGCCCGAGTGCATAACGCGGGCATTCTGGCCCAGCTCGCGCAGGCGGTCCATCTGCTCGGGGGTGTAGCCCGTGGTGCCCGAGACCAACGCGGCACCCGTGCGCTCGACATAGGCGACGACGGCATCGAAGGTAACGACGTTCGAGAAGTCGATGATTACATCGGCGGCCGGTGCGTTCTCGAGCTCGCTCAAATCGAAGCCAATCTGGGCGACGATGTCAAAAACGGGCTGACCGGCGGCGTCGACAACGCCCTCGGCGGTGGTTCGGATGAGCGAGCCCATGCGGCCCGTTCCCATAATGACGGTCTTAATCAAGCAGACCAGCTCCCTTCAGAGCATCGGTAAGTGCAGCGCGCGTGTCGTTGGCCATGGGGCATAGCGGCATGCGGTAGCTTGCCTCGATCATACCCATCTGAGCGAGCGCTTCCTTAACGGGGATGGGGTTGACCTCACTAAAGAGGGCGTTGATGAGCGGCTGGCCGGCAATTTGGATATCGCGGGCACGTGCCACGTCACCATCCAGATAGGCGCGGCACATGTCATGCACGAGCTGCGGCTGAACATCGGCCCATACGCTGATGGTGCCCGAGGCGCCCAGGCTCATGAGCGGCACGGTGAGCGCGTCCTCGCCCGAGTACATGCGGAAGTCGTCGGACAGCAGGTGGGCGATCTTTGCGGCATAAGCGACGTTACCCGAGGCCTCCTTGATGCCCATGATGTTGGGGTGCGCGGCTAAGCGTTCTACGTTGCGCTCGCTGATGTCGCAGCCGCAGCGGCCGGGGATGTTGTACAGGATGCAGGGGATGTCCACGGCGTCGGCGACGGTCTTAAAGTGCTGATAGATACCCTCTTCATTGGACTTGTTGTAGTAGGGGGTAATGAGCAGTAGGCCATCGGCGCCCAAGCCCTGGTAGGTGAGCGACTTGGTGAGCATGGTTTGCGTGGAGTTGGAGCCCGAGCCGGCGATGACGGGGATGCGTCCTGCAACCTGCTTGACCACGGCGGCGACAACGGAGTTGTCCTCGTCATCGGTCATCGTGGCGCTCTCGCCTGTGGTGCCCAGGGTGAGGATGGCGTCAGTGCCGTTTTGCAGGTGGAAATCGACAAGGCGCTCGAGTGCGTCAAAGTCGACACTGCCGTCCTTTTTAAATGGCGTAACAAGGGCGACGATTGAACCCTCGAGATTGCGGATGTCCATGTTCTTCTCCTTCGCTTCCGCGATCTGGATGCGTTTGTTCCATTGGGCGGCGACGGCCAGGCGCTCGTCTTGGGCGCGACGGCGGGCACTTTCGGCGCGCGACTTGGCCAGCAGCTCTCGGCCGCTCGGCAGCACGTCGAGCGTGGCAAAGTAATCGCCCGGGCGCTCGGCACGGCGGATGAGGTCGGCTGAGCCATCGGGGCGCAGCAGGACCTCGGCGGAGCGCAGGCGTCCGTTGTAGTTGTAGCCCATGGAGTAGCCATGCGCGCCGGTATCGTGGATCACAAGCAGGTCGCCCATGTCGATCTGCGGCAGCTTGCGATCGATGGCGAACTTGTCGTTGTTCTCGCACAAGTTGCCCGTGATGTCATACGTGTTCGTGACCGGTGCTGCGGTCTTGTCAGGGCCGCCCGGCTGACCCATTACCGTAATGTGGTGGTAGGCGCCATACATGGCAGGGCGGATCAGATCGACGGCGCTTGCGTCGACACCGATATAGTCCTTGTAGATCTGCTTTTCGTGGATGGCCTTGGTGACCAGGCATCCGTAGGGGCCCATCATAAAGCGACCCATCTCGGTGCAGATCGCCACATCGCTCATGCCGGCGGGGACCAGAATCTCGTCGTAGGCTGCGTGTACGCCCTCGCCGATGGCGTGAATGTCGTTAGCCTGCTGCTCGGGCAGGTAGGGGATACCCACACCGCCGGACAGATTGATAAAGGCGACATGTGCGCCGGTCTCGCACTCCAGGCGCACGGCAAGTTTAAAGAGGATGCGTGCGAGCTTGGGATAGTAGTCGTTAGTGACGGTGTTACTGGCAAGGAAGGCATGGATGCCAAAATTCTCGGCGCCCTTGGCCTTGAGCATGCGGAAAGCCTCAAAGAGCTGCTCGGTGGTCATGCCGTACTTGGAGTCGCCGGGGTTGTCCATAATGCCGTTAGAGAGCTGGAACAGGCCGCCCGGGTTAAAACGGCAGCTTACCGTCTTGGGAATGGGGCCCGCGACGCGCTCAAAGAACTCGATATGGCTGATGTCGTCAAAGTTGATGATGGCGCCCAGTTTATCTGCAAGGGCAAAATCTGCCGCCGGCGTGTCGTTGGACGAGAACATGATGTCGTGGCCGGTGATGCCCAGTGAGCGGGCAATCATGAGCTCGGTATAGCTCGAGCAATCGCAGCCGCAGCCGTATTCGTTGAGAATGGAGATGAGCGCCGGGTTGGGATTGGCCTTGACGGCAAAGTATTCCTTAAAGCCCGGGTTCCATGCAAAGGCGTCGCGCACCTCTTGCATGTTGCGGCGGATGCCCGCCTCGTCGTATAGATGAAACGGCGTGGGGAACTGCTCGACAATATGCTCGAGCGTTTCCTTGTCCACAAACGGCTGTTTGGCCGCATACGCTTCGTTGGGGGTCAATGCCATGTCCCGTAAACCTCGCTATCCAGACGGCGCCATCTGCGCATCGAATCCGCATAGCGTGGACCCAATGTCCGGATAGCGCTCCCGCATTGCTGCAGACAGTCCTGCGGGTGTTTCCCGCAGGCCCACCAGGCTGTTCGCGCCCGAAAAACCCAGTTCGGCGGGTTTCGCCTCCCCGCAGGGTCAAAGTCTGCCGACTCGCCCGCGGCTCTTCGTGCCCGCGCCTCTATCAAGTGGTAACGACCCTACCACGTTGCACTTTACCAAACAAGAGTATTCGTATATAACGTTTAAAAAATGCAGGGATATGCTGGAAATAAGGGTGCGGCAATCTTGCGGCACAATAAGATGGCAACTGGCGCGCACCTATGAAAGGAACCTTTATGACTGAGCTCCAAGAACTCCGTCGCTATCGGCGCGACTTGCACAGGATCCCGGAGCTCGACTTCGATCTTCCACAGACTATCGCCTATATCGAGGGCGTGTTGGCGCCGCTCGCTTGTGAGGTGACCCATCCGTGTCCGAGCTGCGTCTGTGCCTTCTTCGATGCCGGCGTGGGCGCTACGCATGCTACGGCGATTCGCGCCGATATGGATGCCCTGCCCATCGCGGAGGCAACGGGCGTTCCCTTTGCCTCGACTCATCCCGGCAAAATGCACGCGTGCGGACACGATGGACACATGGCCATGGCGCTCGCAGTGGCGACTTTTGTCGACCGAGCGATTCGTGAGCAACCGGGTGCCATCAAGCGCAACGTGCTCTTTGTGTTCCAGCCTGCCGAGGAGACGACCGGCGGCGCCAAGACAGTGTGCGAGAGCGGCGTATTCGAGCGCTATGGGGCAGATCGCATCTTCGGCTTCCACGTATGGCCCGATTTGCCCGCCGGTACGTTGGCGAGCTGTTCCGGTCCGCTGCTGGCGCGCTCAAGCGAGACGCACATTCATATCCATGGCACGAGCATCCATATCGCCAAGACCTACGGCGTTCCCGTAAACGAATCGCACGATGCCGCGCTGGCGGCGGCCAAGTTCTTAGTTTCCGAGCGCGAGCTCATGGACGAGTTGGGTGCCGACGAGCCTTGCATTGGTAAGTTCGGCCTGCTGCAGGCCGGCACCGTCTGCAATGCGGTGGCGGGGGAGGCCCATGTTGCGGGCAGCTTGCGCGTGTTTACGGACGATATGTTCGACCGAGCGCGCGAGGGCGTGCGCCATGTGCTCGATGAGGCATGCACTGCAACGGGTTGCACGTACGATCTCGACTTTGCCGAGGGCTATCCGCCAGTCGATAACGACCCCGAGCTGTTTGCCTGCATTGCGCCTGCCTTGTCCGAGCTGCAACTTGTGGACGAGCCGCTGCTGATTGCCGAGGACTTCGCCTTCTATCAGCGCCATCTTCCGGGCGTGTTCTTCCTACTGGGCACGGGCGTGCCAGAGGGACAAGAAAACCCGAGCGATTCGGATGGCTGCCCCGCCTATGCCACGAGCGCCCTTCACACTGATACCATGCTCTTTGACGAGGAAATTCTGCTCAAAGGCCTCGATGTCTACAAACGATTGCTTTTGCTTGGTTAATCGGCGCGGGTGCATGTTCTCGAAAATACGAACAGATGTACGGTATAATAGAGATGTAAGTCTATAGAAACGTTTGACGTTATTAACGTAAGGCGATACTATGATTGCATCATATAAAGATGAAGACACTGAACGCTTCGCAATGGGTGTGCGGATTAGGAAGTTCATTCCTTTTGAGCGGGTCGCCTTGAGGAAGATTCGCCAACTGCAGATCTGCGCTTCGCTTGATGATCTTCGCGTTCCGCCAGGCAATCGTCTTGAAGCGTTGAAGGGCGATCGCGCTGGTCAATATAGCATCCGTGTTAATGAGCGCTATCGGGTCTGTTTTGAGTGGAGACAGGGGATGGCTTGGAATGTCGAAATCGTCGATTATCACAAGTGATGAGACCGCGCCCGATTTGCTGTCGCCGGTGACTCCTGGTGAACTTCTCAAAGAGGAATTTCTTGTTCCTATGGGCATTTCTCAATATCGCCTTGCTAAGGAGACCGGGATTCCGGCACAGCGTATTGGGCAGATTATTTTGGGAAGGCGTCGTGTTACGGCTGACACCGATCTTCGCCTTTGCCGCTACTTTGGCCTAACGGATGGCTATTGGCTTCGCGCTCAGATGGCGTTTGACCTCGAGGCAGAGAAGAGGCGCATCGAGCCGGAGCTGGATAAGATCGTTCCCGTTCAGCGGGCCGTTGCGTTGTAGCGCTCAAAGATATTGAAGTTGGAGTGACGATGGAACGACGCCGACAGACTGCCGTGTATAGTCCGGGTGGATGCGGGTGTGGCTTGCTGCTGATTCCGGTCATCGTCGTGAGCGTTGGCTTGATGTTTGTGCTTGCCGGGCTTGCCGCGGCGGCGCTCGTGCTGCTGATTGTGGCTATTGGCGTGACGATTTGGCTCTGCCGCAATCGCGAGCAACGTCGTGCCGACGGTAAAACCAATGTCGGCTGGGCCGTCTTCCTGGTCATTGCGTACCCACTGAGTGTCGGCTACATGGTGTTCTTTGTTCTGCTGATGATCAGTACCTTTACTGGGGAATCCGTCACGGTGGGTTGATACACTGCCAGCAGAAGGTCGCGCAAAGTGCGTTTGCTTGGCGTTTGGATAAACGCATTGGCCGTTTACCACAACCTTAGCTCTCAGCTAATGAATTCAAGTTTAATCCTTCCTACGATGTGCTGTGTGCCGGCGCGGTAGCCGGACCGTAGGAAGGATGCATGATGAATAAGCTCGAAAACGAAGTGCTGCTGAGCCGTCGCGCTGCACTTGGCGCATTCGCCACCGTCGCCTTGGGGACTGCCGGTCTTCTTGCCGGTTGTGGTAGCGATAAGGCGACCGTCACGGAGGATGCCGGCGATGGCGACAAGAAGGAAGAGACGAAAAAGGAAGAGCAGCCTACGACTGACCTGGCTGTTGGCACGACGGTGACCACGACTGCTGGCCTTTCCGTCGTCGTCGATTCCGTCCAGCCCGGCCTTACAAATTATGACGGTTCGACCATGACGGGCATTCACGTCACGTACGTCAACAATGGCGATGAGGGTGCAGATTACAATATCTACGACTGGAAGGGCGAGGACGCCAACGGTGCGCAGCAGAACCGGGGTTATTACAGCGAGGGTTCCGATGAGCTGCAGTCTGGTACCCTTGCCGCCGGTGGCTCCGTGGCGGGCAATATCTACTTTGATGGTGACATCAAGAAGGCTCTCTATTTTGCCAACGTGTTTGATAAGTCTGCCGCTGCAAGCTGGGTGCTGGCCTAACATGTCGCTACCGTTGCGCCGTATGGGAGGTGAAGCCGCATGCCCGATAAAAAGCTGACGGACGAGTTACTCAATGAACTCCTCGACGCGCCAAACATCGATGGCTATATCAAAGAACACGACTTTGCCGCCCCGTCGCTTTCGAACTACCTGAAGCAGCTACTGCGGGAAAAGGGCTTGGAGCGCTCGCGCGTGGTCCGTATGGCTGATCTCAATGAGACTTTTGGTTATCAGATTTTTACCGGTGCGCGGCATCCGAGCCGCAACAAGGTGCTGCAGATTGCCTTCGCGATGGCGTTGACGCTCAAGGAGACCAACCGCGCTCTGACAGCTGCCGGGGCAAGCGTCCTCAACTGCAAGGACCGTCGCGATGCAATCATTATCTTTTGCATCGACCGTGGCTGTAGCCTCCAAAAGGTCAACGAGGAACTGTATCGCTTTGGCGAGGAGACGGTGAGTTAGCGGCCGATGGCTGAGCCGGCGGTGTCGCCAGAACAACCATGCGAACGAGCAGGGTGCGGATACCATGGGGTGTCCGCACCCTGCGTTATGATGGACGCCATGGATACTCAGAGCCCAACATATTCCGATGACGAGCTGACTGCTTCACTTGCCGAGCATCTGGCGTCGCTCGACCGCGATGACAGCTATCGTGTGGAGCGCGTGCTCAAGTGCTCGGATGTCGAGACGACCGAACTCGTCTATTTTGAGGGCTCTGGCGGCGGGTCTCTCGGTCCCTTTGTCCGCAAGCGTATCGATGCTTCGGTGCAGATTGGCGGAGCATATGAGCGCCTGTTTGCGGCCCAGCGCGCCGGTCGTCGTTTTGAGCACTTGCCCCGAATCGTCGATTGCCGCCGTGTGGGCGACGAGCTTGACGTGGTGATGGAGTATGTCGAAGGCGAGACACTCGAGGCCCTGGTGGGACGCTTGGGGGCGACGCCCGATTATGCCCGCGGGCTGTATCCCGTTCTGTGTGAAGCGGTGGGCGAGCTGCATGCTGGTTTTGCAGCTGCGGGGGAGCCGGGGGTACCGGTAATCCACCGCGACCTTAAACCCTCGAACATCATTGTGTCGGGCGTGAGGTATGCGGCCGATGCCGGCATGACCTTCTCGTCGCTGGTGATTATTGACCTGGGAATCGCGCGCGTTTGGCGCGATGGCGCCGACGCCGACACCGTCAAGTTTGGCACGCGTTCCTATGCGCCGCCCGAGCAGTTTGGGTTTGGGCAAACGAGCGTCCGCAGCGATATTTACGCGCTTGGCGCGCTGCTGTTCTTTTGCCTGACGGGAACTGACCCTAAACCGGGGTGTGACATGCGCGAGCAATGCGAGGCGCATGGCATTCCCGTTCCGCTGGCGGATGTGATTTGCATGGCGATGGCGCTCGATCCCGCCAAGCGCTTTGCGAGCGCAAAGGCACTGGGGCATGCTGCGCGTGCGGCATATGAGCTATGTCTCCCTGCGCCGTCACCCGTGACCTTTTCTGCTGCCAGCGTGCCCCGGGCCGCGGTGCCACAGGTGCAACGGGTACAGCAGCCGGTTGCCCTCACGCTTCCGTCTTCTGCAAGACGGCGTTCGATCGTCTCTCCCGTGACATCCAAATGTGCGCGTCTGCTCTCGCGTATCCCCGATCCCGTGGGGCGCATATGGAATGGATGCGTCTATGCGACAACATTGTTGCTGCTGATGGGCAGCCATTTTGCGGTATTTACGCCGACGGGCGAAAACCGAAGCTATCCAACGTGGTTTTTGGCGCTTGAGTATTTCTTTATGGTCGATGGCCTGGTGCTGCTCATTACATTCGGAATGCTCGACCGGCGTAGGCTTCGACGTCGTTTTCCCGTGCTCGATCGGTATCGGGGGAGTGCTTTTGTCGAACTGTGGTTCAAGGCGCTCGGGTTTATGTTTGCCGTCATGTGCGTCGTCGTTGTTATCGGCAACGCGACCGGTATCGTCTCCTAGAGAATCGAAAAGGGGCCCCGTTTGGGGCCCCTTTGCAGTTGCACTTAAATACGGTTCATTTGATTGGCGACCTTGTTGTACCAGTCCTCCCACGTGGGCGGGCAGTACTTCTTGGCGGCTGCCGGAGTAAGCGTGGAACCATAGTTGGCGCCCAGGTAGGCAACGTGGGCGGAGACGCCCTCGCTCCAGCTACCGAAGCTACGCCAACCACCGCCGCGGGCACTCCAGCCCCAGGCGTTATAGGAGCCGGCGCAATAGAGGCCCTTGCTGCTCTCGATGCAAGCGATGGCGGGGGACCAACGGGGATCGACGCCGGTGTTCCAGGCGGCGACGGCAAAGTTGTAGCCCTGGCCTGCCATAGGGGAGCCGGCAAGGTAGTTGTCGATGCGGCTCGTCCACTCGTTAATGAACGAGTCGTAATCGGAGTTACCGCTATTCGAGCTGTTCACCGTGGTGTCGATGGTGGTGTTGGCGTTGTTGGCCTGGCTGTTGGAGTTGTTGCCGCTTACACCCTCGCCCGAGATCTTCTCGGCGGCAGCGGCCTTGTCGGCCTCGAGCTTTGCCAGCTCGGCAGCATTTTCCTGCTCGGCCTTTGCCTGCGCCTCGCTGCGGAGCTGCTGAGCCTGCGCCAGTGCATCCTCGGCATTCTTTTGCTCGCCCTCGAGCTGAGACTTGGCCTGATCGAGTTCGGTTTTGTTCTGCTCGAGCTCGGTCTGCATCTTGTTAAGCTCTTCGATCTCGTCGACGCTCGAGCTCGTAATCTGGTTGGTGTATTTGCAGGTGGTGATAAAGTCACCCAAGCTCTGCGTGTTCACCAGGAAGCTCACGATGGGGCTGGTGCCCTTCTGGTACTTATACAGATCGCGCATGGCGGAGCTTGCCTTGGCCTGCTGCTCGGGTAGCTCGGCCTCAATCTTATCGATGTTCGCCTCATTGGAGTCGATCTGCTTTTGCAGATCCTCGAGCTTGGTGCGGGCGTCGTTGTAGGCGCTCGTAGCGTCCTCGATCTTTTTCTGGGCGGCGGAAAGCTGATCCTGCGTTGCCTGCGAGGCGGCATAGGCCGCGACGGGGGAGAGCATCGGCGTGGCCGTCAGCGCGACGGCGAGCGCGGCGCTCGTGATGATACGAGCCGGCTTCGACGCGATGAGCGCTGCGGTGCGATGGTTCGAATGCTGCATCCAGTCCCTCTGCAATCAATCGTAGGTTATTGGTCGAGGTGTATTCTACTACTGCTTTCGACCTCAACTTGAACCTTAAAGGTTCCAAAGGGTCAAGTTGAACTTGAGGCTTTGGCCTTGACCTGCGGGAATGGTGAATTGTTGAGAAACCATAGAGTTCAACTTTAACGTTACGGCACCCTGTTTGTGAGGGTTTTTGGCTGCAAAAGCTACCTCAACGTGGGGTTTTGCAACTACAGGGTTCCTTCGCGGCGAGCCCGCTCCACCTCTTTGAGTGCCTCGGCGGGAGTGAAGGAACAGGTGCCGTCGCCGAGCCTGACCACCTGTATGTCGTCACCGATATGGACTTCTCCGCCCTGCAGCACGACGCCAAAAATGCCCTCGTGGGGGAAGATACAGTCGCCGGCGAGATAGTAGATGGCACAGCGTGTGTGGCAGACTTTGCCGATCTGGCTGATTTCGACGAGCACTTCGCTACCGAGCTTGAGCTGCGTGCCCAAGGGGAGTGAGAGCAGGTTGATACCCTGGGTTGTGAAGTTCTCGCCAAAGTCGCCCTCGTGCACATCGAGCCCGCGCGCCTGCGCCGTCTGGATAGACTCTGCAGCTAAAAAGGAGACCTGACGGTGCCAATGCCCGGCGTGCGCATCGGAGGCGAGGCCAAACTGCTCGATGACGGTGTCGTGCCCGTCGGCGACGGGTGACTTACGCGTGCCTTTGTGCTCCGACGTGTTGATTGAGACGATGCGGGCAGGCCCGTTGTAAGCATCGTTTGCGGTGCGTAGGGGAGCTGCCGTCTGGGCACGATCCGCAAGTTCGCGCTTTGCGGCGTCAATGATGGGGTTGTTGATCGGATGAGCCTGGGGCACAGTGTACCTTTCGACGGGGCTGGCAACATGTTGAATCCTACAACAACGGTGGGTTCATTGCCCGTTGTCGTACACCGGTGATCGCCGCCTTCGTGCTGGATAATTACGCCGATTGCCATAGATACGGTGGAGCTTTGGGTGCCGGCGGCTCGGCACGCTAGAATAGAACGGTTGCTCAAAGACCGCCCGTTTTGGGGCAGTTCTAGATAGGAAGTTTCCATGGCATTGCAGTTTACAGAGCGCGAGTTTATCCCCGTGCTGCTCGGCGGCGACATCAACGCGTATTCGGTGGCGCGCGCTTTCTACGAGGAGTATCAGGTCAAGAGCCTGGTCTTTGGTAAGTACCAGACCGGCCCCGCGTATCGCAGCCAGATTATCGATTACACGCCTAACGTGGATATCGATACCATGCCGGTCATGATCGAGACCGTTAACGGCGTCGCACAGGCCAATCCTGATAAGAAGATTATTCTCATGGGTTGCGGCGACAACTACGTCGCGCTTGCCGCGCAGGCTCAGGACGCCGGTCAGCTTGCCTCGAACGTCATCGCGCCCTATGCGCCCTACAGCATGCTCGAGCAGTGCCAGAAGAAGGAGATCTTCTACGAGCTGTGCGAGAAGCACGGTGTGCCCTATCCGCACACGTTTACCTTTACCATGGCGATGCTCAACGCTCAGGGCGAGGCTTCCGCCGAGGTGCTCGACCAGATCGACTTCCCCTTCCCGATGATTCTGAAGCCCTCTGACGGCATCATGTGGTGGGAGCACGAGTTCGAGGGCCAAAAGAAAGCCTACGAGATTGCCGATCGCGCCGAGCTGGAGCAGGTCATTCGCGATGTGTACGCGAGCGGCTACACCGACGACCTCATCTTGCAGGACCGCGTGCCCGGCAACGACGAGTACATGCGCGTGCTTACCAGTTATTCCGACCGCAACGGCAAGGTTCGCATGATGTGCCTGGGTCACGTGCTGCTCGAGGAGCATCAGCCCCATGGTGTCGGCAACCACGCCTGCATCATCACTGAGCCCAACGACGAGCTTATGGGTGGCGTGCGCAAGCTGCTTGAGGACCTTAAGTTTACGGGCTTCTCCAACTTCGACGTCAAGTACGACCAGCGCGATGGCTCGTTTAAGTTCTTCGACTTCAACACGCGTCAGGGCCGCAGTAATTACTATGTCACCAATAGCGGCTTTAACGTTGCTAAATACGTGGTGGATGAGTACGTCTATAACCGCCCGTTTGAGCCGGAATTTGTGACGGCGCAGGACGAGGCGCTGTGGATGGTTGTTCCTATGGGCGTCGTTGACAAGTATGTTAAGGACCCCGAGCTGCGTGCGAAGGCGCATCGTCTGGCCAAGGAGGGCAAGGCTGCCGATCCTTCGTTTATGAAGGGTGATTTTGTCTTTAACCGCTGGTTGCGCATGTGGCATACCAAGCTGCGTCACTTTAAGCTGTTCAAGACGTATTACAAGTAGATGAGCGCGGCGCCCGCCCGGTTTGTATCGGACGGGCGCGGGTATGATGCGAGCAATTGCGCGGGCGTCACCAAGGAGGCGGCGATGGAAAAGCTGGGAGTTATCGGCGGCATGGGCGCCGAGGCCACGTCGTATTACTACGACCAGGTCGTGCGTCATACGGCTGCTACCTGTGATCAGGAGCATATCGACATGGTGGTACTTTCCAAGTCGACCATGCCCGACCGTACGCTGGCCATCAAGACCGGCGAGCATGCCGAGCTGCTGGCGACCATGAAGGAGTGCGCTCAGGCGCTCGAGACGCTGGGTTGCGCGCACATTGCCATTCCCTGCAACACGTCGCACTACTTCTACGATCAGATTCAGTCGTTTACCAAGGTGCCGATTATCCACATGCCGCGTGAGTCGGTGCGCTATGCCCTGGCGGGCGCGGTGATGGGGGAGTGCGAGTTCGATCCCAACCTGAGCATGCCGTCCGAGCCGGTGCGCAAGATCGGCATCATGGGCACCGACGGCACCGTGGGTGCAGGCGTCTATGGGCGCGAGTGCGAGGCCGCGGGCGTTGAGGTCGTCTATCCCAGCGAGAAGCGCCAGGCCGATGTGATGTCGCTGATTTATGATGACGTGAAGGCTGGACGCGAGCCCGATATGGATAAGTTTGACCGAGTGATGTGGGAGTTCGCCCGCTGCGGCTGCGATCGCGTCATCCTGGCCTGTACAGAGCTCTCGGTGCTGCAGAAGTATCGCGAGATGCCCGAGATCACCCTTGACGCCATGGACGTCCTGGTACGTGAGTCCATTATCCGCAGCGGCGCCCTCTACCGTTTATAACCCTCGACCTGCCAAAAGGGGACAGGTTTGTTTTGGTAGGTTTTATCTGGGAAAACAGTAAGGTCCCGGCTCGTTTGATGCGAGTCGGGGCCTTTTGCATTTTGCGGTTGCTGCTTGGTGCTGGAGCTTAAAGGACGAGACTGACATTTGCCCATATAAAACCGATCAAAATAAACCTGTCCCTTTTTGGCAGGTTAGAACAGGAAGCCAAAAACGATGAGGGCGATACTGATGATAAGTGCGGCAATGTCCGGGCCCTTGATGGGATAGCGCTTGTACGAGCTCGCGCGCGTACGCAGGTAAAAGCCACGTTGCTCGGCCGCCAAGGCAGTGGCATCGGTCTTGCCCACGGAGCTCACCAGCAGCGGCACGCAGAGCGGTAGCATGAGCTGGATCTTCTTGAGGGGGTTCTTGGTGTCGTATTCAACGCCGCGCGCGGTCTGCGCCTCCATGATGGCGTTCATCTCCTGGCTAAAGACCGGTACAAAGCGCAGTGCCGTGGTAAACGTGAACGCATAGCGGTATGGCACGTGCAGCACCTCCACGCAAGCGTTAGCGAGATCGCCGAGCTGCGTGATGGTGAGCATGAGGATGAGCGGCAGTGCCACGCCGAGCAGGCGAAGCGCCGCCTTGGTGCCGGTGATAAGACCATCTGTGGTAATCCAGGCAAAGATGGGGGCTCCGGTGCGGATAAAGGCGGTCTGCAGGACCAGCATGATTAGTGAGAGCGGCACGATGAGCTTGACGAGCGAGACGAGGCCCGCGGTCGATTTGGCGTAGATGCCCAAGATAAAAGTCAGCACAAGCAGGGCGATCAGGAGCACATAAGTGTCGCCGAGGAAGGTCGCCAAGATAATGGCCGCGGCCAGGGCTAGCTTGGTCACGGGGTTCAGCCGGTGCAGCAGTGAGTCTCCGGGCACGTAGTCGATCACGTTAGTCATGGTTGAGCATCTCCTTTACCAGGTCGACCAGATCGGAGACCTGGCTGATTCCGGCAAATCGGGGCGAAACGTCGCGTGCGAGTTCTTTGGATAGGGCAACAACCTGCGGTGGCTCCACGTAGGCGGCGCGCATGAGGACATCGTCGGCAAAGATTCGGTTCGCGTCGCCGCGCTCGAGGATGTGTCCGTCAGCCATGACTACCAGGCGCTGGGCAAAGTCCGAGACGACCTCCATGTCGTGGCACACCATGATCACGGCGCAGCCGCGCTCGGCCATCTCGCTCACCGTCTCCATCACGGTCATGCACTCGCGGTAATCGAGGCCGCTCGTGGGCTCATCGAGCAGAACCACCTGTGGGTCGAGCACAACCACGGACGCTAGGGCGACCATCTGTCGCTGTCCGCGCGAAAGCGAGAACGGCGATTCGTCCAAGGGGAGCCCAAAGCGCTCCGCCGCCACCCGTGCGCGCCGGCGGGCCTCGTCGGTGCCGACACCGTGCAGTTCAAGACCAAAGGCAACCTCGTCGAGTACGGTGTCGCGGCAGAGCTGGCGGTCAGGGTTCTGGAACAGCGTTGCGCATTTTGCAGCGATCGCGCTGGTGGGAACGTCGGAGGTGTTCATCCCCGCCATACGCACGGTTCCCGACGCTGGATGCAGAAGGCCGTTCATCAGCTTGGTGAGCGTGGTCTTGCCAGCACCGTTCTGGCCGATGACGCCCACGAGCTCGCCGGGATAGACGCACATGTTGAGGTTGCTGACCGAGGCACCGCCGTGGGGGTAGGCAAAGGTCACATCGGTGAGCTCAACTACTGGCTCCTGATTGGCGCCGCGGGGGACCGCCGGGATATGGGGAGAGGCCTCGGGCATATCGGCGGGCACATCCTTGCTCGTTGCATCCGCAAGTAAGGACGAGATAAGCTGGTGCGCTTCGGAAACATTGAGACAGGGCGCCTGGTCGCTCGGCAACAGACCCGCTTCTGCCAGGCTGTTCGCGATGCGCGCGACGCGGGGACTGTCGACACCCGTCTGGCGCAGCTCGCTTGCGTGGGCAAAGACCTGGTGGGGTTCGCCGTCAAACGCGAGCTTGCCGTCTGCCATGACGAGCACGCGGCTGCAGTATTTCGACAACAGCGCGACCTTCTGCTCGATGACAACCACGGTGATGCCGTGCTCGTGGTTGATTTGGCGCAGTGTGTCAAAAACGAGCGTGGAGCTTGCCGGGTCGAGCGCTGCCGTGGGCTCGTCGAGCACGAGCACGTCGGGCGCCATGGCGATGATCGCGGCGATTGCGACTTTCTGCTTCTGCCCGCCCGAAAGCGTGGCAATCTCGCGGTGGCGCAGGTCGCTAATGCCGACGGTCGCCAGCGTCTGGCTGATGCGCTCCTCGATCTGATCGTGCGGTATGTCAAAGTTCTCGAGGCCAAAGAGCATTTCGTCTTCAACGATGGGCGCAACCATCTGGGCATCGATGTCCTGCAGCACGCTTCCCACCACGCGCGAGATATCCGTGAGGGTGATCTCGCAGGTGTCGCGGTCATCGACGAGCGTGGCTCCAAAGAGCTTGCCGGTGTAGTGGTGGGGGATGGCTCCGCTCATAACGGCGGCAAGCGTCGATTTGCCAGCGCCTGAGGGACCGATGACGCCCACAAACTCACCCTTTTCGATGGTGAGTGAGACGTGATCGAGGGCATTCTGCGCCTCGTGGCCATAGGCAAATGAGACGTCATCGAGCTTGATGATGGTATTGCTGGAGCTCATGGGGGCCTTTCTATCGTAAAAGAGCACCGGTCGCAAAACGACCGGCGGTCTACATGGTAGCAAGTATTACTGCTTGGCGAAGACCTTCTTGGGCGGAATGCTGAGGGCCTGGACCAGGATGGCGTTGAAGACGGCGGTGCCTGCGTGTGGCTTGTCGGCTACTTAGTCGTTGAGCTTGAGGGCCTTCTTGATGGGGATGTAGAGGGCGGTCACGATGATGGCGTTAGCAACACCGGTGGCGGCGACGACAGGAGCCATGACGCCCATGAAAGCCGGGTTGTCCATGACGCCAAAGGAGAAGATCGCGGCGTAGATCATGCCGGAGATGAAGGTGACAACAAAGGTGCCGACGAGCGGGAGCAGGCCCTTGGCCTTGGAGTCGGCAAGCACAGAGACGAGCAGAGCCATGACCATTGCGGCGACGGGCTCAGCGATCAGGTCGGGGCCCTTGACGGAGGCGGTGATTTGGATCACTACGCCAGCGAGGAGGCCGATAATCGCGGATTGGCCGATGTTGGGCTTGACGATGAGAATCTCGAGGCAGAAGGCTGCGATGATGAACTCGGGCGAGAGGAAGCCTCCGGTGAGACCGCTAAAGAACTTGGAGACGGTCAGGTTGAGGACGAAACCGGCGGCGAGGAGGATGGCGTAGAGAGTGAGTGCCTTGAGGTCGAGTTTGCCGCGGTCGGTGGTCTGGACGGTGCGGGGCTGGGTGGCGGTGGTGTTCTGAGACATGGTGAAAATCCTTTCGGAAGGGGAGTGCAAGGGAAAAGCGGAGGCGCGTGATGCGAATGCGATCGGGCTCGAGATAGAAAAAGGCCCCCGGTCGAAACCGGAGGCCTTTCAATCACCTAAAGCGCAAAAATAGGCGTGAGGGACTCACTGTCGACCGATCGTATTCGCATCACGCCACCACCAGTTGTTGAGAGACTTCATCGTGTTCTTCATGTTGGTGGCTCCTTTCGCGATGCCATGGCGCGGTCGCACCTAGTTGCTGTTGCGCTGCACTATAGCACAGCAAAGTGTTTGCGGGGAATCTTTTTTGAAAGATTTCAGGCGGGTTTCCCGTCGGTCAAAAGGCGGGTTGAGCGGGCGAGGCTGCCATTGCTGCCTTGCCCGCTCAACTAGGACATGAGGGCCTTAGACCTTCTTGCGTCGATAGATCATGAAGCCACAGACACCGATGATGATGGCGCCAACACCCATGGCGGCCATGTTGTTGCCCTTGGACTTCTCCTCGGCGATTGGATGAATATCATACCAATGTGGATTTACTTCTTTCGGCGGTGAATCGCATTGATGGCGTAACCGACGAGCATGGCCAAGACGATGACGATAAAGCCGAGCAGGGGATTGTCGTTCATGGGGTCCTCCTATTTTCCGAGCGGGGAGAATTCGTCGACGATGAGGTCGAGGCATTGCGGAAGCGCGCGGGCTCCAAAGACGCCCGAATTGCTGGAGATGATCTCGCCATCGAACTGCATGCCCAGCGACGGGGTGCAGGTGATCTTGGCTTCTTTGGTCTGGATGATCTTAAACTGCGGACGGCCGAGCACCTTGCCGGCGGGGTCGAGTGCGGCGGTGATCACGGTCGGGAGCAGCTGCACGGTTTTTACGGGCTCGATGACTGCGATATCGACCATGCCGTCGTTCATGCGACAGTCGGGGAACAGGTTGATGTCGTTTTGGATGACTGAGGTGTTGCCTGCCATGCAGCAGATACCATCGAGCTCTTCGACAATGCCGTCATGCTCAATCGTAAAGTGTGCCACCGTGGGGTTGGGCGTGGCGAGCGCGGATAGGAAGTAGGCGATCTCGCCGATGTCGTTTTTGGCGGGGGCGGCCTTCATCATGATCTCGGCATCGTAGCCCGAGCCGGCGATGATGATAAAGCCGTGGCGCTTTTCGTTGCCGTTCTCGTCGAGCCAAAAGAGCTCACCCATATCCGCCTTGACGGTGCGGCCGACGCGGCAGGCCTTGGCGAGTGCCGCCGCCTCGGGGGCATTGCCGATGTTGTTGAAGAACAGGCAGGCCGTGCCGGAGGGGAAGACGAGCGTGGGGACGCCGCATCCGCGCATCTGGTCGAGCACGTTGGAGACGGTGCCGTCGCCGCCCGAAATCACCACGCGATCGAACTCGCGCACATCCGCCACGGCGTCCTCGGGCTCCATGCCATCGCCGATAAAGCGCATCACGACCTCGTCGCCGCCCTGTGCAAGGGCGTGCGTGAATGCGAAGATTTCATCTGAGCTGGGGCCCGATGCCGGGTTGTGGATGATAAGGCAGCGCATACTTACGTTCCCGTTCTGTGACTAACCGAGTATAGTTGTAGAGCAATGCCGATATCCTACCCGTGTTTTTCGGGCCTAACCTTATTCGATGGGTTGATATGTACATTTCCACACATCAGGCTCTACTCGACTTTTGCCAGCGCGCTCGCGAGTTTGACGCGATTGCCGTCGATACCGAGTTTTTGCGCGAGCGCACGTTCCATCCGCGCCTGTGCCTGGTTCAGATTGCCACCCCTGCCGAGAGCGTCGCAGTCGATCCCCTGGTGATCGACGACCTATCGCCGCTGGCCGAACTTATGGCCGACGAGAGCGTGACCAAGGTCTTCCACGCCTGCTCGCAGGATATGGAGGTCATGCTCCATACCGTGGGGGCGCTGCCGCGTCCGATTTTTGACACGCAGGTCGCCGCCGCCTTTTTGGGGGAGCGTCAGCAGATTTCCTACGGTGCGCTCGTTCAGACGTTTTGCGGCGTTTCGTTGCCTAAGACCGAGTCGCTGACCGACTGGTCGCGCCGCCCGCTGACTGATAAGCAGATCGAGTACGCAATCGATGACGTCAAGTATCTGATCGTTGCCTATACCGAGATGATGAGCCGCCTGCGCGAGCTGGGCCGTGTGGATTGGGTGCTCGATGAGCTGCGCCCGCTGGCCGACGAGTCGCACTACCGCGCCGACCGCCATGAGGCATTCCGCAAGGTCAAGCGCATCAACTCGTGCAGCCGGCATCAGTTGGGCATTGCGCGCGAGCTTGCCGCCTGGCGTGAGGACCGCGCCGAGCGGCGCAACATCCCGCGCAAGTGGGTTATGTCCGACGATACGCTGCTGGCCCTGGTTAAGCGTAATCCCGTGCGTGTTGAAGAGTTCCGTAGCATTCGTGGTACCGACCAGCTGGGGGAGCGCGACGTGGACGGCGCACTCATGGCCATCAAGCGCGGTGCGAGCTGTCCGCATGATCGCCTGCCGCTCTTGGTGCGTGGACATCGCCAGATCTCTCCGGAGCTGGAGAGCGTGACTGACCTTATGTATGCGCTTATCCGCCTGGTTGCCGAGCGCTCGGGCGTTGCGACCTCGGTCATTGCCTCGCGCGATGACCTGGCCGACTACATTGAGCATCCCGAGAAGAGCCGCCTGCGCGAAGGCTGGCGCTTTGAGCTTGTGGGCTCGCGCCTGGACGATTTGCTCTCGGGCAACATGGGACTCACCGTGAAGGACGGAAAGATTGAGTTGTTATAGGGAAGCCTAGTCGGCTGAGTGGGTAGAATGCCTCCAACGTGTAACTCGATTCGGAGGAATTCGTATGCCCTATTACTATGGATACGGCTTTGGCATCGACCCGCTGTACCTGCTGGTTGTTCTTGTTTGTACGGTGCTCGGTCTTGCCGCGCAGAGCTATATCAACTCGACGTACAAAACCTGGTCCAAGGTTCGCTCGGACGGCGACACGGGCGCTACGGTCGCGCGCCGCATGCTCGACGCCAACGGTTGCAGTGCCGTGGGTATCAAGGGTGTCGCTGGTGAGCTCACCGACCATTACAACCCGCAGGATAACAACCTGTATCTCTCGGAAGCCAACCGCTCGGGCGGGTCGGTCGCAAGCGTTGCCGTGGCCTGCCACGAGGCGGGCCATGCCGCCCAGCGTCAAAGTGGTTATGCCATGATGAAGGTACGCACCGCTCTGGTCCCGGTCGTCAACTTTACCCAGAACACCTGGACGATCGTGCTGCTCATGGGCCTGTTTATGAACATTGCCGGACTCACGACCCTCGCGCTGGTCTTCTTCTCGTTTAGTGTGTTGTTCCAGTTGGTTACGCTGCCGGTCGAGATTGATGCCAGCCGCCGCGCCGTGGCGTACATCGAGCGGTCGGGTATGAGTTCCAAGCAGGTCAATGGTGCCAAGAAGGTCCTGACGGCAGCCGCGCTCACCTACGTGGCGGCGGCGCTCACTTCGATCATTCAGCTGCTCTACCTGATGGCTCGCTACAACAGAAACTCCAACCGATAACAAATTGGCTTGATAGGCGCCGCGGAGATTTGTGTCCCCGCGGCGCTGTACTATGTGTTGGACTTGAATTTGCGCAGGGCCGGAGCCCTTGTGCACGATGACGAAAGGAGGCTGCGTGGCAGGCTGGAATCTAACCGGCAATGCCGTTTCCGCCGAGTTCGACGGTTCGGACGAGCAGGAGCGCAAAGAGCTCAGCGTGAGCCAAGCGGTGGAGATTGCCGCCGGCGCGCTCGATGCCATTCCGCAGCTGAGCGTTTTGGGTGAGGTCACGGGCTTCCGTGGCCCCAATGCCCGAAGCGGCCACTGCTACTTCCAAATCAAGGACGACTCGGCCGCCGTTGACTGCATCATCTGGAAGGGCGCCTACCTTAAGCGCACCTTCGATTTGCGTGACGGCATGCAGGTGAGCTTTAAGGGCAGCTTCAATCTCTATAAGGCCACGGGCCGCATGAGCTTTGTCGCTCGCTCGTTTTCGCTGGCGGGGGAGGGCCTGCTGCGTCAACAAGTGGCTCAGTTGGCCGAAAAGCTGCGTCGCGAGGGCCTGATGGACGAAGCGCGCAAGCGCCGCATTCCGGTGTTTTGCTCGCGTGTGGCGGTCGTCACCTCGCTTTCGGGTGCCGTAATCGACGACGTTAAGCGCACATTGCGCCGTCGCAACCCGCTCGTCGAGCTTGTCTGCGTGGGCGCAAAGGTCCAGGGCGAGGGTGCGCCGGCAGAGCTTATTGAAGGCTTGCACCGCGCCGCTGCCATTACGCCGGCGCCCGATTGCATTTTGCTCGTGCGTGGCGGCGGTTCCTTCGAGGACCTCATGACCTTTAACGACGAGGAGCTTGCCCGCGCGGTGGCAGCTTGTCCCGTGCCCGTGGTGACCGGTATTGGGCATGAGCCTGATACCTCGATCTGCGATATGGTGAGTGACCGTCGCGCCTCCACGCCCACGGCGGCGGCCGAATCGGTGGCGCCGGCTATGACGGAGTTGGCCGATGTGCTCGAGGCGCGCCATCAGCGTCTGGGTGCCGCGATGGCATCGATGATTGGGTCGGCCCAGGTCGACCTGGAGATGCTCGATCAGCGCGGTCGCCGTGCCTGGGATACCTATACGGCTCGCTTGGCCGATGCGCTCGATGCGGCTGCGTGCCGCCCGTGCCTCAACGACCCCACATTTATGGTCGAGCGTCGCGAATCGGAGCTTGCGCTGACTGCCGATCGCCTGTCGGGCGCCATGGTGCGCTCAGTCGGGACATTCCGCTCCAACTTTGAGCGCCTGCCCGAGCGTCTGGTTGCAAGCACCTCAGGGCTCGATGGCAAGCGCCATGCGCTCACGCTTGCGAGTTCCCGTTTAGAGCATCAGGGGCGCACGATGCTCAGCAAGCCAGCGTCCGACCTGGGCCGAGCTGCCGCGTCGCTCGATGCCCTGTCGCCGCTCAAGGTGCTTGCCCGCGGCTATTCCATCGCGTACAGCGATGATGGGGTGGCTACGAGCGCCAAGACCTTTAAGCCCGGCGACGCCATCCGCGTGCGCATGGCAGACGGCAACGTGGCGGCAACGGTCGATACGGTCGAGTAAACCGCGTTTCATAGCGATAAGCCTTTAGGAAAGGAAACAGATATGGCAGAGAAGACCCCGGTCGAGCAGCTTACGTACAAGCAGGCCTCGCAGGAGCTGGAGCTCATCATCCGCAGCTTGGAGTCGGGCGATATGGAGCTCGAGGAGTCGCTCGAGAGCTATACCCGCGGCGTCGAGCTCCTCAAGAGCCTGCGTACTCGCTTGTCCGATGCCGAGCAGAAGGTCTCGGTGCTCCTGAAGGACGTCGACGGCAACGACGTGCTCGCCGACGGCGAAGCCGCCAACACCGACGACAACCTCTCGTTCTAACCATCCCGATCAAATATAATTACCTTGGTCTGCGAGAAAGGAACCAACCATGTGTGATTGCATCTTCTGCAAAATTGCCAACCACGAGATTCCCTCGACCGTTGTCTATGAGGACGACCAGGTCATCGCCTTCGACGACCTCAACCCACAGGCGCCGGTCCACACGCTCGTGATCCCCAAGAAGCACTACAGCGACATCGCCGACAACGTACCTGCCGAGACCATGGGCGCCATGGCTCACGCCATCCAGGAGGTCGCTAAGGCCAAGGGCTTGGAGGACGGTTTTCGCGTCATCTCCAACAAGGGCGCCAACGCCGGCCAGACCGTCATGCACTTCCACATGCACGTCCTCGGCGGCAAGAACCTGGGCGAGAACCTCATCTGAGGACGCGTAGCCCGTCGACTTGGCTGCCTTTGGAGTAATCTATGCAGCTTTCTCAACTCGAATACCTTCAAGCGGTAGCGAACTATGGCGGCGTGCGCAAAGCAGCTCGCGCCGTTCATGTGAGTCCGCAGGCTGTTTCGTCGGCAATCAAAAAGTTGGAATCTGAGTATCAGATTGTTTTGCTCGACCGATCGGCGGGGGAGGCTGTTTTGTCTCCGGCGGGCAGAGAATTTGCGCGTCGTGCACGCGTGATCCTGGCACAAGTCGACGATCTCAAAAAGTATGCCCAATCGAGGGACGACGGCGTCTCGCCCGACGGCCACTTTCGTCTTTACGCCCCCTGCCTTCATGGGCGGGGGCGCCTTTTTGCCGAAAACTGGTACGACTCGTTTGAAAGCTCGCACCCTCAGATTCACCTTGATGTGTGGCATCAGCCAACGGCTACATGCTTTGAATCACTTGTGCTTGGCATTTCGGATGCGGCCATCTCATTCGAGGAACCACGGGACAGCGTCCTTTCTTCAAAATATTTGGGTGAAAAGGAGCTCAAGGTTCTTTCATGTCCAGCGGGTCATCAATCTGTGGGCGCCATGACCATTCTCGAGTTACTGGGCGGCAGGCTCGCTGTTCCCATTAATTTGTCACCCTGTCTCAATGCGATTAACCAATGCCCTGAAGCCCAGCTCGTCAATTTTCGCTTCCGTGATGTTGAATACGGAAGCAGAGCTCAGACTGAGTTTCTTCAAGCCGGGGGATTGATATTGAGTCTTTCTGGCTCTTCTCTTGCATCAGATGTATTGGAAGTGAGCGAGTGCTCCATTGAAGGCTCACATGACGTAGCCTTGCCCATCTACTTTTGCTATCGACAAAATGCCTGGACCGATCGACACCAGACGGTATTTCTTCACCTATTGCGTCATCTTGCTTCGTGAGATTAATTGGCTTCGAGACGTCAAGTGATTATTGACGCTTTGTAACACATAGCTGACAGCATTGCCCTCATGCTTTTCCAAGATTCCGATTTAGATTGCTGACTCTTGGAGGGCGAAGCATGAAAAACCATACGGTTTTGCTTTATATGACGTTCGTTTTTCTGTCGAACTTCAGCACCATTTTGTATTTTCTAACTGTCTACCTTGAGTTCGTCGGGCTTTCGATGGTAGCGATTTCTAGCATGATGATTGCATATCAAGTGAGCAAGTTCATCCTTGAAGTTCCCACTGGCTATATTGCTGATAGGTTTGGACGAAAGACAAGCGGCCTCGTTGGCATTGTGGGAATGCTTGGATACTACGCCGCCCTGCTCCTCGTCCGTTCTCCTCTGCTTTTAATCGGTGCGTTTGCTCTCAAAGGTTTTGCCGTTGCATGTGTGAGCGGATCCATAGAAGCGATTTACATTGACGGCGTCTCTCAGGACCAGCTCGTAAGACTTAATGTCGTTGAGCGTTTTGTTTTCTATGCCTCTTATGCCATCTCCGCTTGCGTGGGCGGTTTCATTTCGTCTGTCGGTGCATATCTCATTGGTCTTTCGGCGGATATCATCGCAATGGTGCTGACATTGGTTGTCGTTGTCTGTATTCCTGAGGTGAGAAGAGAAGGCGCTGCGGTGACACCTGAGCATGGAATGAGCCCGAAGATGATCGGTACTGCTATTGCGGGTAATGGCATTCTTCGGTCAGCGTTCATCATGGACTGTTCTCAGGCATTTGCCTTCGTCGCTCTGGAAGACTTCTTCTCACTGTTGCTTGCGGGCCGCGGAATGAATGCCGTCGCTTCGGGCGTGACCATTGCGGTCCAGCTCCTTGCCTCCGCCTCCATAGGATTTATTGTGCCCAGTGTGATTGCTCGTGTCGACAAGGGCTGTATTGCGCGTATTTGCGGCATCATTCGCTTAGTATTGACAGCTTTGTTTTTGATTCCCCTTACTCCTGCTAATTTGCTGCCCGTGTTCTATGTGCTGCAGACGGTCGCTTACTCGTTATTTGCTCCAATTAAATACTCAATTTTTCAAAATGCTGCCGATTCTTCGATGCGCTGTTCACTGATTTCGGTTCAAAGCCAGATGGTGGCGGTGGGTGCCATCTTTTTCTATCTGCTCAACGCTGTGCTGAGTAGCGTTGCGGGCATTCGAGTCGTATTGCTTGTTGCGCTCGGGATTTCTTCCCTGGTGTATATCCCCGCGCTATTTCGTCTTACAAGTCAAAGGCCATGAGTATTTAGGCACCGATAACTTATATATCAACGCAATAAACCCGAGCGCGAGGGCGTTTGGGTTTATTATTGAAGCGTATGTAACCTGGCGGCGCCACACCGCCTGTTAGTAGGGAGACACATGAACGTTCTGGTCGTCAACGCAGGATCTTCGACCCTTAAGTATCAGGTCATCGATACCAAGTCCCACAAGGTGTCCGCAAAGGGCTCCTGCGAGCGCGTCTGCTTTACCGGCGGTACCTTCACCCATGCTGCCAACGGTTCCAAGAAGGTGACCGAGAACATCGAGTTCCCCGACCACAAGGTCGCCATCGAGGTCGTCCTGAAGGACCTCGAGACCAACGGCGTCAAGATCGAGGGCATCGGCCACCGTATCGTTCAGGGTGGTTGGTACTTTGGGGACTCCTCCCTCGTCGACGAGGACGTCCTCGCCAAGATCCGCGAGGTCGCTCCGCTCGCCCCGCTGCACAATAACCCCGAGGCCAACGTTATCGAGTACTGCCTGGAGCAGTATCCCGACCTGCCCAACGTCACGGTCTACGACACCGCTTTCCACTTCAACATGCCCGAGGTCGCCAAGACTTACGCCCTACCCAAGGACGTCTGCGACAAGCTGCACATCCGTAAGTACGGCGCCCACGGCACCAGCTACCGTTACATTTCCAAGAAGGTCGCCGAGATGACCAACGGCGAGGCCCGCAAGGTCGTCGTGTGCCACATCGGCTCCGGCGCTTCCCTGTGCGCTATCGAGGACGGCAAGTGCATGGACACCACCATGGGCCTCACCCCGCTCGACGGCGTCATGATGGGCACCCGCTGCGGCTCCATCGACCCGGCTACCGTGTGCTACCTGCAGCGCGAGGGCGGCTACACCTTCGACGAGGTCGACGAGATGATGAACAAGAAGTCCGGCCTTTTGGCTGTGACCGGTGGCAAGACCAACGACTGCCGCAACGTCGAGGAGCTCGCCGCTGCTGGTGATCCCGAGGCTCAGCTCGCCTTCGATATGTTCGTCTACAAGATTGCCGCCAAGGCTGCCGAGATGGCTACTTCCATGTGCGGCATGGACACGCTCGTCTTTACCGCCGGCATCGGCGAGCATGCTCCGGCCGTTCGCGCTGGCGTGGCCGATCGCTTGGCCTTTATGGGTGTCAAGATGGATCACGCCCGCAACGCCCTGCGTGGCGACGGCGCTTGGTGCCTGTCCGCCAAGGATTCCAAGGTCAAGATTTTCGTCATCCCCACGGACGAGGAGTTCATGATCGCTTCCGACGTCGAGCGCATCGTCAACGGCAAGTAATTGCAAGAGGGGAGGGGCTGGACGACCGAGCGCCGTTCGGCCCCTCTTTTGCGCTCGTTGGGCGATATGCCTGATAGCTATTTATCAAAGTGTGATAACTTCTTATTAACATGCGGCCGCTTTAAGGGGTCTGCGTCGACCGTATCGCACTGCAAAGGAGTCTCATGAACGTACTTGTTGTCAACGCCGGTAGCTCAAGCCTTAAATATCAGCTTTTGGATACCGATACCCGCGAGGTTTTCGCCAAGGGCAACTGCGAGCGTATCGGTTCGGACATGGGCATCTTTGGCCACTCTGAGAACGGTGGCGCCAAGCAAACCGAGGAGGTTCCCTTCCCGGATCACCGTTCGGCTATCGCACGTGTGCTCGAGGAGCTCGAGAAGACCGACTTTACGATCGATGGCATTGGTCATCGCATTGTTCAAGGCGGCTGGCACTTTAAGGATTCCGCGGTCGTCGACGACGAGGTCATGGCTAAGATTCTCGAGGTGGCTCCGCTCGCCCCGCTGCACAATTACGGCGAGGCCGCAGCAATCGAGTATTGCCGCGAGAAGTATCCGGAGCTGCCCAACGTCGCCGTCTTCGACACCTCGTTCCACATGACCATGCCCGAGGTTGCCTACACCTACGCCCTGCCCAAGGACGTGTGCGACAAGTACCACGTGCGCAAGTACGGCGCCCACGGTACGAGCCACCGCTATGAGTGGATGATGGCCAAGGAGATCCTAGGCTCGCGCTGCCACCGTCTGCTTTCGTGCCATCTGGGCAACGGTGCTTCGCTTGCCGCCATCGAGGACGGTGTGTGCCGCGATACCACGATGGGCCTCACGCCGCTCGACGGCCTGATGATGGGCACCCGTTGTGGTTCCATTGACCCCGCTACCGTGTGCTACCTCCAGCGCGAGGGTGGCTACAGCTACCAGGAAGTCGATGACATGATGAACAAGCAGTCTGGTCTGCTTGCCATCTCGGGGATCTCCAATGACGCCCGCGACATCCGCACACGCGCCTCCGAGGGTGACGAGCGCTGCCTGCTCGCCTTCGATATGTTCGCCTACAAGGCCATGCAGCAGGCCGGCTCCATGATCGCTTCCATGGCGGGCGTGGACACCATCACCTTTACCGCCGGCATCGGCGAGAACGACTGGTCGATCCGCAAGGCCTTCTGCGACTGCTTTGAGTGGCTGGGCGTGCGTATCGACAACAACAAGAACCGCGAGGCCGTGGGCAACGGCCCGCAGGTCATCAGCGCCGCCGGCTCTTCCGTCACGGTCATGGTCATCCCCACCGACGAGGAATACATGATCGCCCACGACGTCGAGCGTCTAACCAAGAACAACTAACGCGCGCATTTGCAAGTAAACGAAAGGCCTCCAGAGCAACAGCTCCGGAGGCCTTTTGCTAGCAGGCAGAAATTCCAGTCCCAAAGTGACCATCACCAGCAACGCCTGCGCTTCCAACAACGGCATCCAATCATTCAGATCTTCAGCCCCAGCTCGCAGCCAAGCCGCCGTCCATTCCAGATGCCCTGAATGCTACGTGGCGGTAGAAGGCCGTACGGGCTAACCCCTGAAAACAATCCGCAGACCAGAAACGCCCCCGTTCGTAGCTCCGGAGGAGCAGAACGGGGGCGTTTCATTGGTCGAGGACGTTTTCAGGGGTTAGCCCGTACGGCCTTCGGGCGAGTGCGTCCGCTACTCAGCCATCTGAGCCTGGACGGCGGTGATGGCCACGACACCCACGATGTCGTCGGCAGAGCAGCCGCGCGAAAGGTCGTTGACCGGTTTGGCGATGCCCTGCAGGATGGGACCGTAGGCGTCGGCACCGGCGAAGCGCTGGACCAGCTTGTAGCCGATGTTGCCGGCCTCGAGGTCGGGGAACACGAGCACGTTGGCCTTGCCGGCAACGGAGGAACCGGGAGCCTTGAGCTGGGCGACGGTGGGGACGATGGCGGCGTCGAGCTGCAGGTCGCCATCGATGGCGAGCTCGGGAGCCTTCTCCTTGCAGAACTTCACGGCCTCCTGGACCTTCTTGGCGACCTCGCCGCCGGCGGAGCCCATGGTGGAGTAGGAGAGCATGGCCACGTGCGGCTCGACGTTGCCCATAAAGGTGGACCAGGAGTGAGCGGAGGCGATGGCGATCTCGGAGAGCTCGTCGGAGGACGGGTTGATGTTGAGGCCGCAGTCGGCGAAGATCAGCGTGCCGTCGGTGCCGAACTGCGGGGTGTCGGTGCACATAACGAAGAAGGCCGAGACCAGCTTGGTGCCCGGGGCGGTCTTGAGGATCTGCAGCGCGGGGCGCAGGGTGTCGGCGGTAGAATGGCAGGCGCCGGAGACCAGGCCGTCGGCATCGCCCATCTTGACCATCATGGTGCCAAAGTAGGTAGCGTCCATCACCTGGGCGCGAGCCTGCTCGATGGTGACACCCTTCTTGGCGCGGAGCTCGGCAAACTTCTGCGCGTACTCCTCGTGCTTCTCGGCATTGCGCGGGTCGATGATGGTAGCGCCGGGAACGTTGATCTCGTCGGGGTTGCCCAGGATGATAATCTTTGCCAGGCCCTCCTCGATGATCTTGGTGGCTGCGACGATGGTGCGCGGATCCTCGCCCTCGGGCAGGACGATCGTCTTAAGGTCGGCCTTGGCGGCAGACTTCATACGGTTAAGGAAATCGCTCATGTTACTCCTTACAAGCGTTTCGCTAAGCTCCAGGCGCCCGGCTGTTCACGAATAAACCCGCTGCTAGCGGGTTTACCTTTCAATTATGTTCGCCGCGGTGCTTGAGCTTTCCTTGTGTGGCAAGCTCATTATAGGACGCATTAGCGCTATAATCGCTCTGATAAATATGTCTCGAAGAATGTTCGAGAAAAGCCCAGCTAACGAGCCCGTGGCTTTTGACAAGGAGTATCGATGCAGATTACCTCAGGCCTGCCTGAAGGCTTTAACGCCGGCGCGTACGACATGATTGTCGTCGGCGCCGGATATGCCGGTGCCGTTTGTGCCCGCCGTCTCGCCGAGACCATCGGCTATCGTGTTGCCGTTCTGGAGCGCCGTAGCCACATTGCGGGCAACGCCTACGACTGCGCCGATGAGGCCGGGATCCTTATCCACGAGTATGGTCCGCACATCTACCATACCTTTAATGAGCGCGTCCACAATTTCCTGTCGCGCTTTACCAAGTGGACGGACTACCAGCACAAGGTGCTCGCCAACATCAACGGCACCCTTATGCCCGTGCCCTTTAACCACGCGAGCCTTAAGCTCGCCTTTGGCGATGAGCGCGGCGAGGAGCTATATCAAAAGCTTGTGGAGACCTTTGGCAAGGACGTCAAGGTGCCCATCATGGAGCTGCGCAAGAAGAACGACCCGGATCTTGCCGAGGTTGCTGATTACGTCTACGAGAACGTCTTTTTGCATTACACCATGAAGCAGTGGGGTCAGACGCCCGACCAGATCGACCCGTCGATCACCGGACGCGTTCCCGTTTTTGTGGGCGACGATGACCGCTACTTCCCGCAGGCCCCCTTCCAGGGTATGCCGCAGGATGGCTACACGGCGCTGTTTGAACACATGCTCGACCACGACCTGATTGATGTGTTCTGCGACGTGGATGCTCGCGATCTCTTCGAGATCGACGAGACAACCGTCAGGGTCGACGGCAAGGTCTACGGCGGCGAGATCGTCTATACCGGTCCGCTCGATGAGCTGTTCAATCTCGACTTGGGCGCCCTGCCGTACCGCACGCTCGACATGAAGTTCGAGACGCTCGATATGGATCAGTTCCAGCCCGTGGGCACCGTCAACTACACCACGAGTGAGGATTACACGCGCATCACCGAGTTCAAGAACATGACCGGTCAGGTTTTGCCCGGCAAGACCACCATCATGAAGGAGTACTCCAAGGCCTATACGCCCGGTTCGGGCGAGACTCCGTACTACGCTATCCTGGAGCCCGAGAACCGTGAGCTCTACGAGCGCTATCTTGAGCGCGTCCAGAACCTGACGAACTTCCACCCGGTGGGTCGTCTGGCCGAGTATCGTTACTACGATATGGACGCCGTGACCAATTCCGCCCTCGATCTTTCGGATGAGATTATCGCCTGCCATGCATAAAGTCATAACATTCGGTATTCCCTCGTATAACGCCGCCAAGGACATGGACCATTGCATCACCTCCATCTTGGAGGGGAGCAATTACGCCACCGATATCGAGATTATCGTGGTGGACGACGGCTCCAAGGACGAGACGGCCGCCAAGGCCGACGAGTGGGAGGCCCGTTATCCTGGAATCATCCGCGCGGTGCACCAGGAGAATGGCGGCCACGGTATCGCCGTCCTCTCGGGTCTGCGCGAGGCGCAGGGCACCTACTACAAGGTTGTCGACTCGGACGACTGGCTCGACGGTGCGGCGCTTTCGACCATGCTGTCGATTCTGCGTGGCTTTGAGGAGCGCGACCAGCGCGTCGACCTGTTTATCTCGAACTACGTGTACGAGAAGGTTTACGAGGGCACGCATACCGCTATTGGCTACAAGTTTGCCCTGCCGCGCAAAAAGATTTTCTCTTGGGACCAGATCGGACACTTCCGTCCCGATCAGAACCTGCTCATGCACAGCCTGTGCTATCGCACCGATGTACTGCGCGAGTCCAATTTGCCTATGCCGGCACACACGTTCTACGTGGATAATATCTACGCTTACGTGCCGCTGCCGCGCTGCAAGACCATGTATTACGCCGACATCGACCTCTATCGCTACTTTATCGGTCGCGAGGGCCAGAGCGTCAATGAGGCCACGATGGTCAAGCGCTTGGGTCAGCAGTTCCGCGTAACGCGCATCATGATGGAATCGTTCCACCTGTACCAGGACGTCGAGTCCTCGCGTCTGCGTTCGTACATGATGGGCTACTTCACCATGATGATGGCGATTTGCTCGGTGCTCACCAAGCTTTCCGAGGAAGATTGTGCCGATGAGCGCCTGAAGACGCTGTGGAACGACCTGAAGGAGTACGACGAACGCATGTATCGTCGCGCTCGCTACGGCGTGGTCGGATTCTTTACCAACCTGCATGGACGGGCCGGAGACAAAACCACACTCGGCCTATACCATCTTGCCTCAAAGATCTTCAAATTCAACTAGCACAGAAATGCTCGGGTAACGGGGACCCCTGGTCCTTAACTTGCTACTTCGAACAGTCCTGCGCAAGACGGAGGCGCCACTGGCGCCTCCTTTGCGTGCGGAACTCGTATCAAGTTAAGGACCAGGGGTCCTCTGCTATGTCTCGCTTTATGTCAGCAAGCTGAATTTGAAGATCTTGGACGCGCGGTACACAGGGGCCTGGGCTGAAGGGGATCTTGTTGAGTAGGTTGCCCGGTGGAGCTTGGTTATGTTTGTCGCGAGTTCCGCACGAGCCGAAGAGCACTTAATGTGCTCTTCGTGCGAGCCAGGACTGTAGAGCAGCAAACATAACCAAGCCCCACCGGGCAACCGGTCAGGTTAGGTTACTTTGCGGCGCCGGGGATTCCGTGGGAGGTTTTGGCAGTTTTGGCTCCGTTTACGATGGCGGTTTGCAAAGCCCTTACGGCGAGCATGCCCAACAGGTCCAAGGGAACGGCGGCGCTTGTCTGAGCGTCTAGTTTGCCGCTGGCGAGGGTGTAGATGGTGTCGCCGTCGTTGGTGGTGTGCGTGGGGCGGATGGCGTGCGCATAGGCGTCTGCTGCCATCTGGGAGACCTTGGTAGCCTGCGCTTTAGTGAGCTCCACGTTGGTGACGATGCAGCTGATGGTGGTGTTGGTGCGGTCGAGCGGCATCTGCATGGAGCCGGCGGCGGCAAAGGCGGCGAGCTCCATGTCGACAATCTGGTCGCTATCGGCTGCGGCGCGCATGCCGGCGACCCACTCGCCGGTGAAGGGGTCGACCACGTTGCCGCAGGCGTTGACCGAAACCACAGCGCCTACCTTAACGGGACCGAGTGCCACGGCGGCAGCGCCAAGGCCGGCCTTCATGCAGGTGGCGGGGCCCATGAGCTTGCCCACGGTGGCACCGGTGCCAGCACCTACATTGCCCTGCTCGAGCGTGGTGGGGGTGTTGTCGAGCGCCTCGCGCACGGCAGAGATGCCAGCCTCAATGTCGGGGCGCACGGTGGGGTCGCCATAGGCGAGGTCGAAGATGCAGCTGGAGCACACGATGGGCACCTGCGTGGGGCCGACAGGAAGGCCGATGCCGCGGCTCTCGAGCTCGCGGGCGACGCCGCTTGCGGCCTCCAGACCAAAAGCCGATCCACCCGAAAGGCAGACGGCGTGGACCTTGTCCACGGTGTTCTCGGGACGCAACAGGTCGGTCTCGCGCGATGCCGGGGCACCGCCGCGAACGTCAACACCGCCGGTGGCTCCCTCGGGTGCCACGATTACGGTGCAACCGGTGCCGGCCTCCTCGTCCGTATAGTTGCCAAAGCAAAAGCCATCGACATCGCAAACGTCAATGGCCTCAAGCAGGGTGTCCATGTTTTACTCCTATCGGTTTTCCGCCGGGCCTCATGCCCGGTCGGGATCCGTACGGTACGCCAAAATTGTAGGCGCTGGGGGATACCCAGCGCCAGATGCAATTACGATAGTTTTTGAATCGCGCGCGCGACGCGAGCGATGGGCAGGCCCACCACGTTGTAGAAGTCGCCCGAAATATCATGCACGAGTATGCGCCCGCCGACGCCCTGGATGCCGTAGGCGCCGGCTTTGTCCATGGGCTCTCCTGAGGCGACGTAGCGCTCAATCTGCTCGTCGGTGAGCTCATAGAACGTCACGTCGGTCACATCGACAAACGACAGACTCTCGGCGGCATGCGGGGCTCTGGTGTCTCCGGCTCTAACGATGCAGACGCCGGTTGCGACCTGGTGCGTGCGCCCCGAGAGCTCGTGGAGCATGGTGCGGGCTTCGTCCTCGTTTGCCGGCTTACCCAAAAGCTTGCCATCGAAGGTGACGATGGTGTCGGCCGCGATGGTCAGCTCATTTGGCACGGCGTGCTCGGCGGCAACGGCGGCAGCTTTAGCGCGAGCTAAGCGCTCAACAAGCGTAAGCGGGGTCTCGTCAGCAAAAGGAGTCTCGTCGATGTCAGCGGGAATGACGCGGATGTCATAGCCCGCTTCGCGCATCAACTCGATGCGGCGCGGTGATTGCGAAGCCAAAATCATAGCTGAATGCCCTCGGCAACCTTCTCGACAGCCTTGTCGCCGGCGAGCGTACGCAGCAGCTCAAGCGCAAAGGGGAGCGACTGGGCCATGCCGCTGGCGGTGATGATGTTGCCGTCGTGCGTGACCTTGTCGCCGGTATAGGCGCCCTCGGGGAAGCTCTTCTCAAAGCCGGGGAAGCACGTGGCGTGGCGTCCCTCGAGCAGGTCAAGCTCGCCCAGGATAAACGGGGCGGCGCAGATGGCGGCAACATGCTTGGTCGCGGCGAACTCGCAGACTACGTCGCAGACGCGCTGGTCGGCGCGCAGGTTGGTGGCGCCGGGCAGACCGCCGGGCAGCACGACGCAGTCGTACTCGTCAAAGTTAATCTCGTCAAAGAGTGCGTCGCAGGTTACGGGAATCTGCAGCGAGCTTACGACCTCGCGCGTGGGCATGATCGAGACGAGCGTGGCGCGCACGCCGCCGCGACGCATGACATCGACCATGGTCAAGCATTCAATAGTTTCAAAGCCATCGGCGGCGAGAACGGCAACGCTGGGCATGAGGGTTCCTTTCATAGGCGGCATACAATTAGCCGTTTTATACCCCGAAGACCTCCGCTTGCCACGCTCGATTTCCCAATGATTTTTTGAGCAATGATTAAGTGGCTAGTTGCGCCTAAGGTGGACGACGGTCTCGCAGTGGAAGGTTTGTGGGAACAGGTCGACTGGCGTGATCTTTACGGGGGAGAAGGTGCCTTCTTCGACAAAGCGTTTGAGATCGCGCGCCAGGGTGGCCGGGTCGCAGCTCACGTAGGCGACATCGCGGGCACTCGTGCTGGCGATAAGGTCGATCGCTTCGGGGGCGAGGCCTGCGCGCGGCGGGTCGACCACCAAGACGTCGGCATCCTGGTCGGGGAACTCGCGCACCGCGTCTCCGCCAATGACGTCGACGTTATCAAGCTTGTTGATCTCCAAGTTACGGCGCAGGTCGCGCACGGCGGGGCCGTAGGCCTCGACGGCGGCGACAAAGTCGCAGCGGCGGGCGAGCGGCAGGGTAAAGGTGCCGGCACCGCAGTACAGGTCCACGGCAAGCTCGTCTTCCTGCGGATCGAGCGCTTCCATGACAAGCTCGATCAAAATCTCGGCACCCTTGGTGTTGACCTGGAAAAAAGACGGGGCAGACAAGCGCATCTGACCCTCGGCGATATTCTCGGTCCATGAGCCCTCTCCGGCGAGCATTTCGACCTTGGAAACACGGCGGGCCTTCTTTTCGCCCTTGCTCATCACGCGTACGACACTTGTAGGGTGCGCGGCGTCTGCCAACACGCGCGAGACTTGCGAGCGCGGGAAAGAGCCCGTAGGCGTCCAGAGCGCCACCTCGAGTGCCTTGGTGCGACGCGAGGCGCGAATGCCCACGCGCTCAAGGCCCAGGTCGTGGCTGCCGCTCAGATAATTGAGCGCGCCGACGACCGATTTGAGTGCCTTGGGGAAGCGTTTGTCGAACAACGGGCACGAATCGACGGTCACGATCTCGCGGGGATCGACACCGTGCATGCCAAGACGCACGCGGCCGTTTACAACGGTCGGTTCGAGTTCGATTTTATTGCGGTAGCCCCAATCATCCTTGGTGTGGCGGATGGGTTGCACCAGTTCATCGACTTGATCGGGGCTGAACTTGCCGATACGCTCGAGCGTGGAGCGCAGATTTTGCTCCTTTGCGGCGAGCTGTGCCGTGCGTGAGAGATTGCCCCACGAGCAGCCGCCGCAGATGCCCACGAAGGGGCAGGGAGGCTGAATGCGATCGGAGCTTGGCTCCAGAATCTCGGTGGTGCGGGCACGCATAAACGACTTGCCGTCCTGCACGATCTCGGCCTCGACGGTGTCGCCTGCCACGGCGCCCTGCACAAAGACGGCCTTGCCGTTGTCGGCGTGCGCCAGACCGTCGGCACCGTACGTCATCGATTCTATGGTGAGCTTCATATTCCTGCCTGTCATTCGCGGTATTGTCCGCAACCATGGTAGCAGGGAAAAGCGCCCCGTATCTGGGGCATTCCTCAAATACGGGGCGCTTCTACAAACGTCTATTTCGTCTTGCCGGTAATGAGCGTCTTAAGGCCTAGGCCGATCAGACCCAGTCCCATGCGCACGCGACCGGGGCGATGACGCTCGATGGCCTTGGTCTTGCCAGCGGGCTTCTCGCGGCGGGCGCTCTTCTCGGGTGTGGGCTTGGTGACCTGCGGCTCGGGCTGAGGTGCAGGTGCAGGCTCGGGCTCAATGACGGTCGCCTGGACCTCTTGGACCTTGGGTGCTACCGGCTGCGGCTCGGGCGCTTTCTCCACGGAGGGCTCTGCGGCAGCCTCGGGTTCATTCACGGGGGGAGCGGCAACCGCTTCCGGTTTGGCAACTGCCCTATGTTCAACCTCGGCCTGAATAGCCTCCTCGGCCACGCGTTCCTTCTCCTGCGCGCGCTGCTGCGCGGCAGCCTCGGCGTTGCGATAGGCGCGCTCCAGCAGGGCTTCCTGCGAGTTGAAGGGCTTCTCGCCCTCTTTGCGCTCCACGGGAACCCAGGTGCCGTCACTCGTCAGACTGCGGGCCTTCACGTTGTCGCGCAGCTGCATGTCCATGTACTCGTGCACTAGGGCGCGGCAGGTGGGGTCGAGCACGGGGTAGGCGATCTCCACGCGGTGCTCGGTGTTGCGCGTCATCATGTCGGCCGAGCTCAGATAGATCATGTCCGAGTCCACGCCAAAGGCATAGACGCGCGCATGCTCCAAAAAACGCCCGACGATGGAGCGCACGTGCACGTTCTCGGTCTTGCCCGGAACACCGGGCTTGAGGCACGAGATGCCGCGGATGATCATGTCCACGCGGACTCCTGCACACGATGCCTCGGCGATCTTGTCGATGACCTCGCGGTCGGTGAGCGAGTTGAGCTTAAAGAACACGCGGGCGGGCTCGCCGACAAGGGCGCGCTGAATCTCGCGGTCCAGGCCGCGTATGATGAGCGGTTTGAGGCCGACCGGCGCCACGCCCAGGAAGCGGTAGTCGCCGCGCAGGTTGCCCAGCGACAGGTTGCGGAAGAACAGGTTGGCGTCCTCACCGATGCCGGGATGCGCAGTCATGAGCATAAAGTCGCTGTAGAGCTTGGCCGTCTTCTCGTTAAAGTTGCCGGTGCCCAAAAGCGTCAGACGGGTAAGCGCCATGCCCTCGCGATAGGTGAGCTGGCAGATCTTGGAGTGGCATTTAAAGCCCTCGGAGCCGTAGATGACGGTGCAGCCTGCCTCTTCCAGACGCTCGGCCCACTCGATGTTGTTCTGCTCGTCAAAGCGGGCGCGGAGCTCCATGAGCACCGTGACCTCTTTGCCGTTCTCGGCGGCATCGATCAGCGACTCGCACAGGCGGCTCTGCTTGGCCACGCGGTAGAGCGTGATGCGCAGTGAGATGCACTCGGGGTCGTAGGCGGCCTCGTGCACCAGATCCAGGAAGGGGTTCATGGCCTCGTAAGGGTAAAAGAGCAGCTTGTCGTGCTGAAGTACCTGCTCGCGGATGGAGCGGGTCATATCGATGGTGGGGTTGGGCTGCGGCTTAAACGGCGTAAAGAGCAGCTCGTTGCGCAGGTGCTCGGGAATCTTGCCCTCGATGCCAAAGACATAGCCCAGGTCAAGGGGGATATCGCAGGTAAAGACCGAGCGGCGCGAAAGCTCGAGCGCCTTGCGGATGGTCTTGAGCGTTGGTTTTTCGAGCGAGCCCGATACGGCAAGTACCACCGGCTGCAGACGCAGGCGCTTCTTGAGGATGCGCTTCATGTGCTGGCGGTAATCCTCTTCCTCCTCGACGCCCTCGCCGTCCGGGTCGATATCGGCATTGCGAGTGACGCGGATCAGCGCGCGGTCGAGCGGCTTATAGGAGCCAAAGCAGCTGTCCAGGCAGGCGAGGATGACGTCCTCGAGCAGAATGTAGGAGTAGGTGCCGGTGGGCGAGGGGATCTCGACCACGCGGTTCATCGAAGCGGGAATCTCGATCAGGCCCAGCAGACTTTCCTCGTCGGTGACTCCGTCCAGGCCGCAGGCCAGGTAGAGTGCGCCGTTGCGCAGGTTGGGGAAGGGATGGCGCGGGTCGATCACCAGCGGTGAGATGACCGGCGACACGTAGGCCTGGAAGTAACGGGTGACAAAGGTGCGCTCCTCGGGCGTAAGCGAATCGATGCGGGCGCGGTGAACGCCCAGGGTGTCGAGCTTGCCCTCGATGTTCTTAAAGATGGACTCCCAACGGGTAAGGAGCCCGGGCAGCTCTGCCATGACAGCATCGACCTGCTCTGAGGCGGTCATATTGCTCTTGTTGTCGACAGGTTGTTTTTTGAGTTCTGCCAGGTCGGACAGGCCGCCTACGCGCACCATAAGGAATTCATCGAGGTTGGACTCGAAGATCGAGACGAACTTAAGGCGCTCGAACAGCGGCACGGACTCATCAAAAGCCTCGTCGAGCACACGGTTGTCAAAGCGTAGCCAGCTGAGCTCTCGGTTCTGCGTGTACGAGAAGTCGCGCGGCGGTTTGCGCAGCTTTGCGGCGGCTTGCTTTTTTTCGATTTTGCTCGGCATATGCATCTGTCCGTTCAGTCCCCGCAGGGGACGGTAGCCTAACACTATTTACTATTCTCTCAATTTAGTCGACTTGTGGCACGGACGTATTGTGCGAATGGTATCTTAACCTACTTCTTACGCTGACGAACCGAAGCACTAACGTCCGGTGCATTGAACAAGCGATCTATATCCTCACTCAACTGGTGAGATTATATGAATAAGAATGATAACAAGCTGAATATAATTGAATGTAGGTCGAATCGAGGGCAAGCGTCATTTATATGCAGAAAACCGTTTATGTTATGCAAATTGAATCATGGATAACTTTGAGTGTTCAATCTTGATTTCCTAGAAAATAACGTTTAACTAGGAAAATCTGCTTTACGAAACTGAAGTGCATCATGGGGGAATCATATGCGATATACCGTTCATCGCACTTTGCTGACCGTTCGGGGGCGAGGTGGAATTGCAGGTGGTTTTTGGATATAACTAGAGCTGTCAGCAAGCAGCGTCCCATACGGAGGGGCGCTGATACATTCGGCCAGTAAGGCCCGAAAGAAAGGTAGGAGGCCATGACGAAAGGTCTGCACGTGCCTTCCGAGATCGGCAAGCTCAGGAAGGTCTGCCTGCACCGTCCCGGCGACGAGCTCCTCAACCTGCCGCCCGACGAGCTCGAGCGACTCCTGTTCGACGACGTCCCGTTCCTGGAGGTCGCGCAGCAGGAGCACGACACCTTCGCCCAGATCCTGAGGGACCAGGGCGTGGAGGTCCTCTATCTCGAGAACCTCGTCGCCGAGGTGTTCGACCAGGTCCCCGGCGCCCGCGCCGAGTTCACCGACCAGTACATCGCCGAGGCCGGCATCCGCGGCCAGCACATGCCGCAGATCGTCCGCGAGAAGCTGGACTCCATCGAGGACAACCTCGAGTTCGTCAAGAAGACCATGGCCGGCATGACCAAGTCCGAGATCGACATGCCCCTCACGGCGTCCACGACCCTCGACTCCCTGGTCAACTCCGAGTCCGAGTCCGACCTGATCATCGACCCGATGCCCAACCTCTACTTCACCCGCGACCCGTTCGCGGTCATCGGCGAGGGCGTCAACCTCAACCGCATGTACTCGGTCACCCGCAACCGCGAGACCCTGTACGGCAAGTACATCTTCAAGTACCACCCCGACTACAAGGACGTCTCGCTGTACTTCCGCCGCGACTGCCAGTTCCACACCGAGGGCGGCGACGTGCTGAACATCAACGAGAAGACCCTCGCCGTCGGCATCTCCCAGCGCACCCAGGCCGCCGCGATCGACGTCATGGCCCAGAACATCTTCTGGAACTCCGACTCCAAGGTCGAGCGCATCCTGGCCTTCGACATCCCGGTCTCGCGCGCCTTCATGCACCTCGACACGGTCTTCACCCAGATCGACGTCGATAAGTTCACGATCCACCCCGCCATCATGGGCACCCTGCGCGTCTACGAGCTGACCGCCGGCAAGAACCCGGGCGACGTGAACATCCGCCTGATCGAGGACACCCTCGAGCACGTCCTGGAGGACGCCACCGGCGTCGACCAGGTCAAGCTGATCCCCTGCGGCGGCGGCGACCCGATCGCGGCCTCCCGCGAGCAGTGGAACGACGGCTCCAACACCCTGTGCGTCGAGCCCGGCAAGATCTGCGTCTACGCCCGCAACACCGTCACCAACGACGTGCTGTACAAGGAGGGCCTGGACCTTCTCGTCGTGCCCTCCGCCGAGCTCTCCCGCGGCCGCGGCGGCCCGCGCTGCATGAGCATGCCCTTCTGGCGCGAGGACCTCTAAGTCTTTCCGTTTCCGGTGCGGTCCCCCTACAACCGCACCGGCTTCGCCCGTTAAACGGGCACCACTAATACTTACGTAATTCATTTCTTCGAAAGGAATCAAACCATGGGTGTTAACCTTTCCGGCCGTAGCTTCCTCAAGCTTCTCGACCTCACCACCGAGGAGATCGAGTACCTGCTCAAGCTCTCCAAGAACTTCAAGGATATGAAGCGCGCTGGCGTTCCGCACCGCTATCTCGAGGGCAAGAACATCGTTCTGCTCTTCCAGAAGACCTCTACTCGTACCCGCTGCGCCTTCGAGGTCGGCGGCATGGATCTGGGCATGGGCGTCACCTACCTCGATCCGGGTTCGTCGCAGATGGGCAAGAAGGAGTCCATCGAGGACACTGCCCGCGTTCTCGGCCGCATGTATGACGGCATCGAGTTCCGTGGCTTTGCCCAGGACGACGTCGAGGAGCTCGCTGCTAAGTCCGGCGTGCCCGTGTGGAACGGCCTGACCACCGAGTGGCACCCCACCCAGATGCTCGCCGACATCCTGACCGTCCAGGAGAACTTCAACTACGACATCAAGGGCAAGACCCTCGTCTTCATGGGCGACTGCAAGAACAATGTCGCTCGCTCCCTCATGGTCGTCTGCTCCAAGCTCGGCATGAACTTCGTGGCCTGCGGCCCCGAGGAGTGCATGCCCGCTGACGACGTCATCGAGGCCTGCAAGCCCATCGCCGAGGCTAACGGCTGCACCATCAAGCTGACCACCGACGTCAAGGACGGCGTCACCGGTGCCGACGTTATCTACACCGACGTGTGGGTCTCCATGGGCGAGCCCGACGAGGTCTGGGCCGAGCGCATCGCTCAGCTCACCCCGTATCGTGTCACCTCCGAGGTCATGGCTATGGCCAACCCGGGTGCCATCTTCCTGCACTGCCTGCCCAGCTTCCACGACACCAACACCACCATTGGCGCCGAGAAGTGCGAGCAGTTCGGCATCACCGAGCAGGAGGTCACCGACGAGGTCTTCGAGAGCCCCGCTTCCAAGGTCTTCGACGAGGCCGAGAACCGCATGCACACCATCAAGGCTGTCATGTACGCCACGCTCAAGTAAGAGCATCTAGCATCTCGCTCGGGGTGTATTGCTGCACACCCCGAGCGGTTTTATCTGGTAATAATCTCGCATCAAGCGGCAGGCACGGCACGGAAGAGCCGCTTCTGGCGAGATCAGTAAATGATTTATGAGGGGGGGATGAGAACTATGACTGAGACCGCTAAGAAAAAGCGCGGTATGCCTTCATCGTTCACCATTCTTCTTGCTCTGCTGGCAATTGTCGCAGTGATTACCGTTATCGTCTCCGGCACGTCCGGCGGCGCGGTTACTGCCGCCCGTCTGAGCGATTTCTGCACCGCCCCGATTAAGGGCTTCGCTGACGCTCTGCCCGTCTGCCTCTTCGTTATGATCCTGGGCGGCTTCCTCGGTATGATGACCGAGACCGGCGCCCTGGACAACGGCATCGCCGTTCTGGTGCAGAAGCTTAAGGGCAACGAGATTATGCTCATTCCCGTGCTGATGCTCATCTTCTCCCTCGGTGGTACCACCTATGGTATGTGCGAGGAGACCGTTCCCTTCTACGCCCTGCTCGCCGCTACCATGATGGCCGCTGGCTTCGACCCCATGGTCGGTGCCGCTACCGTCCTGCTCGGCGCTGGCTGCGGCTGCCTGGGCTCCACGGTTAACCCGTTCGCCGTCGGCGCTGCCGTCGACGCTCTGACCGGCGTTGGCATTGAGGTCAACCAGTCCATCATCATCGGCCTCGGTGCCGTCCTGTGGATTGTCACTACCGCTATGTCCATCTTCTTCGTGATGAGCTACGCCAAGAAGGTCAAGGCTGACAAGGGTTCCACCATCCTGTCGATGCAGGAGCTCAAGGACGCCGAAGAGGCTCACGGCAAGGCTGCTTCCGAGGTCCACAAGGAGGTCAAGCTCACCGGTCGTCAGAAGGGTGTTCTGATTGCCTTCGCCTTCACCTTCGTCGTCATGATCGTCGGCTTCATTCCGCTGGCCGACCTCAACGAGGGCGTCGCTAACTTCTTCGACGCTGGCGCTGTCTACGACGCCGACGGTAACGCCGTCGTCCAGGGCTGGTCTGCCCTGATCACCGGCCTGCCCATTGGCCAGTGGTACTTCGACGAGGCTTCCACCTGGTTCTTCCTTATGGCCGTCCTGATCGGTATCATCGGTGGCCTGTCCGAGAAGCAGATCGTTAACACCTTTATCACCGGCGCTGCCGACATGATGTCCGTTGTTCTCGTCATCGCCCTCGCCCGTGGTATCTCCGTCCTCATGGCTAACACCGGCCTCGACGTCTTCGTCCTCGACGCTGCCGCCAATGCTCTGGCTGGCCTGTCCGGCGTGATCTTCGCTCCCATGAGCTTCCTGGTCTACTTCGGCCTGTCCTTCCTGATCCCCTCGACCTCCGGTATGGCCACCGTCTCCATGCCCATCATGGGACCGTTGGCTGTTAAGCTCGGCTTCTCGCCTGAGGTCATGGTCATGATCTTCTCCGCCGCCATCGGTGTCGTGAACCTGTTCACCCCGACCTCCGGCGCCATCATGGGCGGTCTCGCCCTGGCCAAGATCGAGTGGACGACCTGGCTCAAGTTTGCCCTTAAGCTCATCGTCGCGCTCTCTGTCGTCTGCGCCATCATCCTGACCGTCGCCTGCGTGTTGATCTAAGTACCCAACGGGTACCCCACGGAAACCTTGACGATCCTGTAGAGGATCACCTGGTCATCGTCTGTCCGGTGGGGTAAACCCACCGGTAGACTCCTACCTTTAGCCCCCTTCCGTTCCGTGCGCGGGAGGGGGCGCTCTTGTGTTCCGGCGTTTTACCAAACGCCGGAACCACTCGACGCTGCAAGCCCGCCAGAGCGGCAATCTGACGTTCAATCGTCGGGCATGGCCAAAAGGCCTATGCCCTCCTCTTTCACGTCACCTTGCTCGCTCTGGTGCCCGTTCGCTGGCTTTGGCTTTGCCTGTGACGTTTTCATTGTTGGTGCTGAGTGCCTTGTTTCCCGTCCCAAATGATCTACCCCGGGTCCCCGGTGGTTGCGGTGGGCGTGTTTGGTTGGTGCCAGTTGATTGCTTGGGCGTTGGGGAGGGTCTGCTCCGTTATAATCGCCTAGAACATTAAATGGAAACGGGACGGGAGCCATATATGCGCCAGGGTTTCGACAACGCGAAGTATATCGAGCTGCAGGCTGCTCACATTAAGGAGCGCATCTCGCAGTTTGGTGGCAAGCTCTATTTGGAGTTTGGCGGTAAGCTGTTCGATGACTATCATGCGAGCCGCGTGCTGCCGGGTTTTGAACCGGACAGCAAGTTCCGCATGCTCAAGAGCATCGCCGACGATGTCGAGGTTATCATCGCGATCAACGCGAACCACATCGAGAAAAACAAGGCTCGTGGTGACCTCGGCATTACCTATGACGAGGATGTGCTGCGCCTGGTTGACCTGTTCCGCGGCAACGGCTTTGCTGTCGCGGCTGTGGTCATCACCCAGTACGCCGGCCAGCCTGCTGCCGATGTGTTCCGCAACCGCCTGAACGCGCACGGTATTCCCGCCAAGCTGCACTATCCCATCGAGGGGTATCCGCACGATGTCGATCTGATCGTGTCCGACGATGGCTACGGCAAGAATGAGTTTGTCGAGACCACTCGACCGCTCGTCGTGGTCACTGCCCCCGGTCCTGGCTCGGGCAAGCTTGCCACCTGCCTGTCTCAGCTCTATCACGAGCACAAGCATGGCACGGCCGCCGGCTATGCCAAGTTCGAGACCTTCCCGGTCTGGAACCTTCCCCTCACGCATCCGGTCAACATCGCCTACGAGGCGGCCACGGCGGACCTCGACGATGCCAATATCATCGACTCCTTCCACCTTGAGGCCTATAACAAGACCACGGTCAACTACAACCGCGACGTCGAGGCCTTCCCGGTGGTCCGTGCTCTGATGGAAAAGATCCTGGGCAAGAGCCCCTACCAGAGTCCTACGGACATGGGCGTCAATATGGTCGGCTTTGCCATCACCGATGACGATGCCTGCCGCGACGCTTCCAAGATGGAGATCGTCCGCCGCTACTTTACCGCGGTCGAAAATGTGCGCCGTACCGGCGTGGGCGATGAGCAAGTCGACCGTCTCAAGATCGTTATGAAGAAAGCCGGCATCGATAAGAACTACTCACCGGCGCGCTCGGCGGCCCTCACCAGGGAGCAGCTGACGGGTGGTCCCGTGGGTGCCATGGTTATGCCCGATGGCTCCGTGGTGACCGGCAAGACTTCCACGCGCCTGGGCGCTGCGAGCTCGCTCATCATGAATGCACTTAAGCATGTCTCGGGCGTCGACCTTGAGCTCGAGGTCATTAGCGATGAAGCGATCGAGCCCATCAGCAAGCTCAAGACGCATTTCCTGGGCAGCAAAAACCCGCGCCTCCACACCGACGAGACGCTTATGGCGCTGTCGATCACCTCGGCCACGAGTGAGACGGCCGCTCGCGTCCTTTCGGGCCTGGAGCAGCTGCGCGGTTGCGATGCCTTCTTTAGCGTGATTATCTCGCCGACGGACGAGACGGTACTGCGCAAACTGGGTATCAACGTGTGCTGCGAGCCCAAGTTTGAGCGCCGCGGTTTCTTCCATCGCTAAGTTTGAAGCACCGCGGTAATTGCATTGCATTTTGGCCGTATCGGGTTAGCGCCCGGTACGGCTTTTTGATCAATAAAGCGCCTATTTCGGCGAAAAATAGCTGTTTACCTGCCTAGAAACAATTTGAGCGGTATACAATAACCGTAACTGTTTCATCCTTAGCGGGATGCCGCATGATGGATATTACCTGCCATCGTGAGGTGTGTCGGTCGCGCACGGCGCGTTAGATGCTCGTGCTCGGTTTGAGGAGGCTGCTATGGCGGGCAAGGGTCGTGCGAGTGTCAACGATATGAAGCGTGTCGAGGTGCTGGTGTTGATGGAGATCGACCAGCAAACCGAAGACAATGGCGGGCCGTATGGTTTCTCGCGCAAAACGCTTGCCGAGCGCGTGGGGGTTTCGCCGTATCGTGCCCGCGCCGCAATCGATCGCTTGGATTCCGAAGGCATGATTGATGTCGTCTCGCGTTATAGCGACGACGGCGGTCAGCTTGCAAATGGCATTTGCCTCACCGAACGTGGCGAGTGGTATCTTGAGGGCGTCCGTACCGGCATGCTCGTTCAAGAAATGCTTGAGGACGAGGTTGCTGATCGATAGCAGCATGTAACCCTTGCCATAGCGACGTCGCCTGGGAAACCGGGCGGCGTTTTGTTTCAAGATTGAGAAATGCAATCGCACGCGAGAAAAATTGCGAACGGTCCGCGGCGCGAGTATTACAATGAAGACCCGTAAGATGTGGATAAACAACTTCTACGGGAAGCGCAGGTAACTCAATATGACCAAGCATGTGTTCGTAACCGGTGGCGTGGTTTCGTCCCTGGGCAAGGGTATCACCGCGGCCTCGCTGGGCCGTCTGCTCAAGTCGCGTGGCTACAAAGTAACGATGCAGAAGGCCGATCCGTATCTGAACGTCGACCCCGGTACCATGAGCCCCTTCCAGCATGGTGAGGTCTTCGTTACCGAGGATGGTTACGAGTCCGACCTGGACCTGGGTCATTACGAGCGCTTTATTGATGAGAACCTGACCCGCGATTCCAACTTTACGACCGGCGCCATCTATAAGAGCTTGATCGCCCGCGAGCGTCGCGGCGACTTTTTGGGCGGTACCGTGCAGGTGATTCCTCACGTCACCAATGCCATTAAGGACAAGTTCCGCCGCATCGAGGAGCAGACCGGCTCCGATGTAGTCATCACCGAGCTGGGCGGCACGATCGGCGACATCGAGTCCCAACCGTTTGTCGAGGCCATCCGTCAGTACCGCAAGGAGGCCGGCCCCGAGAACGTCTGCTACATCCACGTGTCGCTCGTTCCCTATATCGCCGCCGCCCACGAGGTCAAGACCAAGCCCACGCAGCATTCCGTCAAGGAGCTCCGCAGCTTTGGCATCCAGCCCGATATCATCGTGCTGCGCTCCGACCACCATATCGATGACGCTATCCGCGGAAAGATCGCAAGCTTCTGCGACGTCGACACCGATTGTGTCTTTACCAACGAGGACTGCGCGAGCATTTACGATGTTCCGCAGCTGCTTGCCGAGCAGGACTTTGACCTGCGCATTTGCGAGCGCCTGGGTCTGGACCCGCGTGAGCGCGACATGAGCGAGTGGAATGAGTTCCTGCGCAAACAGAATCACGCCAACCATCACGCCGACAAGGTGAAGATCGCCGTCGTGGGCAAGTACACGCAGCTGCCCGATGCGTACCTGTCGGTTATCGAGGCCCTGCACCATGCGGGCGTCTTCTACGATCGCCATGTGGACGTCCAGCTGGTCGACGGCGAGAGCCTCGACGAGCAGAATGTCTCCGAGGTTCTGGGCGACGCCTCGGGCATCCTGGTCCCCGGCGGCTTTGGCAAGCGCGCCCTGGAGGGCAAGATCCTCGCGGCCGAGTTTGCCCGTGAGCACAAGATTCCGTATCTGGGCATTTGCCTGGGTATGCAGGTGGCCGTGTGCGAGTTCGCCCGCAACGTCGTCGGCCTTGCCGGCGCCAGCTCCTCCGAGTTCGATCCGGACGGCCCGTTTAGCGTCATCGATCTGATGAGCTCGCAGGAGGACGTGACCGAGAAGGGCGGCACCATGCGCCTGGGCGCCTATCCGTGCAAGCTCGCCGCCGATACCCTTGCTCGCGAGGCATATGGCGAGGAGCTCGTCTACGAGCGTCACCGTCATCGCTTTGAGTTCAACAACGCCTTCCGTGACCAGCTCGAGGACGCCGGCTTGGTTATCTCGGGTCTGTCGCCCGACGAGCGCCTGGTCGAGATGGTCGAGCTGCCGCGCGACGTGCATCCGTGGTATGTGGCAACCCAGGCTCATCCCGAGTTCAAGAGCCGCCCGACCAACCCGCAGCCGCTGTTCCGCGAGTTCGTGCGCGCTTCGATCGGCCAGCACGAGGGTGTCGACCGTCTGCAGGTGACGCCCATGAACCTCGCTACGGACTAAGGGTGCCGGCGAATAAGGAACATACCGAAGCTACTCCCTCGTCGCTCGCCGTGGCGGCGGGGGAGTATCTCGATTACCTCGCGGTCGAGCGGGGTTTGGCGCGCAACACGATTGCGGCCTATCGTCGTGACCTGACGACGTACTGCGCCTATCTGGAGCGGGCGGGTATTGTGTCTTTTGAAGAGGTGACCCGTCAGGTCGTGGAGGGCTTTGTCGCCGACCGTCGCGATGGGGGCTATTCCGATGCCTCGGTGGAGCGTGCGCTTGCGGCCGTGAAGGGCCTACATGCCTTTTTGGTGCGCGATGGGGCTGTGGCCCAAAATCCAACGGCGGCGTTGCGCCTGCCTAAAAAGGCTGAGCGTTTGCCGGAGTATCTATCGGTGGAGGATGTCTCGGCGCTGCTCGATCAAGACTTCCCCGAGGGCGAGATGGGCTTGCGCGACCATGCCATCTTGGAAGTGCTCTACGGATGCGGTTTGCGTGTGAGCGAGTTGGTGGGGCTCGATGTGGGCGATATCCATATCGACGATGGCTTTGTGCTCGTTCGTGGTAAGGGCTCGAAGGAACGCCTGTCCCCGCTGGTAGGAAGCGCGGCGCGAGCTCTGACGCTTTATGTAACTGAGGGGCGTTCTCGCTTGGCGGCCCATGCCCGCGGAACCGAGACCTCGGCGGTCTTTTTAAATAAGAACGGCCGCCGTCTGTCGCGCCAGGGCATCCATGCCATCTGTGAGCGCTACGGGCGCCAGGTGGGACTGGTGGGGCTCCATCCCCATACCTTGCGCCACTCCTTTGCCACCCACATGCTCGCGGGCGGTGCCGACCTGCGTGTGCTGCAGGAGATTTTGGGCCATGCCGATATTTCGACCACGCAGGTCTACACGCATGTCGACCGAACGCAACTGACCGAGGTCTATCTGGCGGCGCATCCGCTAGCACATCGCTAGCACCTCGCTGACCTGCATATTTATAAATATTAAATGGGACGGGCCCCAGATTGCCGAGACGCACTTTTGCGCGCATGGGC
>UQZU01000007.1 GCA_900545665.1 uncultured Collinsella sp.
GCGTCAGATGTGTATAAGAGACAGGCCCCAGCCCTTTGCGCCATTCCGCGCAACCGAGCGCGATTCTCAGGCACTTCAGGCAAGGAACACGATGAACGACCGACCTCTCGTCATAGGCAAAGGAACGAAGCAACGCCGCGACAAATACACGTGGCGCTACCGTCACAGCCTCGGCAAGGATCCGGTCACGGGCAAATACCGCTATTCGCCGTGGCAGACCATACATACCACTAAAAGCCGAGAGGTCGACGCCGCACTCGAAGCCTACAAGGCAGAACTCAACAGCGGCACCTACGTCCAAAAATCGAGGGACACCGTCGGCTCGTACGCAAAAAAGTTCCACGACAACCGCGAAGGAACCATCACGCCGCTCGCCTACTCGACATCCTACTCAATCGAGAACCGGACGCGCACATCACATGCGTGATGCTCATGCTCGACACCGACATGAGAAGGGCAGAAGCCCTCGGGATGACGTGGTCCGATGTCTCCGTCGAGAACAGAAGCATCCTCATTGAGCAGCAGTTCGCGGCCGATCGAAGCGTTCGCTCGCCCAAAAGCAAGAAAAGCGTGCGGAGGATCTCGATAAGCGAGACGCTGACGTCGTATCTCGAATTCTGGAAAAAGGAGCAGGCCCGCGAAATGGAAGCCTTCGGCCTGGAACAAGTCAAAGGCACTCCGCTCGTCCACTCATTCGAACGAACGAAAGACAGGCATCCCCAAGTCAACTTCATGGACCTGAATGGGTTTTCGCGCTGGTTCAGAAACTTCAGCGTCGAGAACGGGTTCGGCAAGTTCGAAGGCGTTCGAACATACCATTATGTGAAGGAAACTGTCGACGGGGAAACGATTTCGAAGCGTTATGAGCATAAAGAGTGGCTCGAATTGAGGGATTACCTCAGGAAGCATCCCAAGGTTCGCGAGGCGAGGCATATCAGCACATATGAGAGCGAGCACCTTCCTTACGGATATTCGGGCCTATCGAGCCACACCGCTACTGCCGCTACTGCCCGCTACTGCCCGCCAGCTTCCGAACCAGCGGGCGGTAGCAGCACCCCGAACATCTCGCCGACAGCGCAGAGAGTCGTCGACCTGGCGGCCAAGGCCGACATCGAGGACGTGATGCTGTGCGACCTGCCCGGCGTCCTGTCCTTCCTAGGGCTGCCACCTGAGACGGAGATGCCGCCGGGCAACAAGGGGAAGACGAAGCTCAAGAAGCTCTACAGGAAGGTGGCGCCGAACAAGGCATACCACTCCGGCGAGCGCGCCAAGGATTTGATCTCGCACCTCGACATGGCAGAGATCAGGGCATCGGCGCCCGTCCAAGAATTGGGATGCAGTTCAATACGAGCTCGGGGCTCTTTTCGTCTAGATTGGGGACGCATGGCCGGACGAAAACAATTTGCGTCTGGTAATAAGCGTACGAAAGCGCAATTTACGTCTTAATTCCGTACGCAAATCAAGACGAAAACCGTTTGCGTCTGCTATAAATCCGCACGAAAACGGTTTTCGTCTTGCAGGGCAGTTACCGCTTCTACAGTTCAACTTCCAGTTCGGCTTTGTGTTCGTAGAGGTAATTGCGCATGTAGGGGATGGCAAATGAGACCTTGCCGTACGAGGGGGCCTCGATAATCGATTCTCTTAACAGGCGGCTGCGGACGGAGCTCACCTGTTGAGGCGTTTTGTTTAGGGCATCGGCAACCATGCTGGTCGAGCTCGTTTGCCCCAAAGACGCCATGCTCAGCAGATAAACGATGCACGTGGGCGGAATGCGCCGCAGCGCGGGCTCAATCACCATGGCGCAGAAGCGTTCGCGTGCCGTTGCAATGCCGCACTCGGCTTCTTCTTCTCCAATAATCGCTGTATGTGCGCGTCTCGCCAACTGCCATGCGTAGTATCCAACGAGTTGGATCATGAAAGGATAGCCTTGCGTTGCCTCGGCAAGTTGGCCGGCAATACCTGGCTGCAACTCCATGCCAGACGCTTCAATGGTTTCCTCGAGGGAGTACGACACTTCGGTTACTGCCACAGTCTTCAGGTCAAAGGGGAGGGCACGGCGCAAAAACGTAAGTGTCTTTCCGTTGATGATGCTTTCAATCATCGAAGGCAGCCCAGCAAAAACAAAGGCGATATCAAGGTCTTCGCCGATAACCTGCTGAATCGCAATGGAGAGCGTTCGGACCTCATCGAGCTCTGCGTCTTGAACCTCGTCGAGAGTGATGAGCAGGCCATTTCCATTCTTGGATATTGTCTGTCTCATGGCGTCGCGTAGCGATGGGCCGATTCGCTCAATATCTATGCTGCCGATGGATATGCCAGCTACGGTGGGCTCAAATCTGGCGTGTTTTGCCTGGAATTTGGGCTGCAGCTGTTCGAGAATGCGCTGGCAAAGTCCCTCGGTTGCGACCTCTTTTATGACCGTCCAGCCACGGCTTTGCGCCAAACGTGAGCACTCGTCAAGGAGGACCGTCTTGCCCGTTCCACGGACGCCGGCTATGCGCATTAGGCGCCCAGGGGCACCAGGCCCGTTGGTGAGGCCTTCACTGAATTCTTCAAGTACATCTTCGCGGCCGATAATCGTGGGAGGTGTTTTACCTGCTGTGGGCTTAAAAGGGTTTGTTTGCGTGTGAGCCACCTTTGCTCAAGATATAGCAAGATATAGCAAAGTATAGTGAGATATAGCAACGTATAGCGCTGTTCGCGGGTTCTTACGGTGGTGCTATTTTCCAAATGCCGCGCGGATAAAGCGCTGGGCGAACAGCTTGTTGGCGACGTTGATGACATGGCCCAGGAACAGTGCCGAGATGGCGGTCGTGACGCCAAAGCCGCCCAGGTTGTACATAAAGATCAGCGACAACGCGAGCGAGGCGGCGACATGTGAGCAGTCAAACACGACTTTTACGTCACCAAAGCGGCGTTTAAGCTTTTCGGCAATGACTTGCACCAAGCCGTCGGGCGCGTTGGGGACAACGCCCATGTTGACGACGAGACTTACGCCAAATGCGGTGACAGCGAGGGAGAGCAGCATGGTCGCAATCTGTGTGGGGAGTGCCGTGGGATGCAGTGGGTTGACCGCCATGAAGAGGTCGGTCAAGCCGCCAATCAACGTTGAGAAGAACAACTCGAGCAGGATGCGCGGCTGGAACTCGCTTCGCAAGATGGCTAATTGCGCCACGATGTAGGCGACGTAGGTTGCGGTGATCCAAAAGCCGAGCGTCTTGCCAGTGAGCATGGATAGGGTTGTGGCAAAGCACGTGAGCGCGGCGACGCCCAGGCCGGATGCCGTCTGGAGACTCATACCGAGTGCCAGTACTGCAACGCCCACAAGATACATCAGCATTCTGATGACGGTATGGCACCAGTCGATGTTCTCGCCATGCATGATGATGAGCGGTCGCATGTTGCTACCCGTCCTTTCGGTTGTGTGAAAAAGCTGACCCGGGCCGGCAAAAGAGGGTTATCGGAGGCACTGCTGCAAAAGCAGAAAAGCCGGCCCCACGGTCAGTCGTCTAGGAAGTGTCTCGCTGTGCCGGAATGGGACTAAAGGTCCAACGAGACGGGAAGAAAGCAAATGGTATTGCGTGGGCGATAAGATGGCAAGATGGTAGGGTGCGTCTTAGCATCCTATTGCCCACGCTCAACGAAATCGGTTTCGTTTGAGCCTAAGTATACGCACGGGATTTTATTTGCGAAGAGAAAAACAATAAAAAGGTGAACGTTCACCTAATCGCAACAACTCGTTGGCTGTAGTTGCGGTGGAATAGTTCCTGTTTTTGCTGCTGAAGGCCTTGAACAGGAACTATTCCACCGCAACTTATGAGGGGGCGGGGGATGCGATAGTATTGCATGGTGGTATTCGACTAACCGAGGACTTATCCGAGGGCTTTATGGAACAGCACCAGCATTATCAGAGCCTGCAAGACCAGGCGTACAACGCATTGCGCTCCAAGATCATCTATGCCGAGCTCAGGCCCGGCACGCGTCTTTCGGCGATTGGTCTGGAAAAGGAGACGGGAATCGGGCGCACGCCCATTCGCGAATCCTTTGTGCGCCTGCGTGAGCAGGAGCTGGTGGAAACGCGTCCCAAAAGCGGCACCTACGTCTCTAAGATCAGCATGGAACGCGCCGAAAACGCCTGCTTTTTGCGCGAGAAGCTCGAGAGAAGCGTGCTAATTAAATGCTGTTCGGCCGCCTCGCCCGAGCAAAAGCAGCGGCTTGAGCAGGTTCTTACCGAGTCCGAGTCGCTCGACCATGGCGAAACGCGCCGTTTCTTTGACCTGGATAACCTGTTCCATGAGACATGTTTTGAGATTGCCGGTCGTCACATGTTGTGGGATTGGATGAAGAGCATCAACACACATTTTGAGCGATACAACTGGTTGCGTATGGTGTCGCAGGACCTGGATTGGGAGCCGATTCGTCGGCAGCATCGCCGGATTCTCGAGGCCATTAAGAGGGGCGATACCGACACGGCGAGCTATCTGGCAGAGACGCACTTGCACCTGATGCCCGAGGAGCAGGGCCCGGTTATCGCCTTGCATCCCGACTATTTTGAGCTGTCCAAAGACTCGTTCATCTAATCAATCCCCATATAAGTTGCGGTGAAATAGGGACTGTTTTGTGACCTAGGTGGCGCAAACAGTCCCTATTTCACCGCAACTGCGTTGGGGTGTGACCGGGGCACAAAGATGCGGTGCCGCTTGGAGGAAAAGACCGGAAGCAAAGGTCCATTCCTCCAGACGGCGCCGCAGCTGTTTTGATGGCTCGGCTTTTACCGAAGTGGCTCAGTTGAGCGCGACTGCCAGCCGATTATACAAAGCGGCTCGGGGGCGTGTCGCTTCCGTCACGTTCTATCAGCATACAAGACGGTTTTGGTTCTTGTTCGTGACGGAAACGGCGCGCTTCCGAGCCGCTTTAAAAGAAAGGGGGCGAGGTCTAGGGCACGCCCCCTTTCACGATAGAGAGCTAAACCTAGCCGCGGACCTTCTTGACGACGTCCATGGCCTCGCGGGCGATCTGCTCGACCTTGGAGAAGTCGCCGTCGGCAAACAGGGCCGGCTTGACCATCCAGGTGCCACCGCAGGCGATGATGGCGGAGGAGCTCAGGTACTCCTCGACGTTGGAGGTGCTCACGCCGCCGGTAGGCATAAAGCGGTGACCGACAAACGGAGCGGCGAGGGCCTTGATGGTGTTCAGGCCGCCATACTGGGACGCGGGGAAGAACTTGGTGACCTTGAGGCCCAGGTTCTCGGCTGCGGTGACCTCGGAGGGGGTCACGGTGCCGGGAAGGACGGGCAGCTCGATGTCGATGCAATGCTTCACGACGTCCTCGTTGTAACCCGGGGAGACGATGAACTTGGCACCGGCGGCGCGGGCCTGCTCAACCTGCTCGACGGTCAGGACAGTGCCGGCGCCAACGCACATCTCGGGCTCGGCCTCGGCCATAGCGGCGATGCACTCGGCGGCGCAGGCGGTGCGGAAGGTGACCTCGGCGGACTTCATGCCAGCTGCCATAAGGGCGTGGGCGAGCGGAGCGGCGTCCTCGACCTTGTCGAGCACAACGACCGGCACGATGCCCAGGGACTCAAGCGTGGTGTAGAACTGATCGAACATGATGTTCCTTTCGATGTGTGGCGCGCATAGGCGCGTGATTGCCAAATGTGCTGGTCAGGAGCCGATTTTGGATTGGTTATCGGAGGCACCGCTTGGGGTTCAAGCAATTCCAAAACCGGCTGCTCGACCAGTCATGTAGGGAATGCCAGGCAAAACCGGAATGGGACTGGTGGTTTTGCCCGGCCGGAGGAATCGGGGAGCGGGCCGCAGGGGTATGGGATTGGAAAGCTGCGGCCCGCGGAATGGAGACGGACTAGCGCGCGACGCGGGTGCCACCGTCGGCGGCTGATGCTACGGCTGCGATCTCGTCTGCGGTCACCAAGTTGGAGTCGCCCTTGATGGTGAGCTTGAGGATCGAAGCCGCAATCGCGTAGTTGACGGCAGCCTGCGGATCGAAGTCGTTGATGAGGGCGTGGACCAGGCCGGCGTTGAAAGCGTCGCCGGCGGCAACACCCTCAAGCACGTGCACATCGTGAGCAGGGGAGAACCAGTGCTCGCCGCTCTCGGCGTCATAGAGCATGCCCATCCAGATGGAGCGCTCGACGCAGGAGATGTTGCGGACGACCGAAGCGACCTTCTTGCTGCCGTACTCGGCGCAAATCTGACGGGCCATCTCGACATAGGTGTCGCGCTCCTCGATGCCGTGGGCAAGGGAGCCAGAGACGCAGGTCATACCGAGGCCGGCGGGCGCATCCTCGTCGTTGGCGATGCAGATGTCGACGAGCGGCAGGAGTTCCCTCATGGTGGCCTGCGACTTCTCGGGCGACCACATCTTGCCGCGATAGTTCACGTCACACACGGTGGTGATGCCCTTGGCGCGGCAGGCGGCGAGCGCATCCTTGCAGGCGGCGGCCATCTCATCGGAGACGGCGGGGGTCACGCCGGAGAAATAGAAGACATCGATGCCCTTGAGGATCTCGTCCCAGTCAAAGACGTCGCGCTTGGCCATGTTGATGGCAGAGTACTTGCGGTCGTAGACGCAACCGTTGCCGCGCTGCGAGGCACCGATCTCAAACACATAGGAGCCAAGGCGGTCGCCCTGACGCACGACGCGCGTGGTGTCGACGTCGTAGGCCTTCAGCGAACGCAGGGCGCACTCGCCCAGACGGTTGGCCGGGACAACGGAGACGTAAGCGGCCTTGTCGCCCTGGTAGGCCAGGGAAAGCGCAGTGTTGGCCTCGGCGCCGCCGTAGCGGACGTCAAACTCGGTTGCCTGCTCAATACGCAGGTGGTCTTTGGGTGAGAGTCTCATCATGATCTCGCCGAAGGTAAGAACCGTTTTACCCATGGTCGCGCAGCTCCTTTTACTCGTGCGTACACCTTTGATATGGCGTTGGCACGCAGGTGCCAAGACGGTAGGGTGCGTCTTTGCACCTGCGTGCCAACGCTCACCGAAATCGGTTTACGAAATCGGTTTCGTTTCGAGTTGTAGTATACTCACCTACAGCGTTTTGCAACCGAGATTTTTAAAAAAATGCCTAAAATGGCTCAGATCGCCGACAATTGGGAAACGGGGTGCGTTATGGCGCAGATGAGAATCAAGGACATTGCCGCCGAGGCGGGCGTGAGTCCGGCCACGGTCTCGCGCTACCTCAACAACCGCCCCGGGCAAATGACCGAGGAGACCCGTGCTCGCATCGCGGCGGTTATCGAGCGCACCGGCTATCGCCCGCGTGCCGCCGCGCGCAATCTGCGCAGCTCGCGCACCAACCTCATTGGCGTGATCCTGGCCGACATCGCCAACCCGTTCTCCAGCGCCATGCTCGAAGGGCTTTCCGCCAGCGCCGCCGCGCGCGGCTGCTCGCTCATGACGGCCATTAGTGGCAACGACCCCGCCAAGGAAGCGGAGTCGCTCACCAGACTTATCGATGCTGGCGTGGACGGCCTGGTCGTCAACACCTGCGGAGGTAATGACGAGGCGATCGCCGCGGCAGCAGGACGTCTGCCCGTTGTGCTGCTCGACCGCGATGTTGCCGACGGCGGTGTCGATCTGGTGACATCTAACAACCGTGAGCTCGTCGCCGGCTTGGTAGACGAGCTCGCCGCTGCGGGCAGCGAGCGTCTGTGCCTGCTCACCGAGGCAAGCGACGACAGCCCCGTGCGTCGAGAGCGCGCCGAGGCCTTTGCCGACGAGCTTTCGCGCCGCGGCCTTGCGGGCGAGGTCGTCACCTTGGCCGACGGTGGCGCCACGGGTGTCGGTCGCTTGGACGAGACCATCCGCGGCTATGCAGGCAAAAAGCTCGGCCTCATTGCTGTCAACGGCTTGGTCTTCCTGCGTCTGACCGAGGCGCTGGCGCAGCTTGGTCCCTCGCTGCCGGCGGGGCTCAAGATCGCGACGTTTGACGACTACCCCTGGAACCATGTGCTCTTTGGCGGCGTCACCACGGCCGCGCAGGACACCCTCACCATTGCCGAGCGCGTAGTCGAGCGCCTTTCCGAGCGCATCGACGTCGTTACCACCACCGTGGGCGAGGCCGCAAAGCTGGCGCCCAAACGCATCGAGATCCCCGGCCACATCGAACACCGCGCCTCGACCTCTCGCTAGCCGCTTGTTCGCAACTGCCTGTTCGCGCACGTTTTTTGAGCGCTTGATACGCTTTAACCCTGCGGAAACATTTTTCTGCGATAGTATCTGCGATATAGACCAGTCGAAACCCGCCCGAAAGAAAGGGGAGCGACATGAACCAGCAGAACATCGATTACGTACTCCGCTCCGTAGAGCAGCGTGACATCCGCTTTGTGCGTCTGTGGTTTGTCGACATTCTCGGCCGCCTCAAGAACTTTGCCATTAGCCCCGAGGACCTCGAGGTCGCTTTTGAGGAGGGTATTGGCTTTGACGGCTCCGCCATCGAGGGCTTTGCCACGCCCGAGGAAGCCGACATGCTGGCGTTTCCCGATGCTTCGACCTTCCAGATTCTGCCGTGGCGTCCGAGCCACAACGGCGTTGCCCGCGTGTTCTGCGACGTGTGCACTCCCGACCGCAAGCCCTTCGCCGGCGATCCGCGCGATGCCCTGCGCCGCATGTTCCGCAAGGCCGAGAAAGCCGGCTATCTGCTCAACGTGGGCGCCGAGCTGGAGTATTACTACTTCCCCGACGAGCACACCCCCGAGCCGCTCGACAACGTGGGCTACTTCGATCTTTCGGTGAGCGATGCCGCCCGCGACCTGCGCCGCAACACGGTCCTCACGCTCGAGAAGATGTCCGTGCCCGTGGAGTACACCTTCCATGCCGCCGGTCGCTCGCAGCACGGCATGAGCCTGCGCCACGCCGAGGCCCTGAGCATGTCCGACGCCATCACCACGGCCAAACTCATCATTAAACAGCAGGCCTACGAGAGCGGTTGCCACGCCTCCTTTATGCCCAAGCCGTTGGCGGGCGAGGACGGCAGCGCTATGTTCCTGTGCCAGTCGCTATTCGACCACGACGGCAACAACGTCTTTTGGAGCGAGGACGACGAGAAGTACCATCTTTCCGACATCGCCAAACACTACATGGCCGGTATCCTGGCGCACGCGCGCGAGATCAGCGCCATCACCAACCCCACGGTCAACTCGTACAAGCGCATCACCACGGGTGGCGACTCCGTACCGCAGTACGCCACGTGGGGCCTGCGCAACCGCGCGAGCATGGTCCGCATTCCGGTCTACAAGCCTGGCAAGCAGCTGTCCACGCGCATCGAGCTGCGCAGTCCCGACCCCATGGCCAACCCGTACCTGGTCAACGCCGTCACGCTGGCGGCTGGTCTCGACGGCATCGAGCGCAAGCTAGAACTCCCGCCCGAGGCAACGGCCGAGACGCTCAAGCTTACCGACCGTCAGATGCTCGAGGCCGGCTACACGCCGCTGCCGCGCTCGCTCAAAGAGGCGCTCGACGTGTTTGAGGACTCGCAGTTTATGAAGGATGCCCTCGGCGAGCACATCCACAGCTTCTTCCTCAAAAAGAAGCGCAACGAGTGGCATAAGTTTGAGTCTACGATCACCGAGTGGGAGATCAAGCACTACCTGGCGAACTCCTAATCGCGCTGGCTTGTTCCAGTACGATTGAGCTCATTTCTTTGGAGGCCGATATGTCCGAAAAGAGTGCCCTGTTCATGGCGCGCACGACGCGCTTCCACGAGTTTGCCCGCAGCTTGACGACCACCCTGGGTGTCGAGGTGAGCCTGGCAACCCCCGATTCGCCGACTGCGGCGCACGACTTTGACCTGCTGATCCTCGATTCCGACGGCATTCGCAGCGACCGCATCGATCAGATTGCCAAGTGGCTTGACGATCGTGGCGGCGTCCCCATGCTGGTGATCGTCGACGATGAGGCCCTTGGCACCCTGCGCCTGCCGAATCACGCGCATGCCGACTTTGTGTGCCCCACGGCGACGCCCAACGAGCTCAAGGCTCGTGCGCAGCGCCTGATGGGCGAGGAGGAGACCGTCACCGCCGACGATGTACTCAACATCGATAACCTCGAGATTAACCTGGCCACCTACCAGGTGACGCTCGATGATGAGCCCATCGACCTGACGCTGATGGAGTACTCGCTGCTGAGCTTTTTGGCGACGCATCCCAACCGTGCCTACAGCCGCGAGGTGCTGCTGCACCGCGTGTGGGGCTTTGAGTACTGCGGCGGTACGCGTACCGTCGACGTGCACATTCGACGCATCCGTTCCAAGGTGGGCCCGCAGATTGCGGCACACATCACCACCGTCCGCGGCGTGGGCTATCTGTTTAAGGACTAGCTTTTCACCACAAAGGGGACAGGCACCTTCGTGGTGGTTTTGACGCATGCGTGGATCCCTTTCGAGTTTGCAGCAGAACTTAAGCCTTCCTAAAAGATTGCGTTCTCATACACGTTCGCCCGCATATTGGGGTACAACTCAACGTGAACAATGATGGCCCGCCACATGTTTGGCGGGCCTTTGGTTATTAGACGAAAGGATCGCAGCCATGAGCGAGAACGATTCCCAGCGTCCCCAGGATGCGGGCAACGCCGGCGAGACCCAGCAGCAGCCGCGTGTGCAGGTGGAGTCGACGCCTGCCGGTAGCAACATTCCCTACGTGCAGGCTTACGACACGCAGACCGGCAAGCCGCTGGGCGGCCAACAGGTCGTGAACAAGCACACGGTGGTCAAGACTAAGACCAAAAAACTGCCGATCTTTATTACGGCACTCGCCGGCTGTGCCTGCGGAGCCCTGCTGGTCATTGCGCTCATTATGAGCGGCACGCTCGATATCGGCGGCGGCAGGAACGCCGTGACGGCGGGTGCTTCGGGTTCGTCGACGCAAAAGATTACGATTGATTCCGAGGACACCACGCTGGCCGAGGCCGTTTCTGCCAAGGCATTGCCCTCCGTGGTTTCCATCACCGCCACTTCGAGCGGCGGCCAGAATGGCTCGCTTTCGCAGTCTGCCGACGAGTCGGATAGTTCGGGCAGCGTCGGCTCGGGCGTAGTACTCGATACCGAGGGCCACATCCTCACCAACAACCACGTGGTCGATGGCTATGACCAGTACGTGGTGACCATGGACGACGGCACCACCTATGAGGCCGAGTTCGTGGGCAACGATGCTTCGAGCGACCTGGCCGTCATCAAGCTCAAGGACGCCGACGCCTCCAAGCTCACGCCGATCGAGATTGGTGATTCCTCCAAGCTCAACGTGGGCGAGTGGGTCATGGCGATCGGCTCGCCGTTCGGCAACGAGCAGTCTGTCTCCACCGGTATCGTCTCGGCGCTCTACCGCTCCACGGCTATGAGCTCTACCAGCGGTAACACCATCTATGCCAACATGATTCAGACCGATGCCGCCATCAACCCGGGCAACTCCGGTGGCGCGCTCGTCAATGACAACGGCGAGCTCGTGGGCATCAACTCGCTTATCGAGAGCTACTCGGGCTCCAGCTCGGGCGTGGGCTTCGCTATTCCCGTTAACTACGCCAAGAACATTGCCGACCAGATTATCGACGGCAAGACGCCGGTGCATCCGTACATGGGCGCCACGCTTTCGAGCGTCAACGCGCTCAACGCCCGCACCAACAAGCTGAGCACCGATAGCGGCGCGTATGTGGCGAGCGTCGTTGAGGATGGTCCTGCCGCCAAGGCTGGCATCCAAGAGGGCGATGTCATTACCAAGCTGGGCGACGATGAGATTACGAGCGCCGATGGCCTGATCATTGCGCTGCGCAGCCACGAGGTGGGCGAGAAAGTCGAGATCACGCTTATGCGCGGCAAGGAAGAGAAGAAGGTCACGGTTGAGCTGGGCTCCGATGAGGAGCTGCAGAACCAGCAGCAGGACGACAGTTCGACCGACACCGGCAACGGCGGTATTACCGACGAGCAGCTGCGCCAGTACCTGGAGGAGCTGCTAGGCCAGCAGGGCCAGGGCCAGGGCTACGGCCAGGGTTTCTAACGAGCTGTATCGCACATACCGATGCCAGAGGGGCTGTCCCATCAACGCGGGACAGCCCCTCTTTTCTTATTGATCCGTTGGGGACGGAGGAAAACGGATCACTTGGGGCTGACAAGAGGCCTGGTTCGTAATGGTCTGGACAGTTAGTTCAGATACGTATAAATCTGGGACAGCTTGGAATGCGTTTTGAGCAATTTTTGATTGGGATGGGGCTCGAATGGGTGTTTGGAAGGGAGAGTGGGACGTTTACATGGTCTCGAGGAGCCCGAATTCGTCGAAACAGGGGTGTTCGTGCCTGATTTAGCTCTAGGATTTATACGTATCTGAACTAACTGTCCACCCCAGTCTGGCGGCTGCCGATTCGGTGCGGTTTGAGACCGCTATTCGGCCTCATTGCGACCGGTGGTACTCTAGTATCCGTTTGAAATCGAGCGAAGGAGTGCCGCTATGGAGCAATCGAGCCTGTTTGGTGACGGCGTGGACATCGATACCGAAACGTCCACGACCGCGGAAGCCACCGCACCGACCGATGCCCGTGCCCAGGCGGCAGCACGTGCGGCCGAGCTGCGCCACGAGCTCGATTACCACGCCTATCGCTACTACATGCTCGATGCGCCCGAGATCACGGACGCTGCCTTTGACAAAATGCTCGTTGAGCTGCAGGAAATCGAGGCGACCTACCCCGACCTGGTGACGCCTGACAGCTATACTCAGCGCGTGGGCGGCTACGTGAGCGAGCAGTTTACGCCGGTCACGCATATGGCACGCATGTATTCCATGGACGATGCCATGGACCTGGACGAGCTCGACGCGTGGCTCCAACGCACCGAGGATGCGCTCGGTGCCGGCAGCGTCACCTATACCTGCGAGCTTAAGATCGACGGTCTGGGCGTGGCGCTTACCTATCAAAACGGCACCTTTGTGCGCGCCGCCACACGTGGCGATGGCACCACAGGCGAGGACGTGTCGCTCAACGTGCGCACCATCAAGGATGTGCCCATGCACCTGTCCGAGCCGGCGCTCGCCCACATGGGCGCCGACCGCGAGCGTACCATCGAGGTGCGCGGCGAGGTCTACATGCCTAAGGGCAGCTTTGTGCGCCTGAACGACGAGGCCGATGCCGAGGGGCGCGACCCCTTTGCCAACCCGCGCAACGCCGCCGCCGGCAGCCTGCGCCAAAAGGACCCCAAGATCACGGCACGCCGCGACCTGGCCACCTTTATCTATGCCATCGCCGATACCGACCCGCTGCACGTCCACAGCCAGCGCGAGTTTCTGGACTGGCTGCGCAGCGCTGGCTTTAGCGTCAACCCCAACGTGGCACGCTGCGCCACGCCGGCCGAGGTCCACGAGTTCTGCGCCCAGGCCCTCGAGCATCGCGGCGACCTGGATTACGACATCGACGGCGTGGTTGTAAAGGTCGACAGCTTCCAGCAGCAGCTTGACCTGGGCTTTACCGCCCGCGCGCCGCGCTGGGCCATTGCCTTTAAGTTCCCGCCCGAGGAAAAGCAGACCGTCTTACGCGAAATTCGCATCCAGGTGGGCCGCACCGGTGTGCTCACGCCGGTCGCCGAGTTCGATCCGGTGACGGTTGCCGGCTCCACCATCGCGCGCGCCACGCTGCACAACATCGACGAGATCCGCCGCAAAAACGTGCGCGAGGGCGACACCATCATCGTGCACAAGGCGGGCGACGTAATCCCCGAGGTCGTGGGCCCGGTGCTCGACAAGCGCCCGGCCGATTCGGTCGACTGGCACATGCCCGAGTTCTGCCCCGTGTGCGGCAGCCCCGTGGTCCACGAGGACGGCGAGGTTGCCTACCGCTGCGTCTCCATCGACTGCCCCGCGCAGCTCAAGGAGCGCCTGCTCCACTGGGTGAGCCGCGGCTGCATGGACGTCGACGGCCTGGGAGACGAGATCGTCGATAAGATGATCGCCGCCGGGCTGATCCACGACGTCGCGGACTTCTACCAGCTCACGGTCGACGATATCGCCGGCCTGGACACGGGGCGCACCTATGCCAGCTCCAACAGCAAAAAGGGCGTCAAGAAGGGCGACCCCATTCCGGTAGGCCTCAAGACGGCCGAGAAAATCATCGCCGAGCTCAACAAGTCCAAGAGCCAGCCGCTCGGTCGCGTGCTGTTTGCCCTGGGCATCCGCCACGTGGGCAAGAGCGTGGGCGAGGTCATCGCCGAGCGATTCCTGTCGATTGACAAGCTCATCTTGGCGAGCGAAGAGGACATCGCCGAGTGCGAGGGCATCGGTCCCAAGATTGCGGCGAGCGTCAAGCAGTTCCTGGCCGTGCCCGAAAATCTTGCCGTGCTGGAGCGTCTGCGCCAAGCGGGCCTGTCTCTCGAGGTCGACTTGGGCGCCGCTCATGCGCAAGCCGCAGCCGACGCTGGCGTGGCAGGCGAGCTCGCCGACGCACAGCCGCTCGCGGGTCTGACCTTCGTGCTCACCGGCACGCTCGTCAACCGCACGCGCGACGAGGCAGGCGCGGCGCTCAAGGTGCTCGGCGCCAAGGTTTCGGGCAGCGTGTCGAAGAAGACGAGCTATCTGGTCGCCGGCCCCAAGGCGGGCTCCAAACTCACCAAGGCCGAACAGCTGGGCGTACCCGTGCTGGACGAGGATGCACTCGAGCAGATTCTGGCTACCGGCGAGGTGCCGGTGGCGTAATGGATATAGAGAATCGCAATTGCTCGCAGGCGGAAGGGCGCACGAGGCACGCCCAAGGGCAGGCAAAAGAGCGCTTAATGATGCGAATTTGCATTGCCGAGCGTGAGCGCGCGGCGGGTGCATCTCGCGATGCCTTTGAGGCGTTGACCGAGCTGGAGACGAGGCTCGGTCTAGCCTAGCGATACAGGCACCGTGATCTGCGTCACGTAGGTTGTGGGATCGTCGCTGATGATGTCGTCGATGAGGGTGATTTCGCGTTGCCCCGCTACGCTGCCAGCTTGTCAAAAGCCCCGCGCCGGTTGAGCACGGTAAACGCGATAACACAGATGACTGCCGACAAAATCGATCCGCACGGCGAAGCGATGCCCATGGGAAACAGCGTGTCGGAATAGGCGTTCGACAGCAGCCACGCGCCCGGCACGCGAATGAGCGCCACGGCCAGCACGTTGTGCGCAAAGCCGATGTAGCTCTTGCCGTATGCAGCGAAAAAGCCGCTAAAGCAAATGTGGATGCCGGCAAAAATCGCGTCGAAAATGTAGCTGCGCATATAGCCGGTACCGGCGGCGACTACTGCAGCGTCCTTGGCAAAAAAGCCAATAAACGCTGGCGCCACCAGCCACATCAGCACCGTGATCAGGCAGCCGTACACCACCGAGATTGTCATGGCGTCCTTGAGTACCTGACGTGCGCGGTCGCCCTTGCCCGCGCCGGCATTTTGCGCCGTGAGCGCGCTGACGGTGGCACCCATGGAACTTGGCACAATGAACAAAAAGCTGATCATCTTTTCGACCAGGCCCACGGCGGCGGCGTCGACGAGCCCTCGGTGGTTGGCAATGACGGTGATGAACATAAACGCCACCTGGATGCAGCCGTCCTGCACGGCCACGGGCACGCCGATCTTAAGAATGCTGCCGAGCACCTCGGGCTGGGGGCGCAGGTCGCTACGCTTAACGTGGATGTTCGTGCGGCGGCTCTTGAGCCACACAAGCGCGAGGGCAACGCTGGCCGTCTGGGCGGTCACCGTGCCGAGCGCCGCGCCCACGGGGCCGAGCCCCATATGGCCGATAAACAAAAAATCGAGCGCGATGTTGATGATGCATGCCACGCCAATCACGTACATAGGCGAGCGCGAATCGCCCAGCCCGCGAAAGATGGCCGAAAGAATATTGTACGCGGCGATAAACGGAATGCCGATAAAGCAAATGCGCAGGTAGGCGGCAGTGCCTTCGACTGCCTCGGCCGGCGTGCCAATGAGCGCCACGATCTGCGGGCACAGCGCAAGCAGGACGGCGGCCAGTACCACCGAGACGCCCATAAACAGCGTGATGGTGTTGCCGATGGCTGCCTCGGCGCGGTCAAACCGACGCGAGCCCACAGCGTGGCCGACGATAACCGTCGTTCCCATGGCCAGGCCCACGAGCGTCACAGTGATGATATAGAGCGTCTGCGCGCCATTGCCCACGGCGGTGATGCCGGCGGCACCGCTGAACTGCCCCATCATGTACAGGTCGGCCATGCCGTAGAGCATCTGCAAAAAGTACGAGAGCATATAGGGCAGGGCAAAGACCGCGATGGTCTTAAGGACATTGCCGCGTGTGAGGTCGTGTTCCATGGGCGGGGCTTTCTGGCTGGGTTTCTTTACGTACCAGTGTAGTGAAAACCCTATAACGATTGTAGAGTCAAGGTTTGTGATGACGCCGGAGCGAAAAAGTCTCGCGCACCATTATTCCGAGTGAATATGGACACACATCACGAGAACTCGCCGCCGGCGCTAACCTTGCAGAAAACGATTTCGGAATACTTGACACCATTATTCGGCGCGCAATAATACGTGCGTTTGCGAACAACGTTTGATGGGGGTTGAACCTGCGTGCGCAATCTCAAAATACTGTTTTCCTATCTAGGGGCATACCGTCGCGATGCCATCCTCGGCGTGTTCTTTGTGTCGGTCGAGACGGTGCTCGAGCTGTTTATCCCGGTCATCATGGCCAACATCATCGATGTGGGCGTGCCTGCGGGTGATATCAACTACATGCTGCTGCAGGGGTCGTACATGTTGGTGTGCGCTGCGCTTTCGCTGGTACTGGGCTTGGGTTATGCACACACGTCCGCCCGCGTTGCCTCGGGCCTAGGCGCTAACCTGCGCGAGGCTGAGTACAAAAAGATTCAGACGCTCGCTTTTGGTAACCTGGACAACTACGACGCCAGCTCACTCGTCACCCGCATGACCACGGACATCACCGTTATCCAAAATGCTGCGGGCAACGGCTTTCGCCCTATGGTGCGCGGCCCGGTGACGCTTATCGTCGGCCTTATCTACGCGCTGATGCTGTCGCGCCCGCTCGCCACCGTCTTTGCGATCATCTTGCCCGTGCTGGCAATCGTGCTGGGCGTCATCACCTATCGCGTGAGCCCGCTCTACCGCCAACTCCAGACCTCGATGGACCACCTCAACGGCGTGGTACAGGAAGACCTCACCGCCGTGCGTGCCGTCAAGGCCTACGTTCGTACCGAGCACGAGGAGGCCAAGTTCGACACCGTCAATACCGAGCTCGCGCGCACTGCGACAAAGACCTTTGGCAGCGCGGTGCTCAACCTGCCGGTGTTTCAGCTGTCGATGTACGTGGCTGCGCTCTCTATCCTGTGGATTGGCGGCCGCATGATTCTCGCCGGCAAGCTGGGCGTGGGCTCGCTCACGGGCTTTATGAGCTACGTGCTGCTGATCATGAATTCGCTCATGATGATTTCCAACGTGTTTTTGCTGCTCACGCGCGCTCTTACGAGTGTGGGCCGTATCGCCGAGGTGCTCGATGAGGAGCCCTTTATCGCCAACCCCGCGGGAGACCTCGCGATTGCGGCGCCAGCGGACGGCAGTATCGAGTTTCGCGATGTTTCCTTTAAATACCGCGCGGATGCAGCCGAGGATGTGCTCGAGCATATCGACCTTCGCATCGAGAGCGGCTCGACGGTGGGCATCCTCGGCGGCACGGGCTCGGGCAAGAGCTCACTTGTGCAGCTGATTGCGCGCCTGTACGACGCCACCGAAGGCGCCGTGCTTGTGGGCGGACGCGACGTGCGCGACTACGACCTCGCCGCCTTGCGCGACGCTGTGGGCATTGTGCTGCAAAAGAATGTGCTGTTCACGGGCACCGTGCGCGAGAACCTGCAGTGGGGCAATCCGCAGGCGTCGGACGATGAGCTCCTCGCGGCTTGCCGCGCGGCGTGCGTGGACGAGTTCCTTGATCGCATCGGCGGGCTGGACGGCGAGTTGGGCCAAGGCGGCGCCGGTGTCTCGGGTGGCCAGAAGCAACGTCTGTGCATCGCGCGCACGCTGCTCAAGCATCCGCGCGTGCTCATTTTTGATGACTCCACCAGCGCGGTCGATATGGCGACCGACGCAAAGATTCGCGAGCACATCGCTCGGATTCCCGATGCGACCGTGCTCATCATCGCCCAGCGCATCGCGAGTGTCATGGATGCCGATCGCATTGTGGTGCTGGACGACGGTCGTGTCCACGGCGTGGGCACGCACGAGGAACTGCTGGCGGGCGACAACATATACCAGGAGATTTACGCCTCGCAGATGGAGTTTGCGGGGAACGCGGACGCCGGCGATGGCAACGACGGTGGCTGCGCGAATGATCCGTTTTCCTCCGTCGCATGCGGATCGCCCTTGGAAGGGGGTGAGCGTCATGCCTAAGACCGCAGCCCAAGCACGCCCGGCCGACCTCAAGCGCACTGTGCGCCGCCTGCTCTCCTACATGGGGCATGCCAAGTTCTCGTTGCTCGCGGTGGGCGTGCTCGCCTCCGTTGCCGCCATCGCGAGCCTCGCCGGCACCTACATGGTGCGCCCCATCGTTAACGGTTTGGCCACGGGCGGGGAGGAACTGCTCGCCAAGCAGGTCATCCTGACGGCGATCATCTACGCCGCGGGCGTGCTCTCGGCCCTGGGCTACTCACAGATCATGGTGCGCGCGGCCCAACACGTGGTGTCCGATATTCGCCGCGACCTGTTCGCGCACATCCAGACGCTGCCGCTCAGTTATTTTGACAGCACGCGCTCGGGCGACATCATGAGTTTTTTCACCAACGACGTCGACACCGTCTCCGAGGCGCTTAACAACAGCTTTGCCAACGTGATTCAGGCCGCCATTCAGGTTGTGGGCACCACGGCTATGCTCATCATCCTTAACTGGCAGCTCACGATTATCACACTCGTGTGCGATGCGGCCATTGTGCTGTATGCGCGCTATTCGGGCGCGCGCTCTAAGCGCTTCTTTGCCGCCCAGCAGGCATCGCTTGGCGATCTGGACGGATATATCGAAGAAATGGTCTCGGGCCAAAAGGTCATCAAGGTCTTTAACCGTGAGGCGGCGAATGTCGCCGGCTTTGCCTGCCGCAACGACGAGCTTCGCCGCACCGGCACCGCCGCCGTGAGCTATGCCAACTCCATGGTGCCCATGACTGTCGTGATTGGCTACGTCAACTATGCCATCGTCGCCGTGGCGGGCGGCATGCTCTGCATCAAGGGGCTCGCCGACGTAGGTGCGCTCGCGAGCTACCTGGTCTTTGTGCGCCAGGCCGCCATGCCCATCAACCAGTTTACGCAGCTCGGCAACTTCTTGCTCAACGCGTTGGCCGGTGCCGAGCGCCTGTTTGCGGCTATGGACCTTGAGCCCGAGGTGGACGAGGGCTGCGTGGAGCTGGTGCAGACGGGCGATGCCGCGTGGGCGTGGAAAATTCCCGAGGGCCAGGGCGTGGGCGTCTACGGGCACCTGCATGACGTGGCAGCCGTTGATGAGTCGGGCCGCGCGGTGGCCGCCGACGGCACCGAGCTCACGTGCGGCTTGGTTCCGCTTGCCGGCGACGTGCGCTTCCATGCCGTGGACTTTTCCTACGTGCCGGGCGCCCGCGTGCTCACGGACCTCAACCTGTTTGCCAAGCCGGGGCAAAAGATTGCGTTTGTGGGCTCCACGGGCGCCGGCAAGACGACCATTGCCAACCTCATCAACCGCTTCTACGAGGTCGATGACGGCGAGATCACGTACGACGGCATCGACGTCAAGCACATTGCCAAGGCCAGCCTGCGCGGGTCGCTCGGCATTGTGCTGCAGGACACGCACCTGTTTAGCGGCACCATTGCGCAGAACATCCGCTTTGGCAAGCTCGACGCGACCGACGAGGAGGTACGCGCCGCTGCCGAGGCCGCCTGCGCCGACTCGTTTATCCGCCGTCTGCCGCGGGGCTACGACACACCGGTCACGGCCGACGGCGCCAACCTGTCGCAGGGTCAGCGTCAGCTGCTCGCCATCGCGCGCGTGGCCGTCGCCGATCCGCCGGTGCTCATCCTGGACGAGGCCACGAGCTCCATTGACACGCGTACCGAAAAGCTCATCGAGCGCGGTATGGACCGCATCATGCGCGGACGCACCACGTTTATGATCGCGCACCGCCTGTCCACTGTCCGCGACGCCGACGCCATCATGGTCCTCGAACACGGCCGCATCATCGAGCGCGGCACGCACGAAGAGCTGCTCGCCCAGCACGGCGAGTACTGGCAGCTGGCGCATGGCTTAAAAGAGTTGGATTAACCCGTTCGAGCACGATGCTTTGGTCCCTCCATGCTCCTCACCTCACCTCAAACCATCACAACATTCGACATTTTTTGCCAAAATCGGGAAAAGCATCGAATGTTGTGATGGTTTTTCTGCCACTCGACCGGGTGGAATCGCTTTCTTGCGCATGAAGGTGTGCGGATCCGTGGGCAGGGGAATAAGGTTGGTTATCCGACTCCATTGGAGGGCTCATGGACCTGCCGATCGTCCTGTCCCATAAGACTGCCTGGCTGTACCACAACGTGGCGCGCCCATCCGAGCCGCTCTCGCGAGCAATCAGCCTATACGATGAAGACTCGCTTGCTAACGAGGCGGAGCCGACTGCGGACCTGCCCAAATTGGGACTCGATACCAAGGGGCTGAGGGCTTCAACGGCAGTCGGGATCGTTACCGACTATCTGGTTTCGCTCGGTATTCCACGAGAAGAGCTCGATCATATCGACACGCTCGTCAACTTTGATTTTGAGCGCTCGACGCCGGCTGGATTTAGGTGCCACGTGTTTGGGGCGCCGGTACCTCCAGGCCATCTTATCGAGGTGGCAGAGGGCCTTCTGGTGGTTGATGAGGCCATGTGCTTTGTCCAAGCGGGTTCGTGGATGAGTGAGCCCGAGCAGCTGGAATATGGCTACGAAATCTGTGCCCGATACCATTTGAATCATCTGTCGACAGGCGATTATATCGAGATGGGGCAGAGGTATACCGTCGCCGATTTGATTGCTTATTGCAATGAGAACCGATCTCGTCAGGGGGCCATACGCGCGGCCGCCGTGCTCAAGCGCGTGCACGATGGCGCGCGGTCGCCCATGGAGACGGCCACCGCAATCATGGTCGTAGCAAAACGTTCCCAGGGAGGGCTGGGATACGCCAAGATCGAGCTCAACCATCGGGTCGATGTTCCCAACGAGTTCAAGTATCTCGCAAAGGCCGGGTATTTCGAAATCGACGTATATGCGCCTGCGAGCGGTACGGGGATTGAGTACAACGGCTCGGACCATCTTGATAAACAGCGCAGCGCGTCGGATGCGGAGCGTATGACCGTGCTGAGCGCGCTGGGCTTTAGGATGATCGTCCTCACCGGGACTCAGTTTGCCCACCAGCTGCAATTGCACCGGGCGATGAATGCCATCGCGCTCGCTATGGGCCTCAAGTGCGACCGAAGCGAAGCGTTCCAGAAACGTCAGAACGACCTGAGAGAATTCGTGATTCGGCACTGGGACGGCGGCCTTTAGGGGCGCTTTGGTCCTTCTACGGGGTGCCGTGGGTAGGCAGACCATCACAACATTCGACGTTTTTCGCCGAAAACGGGAAAAGTGACGAATGTTGCGATGGTTTGTATGCTGAGGATGGGCTTGGAAAGTCCGTCCTGCTCGAAGCGCCCTGTCCTGTCGTACGGGTGTCGGCGTGATTCTCTCGTGGGGTATTATGTTTTCCGAAGAATAAAACGCCGCGTGAGGGGAGGGCTGCGTGGACGGGCACGTGCAACATGACGGCTTTGGCCGCGATATCAACTACCTGCGCATTGCCGTCACCGACAAGTGCAATTTCCGCTGCATTTACTGCATGCCGGCCGATGGCGTGGCGCCCCGCGCACACGACGAGCTGCTCAGCGCCGAGGAAATCGCCCGCTTTGTGCGCCTGGTGGCGAGGGAGGGCATTCGCCGCGTACGCCTGACGGGCGGTGAGCCGCTGGTCAGCCGCCGTATCATCCCGCTCATTCGTGACATCCGTGCGATTCCGCAGATCGAGGACATCTCGCTCACCACCAACGGCGCCCTGCTACCCAAGCTGGCGCCGCGGCTCAAAGATGCTGGGCTTAACCGCGTCAACATCTCGCTCGACACGCTCGACCCCACGCTCTTTGGAAAGATCACGCGCCTGGGTCGACTCGAACAGACCATGGCTGGCATCGACGCGGCGTTGGCTTGGGGCTTTGAGCCCGTTAAGGTCAACTGCGTTGTTGTGCGCCGGCTCAACCAGGATGTGGCGGCCCTCGCGCGGCTCACGCTCGACCGCCCCATCCACCTGCGCTTTATCGAATACATGCCCATCGGCGACGAGCGCACGAGCTCGCATTGCGCTGTGGACCCGCATGCGCCCACGCTCAATCCCGAGCTGTGGGACGCGAGCGATACCGTGCCGAGCGACGAGTTACGGGCGCGCATCAATGCCGGGGCCGCCGCGGCGGGACTGGGCGAGCTCGAGCCGCTCGACATCAACGACGCTCCTGCCGGCGCGGGCCCTGCGCGCTATTGGCACTTTCCGGGCGCGGCGGGGACGGTCGGCTTCATTAGCGCCATGTCCAACCATTTTTGTGCGAATTGCAACCGTCTGCGCCTGACGGCCGATGGCAACGTGCGTCCGTGCCTGTTCAGCGATGCCGAGTATTCGGTGCGTGAGGCGCTGCGCCGTGGTGATGATATGCAGGTACTTTCGATTTGGCGCGATGCCGTGGCCCACAAACCGCAGGAACACGCGATAATTGAGGGCACGCAACGATTTATGTCCCAAATCGGAGGATGATCATATGGCCAAGAGCAGGTACGCCGATGCCACCAAGGCCGCTCGCAGGGCCGCGATGTCTGCCCACAAAGTCACGGCTGCGGCCAGCGATGCCGTTGCAGGCGCGCAGTCGACTGCCAGCGCTGCCACCGAGCCCGCCCGCGACGCCCGTCGCGACGAGCTGACGCACGTGGACGCCAAGGGCGAGGTGCGCATGGTCGACGTGTCCGACAAGGCCGAGACCCATCGCATCGCTATCGCCGAGGGTACCATCCTCATGCATCCCGAGACGCAGGCCATGGTGCTGCAGGACCGCGCCAAAAAGGGTGACGTGCTTGCCTGCGCGCGCGTGGCGGGCATCATGGCCATCAAGCGCACGAGCGATATTATTCCCATGTGCCATCCGCTGCTCATTACCAAGAGCAAGTGCGACATTGCGCCCATCGCTGCGGCGGGGACGCCGGCCGAGGACGTGCCCGAGGGCTGGGCGCCGGCGCGCGCGGACGGACAGGTTGGCTTTCACGTACTGGTTACGGCGGGCGTGACGGGTAAGACGGGCATCGAGATGGAGGCCCTGACCGGCGCGAGCGCCGCGTGCCTAACGATCTACGACATGTGCAAGGCGGTCGATCGCGGCATGGAGATCGTCGACGTGCGCCTGCTGCACAAAGAGGGCGGCCGCTCGGGCGTGTGGGATCGCGCAGAGCGTCAGGCCGCTGTTGTTGGGGCCGTGGCCGCTGACGGTGCCGCGCCCGCGAGCGCACCCGTCGCCGTCGCGCCCGCAGCTCCGGCACCGGCCGTCCCCGCGATCGCGTTTATCGGCTACCAGAACTCGGGCAAGACCACGCTCGTCGAGAAGGTTATCGCCGAGCTTACCCGCCGCGGCCTGCGCGTGGGTTCGCTCAAGCATCATGGGCATCACGGCTTTGATATCGACGTGCCCGCTAAGGACACCTGGCGCCATCACCAGGCCGGATCCAAGCACGTGGGCCTCATCTGCGCCACGCGCTGGGCGGAGTACGCCGACACGCGCGAGGAGGACGAGATGTCCGCGCGCGAGCTGCTGTCGCGCTACAACGATGTCGACGTGGTGATCATCGAGGGCTACAAGACCGAGGGCTTCGACAATATCGTGGTCGCGCGCTCCGGTGTCGACCGTCTGCGCGGCAAGAGCTCGCTCGACTTGGTCGACGGTCACACGCTGGCCCTTGCCTGTAACGAGGCCCTGGCACGCCAGGCATTCGACGCCGGCTTCGCGACCCGAGCCATCAACATCAACGACGCCCGAGCTATCTGTGACCTGATTCAAGACTATCTGGCCTAAAACCTGCCAAATAGGGACAGGTTTATTTTGGCAGGTTTTAGCTGGGCAAACGTCATTTCCACCACAAAGGGGCCAGGCACCTTTGTGGTGGATTTTGCTTTAGTAGATGTGTGGGACATGTCTTACAATCTACCAAGTAGTTCATGACGGGCGAAAAACAGAGAGAAGGGGCTTGATGGGTCCTTAATGTTTCATGCGGATAGATTGATTTGACAGACGGTGGCGAAAGCCCGCCGCCCGTATTCGTATGAAACAAGGAGTCTCCATGCTCGCCTCCCTTTTCTCAAAGCCTCAATCATCGCTGTCCGTGCAGGCCAAGCGCCTGGTGGCGATGCGCTTTCTCATCTACACCGGTTTTCAGACCAGCTACTTTATCGGCGTCATCGGAACGCTCACCTATGCAGACGATGCCTCGGTCGTGGCGACATCGCTGGCCGTCCTTTTTATGAATGTTTTCGTGATCCTGGGATCCTTTGCGGGCGGCGCGGCGCTCGACGCCTGGGGCCCGCGCCGTCATTTCTTGCTGAGCATCGTGGGCACGCTGGCAACCGGCGCGGCGATCATTGCCTTTGGCAGCGCGACCGGCATCGTCCTACTTGGCGCGGTGCTCCTGGGCTTTGTGATGGGATTCGCCCAACCCATCGCCACATCCTATCCAGCCTACCTCACCGATGATCCTCTCGAGCTCAAAGACATCAACTCCGCCATCGCCATGTTTTCAAACGTGAGTATCATCGTTGGTCCCACGCTGGGCGGCTTTGTCGCGGCGGCTGCGTCGTCGCGTGCGGTGTTCGTGCTCATGATGCTCTTTACAGTGCTGGCGCTCGTCGCCGGTTGGGGCTTTAGGCCGCAGACCAGCCATGTCGCCGGGCATGCGGATGCCGATTCGGCAGAGGAAGGGGAGCGTGCGGGACAAAGCACCAACCCCAGCACGTCCACCCGCGCCACCTTCGCAGCCAGCATCAAGACAGTCTTCACCAACAGCGTCCTCGCCCTGCTGTTCTGCATTATTTTCCTCTCGAACTTTGGCTACGGTGCCTTCGATCCGCTGGAGTCGTTCTTCTACCGCGATGTCCTGCACGTCGGTGTCGAATGGATGGGCTGGCTCTCGTCGGCCAGCGGTGTGGGCGCGGTGCTGGGCGCCGTGGCCGCGCTCCGCTTGCCGCCGCACCTGGTCAACCTTAAGACGCTGCTCGTGGCACTCATGTCCGTAGGCCTGGGAAGCCTGCTCTACGTGGGAACGCCGTACGTGGGCGTAGCCCTTGTCGGCCAGATTGCCCTGGGCGTGGCCTGGGGCGTCGTCAACCCGCTCCACAACACGATCGTGCAAACGACGGCTCCGCTCGGGCAGCTCGGTCGCGTGAACTCGGTCATGGGCTTTGGCAACATGTTCGCCGGCGTGGCGCCGCTGGCGATTGCCCCGTGGCTGGCGGCGACGTTTGGCGTGCAGCAGACGCTCGTGGGGGCGGGCATGGTTGTGACGGCGGTTCCCGCGGCGTTGCTGTTGTTTGGCCGCCGGCATTTCGATCGTTCTGCAAGGCAGTAAAACCATCACAACATTCGATGAAAACCGCGATTTTGCCGAAAAACGTCGAATGTTGTGATGGTTTGCGCTGAGGCCCGAGCACCACAAGCCACCACAAAGGGGGCAGGCACCTTTGTGGCGATTGGGTCCCAACGGCCCGTGCCTTGGTATACCATGTACGCCGTTCACGAATACACCCCACACCGCCGCACAACCCAGAAAGGCCCCCCATGGACACCACCTTCAGCCACATCAAAGCCGTGTTCTGCGATATCGACGGCACGCTGCTCACGAGCCGGCACACGGTGTCCCCGCGCACCGTGGCGGCGATCCGCGCCCTGCGCGAGCGCGGCGTGCTCTTTGGCCTGTGCACCGGGCGCGACGCCCACGCGACCGAGGCCATGTACGAGCTCTGGGGCATCGAAGGCCTGGTGGACGTGCTCGTGGGCTGCGGTGGCGCCGAGGTCATCGACCGCGCGCACGACATCAACGAGCTGAGCTATCCGCTGCCGGGCGAGACCATCGCGCGCATCTGCAAGCACATGGCGGACCTTCCGGCAACGCCCGTCTGCCCCCGAGACGGCGTGTTCTACGTGCCCGAGAGCAACGCGTGCGTCGAGCACCTGTCGCGCGTCGACGGCGTGCCCTACCAGGTGGTCGATTTTGCCGAGTTTTTGCGCGAGCCGCAGCCCAAGGTGATGTTTACCATGGCGCCCGAGGTGATGCCGCAGGTGATTGAGCGGGCGTCGACGTTTGCCGATGACACTGTTAAGGCGGCGGCTCTGCAAACCACGCAGCGGCTCTACGAGTTCATGGATCCGCGCGTGTCCAAGACGCGCGGCCTTGTGCGCGTGGCGGAGCTCAACGACATGGAGCTCCAGGACATCTGCGTGTTTGGCGATGCGGACAACGATACCTGCATGGTGGCCGACGCCGGCGTGGGCGTGGCCATGGCAAACGGCAGCGACGCCACCCGTGCCGCCGCCGACTTTGTAACCGCGAGCAACGACAAAGACGGCATCGCGATCTTTATCGAGGAACATCTGCTGTAGCGCAGGGGGGGGACCGCCACAAAGGGGGCAGGCGCCTTTGTGGCGGCCTCAGGCGATTTGGGCGAATTGATACCGAAAATCTGCGCGAAAATTCAAATAACGTTGTCTGAACATCATGCTTCTAACCACCGATGGGTTAAAGATATTCCCATCAATTTGGTAGTCTATTCCTCCCGGTTAATGATCTACCGTTCACGGTCGATTTTCGACCGTTCACAGGACGCATGCTCTTGAGCAAAATGTTGTGCAAATAAATAAAATGCTATTAAAAAATGATAACTAGCTTAATTACCAGTAGAAATAGATATTTCATAGCGAATAAACGAAGGTAAATCCGAGCAAATGTCAAGAGAATTGAGAATTCGCTACAAAACTATCGGTATTTTTGCTTAGATGTTCAAACAATCATTACAATATGTACTATAAGCGTGCGTAATTACAGGTTGCGCAGATACGTTTGATAGTGAAAGAGCAAGATCGCGGTCTCTTGGGGAGGAGACATCGATGAAAGCGAATTCAGAAAAAACTAAGCAGAGTAAAAAAGCGACGCGCCGTGTACTGGCAGGCGTTTTGTGCGGAGCCTCCGTATTGAGCCTGGTACTGTCGCTCGTCATGCCCCCGATCTCGCAGGCCATTGCCAACGACGCCCAGACCGAAGAAACTGTGACGGAGGATTCCTCAAGTGAGTCTACTGATGTAGACAACACCAACAACGGGGATACCGAAAAGCTGAATAGCGGCGAGACTGAGGGCGACGAAGTTGGCGACGAGAGCCAGCCTGAGGAGCAGCCCGAGGAAGAGCAGCAGAACGAGGGCACAACGACTTCGGATGGTGAAACCGTTGCTGCGGTTGCGGAAAACGAGCAAACTGAAGCGGCTGCCGAGGGAATTGATAAGGCAAGTGAGCTCAAAACTAAACTTGAGAGCGTTGCGGAAAATCGGTCCGGCAGTTTTCAATTGATGAAGGACCTAGACTGCAACGAAGAGATTATTCTCAATAAGAGTGGTAGCAATATCACCCTTGATCTTAATGGCTTCAAGATAAAGTACTCGAGCAATAATAATAAGTCGCTTTTCAATGTGAGCAATAGTGCCGAGTTTACAATCACGGATTCTCATCCGGGTGAGGATAATATCGCTGGCCCTCAGCCGCTGCAGGATCAAGACCACAATCTGATAGCTGATAATTGTGGCAAGACGGCAAAAATGCTCTATGAAAAAGACGTTCCGACTAAGCTTACCTATTACGTGACTAAATCCAGCGTGGACACTAAGGACAGCACTCGTACAAACGAGACCACCTACGAGCACCAGGTCACCATTAAAGGTGCCATCGTGGCATGCAGCAGCAAAGTGAATCTCATCAATCTTGAGGGCGGTACGTTTAACCTTCAGGGCGGCGTGCTTACTCAAAAGAACAATTGCAACGTCGATGGCCTTATCTATGCCCATAACGGCTCTACCGTCAACATGAGTGGCGGATACGTTTGTGGTGCTTCTATGGGCAGCAGTGGTGCTGGTGCTGGAATTCGTGTTGAGGGCTCAACTCTGGATGAGGGCTCAACCCTGGTGATCTCTGGCGGCGTAATCGCTGGTAACTATGCCCCCAGTGGCGGCGGCGTTTATGCCCGGAATTCTACGGTAAACATGGTTGACGGTATTATCTCCGGTAACGGTACAAATGATTATCAAAGCGGTTATGGCGCGGGAATTTGTGCTGAGAACTCTAGTGTGACCATTACGAGAGGTTACATTACTAACAACAGGTATCAGCACTATATCGATGAAGAAAACAACACGAAGCATCTCGGTAACGGTTGCCACGGTGGCGGTGGTATTGCTGCTTGGAATGGCGGCAGTCTCACAATTGTAGGCGGCTACATCACGGGCAACTACTCTGCCGAGGCTGGCGGCGGCGTTTATGCTGGCGCTTGGAATAAACCTCTTTCCGGGTTTACGTTTTCTGGTGGAATCATCGCCAGCAATGTGGCGCAAAACTCAGAGGGTGGCGGCATCCGTATCGCTGCGCCTACAGTTGGCGATTTTAATGTGAGCGGCGAGAAAGCCTACATCACTAACAATACGACCAATACCGCCTACGACTGGGGTGGCGGCGGCGTGTTCGTTCAGGGTAGTAGTGACTATGGCATTAAATCGGCGAGCCTCAATATATATAACGCGCTGATTACCAACAATCATGCCAATGGCTTTGGCGGCGGGTTTGCCGCTTGCCCGACTGGTAAGACTGCCATTACCGATACCAATGGCATCGCGATTTTCGGTAATTCTGACGGTAATTCTGACGGTGGTTATAACCGATCGGGCGGCGGCCACGACAAGAACGATGACGCGGATTGGCGCCCTAACAACGAAGGCGGCGAAATAACTGAAAAGTTTAAAGAAGCCGGTCACCAGGATCTTTTTCTTATTCGCGATAGTACTAACGGTGAATACATCGCAGCCGTAACGGGTCAGATGCTTGGTGGCGGCGCTGCCAACTGGAAGGGCACGATCGACGGTCAGCCGCCTACGACCATCGGCAAGTACGAGGGCGCTCAAGCTAAGTACATGATTGGCCTAAAGTCTGATCCGACTAAGGAGGATAAGGATGCTGCTACCGCGGCTGCGTCCCTCTTCATCACGGGCAACAGATCCAACATTCATGGTGGCGGCATCATGACCAACGGCGACGTAATCGCTGGCTCCACCACGGAGGTGAACGTGTACCCCAAGATGAAGCTCAACGGCACTAAGGCGCTAACGGGTCGCAAGCTTAAGAAAGAAGAGTTCAAGTTCCAGCTGCTCAAGCAGAACAAGATTACTAAAGATAATGGTGAGATTTCACCTACAGTCCCGAGCTTTGACGAGGACAAGGACGGCAAACTCAAACTGCAGCTCAATGGCTGCTCAAAAATTGGCGATGGGGTCACGAACAACGCTGACGGTAGCTTTGCTTTTGATTTAGGCAGGGTCTACTCCGATGACCCGGTTGTCTACTACCTAGTTGAGGATCCCGGTGACAAGCCCGTTTCTGGTGTGACTTACGACAAGACTATCTACAAGATTGAGTTTGAAACAACGGTGGCCCAGACACAGAAGGTGCTGGACATTACTTACACCTACTACTCGGTTGATAAAGTAAAGGTCACTAATCTCACCAAAGGGGGCTCGATGGAGGTCGCCCCGTCCGATGGCCGCAATGTGTCCGTTGAACTCACGAACGATGAGATCTTTACTAATGGTAAGACCTTTACTAATGCATACACAGCCAAGGGCTCTTGGACGCCTCAGGTGACCAAGAGGGTCGATGGCGGCGAGATGAAGAGGTTCGAGTTCGAGCTGTACACCGAGGATGGCAACGGGAAAAAGGTGCTTGATAGAAAGTGGACCACTGATGACTCGAACAGCTCGCAGATGGTGAAGTTCGACGATCAGAAACTCGAAGTCAGCGACTTCAACGACGGCAAAGCAACGTTCACCTGCTACATCCGTGAATGCACCGCCAGCAAGGGCGATGGCACCAAGCACGAGGGCTACACCAACGACACCAAGAGGTTCAAGGTCGTGGTGACGGCAACGGACAACGGTGACGGCACGCTGAAATGCACGCCGGCCTACTACGAGGTCGACGCCAACGGTAATGAGAGCGAGAAACCGACCGATAACCCCACCTTCACCAACACCTACTCCACCTCTTTGCCCCTTTCTGGTATGTCGGGCGTCACTCTGACGTACCTTGCCGGCGCGGCGGTGCTTTGCGCTGCTGCGGCCTGGATGCACATTCGTCGCAAGGCGAATGCGAAGGGAGGTAAGCGTCGTGAATAAGAAAGTTTGCTCCTTCCCGATCTTGTTTGCGCTGCTTGCCCTCCTGATCGGCACCTGCGCGGTTGTGTTCCCCGCTTCCGCGCAGGCCGTGCCGACCTCGACCGGTTCCATCACGGTGAGCGGCACCGTGGCGCGCAGCTACGACGCCTACCAGATCTTTAGCGCCAACGTCGTCGATGGCGACAGCGACGCCAAGATCGCCACCGACCTCGCCTGGGCAAGCGACGCCGTGCGCGACGCTGTCCTGCCTGTGCTGCATAGCGCCGGCATGCCCAATTCCCAGACCACCGCGCAGGAAGCTGCCGAGTGGCTCAACACCGATTCCCACCTTACGAGTGCGCTGAGCGCACAGCTCGCTCGTTCCCTCCAGCGCTCTGGCGCCGTGCCCGTGGCCCTTAACGCGGGCACGACGGCCGAGCTGCCCTGTGGCTGCTGGCTCATCGTCGCCAAAGACGACGCCATCGCCCAGGGCGAGGCCGGCACCGCGCCGATCATGGCCCTGGTCGGCGGCAGCGCCGTCACCGTCAAGCCCAAGGCGGCGACCCCCAAGGTGTCCAAGCACGTGCTGGGGGACAGCACCGCCGCATGGCAGAAGGCCGCCGACGCCACGGTCGCCGACGACCTGTACTGGCGCCTCTCTGCCACGGTCCCGGCGGGTCTTACCGCCTACGACACCTATACGGTGCGGTTCGTCGACACCATGAGTGCGGGACTCGACCCCTCCAAGGTGGCCGCGAGCATGCGCGTGTACGCGGCGGCGGGCGCGGACGGCGGCTTTGACGCCGTCTCGACCGGCAAGGACGGGCACGCCGGCACCGAGCCCGCGAAGGGCTGGACCGACATCACGGCCCAGTGCGCCACCAAGGTAGCGGCCGACGGTAAGACCTTCACCGTGCGCACCGGCGACCTGATCGCCGCGCTCGGCGGGGCCGACGCCTTTACCGCGGGCGCCCGCGTTGTCGCCGTGTACAACGCGCCGCTCAACAGCGCATGCAATCACGGTATCGCGAAGGGCAACCCCAACGAGGTCTACCTGCGCTACCCGCGCTCTCCCTTTGCCGACCAGTCGGGCGACGCCGGCTTCACCTGCACGCCGAGCGACGATGCGTGCGCCTACACCTGGGATCTCGCGCTCACCAAGCGCGGCAGCGACGGTGACAAGCCGCTTGCTGGGGCGGTCCTGAGCATCGCCGACGACCGCGGCCGCACGCTAGCGGCCGACGGCACGTGGGATGCGGAGGGCAAGGCCACCGTCACCACGGGCGAGGACGGCCGTGTGGCCGTCTCGGGCGTGGACTCGGGCAAGCTGGAGGTCCGCGAGCTCAAGGCACCCAAGGGCTACACCGCCTTTGAGGGCACGCGCTCCGTGACAGTCAAGGCCGAGGGCCTGGACGTCGACCAAGTAGCCGCCGCCAAGCCCAAGCTCACCATCACCGCCGAGTCGCCCCTGCGCGCCGACAGCGCGGACGGGTCGACGGGCAGCCTGGAGGCGTCGCTCATCAACACGCCCACCGGCACACCCCCTAGCATTACCACCGGAGGCTTTATGCCCTCGACTGGCGATATGGCAATGTACGCCGCGGCCGCCGCAGCGGTCGCCGGAGCCGCGCTCATCGTGGTCGCGCTCCTGGTCAAGCGGGGAGGTGGCAGCCATAAAGAGTAGCTGGCAGCCCCACAGAGAGCGGGGCGAGACGTAGCGAAGCAGATGCTAAGACACAGACAGACAGATTTAGATCAAATGGAATTCGAGCAGAAAGCAGAGGAAAAGAAGATGAGCATGAGCAAGAACATCGCACGCCTGGCAGTGACAGCAGGCCTCACCGCAGCCCTGAGCTTCGGCGGCGTCATGGCCCCGGTGACCATGGCGTTTGCTGAGGGCACGACTACAACGACCAATAGCATTACCATCAAGAAGAACGTAAACAATGGTGATGTGAAGTACAAGGCATATCAAATCTTTAAGGCCGATGTCGTGGACAAGGACGGGAAGAGGGTCGCGTCCAACGTCGATTGGGCCAACGGGCTATCTGAAACTGTTAGGGCTGGCATCATTGCCGCCATAAAGAATGCCGACAAAAGCGGCGAGCTTTCCAATGATCCCTCCGCACAGGACGTCGCCGACTGGATGGCCACAAATCTCCAGGATGCTTCTCAGGTTGTGAACAATGGTGATTTGCTCGATACGATTGCCAGCTTGGTCAAGGGCACTACTCCTGTCACGCCAAAGGGAGCTTCTACCGCTGCTTTCGCCGCGGACATCTCAGTATCATTTGATAACTCTGGCTACTATCTCTTCCTGACGGACGATGACTCTATCGGCACTGCGGATAGCTATTCCGGCAAAAAGCAGACTGGCACTTCGCCGATTTTCGCTGTCGTGGGCGGCAGTGCTGTTGAGGTTACCGAGAAGACCGGCATTCCTACGGTTACAAAGAAGATTAAGGACGACAAGCCTGGCAGCCGTTGGGCCGACAAGGCTGACTCGCAGGTTGGTCAGAATGTTCAATATCAGCTGACCGGCACCGTTGCCGAAAACGTGGCCTCGTTCAATACTTACTACTACGAGTTCCGCGACGAACTGTCTGCTGGCCTGATTGCCGACAATAATTCGGTCCATGTTACGGTTTATGCGAACAACGAGGATACGAGTGGAACCGAGGTAAACCTTCCCACGGGCGCGGTTGAATACAATACGACTGGCAACAATAATGTTCTGACGGTTAAGTTTAATGATTTGAAGGCTGTGACCGCCAAGAACGGTTCCTCTGCCATTAGCATCACCAAGGACTCCAGGGTCGTCGTCACCTACACCGCAAAACTCAATCCCGCGAGGACTGAGAAGGTTACCGTTGGCGGCGTGGGCAATGACAACAATGTTAAGCTCATCTACTCCAATAACCCCATGAGCGGTGGCAAGGGTGAGTCCGTGCCCGATACCGTTCGTGATTACACCTATGCGCTTAAGCTCGTCAAGGAAGACTCTGTCGATAGTAACACCAAGCTCAAGGACGTCATGTTTACCATCAAAGCCACGGGCGCTGACGAGCTTGAGTCTGGCAAAGTGGGCACGCAGTATGTTCATGAGAACGGTTCGCTTGGCGATGGCGAGTACAAGTTCAAGACTAATGAGAATGGTGAAATCAACGTAAAGGGCCTCGATGCCGGTACCTACACGGTGCACGAGGTTGAGGGCAGTAACCCTGGCTACAACACGTTGGATGACTTTACCTTCACCATTACCGCCGAGGGCCTTGATGAACTCGAGGGCGCGACGCTCAATGGGAACACTGATCCGAATACGCTGAATGTGACCGCGGGGAAGAACGGCTCCACTTTGGTCACCCCGTCAGTCGATGGCGGCACCGTCACCCTTGTCGTCCAGAACAAGAAGGGCTCCAACCTTCCTCTCACCGGCCTCAACGGTGTGACCTTCACTTGGATCGCTGGTGGCGCGGTGCTGTGCATCGGCGTGGCGCACCTCATCCGCAGCCGTAAGCAGGCTGAAGAGTCCGAGCAGGAGTAACGCTCACTCACCCATCCCTTTGGCAGGTGGGATGTGATGGCCATGAGACTTGCGGACACTTTTCTCGTCCATCCACGTTCTTGCTTTGCCATTCTCTTTTCGGGGCAGACTCCGTGCTGGAGTCTGCCCCGTTTTTTCGGGATAGCGCAGCCAGGCTCCATCGTCCGATGCGGGCACGTTCGTCATCGCGTTTCTTGACTCGTATGAGGTTGGGTTTAAGGTCCGTAGGCGCACGCGCGGTGCGGACGGTAGAAGGCATTTGCGCCGCAACAAGCGCAAATAAGAATGCCCGGGGGTAGGATCCCGGGCATTTAACAAAACCAGAAAACTAGGCCGCCCGCGCTCCCAAACATTTACGCGGGGTGCGTCGTTTTCTATTGACATTGTATCCCGAATCGCCCAGCCGATCCGGGATATTCTGAAAACTCAAATATGGGCCTAGGCACGAACGGAATCTCGTCAATTCCGAAAATTATGTATAATTCCAATATAAACTGGAATCAAACGAAAACGATGGAAATGAACGAAGCGCTAATCTACTTACAAGAAGCACTAGGCCTCTCCGCCAAGGCCAAAACTTGGCCTGGGTTCGCACGTTTGCCGCTGCATCTGCGGGCGATTGAGGTCCGCGCTGTTGACGCAAACGGTTTTTCGTTTTTGCTTGCAAGTTTGCCTACTGGCGTCGGGCTTCCCGAGGCTAGGAGGGTCTATAGCCAGCTAGCCTTGCGCGCGGAGACTCCTGTTGTCGTTTCGTTTCCTGATGCCGATGCACGTCAGCGCAAAGCATTGGTCGCACAAGGGATTCCCTTTGTCTGCCCGGGTAGACAGGCTTTTCTTCCATTTATGGGTACGGCCTGCACGGAGAGGGGCGGTGTCCGGTTTCACAATCATGCGACCAAGATGTCACCTAACGCACAGGCTGCCGCAATCTGGGGAGCAGCCCAGGAGCCATATCGTCCCTATGACCTTTGTCGTGCGCTTGGAATCTCGGCAAGCCGCGCGAGTGAGGCCATAACCGAGCTTGTTGACAGGGGGCTCGCGAGGCGCGAGCGTTGCGAGCGACGTGTCGTCGTGCTCCCTGTCGCCGTTGATCTTTTGCTCAGCGAGCACATGGCAGAGCTCTCCTCGCCAGTCTCGAAGGTCTGTTTTGCAAGGAAGACACCGCAGATCGACTGTCTTGTTGACGCCGGGGAGACGGCGCTCGCTGCGCGTTCGATGCTCGCTGCGCCGGGCATGGAACAAAAGGCCGTCTTAAGAAGTACATGGCGTCAACTGAGCGACCTCGAAGTCGCAGACGGGGAGTTGCCGGATAACGAAACGGCGATGATCCAAGTGTGGCGCTATGCGCCCGTGTTTGCCGGCTCCTCCCGTGTCGACGACATTTCGCTTGCGCTATCTTTGGCGGCAATCGACGATGAGCGAATTCAGCTCGAAGTCGATCGCATGTTTGGAAAGGAATATCCATGGCAAGAAGCGCTGTAGAAGGTCTCCAAGAATTTCAGCAGCATATGCAAGAAGCTGCAGGATCGTATGCTCTTATCGGCGGCACGGCATGCGACATTTTACTCGCGGAGGCGGGACTTCCGTTTAGGGCGACTCACGATTTTGATGTGGTAATTGTCGCCGATGACCGGTTGCCTCAGACGGCGGAAGCCATATGGACTTTGGTGCGTGATGGCGGCTACCGCTGCGGCTGGGGCGAAGGTAAAGGCTCATGTTTTTATCGGTTTACAGAGCCTAAGAGGCCGGGTTACCCCCATATGATCGAACTCTTCGCGAAGTGCCCCGACTTTCTAAAGGGTCGTGAGGGGATTGATGTGGCGCCAATTCACGTTGATGAAAACATAAGCAGTTTGTCGGCAATTTTGTTGGACGATGCTTACTACAGCTTGTTCCTTCAGGGAATTCGGACCGTAGGCGGCGTTTCGGTCCTGGGTACGGAATACATTGTCCCGTTCAAAGCGAAGGCGTATCTCGACCTAAAAGCTAGAAGGGAAGCGGGGGAGAACGTTGATTCGAGGAAGGTAAAAAAGCATAAACGCGATGCGCTGAGGCTTGCTCAGCTGCTCGGCGAGTCAGAAGGTGTCGACCTGGGCGGTGAACTGAAGGACGATATGCTTGCGTTTGTCAAAGATTGTGAGGTGGGCGACGTCAATCTGAAACAGATTGGGGTTGCGGGCGTAACGATGGCGCAGTTGCTCGAGACGATGAAGGCAACATATGGCTTGATTGGTTGAGTGGGGTAACGTGGCCCGGACGGTGCAGTCTAGCTGCGTTGTCCGGCGCATGAGCTCGCTAATCGGCTATTATTTGTTTAGACAACTTGAGCTGTAGAGGAGTGACCGGCGATGGTGCAGGGCGCCAAACATATGAAGAGCAATAACGCCGCGGCCAACGGCGGCTCAAGCCCTCAGCCCAAATCTCAACCAAAGCCCAAGCGCCGCCGCAAGCGACTGCCGCGCTGGGCCGACCGGCTCATCACCATCGTCATCATCCTTATTGGCGTGGGCCTTATGACCTGGCCGTGGATCTTGGACCGGCTCGAGGCCTCGGGCGTGTTCAACCAGATCAGCACCGTGTCCAGCACCGTGGACGCGCTGTCTGCCGAGGAGCGCGAGCGCATCCTGCTCCAGGCGCGCTCCTTTAACGAGCAGCTGGCGGGCGAGGCCACCGAGCTTCCCGCCGACCAGATCGAGCCCTACGCCCAGCAGCTCATCTTTGACCGCGACCCCATGATGAGCTGGGTCGAGATCCCCTCCATCGATGTGAGTATGCCCATCTACCACGGCACGAGCGAAGAAGTCCTTATGGCGGGCGTCGGCCACCTGGAGGGCACGAGCCTGCCGGTGGGCGGCACCTCGACGCATTGCGTGCTCACCGCGCACTCGGGCATGCGCAACCTGAGCATGTTCGACGACATCCACTCGCTGGAGCCCGGCGACCTGGTGCTGCTGCACACCATGAACAAGACGCTCGCCTACAAGATGGTGGACTCCGAGGTGGTGCTGCCCGAGGAGATGGAGTCGCTGACCATCGAGCCCGGCGCCGACAAAGTGACGCTCGTTACCTGCACGCCCTACGGCGTGAACGACCATCGCCTGCTGGTGCATTGCGTGCGCACCAAGTACAGCAAGAAGGACGTCGACAAGCAAAAGTCGCTGGCCGGCCGCCACTGGGGCAAGCGCGAGTTTGCCGTGCTTATCGTGGTCGTGGCCATTGTGCTGTTGCTGCTGGACATCGTGATCCACGCGGTTCGCAAACGCCGCAAGGCCAAGGCCTCGGCATAAGACATCGTTCAGAACCACCACAATGGGGACAGGCACCTTTGTGGTGGTCGGGACTTCCAAATCATCACAACATTCGATGAAAATCTCGATTTTGGCGAAAAGCGTCGAATGTTGTGATGCTTTTCGTTTCGGACGGGACGGTTTTCGTTGCGGACGCGACGGTCTTCGTTGTGGGCGAGACGGTTTTCGCTATGGACGGTGCGGTTTCGTTGCAGAACCGCCGGCCCGCCGCTTGCCAGCCCGCCGCCCTCGTTACGTTTTCGCTGCATTTGGGTAAAGCGCCTGCTCCAAGCCGGCGTTGCCTTGTATACTAGAGCGGTTTATCTGTTATGCGGAAGGGAGCGCCTATGGCACTCAGCGAGAAAGACGTGCGCGGCATCGCCGAGTACGCAAAGATCGCACTGACCGATGACGAGCTCACCCAGATGACGTCCTACCTGAACGACGCCGTCCAGATGCTCGAGCCCGTCCTGCAATATGACTTGCCCGACGTGGAGCCCACGTTCCATCCCATCGGAAGCCTGTCCAACGTGATGGGCGATGACCTGCGCGAGCCCGAGCGCGACCTGCCGCTCGACGTTGCGCTCGAAAACGCCGGCAGCGCGCGCGACCGCTACTTCCGCGTGCCGTCCATTTTGGGAGAGGGGGAGAGCGAGTAATGGCGCTAAGCTTCGATTCCCTTACCGCCGCCCAGATTGCCGCGGGCGTTGCCGCCGGCGACTTTACCGCTACCGAGGTGGCCCAGGCCTCCCTTGCCGCCATCGAGGCGCGCGAAGGCGGGGTCCAGGCATTCCTGCAGGTGGCGCCCGAGCTTGCGCTCGAGGCCGCTGCGCGCGTGGATGCCGACCGTGCCGCAGGCAAGCCGCTGCCCCCGCTCGCGGGCGTGCCGCTGGCCATCAAGGACAACATGAACCTCGTGGGCACGCGCACCACCTGCGCTTCCCGCATGCTCGGGGACTACCAGAGCGTCTACACCGCTACCTGCGTCCAGCGCATGCTCGATGCCGGCTGCCTGCCCATGGGCAAGGCCAACATGGACGAGTTTGCCTTTGGCAGCTCCACCGAGAGCTCGGCGTTCCACCGTACCAACAACCCCTGGGATACCGAGCGCGTGCCCGGCGGCTCCTCGGGCGGCTCCGCTGCAGCCGTCGCCGCGGGCGAAGTCGCGCTCTCGCTGGGCTCGGACACCGGCGGTTCCATTCGCCAGCCGGCGTCGCTGTGCGGCGTGGTGGGCTTTAAGCCCACGTATGGCGCCGTGAGCCGCTACGGCGTGGTTGCCTTTGGCTCGTCGCTCGACCAGGTGGGCCCCTTTGGCCGCACGGTCGAGGATGTCGCGCTGGCCATGAATGCGCTTACCGGCGCGGGTCACGATCCGTACGACTGCACCAGCCAGGATTGCGCCGTCGACTTTACCGAGCACCTCAACGACAGCATCGAGGGCAAGCGCGTGGGCATTATCCCTGCGTTTATGGAGGCCGAGGGCCTGACGCCCGAGGTCAAGGCTGCTGTTCGGCGCGCCGCCCAGGAGCTGCAGAACCAGGGTGCCGAGCTGGTCGAGGTCGACCTGCCGCACCTGGACGCCGCCATCGCCGCCTACTACGTCATCGGCCCGGCCGAGGCGTTCTCCAACCTGGCCCGCTTCGACGGCATTCGCTACGGCTATCAGGAGGAGGGCTGCGCCAACCTGTCCGACCAGAGCTCGCTCTCGCGCGCCCATGGCTTTGGCGCCGAGGCCAAGCGCCGTCAGATGCTCGGCGCCTACCTGCTGAGCTCGGGCGTGTACGACAAGTATTACTACGCTGCGCAAAAGGCCCGCACGCTCATCACGCAGGACTACGACGCCGCGTATGCCAAGGTGGACACCATCCTCATGCCCGCCTCGCCGCGCACGGCCTTTAAGTTTGGCGAGATCAGCGACCCCACGCAGATGTACCTCTCCGACCTGTACACCATCTCGCTCAACATTTGCGGCAACGGTGGCATCTCGGTGCCGCTGGGCCTGGGCGAGGATACTCAGTTGCCCGTTTCTGCCCAGCTGGTGGGCCCGGCCTTTAAGGACCGTCAGTTGCTCACGTTTGCCCGCGCCTTGGAGCGCGGCTTTGCCGATGCCGCCACGGGTGCGCCCGCGCTTTCCGTCGCGCCCGATTTTGCCGGGAAGGGAGGCGAGCTGTAATGAAGGAGCTTTCCGAGGTCCTGCAGGATTGGGAGGCCGTGATCGGCCTGGAGATCCATACCGAGCTCACCGCACTCGATACCAAGATGTTCTGCAACTGCAAGCTCAGCCACGATGACGAGCCCAACGCCAACGTGTGCTCGGTGTGCCTGGGCCTGCCCGGCGCCCTGCCGGTGCCCAACAAGCGCGCCATCGAGAGTATCGTCAAGGCAGGTCTCGCCACCAACTGCGAGATCCAGCGCCACTCGATGTTCTACCGCAAGCACTACTTCTATCCCGACATGGCCAAGAACTTCCAGACCACGCAGGGTCCGGTCGCCTTTGCCATGTACGGTCATCTTGATCTGGACGTGACCGGCCGCGGTGCCGCCGAGCGCCCCGACTGCGCGTTTGGTGAGGCCGAGGCCCAGAGCCTGGCAAGTGCTTCGGCCAATGCCGAGGGCCTGTCCACGTCCATGACGTCGACCATGCGCGAGGGCAACCAGCGCGCCGGCCACTTGGCCAGCTACGACGCGTCCAGCCTGCAGATGCCCGAGCGTCGCGAGGATGGTTCCTACACGGTGCCCATCCGCATCCTGCGCATCCACATGGAGGAGGACGCCGCCAAGATGGTCCACGTGGGCGGTGCCGAGGGCCGCATTACCGCCGCTGCCGAGTCGCTCGTCGACTACAACCGCTGCGGCACGCCGCTCATCGAGCTCGTCACCGAGCCCGATTTGCGTACGCCCGAGGAAGCGCGTCTGTTTATGGAAAAGCTCCGTCGCATCTTTGTGACGCTGGGCATTTCGGACTGCTCCATGGAGAAAGGTTCCATGCGCTGCGACGGTAATGTGTCGCTGCGCCGCCGTGGCGAGACCAAGCTAGGCACCAAGACCGAGCTCAAGAACCTCAACTCGTTTAAGAGCCTGCATGACGGCCTTGCCTACGAGATCTGCCGTCAGGCCGAGGTACTTGAGGAGGGCGGCATCATCTATCAGGAGACCCGCCACTGGGAGCCCAGCCGCAAGCGCACCGTGGTCATGCGTGTGAAGGAAACGGCCGACGACTATCGCCTGTTCCCCGACCCCGACCTGGCACCGTTCGATCTGGACGACGAGTTCATCGACCGCTGCCGTGGCGAGATTCCCGAGCTGCCCGATGCCAAACGCGTCCGTTTTGAGGGCGACTTTGGCATTAAGACGGCCGATGCCGAGCAGATTGCCGGCGACCCCGAGTTTGCCGAGTTCTTTGAGGCGGCCGCTGCTGGTATGGCTGGCAAGGAGGCTCAGACGGTCGCAAATTTGCTGGTGAACGAGATGATCGCCTACCTTAAGGGCGCGGGCGTGTCGCTCGCCGAGTCCGGCATCGCGCCGGCTCAGGTGGCAGCTCTTGCCAAGCTGCTGGCGACCGATGCCATCAGCTCCAACCAGGCGCACGAGGTCTTTGAGGCCATGGCCCAGACCGGCGACGACCCCAACAAGATCGTCGACGAGCGCGGTATGCGTCAGGTGAGCGATGCCGGCGCGCTGCAGCCGATCGTGGACGAGGTGCTGGCAAACTGTGCCGATCAGGCGCAGCAGTATCGTGACGGCAACCAGAAGGTCATCGGCTTTTTGGTGGGCCAGTGCATGAAGGCGAGCCGCGGCAAGGGCAACCCGAAGCTCTTCAACGAGTTGCTGAGAACGTCGCTCTCGTAGCTGCGAGGCCGGGGAAGCCCCGAGTCGCCGGGGTATTTCCTCCAAATTTCAAACAGTCCTATGCAAGACGAAGGCCACATTTAGTGGCCTTCTTTGCATGCGGAACTCATTTGGAGCAAACACCCCGGCGACTCGGGGCTTCCCCGGCCAGACGACTCGGCCGTTCGGGTCAGGTAGGCTGAATGGAATAGAGTGAATGGGCGCGCCGTTGGCGCGCCCATTGTTTTGAAGGGAACTCATTTTGAGCAAGCGCCCGCCCTACCGGGGCTCCCGGGTTCTGTGACGACTCGGCTGTTCGGGTCAGGTGGGCTGAATGGAATTTGGTGAATGAGGGCGCCGATGGCGCCCTCATTCTTTATGGATGTTGAAAACGAAGGTGAATACTTTTCCGCGAAGTGAATGACCTATTTTTGGACCCCTGAAACATCAACACTTTTTTGGCTCGGTTTCCTGCGGTTTTGTCGAGTGTTTCCTGCGGTTTTGCTGCGAAAAAATGCGGATGCTTCGGGGGTCCAATTTTCCTCGTTCACTTCGCGGAAAACCATTCACCTTCAATTTGCTGGAGAGGGGAGGGCTCCCTCTTTGGCGTCACGGATGTACATCGCGGCGGGCGGATCGCCAGAAGCCGGCTGCTCTGCATCTTAAGATTTCCAAAAAGTTAACCTTTGTTGACCTCAATAGTTAGATAAACTAAACTATTTTCCAAAAGTGCGCTCGAGCTAACTAATGAACTCGAGCGTTGAGGCACCGTGCCGCAGTTGTTGCGGAAAAGGGAGACACATCATGAAGAAGTCCACGTTTAACACCCTGCTTGTTGGTGGCGGTTTTCTGCTTGGTACGGCCGGCATCAAGCTGCTCACCAGCGCTCCGGTCAAGAATGCCTGCATGCAGGGTATCGCGTGCGGCATGCGCATCAAGAACGGCTACCAGGACATGGTCGAGCAGGCCAAGGCTAATGTCGACGACATGGTTGCCGAGGCGGCCTACATCACCCAGAGCGAGGCCGCTGCTGACGAGGCAGCCGAGTAACGCTCCCAGGCACAAACTATGAGATTCTCGATTATTAGCGAGATCCCCGGCAGGACCCGTCTTCAATTGGCGGGTCCTGTGCCAGAGAGCGATCTCGACGCACTTCTTAAGCTTGGCGGCGACATTGACGGTGTGCGCAAAGTGCGCGTGTATGGCCGCATTGGCCAGATGGCGCTGGAGTACGACGAGCCGCGCCGCGCGAGCGTGCTCGACGCCTTGGGCGCACTCGATGCTCAAGCTATCGCCGATGCCAAGTCGGGCTACGTGATGCAACTCGAGCCGCGCAAGCACAAACTCGTTATGGACCTGGCAACACTCGTCGGTGCCCACTATGCGCGCCGATGGTTTTTGCCCAGGCCTCTGCGTGCGGTGTTTGTCGTGGCCGGTTACATGGCATTTTTGCGCGCTGCCCTTCATGAGCTGGCGCAGCCGCGCCTGACCGTTCCCGTGCTCGACGCTTCGGCCATCGGCATTTCGTTCGTCAAGCGTGATGTCGACACCGCGGGCCAGACAATGTTCCTGCTCAACGTGGGCGAGCTGCTCGAGGACTACACGCGCGCTATGAGCGAAAATGAGCTCATCAACTCGCTGCTCGAAGTGCCCGACAAGGCGCAAAAGGTCGTCGGCGACACTGAGGTGAGCGTTGCCGCCACCGAGCTTGAGCCCGGCGACTTGGTCGCCGTGCGCACCGGCATGTCCATCTGCATTGACGGTGTGGTCGAACAGGGGAGCGCCATGGTCAACCAGGCGACCCTGACCGGCGAGCCGCTTGCCGTCGAGCGCAGCGCAGGCGACGATGTGTTTGCCGGTACCGTCGTGGAAGACGGCAGCATCTTGGTGCGCGTGCGCGCCAACACGGCTCAGACCAAGCTCCGCTCGATCGTCTCGCTCGTGCAGACGGCCGACTCGCTCAAGTCCGAGGGCCAGTCGCACATGGAAGACCTCGCCAACAAGATCGTCCCGTGGAACTTCCTGCTCGCGGGCTTGGTTGCACTCACCACGCGTAGCCTCATCAAGACCTCGGCGGCGCTGATGGTCGACTACTCGTGCGCACTCAAGCTCACGGGTTCGGTCGCCGTCATGACCGCCATGAGCGATGCTGCCAAGATGGGCGTGATGGTCAAGGGCGCCAAGTACTTTGAGTCGTTTGCCAAGGCCGATACCATTGTCTTTGATAAGACCGGTACGCTCACCGAGGCACAGCCGCGTCTTGCCTGTGTGCTCACCACCGATGGCTGGAGTGAGGACGAGGTCCTGCGCCTTTCCGCTTGCTTGGAGGAGCATTTTCCGCATCCGGTGGCGCGCGCCGTGGTCAACGCCGCCCGCGAGTGTGGGCTCGAGCATCGCGAGCGCCATGCCGCCGTCGAGTACATTGTGGCGCACGGCATCGCTTCGTCCATTGAAGGGCGTCGCGCCATCATCGGTTCCGCGCACTTTGTATTTGAGGACGAGGGTGCGCAGCTTGAGTCCGACATCAAGGAGCAAATCGAGCTCCAGATGCAGGGCCTGTCGCCGCTGTATCTGGCGGTCGATGGCAAGGTCGTCGGCGTGCTCGGTATCGAGGATCCGCTCAAGCCCGGGGTCCGTGAGGCTATCGCCGACCTGCATGAGCTGGGCGTCAAGCATGTCGTTATGCTCACGGGCGATTCGGAACGCACAGCCGAGCGCATTGCGCGCGAGGCGGGGGTCGACGAGTTTAAGGCCGAGCTGCTGCCCGAGGACAAGTACGCGTATGTGGAGCGGATTAAGCGCGAGGGGCGCCACGTTGCCATGGTGGGCGACGGCGTCAACGACTCACCGGCGCTGGGCCTGGCCGATGTGGGTCTGGCCATGGGCGGTGGAAGCGACATCGCCAAGGAGGTCGCCGATATCATCCTGACCGATACGGATCTGGCCGCGATCGTGCGTCTACGCCGCATGAGCCAGGGGCTTATCGACCGTCTGACGAGTTCGTATTCCAAGGTGATGCTCACCAACTCGGCGCTGTTGGCATTGGGTATTACCGGCACGATTACGCCGCAGGCGTCGTCGCTGCTGCACAACGGCTCAACGATCGCCTACAGTCTGAGCAACGCAAAGGCATATCTGCGCTAGCGCTTTTGGTTGAGTTTATGGCCTGCATTCGAACGGTGCTGCAGCTACCGGAATGCAGGCCTTTTGCGTTTGACCATGTGCTAGCAGCAATATATAGTAATGCTAGCATGGATAGCAGAAGTCGAAGGCGAGGTTGAGATGGGTGCTGCTAGCGGCATGGCGCAGGTGAACGTTCGCATTGATCGTCAGGTCAAGGACCATGCGGAGGAAGCGTTGCGGTTTTCGGGCGCCTCGCTGCCCGAGCTTATCAAAAAGGTCGTAGCGAAGGTTGCACAGGGCGGCGGTTCGTGCGAAGAGGTGTTGTCGGTCGTTGACGACCAACTGCCTAGTGCTGGTGCCACCTCGCTGTTCGCCGCATCATGGGCGGCGGCGGATCAGCTTTACGCGGACCTGGGCATCGCTACGTCGTCCGTGTCCGACGATCGTGATTGGGACGCAATCTATTCCGAAGCCATGGACGAGCGCTATCGCCAAAAGGGGATGATCCTGTGAGCGGGTCTCCCCTCAAAATAATGGTGGACGCCAACGTATGGGTCGATTCGTTTTGCGTCGACCATGCCGAGTCGCTTGCCGCGCGTGCGTTTATTGGGCAGGCGCCGGAGACGGGGGCGTTGCTGTTCTTCCCGGTGCATATCGCTAAGGACGTGCTGTACGTTGTCCAACACGAGCTGAAGCGTAGCGTCCTTGCCAGCGGGGGAGCACTCGACGAGGCGTCTGCCCGCGCAATTGGCGATGCGGCGTTGGCGTTTGTGCGGAACATGACCGAAAACGCCACGGCCGTGGGTGCAGATGCGTCGGACCTTTGGCTGGCCGACAAATACTTAGCGCTCCATCGCGATTACGAGGACAACTTGGTGCTCGCTGCGTGCAAGCGCGCACAGGTCGATTACTTGGTGACCAACGATCGCAAGCTGCTCGAACATGCCGATCTTGCAGCGAAGACCCCGCGCCAAATGATGCCGATTCTTGCTTTGGCCGAACGCGGCGGCGCGGCTATCGGTTGACGCGAACTGTTTGCGGGCCTCTTGGACGACGATGCGCCAAGGGACCCGCGTCTGCTATTTACAAAAGCTCGGCCTTAATGGCGGGACTTTCTGCGAGCTGCTCGGCTGCCTTTTCTTCGGAGCTGTTGAGCGCGGCTAAGCTGCGGTAGACCCACTCGTTGACCTGAGTGTTCTTGACGCCTGCGGTCTGCATAAGGGCGCCTACCTCGCGGATTGCTGCGAGCAGATCGGCTTTGGGACCCGCGAGCTCGACCTCGATGCCGTGGTAGGCGGCCACGCCGCGGTTCTCACTCACGTGGTCGATAAAGCCCTCGACGGTCTCAAGCTGCTGGGCGAGAGCCGCATCATCGTCAGCGTCCAGCGCGACGAGTGCGTTCGATACCGTGAGGGCGGGATGTCCGCAGGGGACAAAGCCCTCGATGACATCCATAGCTTCGGTAATGGTTGAGCCCAGGCCTGCGAGGGCATTGACGAGTTGCTGCTTGGTATCCATGGCGGTCCTTTCGACGGGTCAATTTTGCTTGGCGAAAATATACGTGACGCGATCGGTAGCAAAAGTGTGAAGTGCGGCGCACATTGGGGTCTTCACAGCTCGTGCATAGAACAGCTGTCCGCTTTCAGAACGTGGTAAGATAACACTCCACAAGCGGGGCTCGCCCTGCATGTTCCTTGAAAAGTCGACGGGTGTTGGGTATTCGTGCCCGATACCATCCAGACTTTCCCGACATTCGGGGGCGACTGGTTTCGACACGATAGCTCTGAGAGAGGAAGCAAGCCGAGGTCTCCTCGCCTCGTTAAACAGGGGTACCGTCAAATTGAATTGACAACAACTCTTCTTTTGAGCCTATGGCTCTCGCTGCTTAGTTTATAGCGGCGCGTCAACCCGGTGATTTCCCCGACACCGGCGCGACGTCATGTTAGGGGAATGCTCCTGCGCACGTAATCGGTATGGCGCAGGCTAAGACCGAACCGGTTAGGACGCCGCGAGCGTGTCGCTGCGCGCAAAGCGTCCGAGACTAAACCAGCGACTGAGCTTGGAGATGCCAATCAGGGGGCTTTCGTGGACCGGAGTTCGATTCTCCGCGCCTCCACCAAAAGTTATAAGCAGGTAGAAAAGTATTTCTACCTGCTTTTTTATTACTTATTGATACCGCGGAGAATCGAACTCTGCGCAGGGCGAGGGCGTAAAGAAAACGCGTGAGCGTTTTTAGCCCGCGGGCGAGGACGCCGGTAGGCGGCCGAAGCCGGTGCGGATTTGCGAAGCAAATACGCGGATTCTCCGCGCAAAGCTCCAGCCCTATATAGATGCGAGCCGATGGGATGACGACCGGCAATACCCCGCGCCAACGCCACCCCTGTACCGCGGAGAATCGAACTCTATGCAGGGCGCGAGCGTTAAGAAAACGCCGCAGCAACGCAGGGTGGGATGCGCTTTCCCGCCGACCGACCCGTCCTCCGCAACTCCAAAACCAATGCGCTCTCTATCCCAAAACTGGGTAGAAGAAGGCCAAAACGAAACAGCAGGAGGTCAATATGACTGCAGAAGATAAGGCAAAGAACGCCGGGAAGGTCGCGCTCGTCCTGGAGGGCGGTAGTTTTCGCGGGCAGTTTACCGCGGGCGTGCTCGACGTTCTCATGGAGGCCGGCGTCGAGATTCCGGCGGTATATGGTGTATCGGCCGGCGCCCTCAACGGCGTGAACTACAAGTCGCACCAGATCGGCCGTGCCAACCGCATCAACCTGGCTTTCTGCAACGACAACCGTTTCATGGGCGTTGCATCGTTTGCGTCCACGGGTTCCATCGTGGGTTACGACTTTATCTTCAATGATGTCCAGGACCGCCTGGATCCCTTTGACAACGAGACGTTCGACGCGAGCCCCATCGAGATGTACGCCGTCGCGACGGATATGCTCTTCGGAACCGCCACGTACCTCCCGGTCAAAAGCGCCGTGCTCGATCTCGACGCCGTGCGCGCATCGACGTCGCTGCCGCTGGTGACGCCGCCGGTCGAGATTGACGGGCACAAATACGTCGACGGTGGCGTAGCCGATTCGGTCCCCATCGAGCACGTGCTGGAGGAGGCGGGCTTGGATCGCGCGGTTGTCATTGTCACGCAGGACCGCTCGTACGAGAAAAAGCCTTACGAGTTTATGCCCGCCGCACGAGCCCGCTATGCCGACTACCCCTATCTGCTCGAGGCTATCGAGACGCGCCACGACCGCTATAACATCCAGCGCATGCATCTGTGGAAGTATGAGCGCGAGGGCCGTGCGCTGGTCATTGCTCCGCAAAAGCCGGTCGAGGTCGGCCACGTTGAGCACGATCCGGCAAAGCTCCTCGACCTGTATATTCAGGGCCGCCAGGAGGCAAAGCGCCTACTGAGTGATATCGAGGCATTTGTCGAGCGCTAGCGTCGCGACGTCATGACCCATGGACGACATGTGCAGAAAGTCTGGTCAGAGCCAAAATACCTGTTGACTCGGGCGACGAGCGGGGTAATATGGACGGGTTACTTGCAGAGCCCCGTGAATCTCTGTAACAACACGTACTGTACATGGAGGAGTCTAAGTGATTTCGAAATCGACTCACTACGCCAAGCAGGGCGAGGTCCAGCGCAACTGGGTTCTCGTCGACGCCGATGGTGCTGTCCTGGGCCGTCTTGCCACCCAGATCGCAATGATCCTGCGCGGTAAGAACAAGCCCCAGTTCACGCCCAACAGCGACTGCGGCGACTTCGTTGTCGTCATCAACGCCGATAAGGTCCAGCTTACCGGTAACAAGGCCGACACGAAGACCTATTATCGCCACAGCGGCTACAACGGCGGCCTCAAGGCTGAGAGCTTCCGCCAGGCTATGGAGAAGCACCCGGAGAAGGTCATCGAGCGCGCCGTTCGCGGCATGCTGCCCAAGACCACCCTCGGCCGTGCCCAGATGACCAAGCTTAAGGTCTACGCTGGTGCCGAGCATCCGCATGCTGCCCAGAACCCCACGAAGATTGAGCTGGAGGCTTAAAGATGGCTGAGAACACCGTTGTCTACCAGGGTACCGGCCGTCGTAAGAACGCCGTCGCCCGCGTCCGTCTCGTCCCCGGCACCGGCAAGGTGACCATCAACAAGCGTGACGCCGAGCAGTATTTCGGCCGTCATCAGCTCGTTGAGAACGCCCTTGCTCCCTTCAAGGTGACCGACACCGCCGGTCAGTTCGACGTTATCGCTCTGTGCGATGGCGGCGGCATCTCCGGTCAGTCCGGCGCTCTGCGCCTGGGCATCGCTCGCGCTCTTCTGAACGCTGGCGACTACCGTGCTGACCTCAAGAAGGCCGGTTTCCTTACGCGCGATGCTCGCGTGGTCGAGCGCAAGAAGTACGGCCTCAAGAAGGCCCGCCGCGCTCCCCAGTTCTCCAAGCGCTAAGGTTTTATCTCCTTTCGAGATACAATGTACAAGCGGGGCCTGCCGATTCCTCGGCGGGTCCCGCTTTTCTTTTTCGACTAGGGTGGGCGGTTGCATATCGCCTGCTAGGGAAGGAGCGATCCTATGCCCCAGAACATCTTCGGTACCGACGGCGTCCGTGGCGTCGCCAATGCCGACCTCTCGTGCGATCTCGCGTTTCGCCTGGGCCGCGCGGCGACCAAGTTCCTTGGTCCGGACATCTGCATCGGCCGTGACACGCGCCTTTCGGGCACCATGCTCGAGAGTGCTCTGACTGCCGGCATTATGGCCGAGGGCGGCCGTCCGCACTGCTGCGGCGTCATCCCCACGCCCGCCGTGGCACTGCTCACTGTTCAAAACGAGCTCGATGGCGGCATTGTCATCTCCGCTTCGCACAATCCGCCGGAGTTCAACGGCATCAAGTTCTTTAGCCGCAAGGGTATGAAGCTTCCCGATGCTGTCGAGGAAGAGATCAGCGCCTGGGTCATGTCCGAGGAGGCCATGGCTGCCGACACGCTGCCGACCGGTGCCGGCGTGGGCCACATCATCAAGATGAAGGACGCTCGAAAGGCATATGTCGATCATGCCATCGATACGCTTGATGGCCTGAGGCTCGACGGCCTAGTCGTTGCCGTCGACTGCGGTCACGGTGCTTCCTGCCAGACTACACCCGCCGCGCTGCAGCGCCTGGGTGCCACGGTCCATGCCATCAACACCGATTATTGCGGCACCGACATTAACGTTGAGTGCGGCTCTACGCACCTCGAGCCCCTGCGCGAGCTCGTGCTGCGCACCCATGCTGACATCGGTCTGGCCCACGACGGCGACGCCGACCGCGTACTGTTCGTGGACAGCGAGGGCAACGAGATCGATGGCGACTACATCCTAGCCATCTGCGGTTCCGACCTGGCCGCTCGCGGCAAGCTCGCCAACTCCGAGATCGTCTCGACCGTCATGTGCAACCTGGGCTTCTCCATCGCTATGAAGGAGCAGGGCTTCGAAATGGTTCAGACCGCTGTGGGCGACCGTTATGTGCTTGAGCGCATGCTCGCGGACGGCGCCGTCATCGGCGGCGAACAGTCCGGCCACATCATCTTCCTGGAGCACAACACCACCGGTGACGGTCTGGTGACGGCTCTGCAGCTGCTGGCCGTGCTCAAGCGCACCGGTCGTACCCTCACCGATCTTGCCGGCATCATGAAGAAGTACCCGCAGGTACTCGTCAACGTGCATTCCGACAACAAGGCTGGTCTGGACGATTGCCAGCCCATTTGGGACGCCGTTGCTGCTGCCGAGAAGGAGCTTGACGGCCGCGGCCGCATTCTGGTGCGCCCGAGTGGTACCGAGCCGCTGGTCCGCGTGATGGCCGAGGCCGAGACGCACGAGCTGACCCAGCGCGTTGTCGACGACATCGTCGAGGTTGTCAAGCGCGAACTTCCCTAATGGTCAAAAACGGGTGCCAAGTGGTAAACTGTTAAGGTTATTTTGGTTGATCGGTATGTCCGAGGGGGAGCATGTTCACTAAAGTCCTAAGGTCTTTTGGTATGCGTGGTCGAGTCCTTACGTTGGATGCTCCCATCTCGGGTGACGTCATTCCGCTCTCCGAGGTAAACGATCAGACGTTTGCCACCGGCCTTTTGGGCCAGGGCGTGGCGATTCAGCCCACCGGAACGCGTGTGATTGCACCGGCTGATGCCAAGGTCGAGGCCATTTTTCCCACGGGACACGCCGTTGCGCTTAACACGGTCGATGGTCTGGACGTGCTCATCCACGTTGGTTTGGACACTGTTCAGCTCGAGGGCAAGCACTTTACCGTACATGCGCAAGTGGGTGACATCGTCCATAAGGGCGATGTACTCATTGAGTTCGATCGCGAGGCAATTGCTGCCGAGGGCTACGATGTGACGGTTCCCATCTTGGTATGCAACTCCGTTGAGTTCTCGAGCATCAAGGGCTCCGTTGGCGTGCATGTCGAAGAGATGGACCAGCTCATCGTTGCTCGCGAGCGCTAGCAAGTGCACGTGGCCATTAGCCTACAATTCAAACACGTTTACGGAGGGCGCCCTTGAAAGAGGACGCCCTCCGTGGCAAGATGGGATTTGTCCGAAGCTAAACAGCTTTGGGTCACCGTGGACGGGCAGGGGCCTCGACGCGGTTAGACACGAGACGCATACATTACGCGACCTCGCCCTGGTGGCCGCACACGTTGGTTGCGGCCGACGCGGGCCGCGGGCAAGTGCTTGTAAGGGAGCCTTGCCTCTCTTGTACGAGAAAGGACGCGTAATGAAGATCATTAAAGCTAAAGACTACGAGGATATGAGCCGCAAGGCCGCTAATATCATCTCGGCCCAGGTTATCCTCAAGCCCGACTGTGTGCTGGGTCTTGCCACCGGCTCCACCCCGATCGGTGCCTACAAGCAGCTCGCTGCTTGGTACAAGAAGGGCGACGTCGACTTTGCCGAGGTCAGCACCTACAACCTGGACGAGTATCGCGGCCTTTCGCACGACGATCCCCAGAGCTATCACTACTTCATGCGTGAGAACTTCTTCGATCACATCAACATCGACCTGAACAATACGCATGTGCCCGACGGTTCCAACCCCGACGCCGCCGCTGCCTGCTCTGAGTACGACAAGATTGTCGCCGACGCCGGTTACCCGGATCTGCAGCTGCTCGGCATTGGCAACAACGGCCACATCGGCTTCAACGAGCCCGATGACCACTTCTCCAAGGGCACGCACTGCGTCGACCTCACCGAGAGCACCATTCAGGCCAACAGCCGCCTGTTCGACAGCATCGACGATGTTCCCCGTCAGGCCTACACCATGGGTACCCAGACCATCATGTATGCCCGCATGATCCTGGTCGTCGCCAACGGCGAGGCCAAGGCTCAGGCCGTGCATGACATGTGCTATGGTCCGGTTACACCCGAGTGCCCGGCTTCGATCCTGCAGCTGCACACCAACTGCGTTGTCGTTGCCGACGAGGCCGCCCTTTCGCTCTGCGAGTAGCGCGAATCCTGCAGCTCGACATAGCCTTGCCTAAGGCCTCCGCTTTGCGGGGGCCTTTTTGCTATCCCTTTTTGCCCACTTGACCAAAAACTTGCCGCAAGCTTGACGAATGCCGGATGTCCAACAGCTTGATTCATTCTATACCAGATTCTATGCAAAAATGCCACTAGAAGGCCGTAGACGGTAGCGGGTGCTAGGCGAGTTGAATGACATGGCTGAACCTTGTTCATCTGCGTTACACTGCCGCTTAGATGGGACAAGCTGACAAGCTCATTTACCTGCTTAAAGACCGATTAGTCGGGGGATTAATAACAATCGGCCCTCGCTGTACAAAAACTTGCCGCTTGCGTACCAAAAGACAACCTAAAACACAAGGTCGCCCTATTCATAGCGCGGCTTGTATGGTCTTGCGGCTACAGTGTCCATACGGTCGAGTTGAGGAGCGGGCATGGTAAACGATTTGAGCGGTATAGACGACCTCGAGCTGATGCCGCTGGGCGGAGGCTATATGGTGCGACGCGAACGCTTGATGAATGAGCTTATCGCCAAGGGCCGAAAGGCCGGCATCGTGGTTCTTTATGCGCCCGACGGGTTTGGGAAGACCTCGGTGCTGCTGCAGTACACCCATGAGGTTAAATGCGACCCGACGCGAGGCCCCGTGCGGATTATCGAGGCCGATCGCGCCACTGGGCGCGAGGTGTTTATGCAGCTCGAGGTGGTTACCGAAGAACTCAAAGACAAACCGCATTCCCTTATCGCGATTGATAATGTGCCAAACCTCGATCAGCACGATACCGAGGACCTCATCGACAGGATTCGCGGCCTGCGCGCTATGGGGGTAGGGGTCTTTATCTCCTGCCGTCCTTCAAATCGTCAGCTGATTCACGGGCTGGGCGATTCGGTTAAGATCAATGCGCAGATGCTCAAGGTGCATGCCTATGAGTATTCGGCGTGGGCATCGGCGTTTTCGATCAGCACATCGCTCGACTTTTATCAGCTCACGCAGGGCGTGCCCGAGCTCGTTTCGGCATTGCAGACGGGTCTGTATGGCCAAGGTGACGTAGCCGGTCTGCTCGAAAACGAGATTGTCAACGTATATGGCGCGGCACTTGCCGATCTGGCTTCGCTCGACAATAATGCGCTGTTTTGTGTGGCATGCCTCATGGTTTTGATGGGCGAGGGCAATATCTCGGAACTCGAGGCTTGTGGGGTGAGGTTGTCGATGGTCGACCAGTCCTACTTTGTACGCGACTACCCGATCTTTGGCTTGGACCCCGCCGAGCGGAGTTTTACGTGTCTGGGCACGGAGGATAACGGACGCATGCGCTTGCGTAAGTTGGTGGCCGAGGTCCGCCCCGAACTTGTTCCGAGGGCGGCCCGGATTTTGCTTAAGGCGGGCCGATGCGATGCGGCGATGGGCCTGGCGGACGCCTTTTTGGACCGAGAAGCGGTCCTTGAACTTGCTGGGCAGTATGGGGTCGATCTTGCTCTGACGGGGCACGGGGCCGATATCTGCAGAGCAGCGCTGGGCACGATCGATGCCGACGATCCGGCTCCAGAGCCAACGCCTGCCGAGGCGCTTGGCGTATATCTGGCAGCGGTCAGCGTGTCCAACACAAAGCTCGCCCGCTATATGGCATCGGTTATCGAGCGCGGGGGCGAACGGGCGGCCTGCGAAATAGACCCTGTTTCATGGAGGGTGGCCCAGACGCTGACGGCTGTTTGCTATGGGGACAACGGGCTTGGGCTTCCTACGAACCTGGCCGTACCAGAAATCGAGACGTCCCACACCGCACTTGATATGTTGTCTGCGCATATCGAGGTCAAGCGCTGCCTGACCGAGCGGGGAGATGACGGCGGCGTTCTACAGCAGCTCAAAACGAGCAAGGCCTACGACTGCGAGCTCGACATCGCGGGGATTGTTATACGGGCCGATAGTATGCTGGTGGAGCTCTTTGACGGGTCGTTTGCGGGAACTGACGAGCGCGACGACGAGATGACGGTGGTGCGGGAGGCGCTCGACGTACGTGGGCTTAAGGCGATGGCTATCTGGGTGCGCATGGTGTTGGCGGCACGGCGGCTCCTTTCCGGCTTGCCGGTAACCGACGATGCGGCGTTCAACGAGCTCGATCGTTTTGCTGTGCGCATGCGCGACAACCAGATTCAGCTGTTTGGCCTGTTGCTAGAAGGCTGGCAGTCGCTGGCAGAGGGACGGCCGGTTAATGCAAAGTTCCGTGCGGTCCAAGTGCTCAAACTTGCCGAGGAGTCGATTGCGTACATGCGCGATAACGCATTGCTGCTGGAGCGCGCGGCATATCTGCGTAACACCTCGATGGTTTCGGTGCGCGAGGAAGCGGAACTACTCGATATAAGCCAGACGCAGGTTGGTGGCGCAGAAGCCTGGATGGTGGCGCTGCATTTGGCCTGTGCGGGCCGAGACAGCGATCTTGCGGCCTGGATGTCCATGAATCGTGCGGGGATTCTAGAGCCATCGTATCGGCTCTTTGCGCGCCTTGCCATGCATTGTCTGGGCGAGCCGGCGGCCAGGATACGCAAGAAGCTTCCCGTGCGCGAGCTGTCGCGGTACTCGCTGCGCGACGATTTGGAAGGGGAGGGCGAGCGCCTATTCCAGGCCGGCGAGGTTGAAGCCGTTGATACCATCGACCATATCGAGATTCGCATGTTTGGTGCGTTTCGCGCCGAGCGCGACGGGTTTCCCATCACGGATAAGATGTGGCGCCGCAAGAAAGCGGCGACGCTTGCCGAGCGGCTTGCGCTGGGCATGGATGCACTGGTCGACCGCGAGACGCTGTCTATGGAGCTGTGGCCCCATGCCGAGTTCAATAGCGCTCGTAACAATCTGTACTCGACGATATCGCGCCTGCGTTCGGCCTTGGGGCCGACACCGGACGGCAAGTCGTGCGTGCTGATCCAAAACGAGTGCATTGGGCTTAACGGCGATTACGTCAAGACCGACGTGCGATTGTTTGATCAGATAAGCCGCGAAGTTTTGGGAAATCGCACGGGTGCGCGCGGACCCCATCTGATCGAGCTGTGCCTTAAGATCGAGCAGCTCTACGCCGGCCCGTTGTATGTTCCCAATGGCTGTAATCCCACCTACTTTTTACGTATGCGGCGCATTATGGAATCGAAGTATATCGACTGTATGATTCGGGGCGCGAATGCCGCCCTAGAAGAAAACGACCTGCAGTCGGCGGTATGGCTGGTGGAGTCGGGGCTGCGGCAAGAGACGGCGCGCGAGGACATGGTGCGTTGCGCTATGCGCGTCTACGGTGCGGCGGGGCGACGACGCGATATCGTCGAGCTGTACAGTGGGCATATGCATCACCTGAGGGAGCAGGTCAATGGTGTGCCCGAGCCCGAGACGCGGCGTCTGTACGAGCGCTTGGTGGAGGGCAGGCTTAACCGCGTGCTCGTCGAGCGATAAAAAATGAGCGTCCGAATTGCTCGGACGCTCGCAAGCTTGATGTATGTTGGCTCGCCGGATCGTTGGCTCTTAGACGAGCTTGATCTTCTCGATGTCCTTGCGCGAGGACTCGCGATACAGCGAGAACTTGCGGCCGATAACCTGGACGACCTCGGCATGGCAGCGCTCGGCGAGCTCTTCGGCGGCCTCGCGGGCGGAAAGGCTGGAGCCATCGAGTACGGAGCACTTAACGAGCTCGTGCTTCTCCAGGTAGGCGATCGTCTGCTCGACGGTGCCCTCGTTGATGTCGGACTTGCCGATGATGATGGCGGGGTTGAGGTGATGGGCCATGCTGCGAAGCTGCTTGACCTGGGCTCCTGTCAGTGCCATGGGTTCTCGCTTTCTATGTTATGGGGCGCCCCGCGATGGGGCCTTAATCTACGTGAGCTGTCCCACGATAGCGCAGGAACGGCGCGGTGTGGGGCGTGTTTGCCCAGTTCAAAAAGAATGCGGATGCCGAGCGGGAGAACAGCGCGGGTTACAGGCGGACGTGTACGGCGGCCGAAAGCGGTCTATGGACGGCCCGAAGAGACCGGCTCCCATGCAATAAACGCCCAACGGACTTTGCGGACGTGGTCGAGCATGTAGCGCCCCTGCGGCACGCCCTTGGACCCCGGGTCGCCGGCATGGGGATTCTCAATCATATGCTGAGCGACGTAGTCGCGCAGACGGTCGATCTTATCCTCGTTACCGTGCTCGAGCATGCGGGAGAAGTCCACCACGCCCGCCTCAAGGCTATCGAAGGTATCGCGACGAGGCGATTCAAAGTACGTAACCTGCGGCAGGGCACCCATCTGAATGAGGATATTAAAGGCATACACAAAGCCATTACTGCAGGTAACCGAGGCACCGATGGCGTTCATCAGGTGCAGGTCATAGCGCGGGCTGGAGTTGGCGACCATCGTGACAGCACAACGCCGACGAGCCGTTCGATCAAGCTTGGCAAGCGCGCCTTTTAGGTTGGTCGTGGTGACAGAGCGACTGGCAAAGGCAACATCTACCGCTTTCGCGACCGGTCCAACCAAATCCCAGTCATCATCCCAAGCAAGCTCAAGCGGTGTAATGCAATCCTCGAGCCCATAGTACTCAATGCCAGCATCAAGCGTGCCCAACATAGCAGGGGAGAAGTCGGCAGCAATCACGGAATGCCCAGCCTGAGCAAGCGGAATAGCAATCGACCCAGCCCCACACCCCATATCCAGCACGGATTCACCAGGCTTTAACGCCAACAGCTTCATAAAGTCCCGGGCATACGGAGCAGTCTCAAGCGGCCGAAAATGCCGAGCCCGCTTATCCCACTCAAAAGAATCATCAGCCCGCCGCCGACCAGCCTGCAAGCGCATCCATTCGCCATTCCAATCAGCAGAAAGCAGCTCAGAGCGAGCATCCCCATCAACCACGGGCCAACCTCCTAGCAACAAAAAAGCGACTCCTCCCAAAAGAAGAGCCGCAACCAGCATATATCAGAAAGAACCGATCCAACGCCAAACCGCCGTATCGACCATGTAGTGCAGGAGCGAAGCAACTGCAACCGGGATAGAACTCAACTGAGATCCCGATGTGCGGGAGCCCCGGGGAGGGCAAATATATAAGGTCGATCGCGAGTTCCGCACGAGCCGGAGAGCACTTAATGTGCTCTCCGTGCGAGTCAGGACTGTCCGAGCAGGCGACCTTATATATTTGCCCTCCCCGGGGCTCCTCGCCAGTCCCCCTCAGCTAGTTCTTGAGCGAGTTCAGCGGTGCCGGGAAGCGTCCACCACGGTGGGCAAGCACGGTGCCGGCGTTGGGGTTCACCGGCATGATGGGTGCACGGCCAAACAGGCCGCCGTACTCGACGCAGTCACCCACGCCCTTGCCAATGGCGGGAATCACGCGGACGGCCGTGGTCTTGTTGTTGATGACGCCGATAGCCATCTCGTCGGCGATGATGCCGGCGATGGTCTCGACCGGGGTGTCACCGGGGATGGCGATCATGTCCAGGCCGACGGAGCATACGCAGGTCATAGCCTCGAGCTTCTCGAGCGAAAGCGCGCCGGCCTCGACCGCGGCGATCATGCCGGCATCCTCGGACACGGGGATAAAGGCGCCCGAGAGTCCGCCCACGCTGGAGCTGGCCATGACGCCGCCCTTCTTGACGGCATCGTTGAGCATGGCGAGTGCGCAGGTCGTGCCGGGGCCTCCGCAGGTGCCCACGCCGATAATCTCGAGGATGCGCGCGACGGAGTCGCCGATGGCAGGCGTGGGAGCCAGCGACAGGTCGACAATGCCCTTCTCGACACCCAGGCGATGGGCGGCCTCGCGGCTCATGAGCTCGCCGGCGCGGGTGATCTTAAAGGCGGTCTGCTTAATCTTTTCGGCGACTTCCATCATCGATGCGGAATCGGGCAGCGTCTCCAGGGCTGCGGCCATAACGCCGGGGCCCGAAACGCCTACGTTGATGACGGCGTCGGCCTCGCCACCGCCGTGGACGGCGCCCGCCATAAACGGGGAGTCCTCGACCATATTGGCAAAGCAGACAAACTTGGAAGCGCCGACGGAGTCCTGGTCGGCCGTGAGCTTAGCGGCGTCGATGATGGTCTGCGCAGCCATGAGTACGGCGTCCATGTTGATGCCGGCACGCAGACTGGCGACGTTGACGCTGGAGCAGACGCGGCTCGTGGTGGCGAGCGCCTGCGGGATGGACTGGATGACGCGGCGGTCGGCGTCGCCGATGCCCTTCTGAACGAGTGCGGAGAAGCCACCCAGGTAATCGATGCCGAGCGTCTCGGCCGCGCGGTCGAGGGCATGCGCGATGGGGGTGAGGTCCTCATCCTTGCAGCACGCGGCGATCTGCGCCACCGGGGTGACGGAGACGCGCTTGTTGACGATGGGGATACCGTACTCGCGCTCGAGGTTCTCGGCGGTCTCGACCAGGTGCTCAGCCGTGTGCGTCACGTGGTCGTAGATCTTCGTGCACATGCGGTCGAGGTTCTCGTCGCCGCAACCCATGAGCGAAACACCCATGGTGATGGTCCTGATGTCGAGGTTCTGCTCCTCAACCATGCCGCGGGTTTCCGCGATTTCTGCGGGCGTGATCGCCATCCTTGCGCTCCTATCTGCCAAAACGAGCATAGTCTTGTCTATTCTAACGTGCCGCACGTGCCAAGTGGCGCATGCGGCACGTTTTGATGCTCGGTTGTTTCCGTTGTGTTACTGCCCAAAGACCTCTTCGGCGATGCGTGCGCTCTCGGCGGCGTCCTTGGCGTAGTAGTCAGCGCCGATCTGCTTGGCGTATTCGGGGGTGAGCACGGCGCCGCCCACGATGATCTTGACGCCCGGCACCTCGGCATGAAGCAGCTTGATGGTTTCCTCCATGGCGACGACCGTGGTGGTCATAAGCGCCGAGAGGCCGACGAGCTTGATGTCGCGCTCCTGTACGGTCCTGAGCACCTCCTGCGGGTCGACGTCACGGCCTAGGTCAAAGACGGTGTAGCCGTAGTTATCGAGCAGCATTTTGACGATGTTCTTGCCGATGTCGTGGATGTCGCCCTTGACGGTGGCCACGCAGATCTTGCCCTTGTCGGCAATCTCGCCGGCGGGCATCAGGCGCTTGATGGTGTCGAAGCCCACACGCGCGGCCTCGGCCGAGGCCATGAGCTGCGGCAAGAAGAACTTGCCCTGGTCAAAGAGGACGCCAACCTCGTCGAGGGCGGGGATAAAGTGGTTGTTGATGAGGTCCATGGCGTCGTGATCTGCCAGCAGACGCTCGGTCTCGGCCGCGATTTCGCCCTTGCGGCCCGAGACGACCATGTGGCGGATGGGGTCGTCATCGGCGCTTGCGGTGGTGCTTGCGGCAGGCGCGGCATCGCTCGATGCCGACTGAGCGGCCGCCGGGTTCGCGGCGATCTTGTACGGATCGGTCCAGCCGGCGTAGCGCTCGATGTATCCGGTCGAGCCCTCGTCCTCAACGCTCAGGACGCGATAGCTGTAGACGGTATCCATAAAGCGCTTGGAACCCGGGTTCATGATGGGGGCGTCCAGACCTGCACCAAAGGCGGCGGCCAAAAAGACCGAGCCCAGCAGCGGGCGGGCGGGCAGGCCAAAGCTGATGTTCGACACGCCGAGCGCGCACTTGACGCCCAGGCGCTCCTTGCACAGGGACATGGCACGTAGAATCTGCTCAGCCTGGCGCTGGTTGGTCGAGGCGGTCATGACCAGGCAGTCGATGAGGATGCGGTCCGGGCCGATGCCGTAGCGGGCAGCCTCGGCCACGATGCGCTCGGCGATGGCGAAGCGGGCCTCGGCGGTATCGGGGATGCCGCCCTCGTCGAGCGTAAGGCCGACAACGTTGGTGCCGTAGTGGGCGACCAGCGGAAAGATCTCATCCATGATCTGCTGTTTGCCATTGACCGAGTTGATGATGGGCTTGCCGGCGTAGCGACGTACGGCGGCCTCGACGGCGGCGGGGTCGGTGGAGTCGATCTGCAGCGGCAGCAGCGTGGAGCCCTGGAGCTGCTCGGTGGCCTGCTGGATGACCTTGACCTCGTCGATCTCGGGCAGGCCCACGTTGACGTCCAAGATGTCGGCGCCCTGCTCCTGCTGGCTGATGCCCTGGCTCACGACGTAGTCCAGGTCGCCGTCGCGCAGAGCCTGCTGCAGGCGCTTTTTGCCGGTGGGGTTGATGCGCTCACCGATGACGGCGATCTTGTGGCCGTCGCAGGGAAGGTCCACGACCGTCTGGGCGCTCGTGACCGACATGCTGGGCTTGCGGTGGCGCGGGCTGGGCGTGTGGTTGTCGATAAGCGTGCGCAAGGCCGCCATGTGTGCCGGCGTGGTACCGCAGCATCCGCCGACGACGCTCACGCCGTCCTCAATCATGCCGGCGACGGCCTCGGCGTACTCGGGTGCCTGGATATCAAAGACGGTGTTGCCGTCATCGTCCACGTGGGGCAGTCCCGCATTGGCCTGCACCATAACGGGCTTGTCGGTGACGGTGAGCATACGCGCGGCGAGTCCTCGGAGCTCGGCCGGGCCCTGGCTGCAGTTGATGCCCAGGACGTCGGCGCCGATGGCGTCGAGGGTGATGGCGGCGACCTCGGGGCTCGTGCCCAAGAAGGTGCGGCCGTCTTCCTCAAAGGTCATGGTGGCAAAGACGGGCAGGTCGGAATTCTCGCGGCAGGCGAGGACGGCGGCCTTGATCTCGGCAAGGTCGGTCATGGTCTCGATAATAAAGAGGTCCACGCCCGCATCGACGCCGGCGCACACTTCCTCGGCAAAGAGGTCATAGGCCTCGTCAAAGCTCAGAGTACCCAAGGGGCGAAGCAGCGCACCGATGGGGCCGATGTCGCCAGCGACGTAGCGGGCACCGGCCGCGCGGGCGCAGGCGACGGCGGCGGCAAAGACATCTGCCACGGTGGCGGCACCGTCGAGCTTGTGGGCGTTGGCACCAAAGGTGTTGGCGGTGATCACGTCGCAGCCGGCCTCGACGTACTGACGCTGAATATCGGTAATGACCTGGGGCTCCTCAAAGTTGAGCAGCTCGGGCAGGGCGCCGGCCTTCATGCCGGCCGCCTGCAGCATGGTGCCCATGCCGCCGTCGAACAGCAGGTGCCCCGTGCCCTCGATGGCGGCGCGCAGGCGATCGTCCTTAATGCGAAGGTCGTCGATCGTGCGCGTCTTGTATGCAGTACCATTGCGGCGTGCGGCATCAACGGGCGCCGCCAGCGCGGCGCCGTCCAGATCATGGGTGATAAGCGGAGTAAACATCGATGAGCTCCTAATGGCTGGAATAGCAGGTGGTGTGGGCGGCGCGGAAGCGGCAGTGCTCACGCATGCGGCAGATATTGCAGGTGGGGCGACTCTGGGCGTCGTGGACTTCGCCGTCGAACAGACCGATCACCGCGGTCACGCTCTTGGTGGGCATGAGCAGGCTGGTGGGGGTGACGGTAAGTCCAATGAGGCGCGTGGCGTTGAGTGCATCCACGATCGAGCGCTGGGCAGAGAGCGGGCAGTCGCCATAGCCGGGACTGAAGCGCCAGTTGCCGGCGAGCCCGTGTGCAGCGGCCGCAGCCTTGACCTGCTGGTCCATCTGCTCGACGGCGGCTTCTACATAGGCAGAGCATGCGGCGTCGAGCACGGCGCCTTCCAGGGGTTGCTGGGTTCCGGTGGTTCGCAGACGGCGTTCGGCAGACATCCCGAGGGTGCATGCCATGAGCGCGGCAAAGCGGGCATCTTTGAGATGTCGATAGATATCGCGACCTCGCAACTCAACGTTGGTGCCAACCAGACGGATGCTGGGCTCGCCCTGCTCGTCGACGCCCGTGGCATCGACGGCAAACACGCGTCGCACGCCGCGGGGCTCGATATCCAGCTCTAGGCGCTCGACCACAAGCTCAATTCGTCGTGACAGCTCGGGCTCAATCTGCTGGCCGCCGTAGCCCAGATACCGCAGCATCTCGGCACGGTCGACACGAGGGTGGTGGGCAGCGTCGATACGGTAAAGCGCCGGCGACGCAAGGTCGGCCGGCACTTCAACAACGGTTGTATCGACGTGCGGTTTTTCCATTACCCCAGGCGCTCCATAATGGTCGCGGCGATTGCAGGACGGTTCATAGTGTACAGGTGCAGGCCGTCGGCGCCGTGCTCCTTAAGGTCGCAAAGCTGACGAGCAGCATAATCTACACCGGCTGCCTGCAGGCTCTCGGGGTCGTTCTCGTACTTGGCGAGGATCTTGATGACGGGGGAGGGCAGCGATGCGCCGCACATAAAGACCATGCGGCTGATCTGCGACTTGCCCATAAACGGCATGATGCCCGCGGTAATGGGCACGGTGATGCCGGCCTTGTCGGCAAGCTCGCGGAAGCGGTAGAAGCACTCGTTGTCAAAAAAGAGCTGCGTCACAAAGAAGCTTGCGCCGGCATCTTGCTTTTGCTTGAGGTGCTCGACCGAGACGTTGAGGTCCTCGCAGGCAATGTGGCCCTCGGGGTAGGCTGCGGCGCCCACGCAAAAGCCGGCGTCGACGAGCTCGGGGATGAGGTCGCGGGCGTAGGCGTAGTCCGAGGCGGGCTTGTCGTCCTCAGTCGCGCCAGCGGGAAGATCACCACGCAGGGCCAGGATGTTTTCAACGCCGGCGGTGCGATACTCGTCAATCTTGGCGGCGATGTCGGCGTGGGTGCGGCCCACGCAGGTGAGATGCGCTACCGAGGGTGTATCGAATTCGCTCGAAATCATATGCGCGATGGGGGCGGTGGTGGCACCGTTACCCGAGCCGCCGGCCGAGCAGGTGACCGAGACAAAGCTCGGTGAAAGCTTGCACAGATTGCCTGCCACTTCGCGAGCCGTGTCGAGGGTTAGCTCGCCCTTGGGCGGGAACATCTCAAACGAAACGGGTGCGGTGCCCTGGGATGCTGCCTGCTTAAAAACCTCGTCGACGCGCATATCGTGCTCCTTTAGATGCCTGGGTGCGATGTTTTGTTGCAAGGATTCTACAGCACCACTGCGCTAAGGTGGAGTTTCTCTCGCTATTTGGGGATACCAATCGAAAATGCTTCGCTATCGGCATTTCCTATAACAGGGTAGTCAATCTAAGATGGGGCTATATTGAATGGTATTTGATGCGAAATACCAGTTAAGAAAGCCCCGCCCCAAATTGACTACCCTTAAACTATGGGGAGAGGTCTGCAATTTATACAGTTGATTGGCTGTTGAGGGTGGCAACGCCGCCTCGATAGGGTAACCTCATTGATTGGTTTCGTGACAGCAACATAACGGTAATGTCGCGGAAACACGACGAGCCTAATCTATGACTCGTTCGTTAGTAATCAACACCGCTTCTCACGCGGTGCCGATACGAAGGGAGTTCCGTATGGCCGATCTTACTGACCGCTTCGGGACCATGGTGTTCTCTGAGGAAGTCATGAAGGACTACCTCCCCAAGGACATTTGGAAGCGCCTTGCTGCAACCCTCGAGGACGGTGAGCCGCTCGACCTGGATGTGGCCAACGCCGTTGCCCACGCCATGAAGGTCTGGGCCATCTCCAAGGGCGCGACGCACTACGCGCACTGGTTCCAGCCGCTTTCGGGCATTACTTCCGAGAAGCACGACAGCTTCCTGGAGCCCAACCACGACGGCACCGCCATTACCAAGTTTACGGGCAAGAACCTCATCCAGGGCGAGCCCGATGCCTCGAGCTTCCCCAACGGCGGCCTGCGTGCTACCTTCGAGGCCCGTGGCTACACCGCTTGGGACCCCACCAGCCCCGCCTTTATCAAGGACGATGTCCTGTGCATCCCCACGGCTTTCTGCTCCTACACGGGCGAGGCCCTGGACAAGAAGACCCCGCTGCTGCGCTCCATGACCGCGCTCTCGCGTGAGTCCAAGCGCGTTTTGGCGCTGTTTGGCAAGACCCCCAAGAAGGTCGTTCCTTCCGTGGGTGACGAGCAGGAGTACTTCCTGATCAAGAAGGACGCTTACCGCAAGCGCAAGGACCTGGTCATCACCGGCCGCACCCTCTTTGGTGCTGCTCCCTGCAAGGGCCAGGAGCTCGAGGAGCACTACTTTGGCGCTATCCGCCCCACCGTCTCGGCCTATATGAAGGACCTGGACGATGAACTGTGGGCGCTTGGCATTCCCGCCAAGACCAAGCACAACGAGGTTGCTCCCTGCCAGCATGAGCTCGCACCGGTCTATGGCGAAGTCAACGAGGCCATCGACCAGAATCTGGTCATGATGGAGAAGATGAAGCTCATCGCCTCCCGCCACGACTTGGTCTGTCTGCTGCACGAGAAGCCCTTCGAGGGCATTAACGGTTCGGGCAAGCACAACAACTGGTCGCTTGGCACCGAGTCCGAGAATCTGCTCGATCCGGGCGACACCCCGCTCGACAACCTGCAGTTCATCGTCTTTCTCACCGCGGTGATCGAGGCCGTCGATAACTATCAGGAGCTCCTGCGTGCCTCTGTTGCCTCGGCCGGCAACGACCATCGTCTGGGCGCCAACGAGGCTCCTCCGGCGATTATGTCCATCTTCCTGGGCGACCAGCTTACCGAGGTCGTCGAGAAGATCATCGATGGCAAGGCTTCCGTCCATGCCACGCGCGGCGTGCTCGACCTGGGCGCCGATACCCTGCCCAAGCTGATGCAGGACAACACCGACCGCAACCGCACCTCCCCGTTTGCCTTCACCGGTAACAAGTTCGAGTTCCGTGCCTGCGGCTCCGAGCAGAACGTCTCCGACTCCAACCTGGTGCTCGATGCTGCCGTGGCCAAGTCGCTCAAGTCCTTCGCCGACGCGCTTGAGGGTACGCCCGAGGATGAGTTCCAGGACGCTGCGCTCGAGTACTGCAAGAAGGTCCTGACCGACCACCAGCGCATCCTCTTTTCCGGCGATGGCTACTCCGACGAGTGGCCCGTTGAGGCCGAGAAGCGCGGCCTTGCCAACAACAAGACCACGGCCGACGCCCTGCCCGCCTTTGTTTCCGATAAGGCCATCGCGCTCTTTGAGGAGACGGGTGTCCTGACCAAGGCCGAGGCTCAGTGCCGCTACGACTGCAAGCTCGAGAAGTACAACAAGCTCATGAACATCGAGGCCACCACGATGGTTCGCGAGGCGCGTCGTACCTATCGCCCGGTCATTACCGCCTATGCCACCAAGGTCGCTAAGGGCCTTGAGACTATTCGTGCCGCCGGTGCCGAGGCCGCCATGCAGTGCGAGCAGAACACGCTCAACAAGCTCTGCAACGGTATCACCACCATCAACGACTCCATCAAGGCGCTCGATGCCGTGCATCAGAAGGCCGAGGCTCTCGATGGCCAGGAGCAGGCCAACGTGTATGCACACGAGGTCGTTCCCGCTATGGATACGCTGCGCGCCGCCGTGGATGCCATGGAGGAGATTGTGGCCGCCGACTACTGGCCGGTCCCGACCTACGACGACATTCTGTTCTATGTGTAGGACTGGGACAGCATACCGTTACGGTTGAAAGCCGGAGCCCGCATTACGCGGGCCCCGGCTTTTTTGTTGAACAAATTCACTAGGGCGGCGTCCGTTCGTGTCGTTTATTAGGGTAGGGGTGTGCGCGTTGCCGTGTCGTGAAAATGGAAGATGCTCGGAATATAACGCGCCTCGATATACTCAAATTGAGTTCCGGTTGAGTCGAATGTCTGGCTGGTTACGACCGCCAGATACGAAGAAGGATCGATGTCAAGCAACCGGCAGTCCTCAGTGTCGGGCTGGGCGAGTGTTATCGTTCGTTTGCTCACGGCAATGGTGAGCCCTAGCTCATCCTCGATGTAATGGAAGAGCGACAGGGTGGCATTCTGCTCGTTTAGGCCGGGGACGGAGGAAGTTAGGAAGTAGTGGCGGTCGACAGCGACCGGTTTATCGTCGAGCATGCGGACGAGCTTCAAATGCGTAAGGTCTTCTCCTTCGGGAAATCCCGTCAATTGAGCTAGACACTTATTGGTGCTTACGTGTTCCAAATAGACGATTTTTGACGTTGGAATTGCTCCGATCGCGTGTGCCGATTCGCTGAACGAAGAAAGGTCGCTTATGGTGAATGCGCCCTCTTTGCTGGTGCCTGCAGGTGACGTCTCGATTACGAGGACTCCCTTGCCTTTAATGGACTGAACTAGACCTTCATTTGCGAGAAGCGAGATAGCCTTGCGCACCGTCATTCGAGAGCAGGAGAACTCTTTGGAAAGATTTTGTTCGGAAGGAAGGAGCGATCCTGCGGGATGCTTGCCTTCGACAATCCGCTTTCGTAGGCTTCGGTAAATTTCACTGTACAGGATCCTTGCCAAAATGCTCTCCTTATTGAGGTTGTACGGAATGCGTCGAATCGGCGCGATTATCCGGTTCTACCAATTATAGGAAGTGGAGACACTTAAAGTTGCCGCTTACCGCCATAAATCAACCGTTCGCCCGTATGCTTAACATGTCTAGACAGATAGCAAATCACTGAGCATATAATTCAAGTCGTCAAGTACATGTCTAGACAGGAGGATTGCAATGGCAAAGCAGAGTTATGCAGTTACTATCGCGGGAGGCGGAAGCACTTATACGCCGGGCGTTGTTCTGACACTTCTCGCGAAGCGCGATGTGTTCCCCATCAATAGGATTACGCTCTATGACAACGATGCCGAGCGTCAGGGGACAATTGCCAAGGCATGTGCCATCTACATCAAGGAGAATGCTCCAGAGGTAACCTTCAGCTATACGACCGACCCTGAGGAGGCCTTCACAGGCATCGACTTTGTACTTGCCCAGATTCGCGTTGGCAAGTACGCTATGCGCGATAAGGACGAGAAGATCCCCCTGCGCTATGGCGTTCTTGGCCAAGAGACCTGCGGTCCTGGTGGCATTGCTTATGGGCTGCGCTCCATCGGCGGTGTACTCGAGATCCTTGACTACATGGAGAAATACAGTCCCGACGCATGGATGCTCAACTACTCCAACCCCGCGGCGATCGTTGCTGAGGCGACACGCCGTCTTCGCCCGGATTCAAAGATCATCAACATTTGCGATATGCCAATAGCCCTGATGGATATCATGGCTCAGATGTGTGGTCTCAAGGACCACAACGACCTCGTTGTCGGCTACTACGGCCTCAATCACTTTGGCTGGTGGACAAAGATTCACGACCGTGCTGGCAATGACCTTATGCCCACTATCAAGGCCCAAATGGCTAAAAACGGTTATGCCGGCGAGGATTCCGGCCTTGAATTCGTCGATGCGTCTTGGGACCAGACGTTCCGTAAGGCTAAGGATGTTTACGCGCTCGATCCGAATACCATCCCGAACACCTACCTCAAGTACTATCTCTTCCCGGACTATGTGGTTGAGCACACCGACCCCAACCACACCCGCACCGACGAGGTCCGTGAGGGTCGCGAGAAACGCGTCTTCGGCACCGCGCGCCAGATTATCGAAAAGGGCACGTCTGAGGGTTTCGGCCTTAAGCCGGATACCCACGCTGAGTACATTGTCGATCTCGCTCGCGCTTTGGCAGAGAACACCCGCGAACGTTTCTCGCTGATTGTTCCCAACGACGGGGCTGTGTCCAATTTTGACCCAACGGCTATGGTCGAGATTCCCTGCATCGTCGGCAGCGACGGCTACGAGAAAATTTGCCAAGGTGAGATTCCGCAATTCCAGAAAGGACTTATGGAGGAACAGGTCTCGGTCGAAAAGCTTGCAGTGTCTGCTTGGGTCGACCATTCCTATCAGGAGCTTTGGCAGGCGCTGACGCTTTCGAAGACGGTCCCCTCTGCCTCCGTTGCAAAGAAGATCCTCGACGATCTCATTGAGGCGAATAAGGAGTTCTGGCCAGAACTCCACTAGTATCGGAAATCAATTTTGTGAATGATGGCGGGCGGCCGACCTTGGACAGGTCGCATGGGAGGAAAACCATGAGCGAAAGCAAAGAGCTTGCAAATCGCAAGCTCGGCGAGGACGTAGTTGGCCTCGTCGGCGGTAAGGAAAACATCCTGAGCATCTCGCACTGCATGACGCGTCTACGTTTCAAGCTGCGAGACGATGCGAAGGCCGATACTAAGGCAATTGAGTCTCATAAAGGCGTCATTCAAGTAATCAACGCGAATGGCCAGTATCAGGTTGTTGTCGGCATCAATGTGATTGAGGATGTTTACGATGCTGCGGTTGCCGCTTCTGGTGTCGAGGGGCTGGGCGAGGTTAATCTTGATGGTGAGCCCGTCAAGAAAGGAAACCTTGTTAGTGCCCTTATCGATACTATTTCAGGCGTAATCCAGCCGATTCTTGCGGTGCTGTGTGCCGCGGGCATGATCAAGGGCGTTTTGAGTATTCTCGTCGCCCTCGGATGGATTACGGCAACAGACGGCTTGTACCAGATTCTATATGCGGCTGGTGACGGCTTCTTCTACTTCCTGCCGATCATCCTTGGCTATACCGCGGCAAAGAAGTTTGGCTGTAGTGAGTTCGTCGGCATGACGCTCGGTATCGCACTTACGTATCCGGCGATGGTCAACATCACATCGGGCGATGTTTTGGGAACGGTGCTTGCCGGCACTCCCTTTGCCATGAACTACTACACGACTTTCCTCGGCATACCCGTCATCATGCCGTCTTCGGGTTATACGAGCTCTGTCATTCCGATTATCATCTCTGTTTGGTTCGCGGCAAAGCTGGAGAAGTGGTGCCGCAAGCATTTCTCTGAGTATGTAAAGTTCTTCTTTGTGCCTACATGCGTACTCGTTGTGATGGTCCCCGCTACCTATTTGATTATTGGCCCGATTGCCACCCTGATCACGAACCTCATGAGCCTGCTGTTTAACTCCCTCTACAGCTTGCCTGTCATCGGCGGCGCGCTCGGCGGCATCGTGCTTACTGCCATTTGGCAGCCTATGGTCATCTTCGGCTTCCACTGGAGTGTCATTGCTCTCATGCTGGTGAACATTGCCTCCCAGGGCTGGGATATTGTCATGGCGCCGTACATGGTTTGCTCGTACGCTCAGTCCCTTGCCGTCCTTGCCATTCTTCTGAAGACTAAGGACGTAAAGCTCAAGCAGCTTGCATGGCCGGCGTTCATCTCGGGCTTCTTCTTTGGCATCACTGAGCCCTGCATCTACGGCGTGACCCTTCCGCGCAAGAAGCCTTTTGTCATGAGCTGCATCGCCTCTGTGCCCGGCGGCCTAATCATCGGTGCTCTTGGTACCAAGATGTTCGCCTTCACCGGCGGCGGCTTCTGCGCCTTCCCGGGCTTCATTGATCCGTCCGGCGCAATGGGCGCGAGCTATCTGATTTACGTAATCATAGCCATCGTGGTTTCCAGCGTGATTTCATTCCTGCTTACGTATGCGACGTACAAGGAGGACGTGCCGGCGGTAGAGGCTGCAAAGTAGCCGAAGAAGTGGAGCCGCGGAACAAGTATTTCCCCGCGCGCCAGCAATCTGACAAGGTCGTCCTTGGATAAGCGCCGAGGGCGACCTCGTCTTGTACTGATTTCGTTCGAGAGGCAGTGGTTGAGGGTGCCTGATATTATCTTTGACAATAAGATGGGCGAGGCATGCCTTGCGGCGTGGAGGTCCGCAGGTGTGGAAGTCCGCTCAGTCGTGGTCCGACAAGATGGTGAAGTCGTCTTCGAGCATGCGGCTGCGCCGTTCGCCCTCGAACACGTTCACCCGCTCTATTCTGTGACTAAGTCCTTCACCTCGGTTGCTGTCGGGATGTTGGTGAATGAAGGACGGCTGTCGCTGACCGATCGCTGGATTTCATACTTCCCGGAATATGAAGGCGAGATTGCGGATGAGCGCTTTCACAATGTGACGGTTCGCAATTTGCTGACTATGACGATGGGGCAGGAGAGTGACCTTTCGTATATTGGCGCGGGAGACGACTGGGCACATGAGGTTCTTCATCGTGAGTTTGACTGGAAGCCTGGCGAGGTCTTTCACTACGATTCGCTGTGTTCACATTTATTGAGCATGCTCGTGCAACGCATAAGTGGAGTGAAAGAATCCGATTATCTCGCCGAACGTTTGTTTACGCCGTTAGGCATTAGAAGTTGGTGGTGGGAAGAGGATCAAGCCGGTCATACGACCGGAGGTTTTGGTCTTCACCTTTCGACACCGGATTTGGCTAAGTTTGGTCAATGTTTGCTGGATGGCGGCAAGTGGCGTGGGGAACAGATCATTCCCGCGGAATGGGTTGCCGAGGCGACGAAGATTCAGATGGAAACGAGCCCCTTTTATCCGTCTGAGGCGACTGAAGACAGCAATGGCTATGGATACCAGTTCTGGATGTGCCGGCGTGGCGGGTTCAGATGCTCTGGCCTTTTTGGGCAGCTGTGCTACATACGGCCCACAGATGGCCTTGTCATCGCCTGCTCGAGTTCCACGACAGGAAGTAAGGCGCTGCTTGATCCACTGTATGAGGTACTGTTCAAAGAGTCTGGTGTTCGGGAGACAGTGGCTTCCGAACGTGACTTCGATAGCATTCCCGTGCCACTTGGGTTGGCTTCTGGCGGACGTTTGAGTTCATTACGCCTCGAGGGCATTCATCGTTGCATTTTCGGGGATTTTGAAGAGATCGATATTCGATTCCATGAGAATGAGCTGGATTTGTCTCTGTTGCGCGATGGTCGTGAGTACGGCGTGAGGGCCGGCTACGAGTCTTGGGTTTGTAAATCGGGCGATGGGGCCGGAGTCGGAGACCTCTTTCCCTTCGTGACTCATGAAGCTGAGAGGGACGATGCCCCCGCATGGGATGTTCGCAAGTTGTTTGCAGCGTATGCCTGGACTTCGCCAACAAGTTTACAAATCGAGACCAGGGAACTGGACTACACACGGCGCTGTTTTATCGATGTACGGATCGGAGGTATTTATGCTGTGTGCAGGGTGCGAGTTGAGGGAATGTGCTGTTTCCCGGCACCCTCGGAACTCACAGCGATTTTGAAGTTGGGATAATTTTTCAAGGCGTGCGATTGATAAGAAAGCTTGTCAACATCACGGCTAATGGAGACGGAGCTGTCTCCAGGCAATGTTTTTCGATACGGACGTTTCAGATATCGTATTGCTAGGGACTAAGTTAATCACTTGTTAGGGTCGAAGCGTAAGTGCGTTTCCTCGGCTCCGCGCCCTGTTGGGTTCGAATCCCGGTACATGGCAGCAAAAAGCCCGCTATCGTGAGGATGAACTGCCTCCCATTTCTTGGACATGAGAAATGGGAGGCTTTCTTTATGCGCG